>DASPUD010000073.1:0-3561 GCA_035623095.1 Pseudolabrys sp.
TGCGAGCAGTTCAAGACGGCCAAGCTGCTGCTCGATCGGTTGCGCAAGCTGCCGAATGTCGAAGTGCTGTTCGGCCACGAGGTGATAGAGGTGGCGCAGTCGGAGAGCTCCGTCAGTGTCGCCGTGCGCGGATCGGCAGGCACCACGATACATGCTGGCAGCTATCTCATCGGCGCCGATGGCGGCCGTAGCATTGTGCGCAAGCAGTGCGGTATTGCTTTCGAGGGTTTCACCTGGCCGGAGCGTTTCATCGTCTTGACGACTCCGTATGATTTCGAAGCGGAGCGCGGTTATTGCTATCGCAGCTATTTCGCCGACCCGGGCGCCTGGTGTAATTGCTTCAAGGTGTCCGCCGACGGTCCGCCCGGCCTGTGGCGCACGGTCTTTCCTGCCAGCGCCGAGCAATCCGAGGCCGAAATCATGACCGACGCAGGCGTGCAGGCCCGCGTTCAGTCGTTTTTTCCTTCGCCGCGCGCTTACGAGATCGTGCACCGCAATCTGTACGTGACGCATCAGCGCGTGGCGGAGACCTTTCGCAAGGGCAGGGTGCTGCTCGCTGGCGACGCCGCCCACATCAATAATCCGATCGGTGGCATGGGCCTCAACGGCGGTATTCAGGACGCTGCTAATTTGTCGGAAAAGCTTGCGCAAGTTCTGCGCGGTGAAGTGCCAGACCAGATTCTCGATCTCTATAGCCGTCAGCGCCGCGCCGTCGCGGTCGAATTCGTGCAGGAGCAATCGATCGCAAACAAGAAACGCTTGGAGGCTCGCGATCCGGAAGCACGCCAGCGCAATCTCAGCGAATTGCGCGAGATCGCGGCCGACCCGGCGCGGGCCCGGCAATTCCTGCTGCGCACATCAATGCTGGCGAGCCAGAAGCGCGCTGCGGCGATCACGCTTGAGCGTGCGTGAGCGGCCATGAAACTCGCCGTGCCCGACATGATTTCGAACTCGTATTTTCCGGCCGAGGCCGCGATCGAGCTCGGCTTCTTCCGCGCGCAGGGCCTTGACGTCACCTTGGAGATGATCTTTCCGGTTGACAAAGCCTACACCGCGTTGCGCAACGGGGCTGTTGATTTTGTTGGCGGCTCCGCCCACTCGGCGTTGGCCGTCTTTCCGCAGTGGGACGGCGTGAAGCTAATCTGCGCCCAAGCGCAGGGCATGTATTGGTTCCTGGTAATGCACAGTGACTTCGCCGCACGACGGGGCGATATTGCCGCGGTGAAGGGCCGGCGCATCGGCGCCGCGCCCTGGGTGGACATGGGATTGCGCCGCCTGTTGATAGCGGCCGGTATCGACCTTGAGCGCGACAGGGTGACGATCACACCGGTGCCCGGTGCAGTGGGCGCCGGCGTGAATTTCGGCCTTACTGCAGCGAGGGCGCTGGAGGAGCGCAAGATCGACGGCTTCTGGGCCAACGGCATGGGCGCCGAAGTGGCGGTGCGCCGTGGAGTCGGCGACATCGTGCTCGACGTCCGGCGTGGCGATGGACCGAATGGCTGCTTTGACTACACCTTGGCGTCGATCGCCACTACCGACCGGCTGATCGAAAACTCGCCGGATGTGGCGGCGGCCGCGGTGCGCGCCATCGTCAAGACGCAAAACGCGCTGAAAAATAATGTCGCACGCGCGGCCGAGGTCGGCCGCAAGCTGTTTCCGCCGGAGGAAGCTGAGTTGATTATTGAGCTAATCCGCCGCGATCTGCCTTATTATGACGCGGCGATCTCTAAATCCTCTGTGGCCGGCATGACTCAGTTTGCGCGTGACCTCGGAATCCTCAACGGTGACGTGCCCTATGAAAAAGTCGTCGCGACGCAGTTTCGCCAACTGTGGAGCACTTGAACTACCCGATCTTGCAGGTACCGTCCTTCGGCGGCGCGATGGTTTCCAGGTCGACGTTGGGCTCGGGGACAGTACCAAGGGCATCGTAGATGTCCCATTGATCCTTCATTTTGGCGGGATCTTTTGCCCGCACCGCGTACATCTCCATGATCATCTGATTGTCGTAGGGGCGGAAATACGCTTCACGCGCCTTCATCACATCGAATTTTGCGCCCTTGCGAAGATGCTCAGCGAGTTTCTGCGGATCCGCCGACTTTATTTCGTTCATCGACTGGGCGACGATTTTGAGGGAATTGTAATCACCCCATGACTGGTTGTCGGGCAGCTTGCCGTATTTTTTCTGGAAGGCCTCGACGTACTTTTTAGTGCCTGCAGTATCCACGAGATGATGCCACACAAGTGGCCAGATACCGGCGAAGTTACCCTTGCCCGCGCCCCAGGCCACGACTGTGTCAAAACCAAAACCGGCCACGGGATATTTGAGGTCGAACTCAGAATATTGCTTCAGAAAATTTGTAATTTGATTGCCGGCGAGATTAGAGATCACAAGATCGGGTTTTGCCTGCCTGATTTTCAGGAGATAAGGGCTAAAGTCATTGACATCGGTCGCCACGAGCTCATCGGCGGCGAATTGACCGCCGTTCGCCTCCATGAATTTTTTGGCGACGCGCAGCAGGTCATGACCAAAGGCGTAATCTGCGGTCAGCGAGAACCATTTCTTGCCCTTCACCATGTTCTCGCGAAGCAGATATTGCCCGACCGCCATCACATACATCGAATTGGCGCCTTCTATATGGAACATGTACGGATTGCAGTTCGCGCCGCGCAGAGCATCTGAATTGCAGCCTGTGTTGATGAACACGGTTTTCATCCGGTTGGCCACTTGACCTATTGTGAGGCCCGAGGCCGACGAAATCTCGCCAATGATCATTGCAACCTTGTCTTGCTCGATCAGACGCGTGGCCTTGGTGGCCGCCGTTTGCGGGTTGATCGAATCCTCCATCACCAACTCGATTTTGCGCCCCAGCACACCGCCAGCCGCGTTGACCTCTTCCGCCGCGAGCTTGACCCCCATGACTGCGTATTCGCCCAGCGGCCCAAGAAATCCAGTGAGAGGCGTAAGATGCCCAATGCGGATGGCATCGGTCTGAGCTCTTACGATCGCCGGCGCCCCAATTCCGGTTAGCAACGCAGATCCAGCGGCTGTCTTGATCAGAGTCCGGCGAGAGAGTTTGGAGTTCATGGCATTCCCCCTTGGGCGTATGGGCCGCAGTGATTGTGTCGGCGCTTTATGACGTTAAATGGCGTGCACCTGGCTCGCATTTATTCAGGCAAATACGGTCGCTCGGGAGAGCCGCGTTGTCCAGTGCGTTTTCAGCCACAAGCTGTAGTGCGGTGCGTTCAAGTCGAAGTCCGATCTGAATCCCGAAGACTTTCCCGCCGTTATTGTCAGCTATGTGCTGAACGATCAAAAACGCCACGACGAGTGTGGTAATTCCGGCAGCGACGACAAAAGCGATGCGGGCACGCCGCACGAATCGTCCGCGCCCGGCAATCGCCCCTGTGAGCAGGAGAAGCCCGATCGGCAAGCAAATGATCGTCGTGTAGAAGAGGGGGACATAAGAAAATCCGTCTTCGTTCGGATTGCCCCAGTTCTGGATTGGCGGGACCAAGCTCCAGCCCCAGAGACCGAGCATAACCGCGGCCGCAACGGCGAGC
>DASPUD010000074.1:0-36915 GCA_035623095.1 Pseudolabrys sp.
CTGGTCACCGGCCGGTTGCTGAAACACTTCGGCGCCGGCATTGCTGCCGCGGCATTGCCCGCTGTCTATGTCGTTGGCTTTGCCGCGCTGGCTGTATCACCGACGCTTGTGGTCGTCGTCACGGTGCAGGTTGCGCAGCGTTGGATGAATTTTGCGATCGCCAATCCTGCGCGCCAATTGTTTTTTACCGTGGTGACGCGGGAAGAAAAGTACAAGGCGAAGAATTTGATCGATGTCGTTATCTATCGCGGCTCGGATGCGCTGTCGGGCTGGATCTTTGACAGCCTGCAATCGGTAGGGCTGAAGCTCGGCGTCATCGCCCTTTGTTCGCTGCCGGTGGTGGCAGCCTGGTCGGTGCTTTCAATCGTGTTGGGGCGAGTGCACGAAAGGCGTTCGCTGCGAGCTGGCGCGATGTCTCCTGTAGAGGCCCATTGAAACGCTATTCCCAGATCAGGACGTTCGACAGGGAGCCATCGACCCGGCGCAACGCCGTATAGCCGACGCCGGCGATGCCGCGAAACAAACCGAGATTGAACCGTCTTTTACCGCTGTTCCACCGATAGTCGCCGTTCGATGCGGCAGTCTCGAGAACTGCCAGCAGCCGGCGGGACGCAAGATCGCGAAGCTCGTCGCGCTCAAGCGCGTTGCCCGCCTCGCAAAACAACTCGACGCTGCCGAGCGTACCGCAGCAGAGGGTATCGAGACCGCCCGGCCAGGCGCGGGTCGCGGCTTCGACGGCATGTTGAATATCCGGCTCAAGTGTTTTGGCAGCTATTCCCCCACGTTTTGCGGTCGCAACGCGTGCAAGGCCGATACCGGGCGCGCCGTGGCACCATTGGCAGGGCCAGGATGGTTGCGCACCGCGCAGGTCCGGCCAGTTTTTTCGCTCGCTGTCGTAGCTGGAGTTTTCGAACGCGATACATTCGGCGGCCGCCTGGGCAAAATCTTCACGCCCGCTGGCGGACGATAAGGCAGCAAGCGCAAAGGCAAATCCGGCCGCGCCGTGCGACATGCCGTTGAGGGCGTGCTCGCCGAGGCCTTGACCCACCCAGCTCCGGCGGCCTTCCGGGCCAAGCCTGTTTTGTGCAATCAGATGCTCACCGCATTTGATTGCGCGCGTCAGCACATCTTTGGATTGGCTATCCCGGTAGAGGCGCAGGAGTCCCAAAGCGCCGCCGGCGCTTCCGCCGATGACGTCCAGCTGTTTGTCAGCCGCGATGAGGTCATCGGTAAAGAGCCGTGCAGCCACATGCGCATCCTCGAGCAGAATATTGTCGTGCAGATATTTGGAAGTCAGCGACAGGACGTAGACAATCGAACCCAGGCCAGTAGCGCCTCCTAATCCCAGCGCTCGCCCCATGCGTGCGGCGTTTCGGCTTTTCAGATTCTTGCGGAGATACGCGAGAGCGGCGTGCGCGAGTTCAGCCGAAGAATCGCTTCCGCTCACTGCAGCATGCGCGGCGAGAAAAAGCGCAATGCCCGACACGCCATTGTAGAGGTCTGGGCCCAGGGATACGAGCTGGAAGACATCGGCGTCGCCCAGCCAATCAAGGCCGATCCATGCGGCGCCGGGCCCTTTGCGAATAGCAAGTTGGGACAACTCTTCGGCAATCTTGCCAGCCGCGGCAACGAAAGTCTCTTTTGTCGGCGAGACCGAAACGTCCGAAGGAACGTCGCGGCCAGACCGGTTTCCTGCGGTCCCGGCCACGGCGCGCTTCGTCACCGAAGCTGTATTTTGCCTGATGACCTCGACCTGCCAGGCGATTTCCGATGCATCGAGAGCTGCAACGCGTTTTCGTGCGCGCTCCAAACCGGTTTCACCATCAGTGGCAAGCGAGAAACCGCTTGCATCGCAGATGTCTTTTCCATCGGTGCGGGTGACGAAGTGGGGCACATTCAGCGCAAGGAGCGCAGAACGTTCAGCCCGGTGAACCGGCCAAAAGGGGTCTATATCCTTATCCCAGTCAGCCAGTCTGGCGACGAAGTCTGCCTGTGCAGACCACATGACGCCATCATCCATGTCTCGATGATTTTTCAGGCGCAACAGCAGCATGGAATAAAAACGGGTCGCGCGAAGGACCTTGCGCACACTGATGCCGGCAAAGCCGTCGAATATGCCCGGTTTCGTGCCCTTGCCCTGACCCGCCAGAAATCCTGCGTAGTCCTCGAACCCGGAAATGAAGTCGCTGACATGCTCACGGAAACTTGCGTACCGGCCGTTGATATGCGGAAGATTCGGATTGGCCGTATTGGTCTCTTTCGATCGCGTCGGCCGCATCTCGTCGGAATTGATGTTGTCCCAGCGGATTTTTATTTTTGCGCTCCAGTCCGCAGTCATTCCGCCGATCGCAAAAATCTTGTTTTCGGGAGAGCGGCCGTAGGCGGGAAGCAATCCGACCATCATGACCGAGTTCGCAAGCATCTCTACCGCAGCGTCGAAGGCCTGAGCCTCCGGTACCGGGGGTCCGTGCCGCTGATCGCTTGATTGAAGTATCGTTTCGAGGTCGATCGGTACCGGCTGATCGCCCGTTGCAATCATATTCTCCTGATGCATGTCGTTCGTGACAAAGCAATGGAACAGTGCGAGCCAGGCTCCGGCGCGCTTGAAAAACCCCTTGTAGCCTTGCTGGTCGGAGCACCCGGCATGATCGATGAATTCAGCCCAACCATATCCATCAGCGGTAATCGTCCGCGCCGCCTGGAGCTCAACAGAGGATTTGGCCCCGTTCAGACGATCGATCAATTTTTGCCAGGCAAGGTCGACCCGCAAATCTTTCGGCTTGTAAAGGATCCGTGTGCCGTCAGTGAAAGTGACAATGCGGACGGAACGACCGCCATTGTGCGGATCGGAAATGTCACCTTCAATCTTCGCGACTAGGCTATTGCCGCGGCCATTCAGCAGCTCACGCCGGATCATCGGCAGATCGGTATCGAGTCGTAGAACAAATTCCCGCGACGTCTCGATCCATTGCCGTGTGATCACAGAAATGAGCCGTAATAGAACCGGCTTTTCCTCGAACAATTGCCGGAAGCCGCCCGCCTTCATGTCGGCGACGAATTGACTGTAGATGGACGTCGCTTCGCCCTGTCGCCCGTGCTGACGTGCCTTAGCGAAACGTTCATACACGGACGGAGCGGATAGACTGCACAGTTCCTTGAGAAGTGAATGTCGCAGTTCAGCGCGCGCGGACTGACCCAGATTGTCGAAAATTCGAGGGTCGACGCTCGCCAGCAGGATTTCTTCGGCTTGCTTTATGACCGGGGTGAACAGGTGCTCGAATGCACAAGGCTCGAGCTGGTCTGCGCGCGCATCCGCAGGTCCCTGTAAAGCCTTCTCGATCCATATGGCGTCGTCGAGCCATGCAGGTACGGGAGCTGACGCTTTGCGGCGGGCGGCTGCAAACCTCGTCAGGACGTCGCTATAGGCCAATCCGTCCCGTTCCAGCCGTCGGTTGAACAGTTGGCGATCGCCACCGGCGCAGGACCGACACCATGCGGCAAGGCGTCGCTCAGCAAGGTCAGGATCGCCTTTATCCCCTGGCGCCGGCTCAAAATCATCTGACAGGAGTTCATCGATGGTTGCGGCGCGGACAATCAGGCGCTCATGGAAGGCATCCATTCGAACTCACTCCGGTCGCGCCAATTATACCCAATGACCAGCCACTCCAGTTCTCAAGGGCAGCACCGCGCAGGGGATTGGGACCAGCCAGCGCCCTCAGGCATATCGCGAGCCTTGAATCGGTTTGGTTAAAGGGGGCATTTATCTACATAAATCAGGCAGCTGATCCCATAAGTCCCTGCGGACATGAGCGTATTCCAATTGACTTTACACGATGTGCGTCGGATCATGGGACATGGCGCTGGGAGGGGGCATTGTCCCGAATTTCTCGCACTATCTGCCAAAGGCGCCGGTGGCGAACGGACAACGAAAGGATAACGAGCAATGAAGTACCAGATCGAACAAGAAGTCACGGAAATCCTTGCCTTCGAAGTCTCCGATGAGGCGCTGGAGATCGCGGCGGGCTCGGAAAAGGCCAACTTCACCCTCGGTGCGTGCACCGGCCTGTCAGTGTGCGACGGCTAACCGGTCTAATTAGGCTGGTCCTAGCTAAATAAAAGAAATTTCTGACCCGCGGGACTGACGAAGTCTCAAGCGAGGCGCCGGAACTTTTTCGGCGCCTCGCTTCATCTTGTAGCGGTTCTACCGGGACAATTTTGCGAGGCGGCGGCAGGTTCCCTGCTGACCGCGGATAGTGGAATTAATTCATTCGTTGCGCTTACCTGCGCGCTGTTATCGCGCGTAAAAACCACATAGCATCGCTGCCGGACGCCTCCCGCCAAACTACGATCTCCGTGGAGTTTCGAGATGAACCGCCGGTCCTTGCTGACGTCCGCTGCGGCCGTGCTTGCCGGCTCTCGTCTTTCGTTGCCCGTGTGGCTGGGCCCGGCGAAGGCACAAGGGAGCGCCGCTTGGCGCCACGGGATAGCGAAGTTTGGAGAAATTAAATATCCGGCAAACTTCAAACAGTTTGACTACGTCAATCCGGCGGCGCCGAAAGGTGGCGCGGCATCACAGATCGCGCTCGGCACATTCGACAACTTCAACATGGTCGTTGCCGGTGTCAAAGGCACGCTCGTTCAGGGCATCGACCTGGTTTACGATACGCTGCTCGTACAGTCCCTTGATGAGGTATCGAGTGCTTACGGTCTGCTTGCCGAGTCGATGAGTTTTCCAGAGGACTTGTCTTCGGTCAGCTTTCGGTTGCGCTCTGAAGCAAAATGGCAAGATGGGAAGCCCATTACCCCGGACGACGTAATATTCTCATTTAACGCCTTTAAGAAAATAAGTCCGCAGGCCGGCGCAAGCTACCGCCATGTCGTCAAGGCGGAAAAAACCGGCGACCGCGAAATCACTTTTACTTTCGACGGCACCGGCAGCCGCGAACTGCCGCAGGTTGTCGGACAACTGACTATCCTGCCAAAACATTGGTGGGAAGGCACCGACAAGGATGGCAAGAAGCGAAATGTTGGCGAGACTACGCTTGAGATGCCGCTCGGCAGCGGGCCGTACAAAATCAAGGAGTTTTCGGCGGCCCACAACGTCGTCTACGAGCGCGTCAAGGATTATTGGGGCCAGGCCGTCAACGTCAACATTGGCCGGAACAACTTCGACGAGTTGCGGTACGAGTATTTCCGTGACGCGACAGTCGCTATTGAAGCTTTCAAGGGCGATTTGGTCGACTGGCGCACCGAGAACAGCGCCAAGAACTGGGCTACCGCTTACGACTTTCCGGCGGTAACCGAGAAACGCGTTATTCTCGAGGAGTTTCCCATCAACAATGTTGGCGTGATGCAGGCGTTTGCCTTCAACCTCCGCCGCGAAAAATTCAAGGACCCGCGCGTTCGTCTCGCTTTTAACTATGCGTTCGACTTCGAAGAGATGAACAAGAAGATCTTTTTCGGGCAATACAAGCGTACCACCAGCTATTTCCAGGGCACCGAACTCGCGGCCACAGGCCTGCCGACGGGCAGGGAGCTCGAACTTCTGGAATCGGTGCGCGACAAGGTACCGCCCGAAGTCTTTACCAAGCCCTATGCCAATCCGGTCAGCGGCGACCCAACCGCAGTCCGCAACAATTTGCGCGAAGCATTGCGATTGTTCAAAGAAGCCGGTTATGAAGTGCGCAATCAGCAGATCGTCAATGCAAAAACAGGCGAGCCGTTTGAGGTGGAGTTCCTCACGAACGCACCGCTCTTCGAGCGCGTCTTCCTGTTCTATAAGCCGTCGCTCGAACGTCTCGGCATAACCGTGACGGTGCGCACGGTTGACGAAGCGCATTATGAGAACCGGCTGCGCGGTTGGGATTTCGACATCATCACATTCGCCTGGGGCGAGTCGCTTCTGCCCGGCAATGAGCAACGAGGTTATTGGGGTTCGGAGGCGGCCGATCAGTCAGGATCGGATAACATCCTCGGTATCAAAAATCCGGCGGTCGACGAAATGATCACGAAAATTGTCTCCGCCAAGACGCGCGACGAGCTTGTTGCTGCCACGAGGGCGCTCGATCGCATATTGCTTTGGAATCAATATGTCGTTCCGCAGTGGGGCTATGCCAAGATGCGCACGGCGCGCTGGAACCGGTTCGGGCGGCCCGATCCATTGCCCAGGTACGGCATGTCAGCATTCCCGGCGGTGTGGTGGTGGGACGCGGAAAAAGCAAACAAGACAGGCGGCAAACGCCAGACGCAATGAAGCTGCTGCTCACGTCTTGTGCAGTTTCATTTCAGTCTTGATGAATTCCCGATAGTCCGGCGGCTCAAGATCGAGCAGGGTGCCGCCACGGGAAAAATGCTCGATAAAGACCATGCCGATAACATAGGTAGCGGCGACCGCCATCGCCGGCGTGGTAATCGCGCCGATGGCCGTTCCGGCGACCGGGATAGTTTTTATCATGCTGGCCATGCCCAGTCCGGTACTCGCGGGGATCATCGTCCCGACAAGGCTGGCAATGATTGCCTTGCCGCGGTTTGCTGAGAACGGGACATCATAGATCTGCGAAAGACGACGCAGCATTTGAATTTGAAGACCGCCAACGGCGGCAAGATCAACAACAGGCACCGGAAGCAGCCCGGCGATGCCAGCCCAAAAAGCAAATCGCTCGACCAGCCTGCGCGCGTTTGTCTTACGCTCGTCAGGACCAAACGCGGACGCGCTGTTCGCTTTGCTTGAAGACGCCTGCCGAACTTTAGCGGACTCCGCCTTTTCCGGCATTGGCTCCGATAAGGCTCCGTACGCGTGATCACTGGGCCGGATTGCCTTCGGCAGGGTCTTCTTACTCATTGTTACGCCGCCTGTTTGATACCCGTTATTCCGTCGACCTCACTGGCGATCGCGGCAATTTCGCGTGCCGCAAGCCCATTCCAATTGATGAGACTTGGTGTCGCACCCCAGAGGCCCGCTTCCGCATAGGCGACACGATTAGTCATTTCATTGTCAAGTACCGGGAACCCTGCCTCGATCAGTTCAGCGCGGATCTGCTTTGCAATGACCGACCCCCCTGTCGTCTGGGTCAGAACGCAACGGAACGTCGGTCGCCTGCCGCCCGTGCCATCGATCAATGAATTGAGAGTGTCCAGCATACGATCGACGTCGAGCGGCGATGCCTTGACGGGTACAAGAAGGAAATCAGCCGCGGCGATGCATGCCAATGTCGCCTGCGAGCGGAATCCGGGCGTGTCTATGATGATTGGACGGCCGGTGGCGGCGAGATTTTGTGCCGTTTTAGGGGCATCTGCCGTTGCGTCCTCCACCACGGGGACGCCGCCGAGCCGGCGTTCGCGCGAGGCGAGCCGTGCGATCGACCGCTGCGGATCGGCATCGATAATCGTCGGTGCACGTCCGGTAAGATGCCAATGAACCGCCAGGCAACTTGCAATGGTACTCTTTCCGCTACCGCCTTTCATCGTTGCAACGGTGATTATCTGTCTCATGGCCGACCTGCCCTTGGCTTAGGTTGCGTACGGCGAATCACTTGCGACGGATGCTATCGGATTCGGGGCCGTCATTCTTCAAATGACGGCGGTTTGTCGTTAATATTTGCGGGCTTTTCGGCTGGCCAGCAACACAGGCTAACCGGTTGCGGGCGGTATTGCTTTCGAGCAACCTTGCGCCTACTCGCAGAAGGCGTTGACGATCGCCCTGAACATGTCAAAAGACTGCACCCTCACGCGGCACGTCGTCCGCGGGTCGAGTGTGACGTTGATGACGTCGCCCGGTGCCGCCGATTGTTGCTTTCCATTGATATTTATATTGACGCTTTCGTTCGTCGGATGACCAACCAGGCCGATGGTCAGCCGTCCACTCGCAACGATCATGGATTGGTTGGCCTTGAGGTTATAGGTATTTTTGGAAGGTATGACCTCGTCTAACGCGGCCTCAAAAGTCGCAAGCTTGTTTTGCAAGGCGACTTGCGTTGCGTTCAGGTCCGAAATTTGCGTTTTTTGCTTTTGGTTGTCGGCCCGCAGCTGCTGGATAGTCTGTTGCGTTCCAGCAATGTCGATGTATGCGACATTGAGGCCGATGACGTAGCAGCCAATCCCGACCAGTATCGCAATGATTAACAGCCACGAGCCCGGTTGGGCCGCGAACTTGCGATACAATTTAACCCTGACCGATTTACGTGGTTCTAACACCGGCCATTCCCTCACAACGCCGCAACGACACCGCTGGTCTGCGCATGCATGATTGCCGATTTAAGTGCATGAGCGCAAATTGAAATAACCCGTCACCTATTGTTTGGCTGTCCCGGTCGCAGAACCGGCGCCCGACGTTGCTCCAGTCCCGGAAGTGGAGCTTGACGGGCCAGGCCGCAGCCATTCGGGAAGTTGCGGCACGTAGTTTTTAAGCCGCGAAAGGTCAAGCGGACCAGACGAGCCCGATTGTGCCGGTACAGCCTTTTGTACGACATCGGGTGGGGTCGAAGAGGTGGCCGCAGTCGTATTCATGTCGACACCGGACGGGGCCTTACCGGCTCCGGCCGGCTTTGCCAGCGTGTTGATCTGGCCTGGCGTAACTGCCGACGTCTTATCATTTGGTCCGACGTCGCCATCGGTGGCGGTCGCCTTGGCGTTTGAGCCTGCTGCGCCATCGACATTGCCAAGGATCACCGGCAGGCCATCCTTGCCGCCGCCAATAACCACGATTTTTGAATTACGTGACTGGGCCAGCGCTAGCGTTGCCTCAATGCCGCGCCACCGCAGGTATGAATCCGAAATTCCCTCGCTGACCGTACGCTGGAAGGCGGCTATGCCGTTCGCCTCGATTTGCTTGCGCGTTGATTCCTGCGCTTCGCGCTCAACGCGATATTTGTACTCCTGGATTTCATAGAACTGCTGAGTCTGTCGGTTGATGGCAGCAACGATTTCCGGCGGCAATTCGATGCCCAGTACAAGCGAGTCGAGCAGCTGGATCGAGTTCTGCAGGAAGTCGTTGTAGTGCTTCGGGTCGGGTTGCTCCATGGCCTCGGGCTGCACCAGGTTATTGAGATGTGTGCTCAGGCTCTTTTGCGCCTCAGCGCGGATTTTTCCCTGGATTGCTTCACGCGACGTATAAACTTCCTGGGCCGTGTATTGCGAGATGACCTCGCGCGCCCGGCTCCCGAGTTCGGGGTCCACGACCGAATTCAGGTACTGAGGACCGATAAACTTGTGAAGCACGCCCACGTAGTTGTGCAACAGTTGAAAGCGCATGTTGATCTGCGCGTTTACGCTCACGCCGTCCTTTGTGATGGCGTTGTAGGTCTGGGTCGTGGACTGCAGTCGCAAGCTGTAGATGTACAGTTTGTCCCAGGGCCAAATGAGGTGAAGGCCCTCATCCCTGAGTTCGCGAGGGTCGAGAAGCGTTCCGCGGCCAACGAAACACCAGCAGTAAAAGTCGTATCCGTTAAATCGTTTCCAAAGAACGCCGACGCTGCCGCTCGGCACGGTAATCACGATGTATGGGAAAAGAATTGTGGTCACCAGCAACGCGACCAGCAATGTGATGGACAGGCTCGGCAAGTGACGGCCAATAAAACGCCAGCTGCGCCCCTGTCGGGGCGGCGTCCCATCAAGCGACTCCGGATACCTTGCCATCAGCCCTTCTCCATCGAAACGCTACCGCTGCCGCTTCCTTACTGTACCTTTGATCGTACGCTGCTCGACAATTCGGCCTTCGTCCATACGAATTCTGCGTGCCGGCAGGTTTAACTCGTCGAGATAGCGATCATCGTGCGTGATCACCACCACGGTTGCGCCGGCTTTCATCAAATCGGGCAACAACTCATCGTAGAATTTGCGCCGGAACTCGGGATCTTGTTCCGCCGTCCATTCGTCGAGCAAGAGGATCGGACGTTTTTCAAGCAGACTGACGATTAGTGCAAGGCGCCTGCGTTGACCGCCGGAAAGATCGAGGGTGCGGAACTCGCCGTCGGTCAAGCCGGTCTTTTCAGCCAGCCGGAAAAGGTGGAGCAGGCGGCTGACTTCGGCCGGATCCGGATCGGGTACTCCGTAGAGACGCCGGAACAAATGATAGTCAAAGAAAATTGCTGACATCAGCGCGCGATACTCGTCGCGGGTGTTGTAATCGATATGTCTCCCATCGAGGATGATTTCCCCGGAATCGGGAGGATAGAGTCCGGAAAGAACACGCAAGAATGTCGATTTGCCCGAGCCATTGCCGCCGGTAATGAAAACAAGCTCACCGGGCCGCAGCGTGAAGTTGATCGGACCAATTTCGAAAGAAGTGTCCGAAAACCTGTCGACATAGCGGAACATGATCTTGCGCATTTCGATTTTGTCGAAGCGCTTTGGAATAGGAAAGTCGCGAGGTTGGGCCGTTGCGGCGGCCGCCCGCATCTCGGCTTCCAGTTGCACAATTCGATCTGCCGCCGCATTTGCATTCAACAGGATCGGTATCGATTGCACCAGACCAAAACACGCGCCCACGATGAACATGAGAGCCGTTGTCGTCTTCGTCAGGGCCGCGCCACCCAGAGAGTCGCTGAATTGGGGCGCAACGAATACGACGGCGCCGAGCAATACGTACATTGATATCTGCGACGTCACGATCATTTTGAAAGTTTCAGCCTGCGTCGTTATTTTGATATTGGCGGCCGTACGAGACACACTGACGGCGTCGTCAAACAGGTCGGCGCTGCGTTCGCGATTGAGTCGCACCTCCTTGAATCCGTCGAGGAAGTCGGTGAGCCTGTCGAACAGCCGGCGTTCCCATGACGCCGCACGCTGTTTTTCGCTGACCAGGCGGCGATTCTTGTGATGAAAAATCGCTGCCGCGATCGAGACGATAACAATCGTGGTGAGGATTGCCGCAATGGACAAGAACGCGACATAAATCGCCACAAAGACGATCAACACCGCGCCCTGTACGGTAAAAGCGAGCATGTTGCTCGCCTGGGTAAGTATGGCCGTATCGCCCGTAATCGCCGCGACGATCCTGGCGCGGCCGATTCCCTCGATCGACAGAAGCTCCGAGTGCCTTATCTGATCCATAAGGCGGATTCGGATTTTATGGATTATGGTCTCAATCTCGGCGGTGGTCGTAATCGTGACGTAGTACTGGGTCTTAATGAAAAGAAAGAGCGCAACAATAAAAAGCGTGGCCGCCCACAGACTGGAGCCGCTCTGCAGCCCGGAATTTATGGCGCCAAGAATCGCTGCGGTGCTGATGCCTCCAAGCCCGGACATCAACAACAGCTTCGGCAAAGAGCCGAGCATTTCGCGGCGAACAAGCTCAAGGAAGGACATAAGTTCTTCCGGTTACACTTTCACAAAATGCGCCCAGCCAAGCGCGTACCCCACCCGTTGAATCGGCCAGCCCACTCCCGTCAGGTCCGGCGACGCGATTCGGTGCGGCGTGATGGGCCGGTCAAAAGCAACATAGGCAACACTACAAATGGAGTGGTGATAAGTGCCAGAAGAAAAGTGCCGACAAAACCCATTCGGCGATCGATGCCGCAAAGCCCTGTGAAAGCACAGAATATTATATAGACGATGGCTTCGAGCATTGGGCTCGGTCTCGCCGGTCAAGAACTAGCGCCGCAGTAAATAGATCAACCCCCAAACGCCAACCCTTGCGGGCGTGACTTAAGGGCTTGTCGCCCCCGCCTCAGCGCCGGACTTGCGGCCCCTTCGCGAATCCCACATCGCCCGCTGAGCCCGGATGAACTCACGATAGTCTGGAGGATTAAAGTTGAGCAGGGTCCCGCCCGTCGCAAAGTGCTCGATGAATGCCTTGCCGATGGCATAAGTGGCGCCCGCGGAAAGTGCGGGCATTACGAATCCGCCCGCGATTGTCCCGATAATCGGCACAGCCTTCAGGACGCTCGCAGCTCCGATTCCGCTCGTCGCCGGGATCATTGACCCGGCAATGCTCGCGATCAGCGCCTTGCCACGATTTTCTGAAAACTCGACATCGTAGATTTGGGAGAGTCGACGCACCATCTGGATCTGAAGTCCGCCGACCGCAGCGACATCAACGACCGGTACGGGAATGAGTCCGGCAACGCCAGACCACAAAGCAAACCGGTCAACCAGTTTCGAAGCCATTTCCTTGCGGGCTTCGGGTGTATCCGGGATGGCTTCTTCTGAGCTCGACGAAGTTGACTTCTGTGCCATGGCGGCTCCCTTTCTACAGACCCGAGCGCGATCAGCACTTGCTCACTAAGTGCTTGATTTTCGGCTCAAACCCCCTCTTGTCGCAAAAAGCGTATCATGCGGAATATTCGATGCCAAGCGGCTGCGACTGCGTGCCACTTTAGAGAGACCATGCATTCCTCCCGCGGCGCCGAGCAACGCGCGCGTCGCGGTTCGACCTGATGCGCGATTTGGTGACAGCCTTGCCACGCCGTACCCGATCCCATAGAAGGGCTTGAAGGCTAATTTGTTTCGGAGGGCGGCCATGGGTGCGAACAGGACGGGCCGTACCAGTGAGCAACAACGCAGCGCCTGGGAGACGCCGGTCGTGACGAAGGTAGCGATCGGTATCGAAACGAAATCGGCCACTCTCGGTGCAAGTAGTACTCTCGAGCCGCGGTCGCCATCGTCGCCGGCGACGAAACTTGGATTTTCTTTCGAGATGGCTTTTCCCATGTCTGCCCGTACGGAAAAATAGAATACCGACGGTAGAGGGTGACGGCTTTGGGCGTCACAACCGACAACGTTCTTGTCCGAGACAATGAATTGGCGGCGGCCAACGTCGATGGGCGCGTCGTTGTCTTGAAGCCGGATGTTGGCTCGTATTTTGACTTCAATCGGGTGGCGACTGAAATCTGGGACATGCTCGCCAAGCCCTGCCGGGTCGAAGAAATTTTTGAATCGCTCTCAGAAACACACGATGTCGATACCGAAACCCTGGTCCGCGACGTAACGCCATTTCTTCAAGCGCTGCTTGAGAGCAGATTGGTGCGGACGATTGATCCGGGGGAACTGCGATGAAGTTGGCGACGAGACGGCGCGCCTATCTGCACGAAGCCATCTTCATGCTGGCAATCGCGCGGCTTGCCGTACGGTTTGTGCCAGCGTCCCGCATTTTTGCCTGGGCTGATCGTCCGCCGCGCCGCATCAACCACTTCGCGGCCGACGAAGCGGATTGGATATTTTGGGCAGTCGAGTGCATCGGCGCGAAACCTTGGATGGGGGCTCTCTGTCTGCCGAGCGCAATTGCGGCTCATGCGATGCTGCGCCGGCGTGGCATAGCGAGCCGTGTTTGCCTCGGGGTTGCCCGAAAAGGCGATGAGCTTGCCGCTCATGCATGGGTCGAGGTCGGTGAAAGCAAAGTCTTTAACGGTGTAGAGACTCACAGTTTTACCCGTCTAGCTGAGTTCGGTGCAGTGACAAGATAGGTGCATTCCCCATGAGCGGGATCGCCGGATTGATGCGGTTTGATGGCCGGACCGTGAGTGAGCGCGAGCTCAATCGGGTTGCGAACGCGCTTGGTCAATATGGGCCTGACCGATCCGACGTCGTCGTCAACGGAGCTATCGGTCTCGCGCATGTTTTGATGCGCATGACCGCCGAAGATCGATTTGACCGCCAGCCTTGGCGCGGAGCAAGCGGCGCACTTATTACGGCGGACTTAAGGCTTGATAACCGAACCGATGTGCTTGCTCGGATTGGCATCGCGCAGAAAGAAGCGACCGAATGGTCCGATACGCGCGTTTTGCTGGCGGCGTGGGAAAAGTTTGGCGATGACATATGGCCCATGCTGCGGGGCCCGTTCGCGGCAGCGATTTGGGATCCGCGCCGCCGGACTATGACGCTGGCGCGCGATCATCTCGGCTTGAGTGTTTTGATGTGGCACAGGAGCGAAAAGTTTTTCGCTTTTGCTACTATGCCGAATGGTTTGTTTGCGTTTGATAGCGTGCCGCGTGAGCTAAGCGAGGAGAAATTTGCAGACTTTCTGGTGCTCAATCATGCCGATCACGCGACGACAATGTATCGAAACATTTTTCGGCTTCCTCCCGCGCACCTTCTGCAAATAACCGCTGATGGCTCGACGCAACAGCGGCGCTATTGGTCGCCCGCCGATATAAAGCCAGTCAGGCTGTCCTCAGACGCGGCGTATGCCGACGGGCTGCGTGAGCATCTTGATCTGGCGGTCCGCCGCCAAATGCGCAGTACGCAGCCCATCGGCTGCCTGTTGAGTGGTGGGCTGGATTCATCATCGGTCGCCGTTCTCGCAGCGTGTGCTCTCAGCGAGAAAAACCAAAGACTCGCGGCATTCACCGGGGTCCCTCGACCCGGCTTTTCGGGGCCGACAGCAAACGGCTGCTACGCTGACGAGACCCCTTACGTTAAGGCAATTCAGAAGGCTGCCGGCACACTCGACATCACCTATGTACGAAACGACGAGTGCGACGACGTGGCCGAGCTTGACCGGTTTTTCATCGCGTTCGCAGGCCCGGTGCGCAATCCGTCCAACCTGGGTTGGCCAATGGCTATCCTGCGGCGCGCGCGTGCGCAGGGCCACCGGGTGCTGCTTGGTGGATTTTTTGGCAACTACACCATTAGCTGGAACGGCTGGTCTCAATCAATAGGTCATCTCCTGCATTGCAGACCGGTGTTGGCTTACCTTCAATGGCGGCTGTACTACCGCACGACGTCCTATTCGCGCTGGGTCGCGTTGCGAAAGCTTTTCATTGAACCGATGGTCCCCGCGTGGTTGGCGAATTGGGCAGACCGCCGGCGTCATCCAGCTCGGATCGCAGCCTGGCAAGACCACGCCCCGATCCGCGCCGATTTCGCCGCTTCAATGGCTGTTAATACGCGGGCCGACAAACTCGGACACGATTTTTTTTACCGCATGCGGAAAGACGAGCGCATCAAGGGGCTCGCGCAGGTTGACTACGTCGGAGATTGGCATGCGGCGGAGAAGGCAATAACCGGAGTCGAAGTTCGTGACCCGACCGCAGACATTGACTTGGTTTCCTATTGTTTTGGGGTCCCGCCCGAACAGTACCTAGCTGACGGTATCGATCGGTCGCTAATCCGTCGCGCCATGTGGGGATTGCTCCCCGAGGCGGTGCTGACCAATCGCCTGAGCGGTCTGCAAGCGGCAGACTGGTACGAAAAACTCGAAACTCTGCGTCCCCAGCTTGCTGGTCAGCTCGCGGAGCTTTCCGAGTCCCCTCTCGCACGCAAAATGATCGACTTGGGTCGACTCGACAATGCGATCAGGAACTGGCCAACCGGCGGCTGGCATACGCCCGAAGTTTTTCGCGAATACAACCTAGCGCTAACGCGTGGCATAGCAGGCGGCCGGTTTTTGCGTTGGCTTGAAACGACAAACTGATCGATCTAGAGGCCGTGATCCGGGATGACGTTGTGTGCCACGAGACGATGCCAGACGAATAGTATGACGATCGCGCCAATGGTCGCGCCGATGAGTCCAGCGCCTTGACCCGGTCGATACCAGCCGGCCGTTTCGCCGACAAAGCTCGCAAGAAGTGCTCCGCCGACACCCAGGACCGTCGTAAGGACGAAACCTTTTGGCGTGTTCGGGCCGGGCATGAGAAATCGGGCAATGATGCCGGCAATAAACCCGATAATAATGATCCAGAGAAGAACGCCCATTGTCGTCATCCCTTCTTCAAATAGTCCTCAGCGCTCGGGCCCCGAAAGCGCAAGATCGCGCTCGGCGCGGAAGACATTGCTGTAAAGGTTTGCCACCCACTGCCGCCCGCTCGACGTAACATTGAGATAACGGATCGCCGTTTGTACATGCGGCGATACCGTATTCCAGTAGAACTGCGGATACAGCTCCGTGAGATCGGCTGGCGAGGCGTAGCCGAGCTGCCTGTTCAGGCCAGCTTCTTCAAATTCATAGTACAGCGCATTTGCCTTACGCAGATATTGCGGATCTCCGAGCTGTCCGATGAGATCGGCGGCCCGCACGAGTGAACCTTCTTCGCTGCCGCCATCATCGGGCTGGTCGACGGTCACCGGAAAACGCGTGAACTCTATCGCGCGAGCAATTCTGGCCGCGTCAAGGACCTTGCTCGTTGAAACGCGGTCCATGACGAACAACTTCGATCGGTCGACATGGTATTGTAAAAGAGACGCGTCGGAAGAGCCGCGCGGAACTTGGGTCTTATTGCCCTTTGCATCGATGACATAACCATCCTCGCCATCACCTTTGAGAACGCCGCGCACGTAGCCGATGTCGTGCAATAGGCAAGCGACGAGGAGATGGGCAAAATCGTCAGGCAAGGTCGGCTTTAACAGCGCGCGCCCCCGCATAATGTCGTATCCGACAAGGGTTACGAGCATCGTGTGCTCGACGTTGTGATAAAGCGCGTCGCTGTTGCCGATGCATTCGAGTGATAGCCTGGCGATGGATGGAATGAGCTCCGCCAAGCCCGCTTGGGTCGACCCGAACCTGCGGCTCAGGTGGCTGGATAGGTACGAACCCAGGGCCTCGGCCGCCAACTCGGGTACCGTAATCATAATGACACCCCCACACATAATAGCGCGGCCGCGCGCAAATAATACTTGAATATCATGAGGTTTATCAGACCTTTGGCGGGCCTGGGATCGCTTCGGGCAAGAGTGAAGTAGCTCACAAACGATTTGGCAGATTTGGACTATCCGTTGGGCAACCAAAATTGGGGCGATTGTCGAACCATGCCCGAACCAAAGACAGCCGATACGGAAAGAATGGAAGCAGTCACTTCAGCTGCGGTCATGCCGTGTGTCGGCGGCCTCATCTTTTATGTTGGCCAAAGCCGCACCGAGGATCGCCCGGGTTTTGAAAATCAGAATGCCGGCGCAATAGTGTTGGAGGAGGACTCCGGAGTCGCTGACCGCAAGCATACCCCGTAATTTTGGATGGTAACGCTGGCAACCCGGTCCAAACGGACAAGCGGAGATCGTCGAGCTAATGGCGTTTTTCTCCATCATGACTCATAATTGAGCCTATGGAATTGCGGCATCTCCGGTACTTCGTGGCGGTCGCGGAAAAACTGCATTTCTCGCGTGCCGCCGAGCATCTCAATATTTCGACGCCCACGCTCAGTCACCAGATACAGGCATTGGAGACAATGCTTGGTGCACAACTTTTGTCGCGCAAGACAAAAAGCGCCGTCTCACTTACTCAAACGGGGAAACGGTTTCTCGAGGAAGCCCGCGCTACGCTCAGACAGGCGGAAAATGCTGAGCTCGTGGGGAAGCGTGCCGCGCGGGGCGACGTCGGCTCGATTGCGATCGGATATATACTGTCGGCGAGCTGCATTGGACTGCTCCCGGAGCTGATAGCGGCATTTCAGAAAGAAAATCCTGGCGTCTCTTTGCAGCTCAGTCGCATGGAGACTTTTCCCCAGATGAAAGCCGTTATCGACGGAGCCCTGGATGTTGCATTTATCAGGGCGCCACAGCGCTATCCGGCTGAACTCACCGGCTTTGTCGTTGATCGTCACCCTTATTGTGTGGCTATTCCTGAAAATCACCACCTCGCCAAACACAAATACATCAGTCCGGCCATCCTTGCTCACGAAAGGTTCGTTTCGGGTTCCCTCGAAATGGAAGTTGGTTTTTGGGGCAATTTGAGCGCCATATCAAAGCCAGGCCAATCGCTTCACATTGTCGAAAGAGCTCCGGACATATTCTCTCTTCTTACGCTTGTCGCCGCTGGGGTCGGGCTCGGCATTATTTCAGCGCCGATGCAACATGTCGGGATTCCGGGCGTTGTGTACCGAAAGATATCGGGCGCCTTGCAAGAGGCCGAGATTGCAGTCGCCCATCGAAAAAGCGAAAGCGCACCTGCCGTAAAGTCATTCATTCAACGTCTGCGAGCTAGGGCACGGGCGCACAACTGATTTTCATCATATGGTGCTTGGTTCACAGAGATGACCGCTAATGCATGATGCAGGCGTTCGGCTTCCGCTGCTTCTTCAACCGATTCCCTTGCGCGGGCTTTTTGCGCGCAATCGAATCGTCGTGTCACCGATGTGTCAGTACGAGTCGCGCAACGGCGGACCTACCGATTGGCATCTCGTGAGCCTTGGAAAATATGCGGTTGGCGGCGCAGGAATCGTATTCACGGAAGAGACTGCCGTTGAGGAGCGCGGCCGCAAAACCTACGAGTGCGCCGGCATATATTCAGACGATCATGTCCCGGCCTACCGGCGGATTACAGATTTCATCCGCAGTCAGGGCGCGCTGCCCGCAATTCAACTGGGACATGCCGGCCGCAAGGCATCAAGCGACGCGCCGTGGAATGACTTCAGGCCATTGGATGAAAGCGATGCCGCGCGCGGGTTGAAGCCGTGGGTTGGCGTTTCTTCGAGCGCAATTGCCGCTCCGCGCGACGGCTCAACCACACCAACCGCCATGTCGATTGACGACATCCGCGGCATGATTGCGCTGTGGCGCGAAGCCGCGTCGCGAAGCCTCGATGCGGGCTTCGATATCTGTGAAATTCATGGAGCGCACGGATATCTCATTCATCAGTTTCTCAGTCCACTCGCGAACGTACGAAACGACGGGTATGGCGGAGATCTGCAAGGGCGAATGCGGTTCGCGCTCGAGATCGTCGAAGCGGTGAGGACGGTCTGGCCGCAGGACAGGCCGCTATTTTTTCGTTGCTCAGCTACGGACGGTCCAAGCGGGCGCTGGTCAATTGATGATACGATTGTGCTGGCGCGCGAATTGCGAAAGCGAGGCATCGACGCCATCACATGCTCATCCGGCGGAATAGCGGGGCCAATCAATACCGAAATTGTGCCGCGGGTCCCGGGTTACCATGTGCCTTACGCCGAAAAGGTAAGACGAGAGGCCGATATAAAATCCATTGCCGTTGGGTTGATTACTGAGGCGCGGCATGCCGAACAGATACTCAATAGTGGGCAGGCCGATTTGATCGCGCTTGCGCGTGAACTCCTTTACAATCCGCACTGGCCTGTTCATGCTGCCAAAGAGTTGGGAATTGAAAATTATCTCGACATTCTCCCGCGCGGTCTCTCCTGGTGGCTGAAACGGCGGGAACAGGTGCGCCGTTTAAAAGCCGACTGAAGGCCGATCGGCACCGCGCCTGCAAGGGCGGAGAAGCATGCTGCGTCGCGTGATTGTAGCCGTTCTGTTTGCCGGGGCACTGTTATCGCAAAATCTTGTCCTCGCGCAGTATCCGTCAAAGCCGGTACATGTTGTGGTCCCATATCCGGCGGGGGGCGCCGTTGATGCATTCGCGCGCGTCCTATCGCAGAAACTTTCTGACCTCTGGGGACAACAGGTGGTTGTCGACAATCGCCCGGGCGCCAGCACCATGATCGGTGCCGACCAGGTCGCGAAATCGCCGCCGGATGGTTACACGTTTCTTCTGACAGCTGAATTGACGTTAGTGACGGTGCCTTATCTGCACGAAAAAATTCCGTACGACCCACTGAAAGATTTTGCGCCGATCACTGCGCTCGTTTCAGCAACTCAGGCGCTGGTCGTAAACCCGTCGCTGCCCGTGAATACGGTGAAGGATCTGGTGGCTCTCGCAAAAGCGAAACCCGGCGAACTGACTTATGGCTCGTTCGGCATTGGTTCCACCGGACACCTCAATATGGAGATGCTGCAGACGATGACCGGCGTGCGCTTCAATCACATTCCCTACAACGGCGCAGGACCGGCGATGAACGACGTCATCGGGGGCCATATCGGATTCATGTTTGCCGCGCTCAGCATTGTCAAAGGCAACGTAAGTGCCGGCAAACTGCGCATGATCGGCGTCGGAAGTAACCATCGCAGCAAGGAATTCCCGAGCGTACCGACGATTTCTGAATCCGGGGTGCCGGGCTTCGAAGCAAAATCGTGGTTCGGTCTGGTCGCGCCGGCCGGTACACCGCCGGACATCATCAAGAAACTCAACCAAGACGTAACCAAGGTGATTTCCGATCCCGCTTTTGCCGCGGAGTTTCTTGCCGCGCAAGGACTGGAGCCGATTCTGGGTACGCCCGAACAATTTGCTGCATTTATCCGGGCTGAGTCCGTCAAGTTGGGCAAGGTCGTGAAAGAGGCGGGCATAAAACCCGCAAAGTAGATTAGGGGCGCGCCTTGCTCTTGAGGCGCCGGTCGAGGCGGTCCAAGTCGACGACCATGCGCTCGTGGGTGCCGCTACCGATCTCCTCGATTTCGTCACGCGCGGTTACATCGAACTCGATGCGGCGGCCGTCGACTTTTGTCACAACCGCTTCTGCAGTCACGCGATGACCGACCGGCGTTGCGGTCAGATGACGGATGCTGACGCTGGTACCGACCGCGCTTTCGTTCGGATCAAGATAGTCACGAACTGCGTTGAGCGCGGCATTCTCCATCGCTGTAACCATCATCGGTGTAGCGAACACAGGTGGTAGCGCCGCGTCCTTGAACTGATTGGCGAGATGCGCAGGCAATACGCGCAACGTGAAGGTTCCTTTCGCCCCAACAGGAATCGGACGCATCGTGTCAGCTTCTCACGAATGGAACATGGTTTATCGCCGGCGCCAGAATAGCCGGTAGAATCCCGCACAAGCCTATCGGCAGGAAAGCCATGCTGGCAACGCCGGTAAGATCCCAAGCTAGCCCGCTGACAACCGGGATAATCACCGCGCAACTGTAGCTGATGGTAAACATGGCGGCGGTCACGCGATGCACGTCGTGCTGCTGACTCAAAAGTGGCGGCAACGCGAGCACCAGGATCAGAATTGCGGAGCCCGCAAATCCCTGTAGTGCGGCTGCGGCTACCGTCCATGCGCCGCTACCAAATACGATGCCTGCCGTCGCGGCCACACATAATAATCCGCAGGCAACGTAGGGCCAGGCTTTCCGCTCCAGGCGGTCGGCCACGGCAAGCAGCAAAAAAGATGCCGGCAGCTGGCCAATATTGAGTCCGGAAAGCGCCGCGCTAATCCATTCACCTTGGCCAGTGCTTCTCAGGTAGTCGGGAATGAAGGCATTCGTGGCAAAATAGGTTGCGTTGATCGCGCCGAGCAAAATGCCAAGCCGCCAGATCAGTGCGTTGCGCCAATTGGGCCACCAGCGCAGACGCGATGGCATGGATCCGTTTGCCGCTCGCCGCGGCGCAAGCAGCGCCACAATGATGGCGATGACGGCAACCGGCACACTCCAAATGACGAAGCCCCATTTCCAGCTGCCGTCGATGAGCGGCAGCACGAGCGGGAGCGTGAGCGCCACAGGCAGGATTTCACCGATCAGGAGACCATTGGTATACACCGCGGTCGCAAAGCCGATACGGGCGGGTACCCAGGCGCGCACAGCCGTCGGCATGGTCACCTGCATGATGGCGACGCCTGCTCCCATGGCGATTGTCATGGCGTAAAGCCAACGTACATCCAGCAATGCACCGCGCAGTGCGCCGCCAAGGGCAGTGATTACGAGGCCAACGACCAGTGCAGTGGGCACGCCAAGACGAGCGATCAAAAGCGAGCCCGGCACTGCAGCGAGGGCGAACAGCATCGACGGCAACCCAGTCAGGATTCCGACCTCGGTTGCGTTGAGTTTCAGCTCGTCATGCACAAGAGGAATGACCGGCGGCACAGCCAGAATTGTCAGCCGCAGCGCCGTACCGGCGAGCCAAAGCAGTAAAAGCGAGGTCAGAAACTGTGTTTTCGACCGTGAACCGATCAGACTGTTCATTCGGTGTTTGCGAGAGCCTGGCTAAGCGAACGTATCCGCAGGCCGCTCGTGATCCATACAACACCGCCCACGACGCCGACAACGAAACTTACGATTCCGAACAGGATCGACAAGGTAAGTCCGTTGCTTTGAGCCAGGCCGGCGTAGGCGAAGGCAACGATCATGGTGCTCTCGCGGATGCCCCAGCCCGCAATCGATACGGGAATGGTTGCGACCAGTAAAACCGGCGGCAGGAGAAACAGAACCTGTGAGAAACTGACCGGCGCGGCGATTGCTTTAATACAGCACCACGCCGTAATGACGGTGAACAAGTGGATGGTGACCGAGCATAGTATGACTATGCCCATCGAACGACCTGAGCCACACAAGTCCACGGCTGCCTGTGAAGCGGCCGATAAGTGACGCGTCAATCGCCATCGATCGAACCAATTTCGAAACCACGTCCCCATCAGCGCGAATATAAGAGTGGCGGCGATCAAGCCGAACCCAATCAGAAGCAATAACCCGCGCGCAACGGGATCACGGATGACTTCGAACGTCCACGGCAGACAGGCAACGACAATCATCGCCAATACGAATAAGCCGACGATCCGATCGATCAGCACCGAGTAAGTTGCGCGGGCCCAACCAGCGCCCTGTCGCGCCATCAACCAGATCCGCGCGCCGTCACCACCCACCGTCGACGGCAACACCTGATTGAAGAACATACCGATGAAAGTGAATTGCAAAGCAGATGCCCACTCCAGGTGCGCGCCACAAGCAGCGGCAATTTCCCGCCAGCGAACGGCGAGCAATGCAACTTGAGTCGTCGCCAGCAGTGTGGCGAGCAGTATCCATTCAGGCTTGAGCCGGCTCAGGCGTTCAGTCAGCACGCCGACATTGACCCACCGGAGCGAGAGATAGAGCAGGGTGACAGAGATTGCCGCTTTGGCCACCAATAACAGCGTGCGGCGCATTGCATTCCGCCTTGAGTGTTAACTAACTTGGGCGGGAGGGCTTCGCATGGTCCGTTTAATCGTGCAAGGGGCCTATCCGCAGCAGCCCCAAACAATGAGACCTGCACTACAGCCGCGCGGAACTGTGAAAACCGGCCAGTTCAGGAATAAACGATGATTTTCGGTCAGCGTTCATCTCATTCCTTTGCCGTGATAAAAGGTCCCGGAATCAAACAGGTGAATGATGCATCTTCAGCAGCGAATTTTGGTGACCGGAGGCGCGGGATTTCTCGGCTCCCATCTTTGCGAACGGCTTCTCGCGGAAGGGGGAGATGTCCTGTGTGTCGACAATTTTTTTACCGGCAATCGCTCGAATATAGAGCACCTGCTGGAGCACAAGCACTTTGAACTGACGCGCCACGATGTGACGTTCCCGCTCTACGTCGAAGTTGATGAGATTTACAATCTCGCGTGCCCGGCGTCGCCCATCCACTACCAGCGGGATCCCGTGCAGACGACCAAGACGAGTGTGCACGGTGCGATCAATATGCTTGGGCTCGCCAAGCGCGTGAAAGCAAAAATTCTTCAAGCTTCAACGTCGGAAGTTTACGGCGATCCAAATGTTCATCCGCAGACAGAAGAATATTGGGGTCATGTCAATCCTGTCGGCCCGCGGTCGTGTTATGATGAAGGCAAGCGGTGCGCGGAAACATTGTTTTTCGACTATTGGCGCCAGCACAAGTTGCGGATCAAGGTCGCCCGCATTTTCAATACCTATGGTCCGCGCATGCATCCGAACGATGGTCGCGTCGTTTCGAATTTCATCGTTCAATCTTTGCTTGGCACCGACATTACGGTTTACGGTGATGGTATGCAGACGCGTTCGTTCTGCTACGTCGATGATCTCATCGATGGGCTGATCCGCTTGATGTCGACTCCGGAGAAAGTGACAGGACCGATCAATATCGGAAACCCGACTGAGTTCTCGATGCTCGAGCTCGCTACCATGGTCATTGACATGACGGGCTCACGCTCGCGCGTAGTCCACCGCCCATTGCCAGAAAACGATCCACGCCAACGACGCCCGGATATTTCACGTGCGCAGGAGCTTTTGTCATGGAAGCCACGCACACAATTAAAGGACGGGTTAAAGCGCACGATCACATATTTTGAAAAATTGCTGAGTGAAAAGGGCGTGCGCGCGGCTTTGACCGCAGATCAATAGGTCAAAAGGGTCGTTTCCTGCGATTTGGCGGACCTTTGTGCGCCGAAAAATTTGGTAGTATGAACTTCGCTGCAGGCGGGGCTTTCTCAAGAACGCGAATGTTGTGTACTGAATATGGCTCCGCGCCGCGTCCAGCCTGGAAGACCGCAAGATGAAGTGGCTACCTGACCTAACGCGCCGCCAAATTCTGATCATGCTGCATGATGTTGTTGCGACCGCGGCAGCAATCGCGGTCACGTTTTTCATGCGGTTCGAAGATGAAGGGCTCGCCGCGCGTTTGCACGGTCTAAAAATATTTCTGCCTTTGTTTCTAATCTATGCGGCCGTGGTCTATTTCATCTTTGGGCTGCACCGCAACAAGTGGCGTTTCACCTCCGTTCCAGATCTCTACAATCTGTTTCGGGCGTCGACTGTGCTCGCCGTTTCACTGCTTGCTCTCGACTACGTGCTGCTGACGCCGAACTTTTTCGGCACGTTCTTCTTCGGGAAGGTCACCATTCTGCTTTACTGGTTCGTTCAGATGTTTTTTCTGGGCGGCCTGCGCGTCGTCTACCGCTACTTTAACTATCGTCGAACAATTCAACGCGTGAAAATCGCGGACTCGACACCTACGCTCATTCTTGGGCGTGCGGCCGACGCCGAAGTGCTGCTTCGTTCGATTGAAAGTGGTGCGGTCAAAAAGATCTGGCCGGTCGGCGTACTTTCGCCGTCGAATGCGGATCGCGGCCAATCGATCCGCGGCATCCCGGTCCTTGGCGATATTGATGATCTTGAGCGTGTTATCTCTGATCTCCAAAGCCGCGGCGGCCGCGTGGCCCGGCTCGTGCTTGCGCAATCGGCGCTTTCACCGGAAGCGCGCCCAGAGGCGATTTTGATACGCGCGCGCAAACTCGGCCTGAGCATGAGTCAATTGCCATCCCTCGAGACCGGCGGTCCGGCCGCTCAACTGGCGCCGGTTGCGGTTGAGGACCTTTTGCTGCGACCAAGCGTCAAGATTGATTACGCCCGACTGGAGGATCTGGTCAGTGGCAAGGCTATCATTGTGACCGGCGGTGGCGGCTCGATCGGTGCCGAAATTTGCGACCGAATTGTCACTTTCGGCGCGGCGCGCCTGCTGGTCATCGAGCATTCTGAGCCCGCACTGCACGCGGTTCTCGAATCCCTTGGAAGCAAGCACAGCGAAGCTGAAATCTCAGGCCGGATCGCCGACGTTCGCGATCGGGAGCGGATCATGAATCTTGCCGCGCATTTCAGGCCGGACATCGTGTTCCACGCTGCTGCTCTCAAGCACGTGCCAATACTCGAGCAGGATTGGGATGAGGGCATCAAAACGAATGTTTTCGGTTCGATAAATGTTGCCGATGCGGCAGCCGCGGCGGGTGCCACTGCGATGGTGATGATCTCCACCGACAAGGCGATTGAACCGGTTTCGGTGCTGGGCGCGACCAAGCGCCTAGCGGAAATGTACTGTCAGGCGCTAGATGATGAATCGTCCAGGCGGGGCGGCCCGCGCGCAATGCGGCTTATTTCCGTTCGGTTCGGCAACGTGCTCGCCTCGAACGGATCTGTTGTCCCGAAATTCAAGGCGCAGATCGAGACTGGCGGTCCAGTCACCGTTACTCATCCGGACATGGTGCGGTACTTCATGACTATTCGCGAGGCGTGCGATCTGGTCCTTACGGCCGCCAGTCATGCCTTGGGCCGGCTGAATGGCGATGTGTCGGTCTACGTTCTCAACATGGGGCAGCCGGTAAAAATCGTTGATCTCGCTGAACGTATCATTCGGCTCAGCGGACTCGAGCCGGGACGGGACATTCAAATTGCTTTCACCGGAATTCGGCCGGGCGAGCGGTTGAATGAAATTCTGTTTGCCCGTGAGGAGGAAACAGTCGACATCGGTATTCCCGGCATCGTTGCCGCCAAACCCGTGCGGCCGTCGCTTGAAGCAATCCGAGCCTGGGTCGCCACTCTGGAACGAGGCTTGGCGCGCGGCGAACGTGCAGCGATCTATAATGTCTTGCGCGATGCTGTGCCGGAATTCCGCGGCGAGGCAGCTTGAGGCAATCGATGGCGGATCTCGCAGCATATTTCAAAACAGAATTTGCCGAACATCATGACGTCGCCCGCAAGAGCGAGGCGGCGCTCGCCAATGCATTTGCAGAGACAGTTCGCGCGTGCGCCAAAGCCTTGAGCGGCGGGGGCAAGCTTATGTTTTTCGGTAACGGCGGCAGCGCAGCCGACGCACAGCACCTCGCAACCGAGCTGACCATTCGTTACAAGAGTGATCGCGCGGCGATTGCAGCCATTGCCTTGACCACGGACGGGTCGGCGCTCACCGCTGCCGGCAATGATATTGGGTTCGACAAAATCTTTGCCCGTCAGATTGAGGCCCTCGGCCGTCCTGGCGACGTTGCTATTGCCATGTCGACCTCAGGCAAGAGCCCGAACGTGATTGCCGGTTTGAAACAGGCAAAATCGAACGGTCTTGTAACGGTCGCTTTCGGCGGGGAGGGCGGCGGCGCGATGGCCGCGTTTGCCGACCATGTGCTCGCGGTGCCGTCCGTTACAACGGCGCGCATCCAGGAGATGCATATCGCTCTGGGGCAGATGCTCTGCGGCGCGCTTGAAATCGAGCTCGGATTGGCCTCAGGCGGTCGTAGTTAGACCAAGCCATTGTAAGATAAGCACCTTTCGTTTTTATATTGCGAAAACTACGTTCACTATTCTGAAAACTGCTTGACTCGATACCCCTGCGTGATTTGCTCCCGGCGCAGGGAGAAACAAACAATGGTGGAGGCAACAATCCTACCGGGCCCAGGTGCCAAAGGCCGAGCCCAAGCCGCGCGAGGCGGCGACCGGCACAGCATTCAATCCGTCGATCGCGCCCTGTTTCTTCTCGAGACGATTGCCGAAGCGGGCGGGGAAGCAACTCTTACAGAACTGGCCAGCCGCACGGGCCTCAACATTTCAACCTGCCACCATTTGCTGGCTACGCTGATCCAGCGCGGGTTCGCAACGAAAGTGCCGGGACGGTTATACGCCCTGGGTGCGCGCATCATTTATCTCGCGCACGCTTGCCTGCAGGTTGATCTTCCGCGCCGTGCGCAACCGTACCTGGAGGCGATAAATCAGGCGACCGGAGAAACAGTTCATCTTGCCGCGTTGCAGGGTGACAGCGTCGTCACACTTTCTGTGCGCGAAGCACGGCATGCCGTCCGTGTCGACACTGGCAGGATCGGAAAGATGGAAGCGCCTCATGCCACTTCGGTCGGCAAAGCAATCATGGCGTGGCTTCCGGAGGAAGAGATCAATCGTATTCTTGTCGACGGCATGAAGCGTTACACCGATAAGACCATAACCGATTTGCCGGCATTGCTTGAATCGCTGCGCCTGGTGCGCCGCAATGGTTACGCAATCGATCGGGAAGAATTTTTGCCGGGCGTAATTTGCGTCGGCGCCGCGATCCGCGATCAGGCCGGCACGGTCATCGGTGCGATCAGTGCATCGACGCCTACCATGCGCGCAAGCGAGGAGCACATCGCGTTGATGCGTAAAGAAATCACCACCGCGGCCCGCGGATTGTCCGCCGAATTCGGAGAACCGGGTTCGCAGTCCAACGCACGAGCGTTCGTGGCCAACTGAGTGCGACGACGCATCTAACGAATTCCATCTGGAGGGCTCATGTACGCACCGCCCGGCGTAAAGACTAATCACAACGAATTTCCCATTCCCGACAGCCAACGCGCCTGGGTGCTGGGCGATCCCGGCCAGTTGAGCATAAGCACCAAACCCATACCTGTGCCGAAGAAGGCGGAAGTGCTGGTCCGCATCGATGCCGTGGCGATTTGCGCCACTGATCTTGAAATCATCTATCACGGTCCGCCGGCTTCGATCCAAGGCGGTCTGCCATTCAATAAGAATTTCACCCCCGGCCATGAATACATGGGCACTGTGGTCGCGCTCGGTCCCGGCGTCGACGAATACAAGATCGGCACGCGTGTCGCGGTCGAGATTCATGCCGGCTGCGGTCAATGCAAACGATGCCGCGAAGGCATGTATACCTCGTGCCACAACTACGGCCTCAATTACGGGGACGTCGACAAGGGTCACCGCGCCAACGGGTTTACGACCGATGGCGGGTTTTGCGAATACCAGGTCAACAACATCAACACTCTGGTGAAAATAGCGGACGAGATGTCTGACGAAGAGGGTACGCTCGTCGTCACGGCAGGGACTGCGATGTACGCACTGACTGAACTCGGCGGACTCGTCGCAGGGGAAAGCGTCTGCGTAACCGGCCCGGGCCCGATCGGTCTGATGGCGGTGGCGGTGGCAAAAGCCCTTGGGGCGCAGCCGGTTATTCTCACCGGCACGCGTGACAACCGCCTGGAAATCGGCAAGCAGCTTGGCGCCGATGCCGTTGTCAATATTCGCAAGACGCCGGACGTCGTCGCGGAGGTGAAAAAGCTCAACGGCGGCAAGGGCGTCGACTACGTGGTCGAGTGTTCGGCGGCGACCAGCGCGGTCAACGACGCGGTGCGCATGGTCAATCGCGGCGGCCGCGTCTGTCTTGCCGCCTTTGCCCACGAGGAAGTGCCGGTCGATGTCGCGCACATCGTGCGCAACAACATCTATGTCTATGGCATCCGCGGCGAGGGCAAGAGCGCGACGCATCGGGCTGAAGCGTACATGCGACAGAAGCGGTTCGACGCCACCAAGATTCACACGCACACATTCCCGCTCGAAGATCTGCCGACCGCAATCCGCTACGCGAAGGATCGAGTCGAAGATGCCATCAAAGTGGTGGTGAAAGCCAAAACGGGCGCGGCGCAGAAGGAAGCGGCGGAGTAACGCTTCGCCCTTCCAAAGGAAGGTATCCGAGGAGCGCAATGCTGACCTGCGACGACTACGTTTCGCCGGGCTCTCTTGCCGAGGCTTTCGCCGCAATAGATTCCTATCGCGGGCGATATCGCATCGTCGCAGGCGCGACGGATACCTTGCCTTGGGCGCGGGAAGGTCGCGCTGGCGACGTTCACATTCCGGCGCTGATCGATGTCACAAAAATTCCCGAGCTGCGCGAACTGTCGGTCGATGACAAACGCGTGCGTATGGGAGCCGCGACGCCCATCCAGCGTTTTCTCGACGATCCAAAACTCGCGCGCGCACTGCCATGCATGCCGCGATGCGCGGTATGGTTTGCCGATGATCAGATTCGCGCGCAGGCCACCATCGGCGGCAACATTATCAACGCGTCACCGGCGGCCGACGGCACTCCCTGTTTGATTGCACATGAGGCCGTGGTCGAGCTCGCCTCCGCGCGTGGCAGGCGCAAGATGCCGCTGAGCGATTTCGTTACCGGGCCCAACAAGACTGCGCTTGCCGATGGCGAATTGCTGATGGCGATCGAATGTGACGCCTTGCCGGCACACGGCGGAAGTTTCGAAAAGGTCGGCCACCGCCGCTCACTGGTGATCTCGCTGGTGTGCCTTGCTGCCCTTCTCAAGCTCGATGCGCGAGGCCGCCGCATTGAAGACGCGCGTCTTGCCATCGCCGGGATCGGCCCGCGTCCTGTGCGTCTGAACGATGTTGAAAAATTCCTTTGCGCTGGCTCACTCAGCGCCGACAGACTGGAGCAGGCGGCAGACATGCCGATGTCGTTGGTCGCCTCGCGCACGCGGCAGGAATATCGCCGTGACGTGGTACGTGGATTCATGTTGCGCGGCTTGATCAATGCCGCAAAACGCGCCGGCGCCGACACGTCGGTACTGACCGGCAACCTGGAGGCGGCCTATTCCTGACCTCCGTATTGAGGCCACAATCAACGGCCGCAAAATCGCGCGCAGCGCCAAGCCTTATCAGCGGTTGCTCGATTTTATCCGCGACGATCTTAATCTCACCGGCAATAAGGAAGGTTGCGGCGCCGGCGAATGCGGTACCTGTTCGGTATTCGTCAATGGCGTGCTGATGAAGTCCTGCCTGCTTCCGGTGGCCAAGGCACAAGGCGCAACAATCGAGACGGTCGAAGCGCTCGCGAAAACCGGCGAGCTAAGCGTGCTGCAAAAGGCCTTTCATAAAGCAGGCGCGAGTCAATGTGGCTATTGCATTCCCGGCATGGTGATGGCGGCGACGGCGGCGCTGCGGGCCAATCCATTCGTCGATCGCGAGGAGATCAAGGAGCGGCTCGGCGGAAACATCTGCCGCTGCACCGGCTATCAAAAAATCTTCGATGCCGTCGAGCTCGCGCGTGACATTCAAAACGGCAGCTTGCCGGCGACGGCGTTGATGGAAACCGACACCGAAGACGCCGTGCTCGGCAAATCAGTTCGGCGCATCGATACTCCCAGCAAAGTCTCCGGACGACTTAAGTACGCGGGCGATATGACGATGCCTGGCATGCTGCATGTGCAGGTTCTGCGCTCTCCTCATGCCTATGCCCGAATTGTTTCTATCGACGCCGCAGCTGCTGAGGCCATGGAGGGCGTCCACGGTGTCATTACCTCAGCTGATGTGCCTGGCGAGGATGGCTTTGGTGTATTCGTCAACGACCAGCCGGTGATGGCGCGCGGCAAAGTGCGTTATGTCGGCGAGGCGGTTGCGGCGGTTGCCGCCGAGGATCTGGCCACCGCCAAGCGCGCGCTTGCCGCAATCAAGGTCGTCTACGAGCCGCTGCCGGCAGTCTACGATCCCGATGAAGCCATGCGACCCGGCGCACCGATCCTACATGACTACGCGCCGGACAATGTCACCAAGCACATCCCAATTCGCGTCGGCGACGTCGAGAAAGGCTTCGCCGAAAGCGATCTGGTGGTGGAAGAGAACTATTCGACGCAGCCGATCGAACACGCCTACCTCGAGCCGGAGGCCGGCCTTGCTTACGTCGACCACGACGGCGTCGTGACCATTGTTTCGCCGGATCAGAACGTCACCCACCACCGTCACATGCTGGCGCGCATCATTGCCAAGCCGATCAGCAAAGTGCGTTTCATCATGAGCCCGGTCGGCGGCGGCTTTGGCGGCAAGGAAGACATGATTTATCAGGGCATGCTGGCGCTGCTCGCCATGAAAACGCAGCGGCCGGTGCGGCTCGTTTTTACCCGCGAGGAATCGATTATTTCCACGGCCAAGCGGCACCCGTCGCGCACTGTTCTGCGCATGGGCCTGATGCGTGATGGCCGTATTCGCGCCGTGCATATGAAGATGATCTGCGACGGCGGCGCTTACGGGCTGTCGACCGAAGGTGTCATGCGCAAGGCGGCGATTTTGGCGGCCGGGCCTTACGTCGTGCCAAACGTGAGAATCGACACGCTTGGTATTTATACGAACAACACGCCGTCCGGGGCCTTCCGTTCCTTCGGCGCGTTGCAGACGGCGTTTGCGACGGAATCCCATCTCGATATCTGCGCCGAACGGCTCGGACTTGACCCATTCCAGATCCGCCGGATCAACGCGATGCGCGACGGTGCGATCACCCACACCAAAGCGAGACTCGGTTCGGTGAGCCTGACGCGGGCGCTCGACGCGCTCGAGAAGGCGTCAGGTTGGGAGGCCGGCGCATCCGTTTCGCGCGGAAGCACTCGTGCCGATCTCGGTGGCGATGGCGTTCGTCCACCCTGCGCTCTCGGTGCGCGTTTCGCAGGCGTGCACAAACAGGAAGCCGCGGAGTAGGCGCATGGCTCGCAAACGCGGACGAGGGATGGCGGCTTGCTGGTACGGCATCGCGCGTACCGCGGTCATCGACCGTGCTGCGGCCTGGGCCGAGATCGATGATGGCGGCAGTGCCAAGATCGTCACCGGCGTTACCGAGATCGGCGAGGGCATTCTCACCGTGCTGGCGCAGGTCGCCGCGCATGAAATGGGCGTGAAGCCCGAACATATCGTGATCGGCGACAACGATACGGCGCGCGCGCCGGAGGCATCCCACGCCGGCGCCAGCCGACAGACTTATATGATCGGCAATGCGGTCGCCCTTGCTTCGCGCGAGGCGCGCAAACGGCTGGTTGAGGTCATGGCTGACCTATGGGACGTCGAAGCCGAGGCGATCCGCACCGGCAACGGTGAAATCTGGGCCGAGAATACCAACCATCGCATCACCATGGGCGAGGCTGTCCACACTGCGAAGAGCCGCGGTGTCGTTCCGGTCGGCTCAGCCACGTTCGGCACCGACACCACCGGTCTTGATCCGGTCGATGGCTCCGGCCGGCCGTGGCAGGCTTACGTCTTCGGCGCACAAGTTGCCGAAGTCGAAGTCGACACCGTTACCGGCGAGGTGCAGGTCCTCGGCATCTGGGCGGCCCATGACGTCGGCCGCGCGGTCAATCCGCAGGGCGTTGAGGGTCAGATTGAGGGCGGCATTGTGCAGGCACTGGGGCAGGGCTTGATGGAGGACTACAAGCTCGATCAGGGCCGCACCAGTACATCTGGCTTCGCCAAATATATCCTGCCGACCTCACTCGATGTCCCGCGCGTCAACTCGATTATCATAGAAGATCCGGATCCGATCGGCCCGCTGGGGGTCAAAGGCGTTGGCGAACCCGCCATGGTGCCGACAATCCCCGCGATCATGAACGCGATCTATGATGCAGTCGGCGTGCGCATTACGGCGCTGCCGGCGACGCCAGAAAAAGTTCTGATGGCAATTCGTGAAAAGGAACGTCAAGAAACGGTAGAAGCCGTTGAATAAATATAAGCGCACGTGTGGAGGAGTTCATGAACAGAATTCGTCTCGGTCTCGTCGCCGCAACTGTATTGGCCGGTGCCGCCATGCCTGCGGTGGCGCAGAACTATCCGACCCATCCGATTACGATGATCGTGCCTTATCCGGCCGGCGGTCCGAGCGACGTTGTGGCGCGCATCATGGCCGAGGGCATGAGCAAGGTCCTCGGTCAGAACATCTTGATCGAAAACGTCGGCGGCGCAGGCGGAACGATCGGCACCGCACGCGCGGCAGCTTCCGAGCACGACGGATATACGCTGCTTGCCGCCAGTATGGGTTCGCATGTTTCGGCGCCGGCGCTCTACACAAACCTGAAATACGATTCGGCGAGGAACTTTGCGCCAATTGGCTTGACCGCGAACGCGCCTGCGGTGGTCGTCGCGCGGAAAGATTTTCCGGCGAATAATTTCAATGAGTTCATGAGTTATCTGAGGACCAACGGCGACAGCGTGAAACAAGCGCATGGTGGCGTCGGGTCGTCGTCGCATATGGCCTGCCTTCTTTTCACCTCTGAACTGGGTCTGAAACCCAACCTGGTCGCCTATCGTGGCACCGGGCCGGCGCTCAACGATGTCATCGGCGGGCATGTTGATTTCTTTTGCGAGCAAGTTGTCAGCGTGCAGGGCGCGGTTCGCGGCGGCACGGTGAAAGCTTATGTTGTGTCGGGCAACAACCGGTCGCCCGCGCTCCCCGACGTTCCGTCGGCAAGGGAGGTTGGCGCCAGCAACTACCAGATCAATATCTGGAGCGCGATTTTTGCGCCGAAAGACACGTCGAAAGCCGTGGTCGACAAGCTCAGCGATGCGCTCAACAAGGCGCTCGATGATCCGGCGGTGGCGCAGCGGCTGGTGGAACTCGGCGGCACGGTGCCGCCGAAAGCGGAGCGTGGTCCGGCCTATCTCGCCAACCTGCTCAAAACCGATATTGCCCGTTGGAACCCGGTCCTGAAAGCGGCGGCGGAGAAGACCAACTGATGCTCACGCGCAGCGACAGCGAGGGAGAAATTCGCGCACGGGCGCGCGCGATCAGCCAGGCCGGCAGCGTTGAACAGGCGCTGGCGAAAGGCTTGCCCAAGCTGATTGAAGTGACCCTCTCGGAAGCGCTTGTCCTCGGTCTGCTTAAGCAGGGCGTGCGCAAGTACTTCGCTATCTTCGGTCACGGTTCGACCGATCTCGGCAATATCCTGCGCATCTACGAAGAAGAGGGCGCGACCCGCACCATCAATTGCCGCAACGAAGTCGAGATGGCGCATGCCGCGACTGCGCTGCGCTGGCAATACGGCGAGATCTCTGCGGTGGTGACATCGATCGGCCCCGGCGCCATGCAGGCGTTTGCCGGCTCGCTCGCCGCTGCGTCAAACGGGGTCGGCGTCTATCACATTTACGGGGATGAGACGACGTTCGGCGAAGGCTACAACATGCAGCAGGTGCCGAAGGAGGAGCAGGGCTTGTTCGGCCGCATGACCGCAATCCTGGGACAGTCCTATGTCCTGCACACGCCGGAAGGCTTGCGTGACGCGCTGCGCCGCGGTGCCCTGTGCGTGAATCATCCTTATTTTTCTGAGCCTTTTTATCTGTTGTTGCCGCTCAATACGCAGCCCGCGAAAGTCACGATCAATCTCGCCGCGCTGCCGGCACGGCCGGAAATGCCGAAGCTCGCGCCCGCTGATGACGCGATGATCGAGCAAGCAGCGGCGATGATTGCCAAGACCGCCAAAGTCGCGATCAAGGCCGGCGGCGGCACGCGCGGTCACGACGCGGCGGTGCGGCGCCTGGCCGAAGCGGCGGGCGCGACGGCGGTGCTGTCACCGGGTTCAACCGGCGTGCTTCCCGATGCACATCCGCAGAACATGCACGTCGGCGGTTCCAAAGGTTCGATCAGCGGCAATTTTGCAATGACCGAAGCCGAGCTGGTGATTGTCATAGGTTCGCGCGCGGTCTGTCAGGCCGATTGTTCGGGGATCGGCTACAAGAACGCGCAGGCGGTGATCAATATCAACGGCGATCTGGCCGACGCGCTGCATTACAACAAGACTGTCGCGCTGATTGGCGATATATCCACAGTCGCCGACAGGCTTGCCGCGAAGCTGGAAAAATCCAGTGCTAGCCCAGAGAAAAAAGCTTGGCTGAAAGCGTGCGCGAACAAAAAAGCCGAATGGGCAGCCTACAAGCGCAAACGCTTTGAATCTCCACCCCTGCTCGATGAGGTCTGGCAACGGCCGGTGCTTTCTCAACCGGTGGCGATCAAGATCGTTGCCGATTTCGCAAAGCAGATGGGTGCCGCAAAGTTCTTCGACGCCGGCGATGTGCAAGCCAATGGTTTCCAGATTGTCGAAGATGACAGGACCGGAGATACCTTCACCGAGTCCGGTGCTTCCTATATGGGTTTTGCCGCGAGCGCGCTTCTCGCTTCGGCGCTCGCTGATAGGCCGCGCTATGGCATCGCATTTTCCGGTGACGGCTCTTTTATGATGAATCCGCAAATCCTGATCGATGCGGTCGAACACCGTGTGCGTGGGATGATTGTCATCTTTGACAACCGCCGCATGGCGGCAATCACCGGTCTGCAACTCGCGCAGTACAATGCGGATTTCCGCACCAACGACCATGTTGCCGTCGACTACCAACGCTTGGCCTCATCGGTCAGCGGCGTTCTGGCAATCCCCGGCGGCGATACGGCGGACTCCCTTCGCGCGGCACTGAAAAACGCGCATGCGCACAATGGCCTTTCGGTCGTGCATGTGCCGGTTTATTGCGGGCCAGACGAATTGGGCGGCCTCGGCGCCTGGGGCGAATGGAATGTTGGCAACTGGTGCGCGGATGTGCAGGCCGCGTGGGTGAAGCAGGATCTTTAGCGGGCGTGCGGCACGCAGCCCACCACGGCCCGTTTCAGGGGAACGTCTCCGTGGCTTCAGGAGTTCCTATCGCGAGATGATTTCACTCGCCGTGGAACTTTTTTCAACGGCTTGCAGGAGACCGATAAAATGACCGAGTCGAGGCACCCGCGATCCGAAAATCGCGACAAACCTGTGCGCGAACAAATCGAAGCGGAACGCGAGCGGGATAAGCGAAAAGAAGACGAGGTAGCGACCAGTTCCGATGACAGCTTCCCGGCCAGCGATCCTCCGAGCTTCACCGGCGTGACCAGCGCCGCTGATGTCGAGCGAAAAAGGAAAAAAGCAAACGGGGGACGGACTAGCTGAACTTCATATTCAGCAGTCGTTCGGCATTGCCGGCAAAAATCTTGCGTTGCTCCGCAGCTGGGAGACCTAGTCCTTCAACCGTCTTGATTGTTGGTGCAATCGGCCCAAGCGGGGTGTCGGTGGCAAAGACGACTTGGTCGGCGCCGAAGAATTCATATCCGCAACGCGTCGCCGGCACGCCGCCGCCGAACATTGCGGTGTCGGCATAGAAGTCATGCAGATAATCCATATGTGGCCGTTTCAGCGACGGCAGAATCTTTGAATAGTCCTCGTCGGACGTCCGCTGGCCCAGGACTTTCAAACCTGGCCCCACGCGCCCATCGTAGTAGGGGATCATTCCGCCGAGATGGTGCGTAATGATTTTTAGTTTCGGATAGCGGTCGAGCAGGCCGGAGAACACCATCCGCACCATGGCGACCGAAGTCTCATAGGGCCAATGGAAGCACCACCACATCTCGAAGCGCGATTTTTTCTCGGCAGGGTAGTCGGGCATTGCCGCTGTCCCGACTGGGTGCAGCCAGATCGGCAGATCAAGCTCGGCCATCGTTGCAAAGATCGGCTCAAATTCAGGATCGTCTAGCGGCCTACCGGCGACATTGGTGTAGAGCAGCACGCCGCGTGCGCCGAGATCCTTCACTGCGCGGCGCGCCTCGGCAACGGAGCCTTCGACATCGGTCATGCATAAAGCAGCCGCGAACGCAGGAAAGCGCTGCGAATGTTTGCGGCACAGCTCGCCCATCGCATCATTGGCGATGCGCGCCAGATCTAGGCCCACTTCGGGCGTAGCGATGTCTTCGATGGCCGGATTCGGCAACGAAATAATCTGGCGATAATCGCCAAATTCGTCCATTTCCTTGAAACGTGCGTCCAGATCGAAAAGTTTCGTCACCCCGCGCAGCCGCTTGCCGATGTTCTCGAGCTTGGGCGCGACCCGCGTCATTTCCTGGAAATAGCGTTCCGGGAAGATATGGCAGTAGATGTCGATGATCGGGCTCATGGATTTCCTCCCGTTTCTTTTGCCGCGGGCAAGAGGTGCCGTTGCAGCGGCAGCGCCTGCCAGCCGAAGCGTTCCGCGATCAAACCCCAAAGTCCTTTCGGCGCCCAGAGCATGACCACGATGGCGACGGCGCCCATCATCAGCAGGTAAAGGCTACCGAGGTCGGCCAGC
>DASPUD010000075.1:0-2255 GCA_035623095.1 Pseudolabrys sp.
GTTTCGCTGCCCAAAGCCGAGTTGCGTACATCGTGGCTCTACGCGCTTACGCACAAGATAAATACCACGCCCTCGCTTTACCTTGAGGCCGGCGCCATTCATGGCTGCGTGTTGGCCCAGGAAGACCGGCCGCTGGTCTACATGGAAGATGTCGGCCGTCACAATGCGGTAGACAAAATCGCCGGCTGGATGTTCCAGGAGCGCGTGCCGGCGCACGACAAGATTTTCTACACTACGGGACGGTTGACCTCGGAAATGGTCATCAAGACGGTTCGCATGGGCATTCCGATTCTGATTTCACGCTCTGGTTTCACAGCCTGGGGCGTCGAGCTTGCGCGCAAAGCCAATCTGACCCTGATCGGGCGGGCGCGCGGCAAGCGCTTCGTCGCGCTTGCCGGCGAAGATCGCATCGTGTTCGACCAGGATCTCTCTTTTGTCGAAGAAGAGAGCGCCAAGAACCGGCGCAAAGCGGCGGTGCATGACGACTAATCATCATCCCCCGACCCTGGGTCTCGTGCTCGCCGGCGGCCTCGCACGCCGGATGGGCGGCGGCGATAAGGCGCGCATTGAGATTGGCGGCGTATCAATCCTCGATCGCGTGCTGGCGACATTGTCCGCGCAATGCGCAGGCATCATCATAAACGCCAATGGCGACCCTAAACGTTTCACCGACACCCGCCTTACCGTTGTACCCGACAGTGTGCCCGACTTTGCCGGACCGCTCGCCGGCATACTCGCGGGTCTAGATTGGCTGGCCAAGCAGAAGAACGGCATCGAATGGATCGTCAGCGTGCCCGGCGATTGCCCGTTCCTGCCAGATGATCTTGTGGAGCGCCTGCATGAAGCGCGACGCAAAATGGGCGCGGGTGTGCCGCTCGCCTGCGCGCGTTCCGGCGAATGGCGTCATCCGGTGGTTGGGCTATGGCCCCTCGCGCTGCGCGAGGATTTGCGCAAGGCCCTGCTCGAGGAAGACCTGCGCAAGATCGAAGTCTGGACCGCGCGGCATGGTGTCGCCATCGCCTCCTGGGCCGACCAGCCGATTGACCCGTTCTTCAACATCAACACGCCTGAAGACGCGGCGCGGGCGCAGGGCATCGCACTGCAATATACCTGATATTTACGCGCGAAATTCTTGACCGCTAACGCCGTCGGTCCATATTTATTGTACGTTTGAACTCTTGGTGGGAAGAGGAGCGAACTCCAATGAAAGCGTTCGTCATGGCCTGTGTTGCAGCCGTCGTCATTGCGATTGTCAGCGTCGTTGTGCTTAACACCATTCCGGATTCGGCTGAGCACGAGTTCAGCAGCTCGACAGGCGTGCGCCTCGGTGCATAGGCCGCAATACTAGTCACCACGATTGCCGCGACGCGCTGCGATCTGACGCCCCATACAGCCGATGCGCGCGGCGAGTATAGGCCCATACGATAGCCGCTGCGCGATCGGCAAACGCCACATTCATGAGTGTCTGCAGCAGAAACGATCTGAACTGAAATTCCGTATAGTACTCAACGCCGGTTCCGCCTTCGGCTAACTCCTCGAAGGTCCATTTCTGTTCAAATCGCTCAAAAAGCGGATCGCGACTGGTGATGGCAATTCTGTGCGGCCGCTCCAGCGTTGCCACCGTCGAGAACTGCTTTCGAATAAAGCCCGTTCCAATCGTCAAATCGGTCCAAATCATGCGATCTGTGCGACGATTCACACGCGTCGTTATCGTCCACGGCATGAATTCCGGGTACCGTTCAACATCCGCGACCAGATCAAACAATTGCGCGGCGCTGTATTTCAAACGGAGTTTGCGGCTGTAGATTGCCATTATCCGCCCCATCAAGCGGACAGAATTTGCTCAGTCCATCAGGCGCTACAATTCTAGATGCCAAAGGACTCCGGCGGCCAGCCCGCCGATATATGCCCAACCGAACATTCGATTGTGCTCCAGACAGACGCGGTGATACCAGAGCGGCCAGCCGACATAGCCATCCGGCGGTGCCGCCGGGCGTGGCCTGCTCATACGTTTGACGGCCAGAACAGCGCGCGGCGCGGCAACAACGATCAGCGCCGCGAAGGGCGTCAGCTGTCCAAAGCCAATGAGGATTGCAACGATGGCGTACATTGCGCAGATCGCAGCTATGTTCAGAGCACGTGCGGCTGATTCTCCGATCAAAACGGGCAGCGTCTGAATCTTTCGGCCAGAATCAAAATCCATCTGGTCGATATGCTTGCCCGTCAGGATTGTCATGACGCCTAAGCCGTAAGGC
>DASPUD010000076.1:0-2184 GCA_035623095.1 Pseudolabrys sp.
GGTCGGCCCGGTACCGGAACGCTTAAGGTGGACGGCAACGTCGTTGCCACGAGAAAGATGGACCGCACGTTGCCGATGATCCTGCAGTGGGATGAGAGCTTCGATATTGGCTCGGACACCCTCACTGGCGTAAACGATGACGACTACAAGCCACCATTTCCACTAACGGCCAAGCTCAATAAGCTGACGATTAAGGTCGATCGTCCGCAATTGTCGCCCGAAGACATCAAAAAGCTCCAGGCGACCATGAGAGACAAAGCCAGCGCCGATTGAATTCCAATTTGCTGCACCGCACTTTGGTCGCTAATGGCAGATTTTGTTGCAGAAGTCGGTTGAAGGTTGCCGCGACGGATGATTCGTTTGTGCTGACGCGATTCGTTGCGGAGGCGGGCGATGATGGGGCGGATCGATCACGACCAGGGGCAGTTTTTCTATTCGTTCCGGCTTGATGAGGTAGTCCCTGAGGATCACCCTGTTCGACAGATCGCTGCGGTTCTTGACCTGAGCTGGGTGTATTCGGAACTAGCGCCTTATTATCCCAAGACCGGGCGGCCTTCTGTCGATCCGGTGCTGATGATCCGGATGCTGGTTATCGGCTACGTGTTTGCGATCCGCTCGGAGCGAGCGTTGTGCCGCGACGTGCAGGTCAATCTGGCCTACCGGTGGTTCTGTGGGTTGAGCATCGAGGACAAGATACCGGACCATTCGGCATTCTCGCGTGCACGGCATGAGCGGTTCGGCGACAACGATATATTCCGCGCTGTGTTCGAGCGTGTGGTCGAAGCCTGTATTGCGGCTGGGCTGATTGGCGGCGAAGGATTTGCGGTCGATGCGAGCCTGATCGCGGCGGACGCCAACAAGCAGCGGTCGATCCCGGGTTCGGAGTGGACCAAAGCGCGTGATCCGCAACGGACGAGCCGCGCTGTGAAGGAATATTTGGCGACGCTTGATGAGGCGGCCTTTGGGGCAGCCAGCAACGTCACTCCCAAGTTCGTCTCGCCCTCAGATCCGGCCGCACAATGGACCGGGGCGATGCGCGGCCCCGCCTTCTTCGCCTATGCGGACAATTATCTGATCGACGTGAAGTTCGGCATCATCGTCGATGTCCAGGCCTCTCGCGCCATCCGCCAGGCCGAGGTGGGGGCGGCCAGGACCATGATTGATCGGACCGAGGAGCGCTTTGGCTTGAAGCCCAAACGGCTCGCGGCTGACAGTGCCTATGGGTCGGCACCGACCCTCGATTGGCTAGTCAATAAAAAGAACATTGAACCGCACATCCCGGTCATCGATAAGGAACTACGGTTGGATGGCATCTTCTCGCGCGATGACTTCAACTATGACAAGGCGCGCGACATTTACACCTGTCCGGCCGGCAAGCTTCTGACCACGACCGGCCGGATCAGGTACGATGACATGCGTCCGTACAGGGCCAGCAAGCGCGATTGCGATATCTGCCCATTGAAGATGCAATGTTGCCCCAGGGATACTTCGCGTCAGCTTCTCCGGAACGTCTACGAGGAGGCCCGCGACGTCGCGCGTGTGATCGCCCGCAGCGAAGGGTTCGAGCAATCGTGCCGTGAGCGCAAGCGCATTGAGATGCTGTTCGCGCATCTCAAGCGTATTCTGCGGCTTGGCCGTCTGCGGTTACGCGGACCACGCAGCGCTCAGTTTGAGTTTGTGCTCGCAGCCATCGCGCAGAACCTACGCCGGCTTGCAAAGCTTGTCGTTCGACCACCGCCGACGGCCGATCTGTGCGCTGCGTAATCGATCCAGGGCGTCAGACGTAGGGTGGAAAATGAGGCGCGCTGAGAAGCCCGTCAGCCTCCTCGCCGCTGCAATAGTCGACTTCTGCAACAGTATCGGCACAAAGCGTCATTTCGCGGCGATGCAACAATCGGTCGCTTTCGGGGGAAAAGCGGACATGAACCGCAGCGTGGGCGTGGCGTGGCTTGTTCCATATTCTGCTGTTATACGAATCCGACGGCCGCTCGGGCGGCACTGCGCTTTGCCACCCCGAATGGCCACGTCCCTGCCCGAAGCGCAATTGCTCAAGGAACCGTAGGTGTTCAGTCCCGCCGTGAAGTGGGTTGGATCGCATCTGAATCGGCTGGGTTGGCGTTTGAGACATCGATGGAGAGACGACCGGGTCAGGTGAGGAATGGTCGCCTGCAAGGCATAGAGGCA
>DASPUD010000077.1:0-52665 GCA_035623095.1 Pseudolabrys sp.
CTTCCGGCCGCGCCTGGCACCTACGTGCTTCAGCCCTAGTGCTGCCGCGCCAAAGCGTGCGCCGAGGCGCAGCCCAGGCCACGGCATTTCTGAAATTAGCGCGTAACTTCAAGTTCTTGTCGATCTCAACCTGCCGCAAAAGGCGGTGGACTTTGGCTTGCCTCCAAAGGGGGCTTCCTTTATCCGAAGGTGGACCTGGCCGGTGGCTCCCGGCTCAAAGTGTCCGGGCGCTGGCTCAGGGAAGGGATCCCGATGGCGAATGTTGTGGTTGTCGGATCCCAGTGGGGCGACGAAGGCAAAGGCAAGATCGTCGACTGGCTGTCGGAACAGGCTGACATCGTTGTGCGCTTTCAGGGTGGCCATAATGCCGGCCACACTCTGGTAATTGATGGCTCAACTTACAAACTCTCGTTGTTGCCATCCGGTGTCGTGCGCCAAGGGAAGCTTTCGGTCATCGGCAATGGCGTGGTGATCGACCCGCAAGCGCTTATCGACGAAATTGCCCAACTGAAGAAACAAGGCATCGTCGTGACGCCTGAAAGCTTGCGCATTGCCGAGAACGCGACTTTGATCCTGCCGCTGCACCGCGAGCTGGAGGCCTTGCGCGAAGCGGACAATGCGGCCACTCGCATTGGCACCACCAAGCGCGGCATAGGCCCGGCCTACGAGGATAAAGTCGGCCGTCGTGCCATTCGTTTCATGGATCTTGCGGACCTCCCGGCGCTAAGGGGAAAGATCGAGAGAATGCTGGCGCACCATAATGCATTGCGTCGGGGTCACGGTCTGGCGGAAGTCGGCATTCAGGCGGTTTATGATCCGCTCGCTGCCATTGCGCCGAAGGTATTACCGTACATGGACTCGGTTTGGTCGCTGCTCGACAGCAATCGGCGCGAGGGAAAACGTATCCTGTTCGAGGGCGCGCAGGGGGCGTTGCTCGACATCGATCATGGCACTTATCCTTACGTGACTTCGTCCAATACGGTGGCGGCGCAAGCGGCGACCGGGTCCGGGCTGGGGCCGAACGCGATCGATTATGTGCTCGGCATCTGCAAGGCATACACGACGCGGGTAGGCTTGGGTCCATTTCCGACTGACCAAATGGATCATCCGGTTGGAAAAATTCTTGGCGAGCGCGGCAAAGAGTTCGGTGTTGTCACGGGGCGGGCGCGCCGCTGCGGTTGGTTCGACGCAGTATTGGTACGGCAAACCGTCCTGACGTGCGGCATAGACGGGTTGGCGCTTACCAAGCTCGATATTCTCGACGGCTTCGATGAAATCAAAGTCTGTGTGCGTTATCGCTTGGACGGCCGTGAAATCGACTATCTTCCAGCGGGGGAACAGGCACAGGCGCGTGTGGAGCCGGTCTATGAAACAATTGCGGGGTGGAAGGAACCGACGGCACGGGCACGCTCATGGGCCCAGCTGCCGGCACAGGCCATAAAGTACGTTCGTCGAATCGAAGAGCTCGTGGGTTGCCCTGTGGCGCTCTTGTCGACAAGCCCGGAGCGCGAAGACACAATCCTCATGAAAAATCCATTTGAGCTATAGTTGCAAGATAAGGAACCGGGGTCAGGCATGATCCGGGAAATGTGGGGATAAAGTTCGGAAAAGATCATGCTCGAACGAACAACGGACAATGGCTGACTATTACCCTCTGATCGCCCGTGCCGTCGGCGGCCTTGAGAAGAACAGCGGCGAGAACCGCCGCGCGCTCTATGATCGTGCCCGGACGGCGCTCGTCAGCCAGTTGCGCGGCGTCGAACCTGCGCTCGACGAAACCGACATCACGCGCGAGCGGCTATCGCTAGAAGAGGCGATCCGGAAAGTGGAGGCGGAAGCCGCCAAGCGGCCGCGCACGGAAAATTCAGAGGCCGACCTCGCTGAGCCGTCGTTGCGCGACCGCGGTCTGCGCGACTTCCGCGAGACCGTGGCGGAGGCAGAGGGCCTGGGCGGCGCCACCGCCGAGGCCAAACGCGCGGCCTACGCCACGTATGAGGGAATGCCGGTAGAGCCAGGGCCGCGCTATTTCGAGCAGCCCGGCAGCTCTAATGCTACGGTCACCGAGCCTTCGTTGACGGAGGAAGCCTCGCATACCGAAACCTATGTGCCGCCGACATCGCTTCCCGGCGCGTACGATGACGAAGACACGTATGCGCGTCCCGCGCGGTCATACCACCGTCTGGCCAAATTGCTGGTTCTCCTGCTGGTCGTGGTCGGCATCGCCGGCGCCGCATATTGGCAGCGGCACGCCATCACATCGTTGGTGCCGAACTTCCGCTCGCAGCCCGCGGCGACGCAAAAGGATACTGGTCAGCCAAACGTCCGTCCGAAGATCGCCGATCGTATTGGACAATCCGGGGAAAGCAGACCGGATACCGCCAATGCGCCGGCGGCGGCCGTAGCGCAAAAAGTCGTGCTTTATGATGAAGACACGACTGATCCCCAGGGCAAGCGCTATGTCGGCTCCGCGCTTTGGCGGACAGAAACCGTGTCGCCAGGCCCCGGACTTGCGCCGGAACTCGCGATCCGAGCCGATATCGAAATACCCGAACGCAAGATGCGCATGACCTGGTCGCTCCGCCGCAATACCGACAAGGCGCTGCCGGCCAGCCATACCCTTGAAATCATGTTCACGCTGCCCCCGGATTTTCCGGAAGGCGGCATCGGCAATGTGCCCGGCGTGCTGATGAAACAGAACGAGCAGGCGCGCGGCGTGCCGCTCGCCGGTCTGGCGGTAAAAGTCACCAACGGATACTTCCTGATCGGGCTCTCAGCAGTCGATGTCGATGTGCAGCGAAATATCCAATTGCTCAAGGAGCGCGATTGGTTCGACATCCCTGTCGTCTATACCAACGGCAAGCGGGCAATTCTGGCGATGGAGAAAGGAACTCCCGGCTCGCGCGCTTTCGAAGAAGCATTCCGCGCGTGGGGCCAATAGACAGAAAAGCCGTCTGGTGACCGCCAAACAAATTGGCCGAGCAGTAGCCCGGCCATTTTTGAAGCGTAAAACGTTGCAGCTTATTGCGCTTGCGCGCCGATCGCCGGCGCTTCCGGAGGCTGTTCCATGGCCGACATGCGGCTCTTGACTGCTTTCTGCACTTTTTCGAAAGCCCGCACCTCGATCTGACGCACTCTTTCGCGCGAAACACCGAATTCGGAAGCGAGATCCTCAAGCGTGATCGGATCGTCCGCAAGCCGACGCGCTTCGAAGATACGCCGCTCGCGGTCGTTGAGTACGTCGAGCGCAGAGATCAGCGCCTTGTGCCGGTTGTCGCTTTCTTCACTTTCGGCCAGGACGCGTTCCTGGCTCGGCGCATCATCGACGAGCCAATCCTGCCACTCGCCGCTCTCGCCGTCATCGCGGATCGGTGCGTTTAGCGAAGCGTCGCCGCCAAGGCGGCGGTTCATGTCGACGACGTCCTGTTCCGTCACGCCGAGACGCTTGGCGATGATCTGAACCTGGTCAGGTCGCAGATCGCCTTCTTCGAGCGCGGAAATCTTGCTCTTGGCCTTGCGCAGGTTGAAGAAGAGCTTCTTCTGGTTCGCGGTCGTGCCCATCTTCACAAGCGACCATGAACGCAGGATGTATTCCTGTATCGCCGCCTTGATCCACCACATCGCGTAAGTGGCGAGACGAAATCCTTTCTCTGGCTCGAAGCGTTTGACGGCCTGCATCAGGCCGACATTGCCCTCTGAAATGACCTCGGAAATCGGCAGACCATAGCCCCGGTAGCCCATCGCGATCTTGGCGACGAGGCGGAGATGGCTGGTGACGAGCTTGTGCGCGGCCTCACGATCGCCGTGCTCACGCCAGCTGCGCGCCAGCATGTATTCTTCCTGCGGTTCCAACATTGGGAACCGACGAATCTCGTCCAGATAGTGTGAAAGGCCGGATTCGGCCTTGAGTGCCGGCAACGCGGCGGTACGGGCCATGACAGCGCCCTCCTTACTTGCCCCCGTTTGATCGGCAGGCGGTTTGTCGCCGCCGCTCCCCGAGCCGACGGCGCGCATTCGATGTTGCGACCGCGAAATCTCTCGATCGCAGGTGCAGCATAACGGCTGGATCAGGCGAAAGATAGGATTAGACCCGTCACGTCACCGTGACGCAGCCCTGCGTCGCGCCTGGCCGACAAGCCATTGATCGGACTTGTCTATTCTCGGGGCTTTCGCCCCGCTTCACGGCTCTCCATGTGCAGGGCATCAGTTAAACGACGCAAATCGCCCGGCAGTTCCGAACGGAACTCCAGGATCTCGCGGGTTTCGGGGTGTTCTATGGCCAATAGATAGGCATGTAGGGCCTGTCTGCCAAGATCCTCGAGTGCTGCCCGCGCTCTTGGCCCCAGCCGGCTGGCTTTGGTCCTGAACCCGGTACCATAGGTCGCATCCCCGAGGATGGGGTGGCCGATATGGGCGAGGTGCACCCGAAGCTGGTGCGTGCGGCCGGTCTCCAGGGTGCACGCAATCAGGCTGGCGACAGGCTTTCCATCGGTGGCATCAAAGCGCTCAAGCGCCTGCCAATGAGTAACCGCGGGGCGGCCGGTCCTGTTGACGGCCTGTTTGCCACGGGAGTGGGGATGGCGGCCAAGCAGCGTATCGATTGTGCCCTTCGGGCGGTCAGGCGCGCCCCAGACCAGTGCCAGGTACCCCCGTCTGAGAGGACCTTCACTTTTTTCGGCGAACTGGCGACTGAGCGCGCGGTGCGCGCTATCGGTTTTCGCCACCACCATCAGGCCGGTGGTGTCCTTGTCGAGGCGGTGAACAATGCCGGGCCGCCTAACCCCGCCGATGCCCGAAAGGCTCGCACCGCAATGGGCAATGAGCGCATTGACGAGCGTACCGGTTGGGTGGCCGGCGGCGGGATGAACGACCAGTCCTTTCGGCTTGTCGATCACGATGATTGCCTGGTCTTCGTAGACGACATTGAGCGGGATCGCTTCACCTTCCGGCGAAGCTTGCTCGGCCGGTGGAAGCGTCACCGTCACGACGTCGCCGGATTTGACGCTCGCAGCCGGATCGCGGATCGTGCGTGCCGCCAACTTGACCTGGCCGCCGACAATCAGTGACTTGAGGCGCGAGCGCGACAATATCGGGATATGAGCGGCCAGGACCCGATCAAGCCGCAAGCCTGCTTCGTCAGCGGCAATAGTGACAGTCTCGGTAACGTTATCGGCCATGGTTCAAGATACTGCCAACGACGAAAAACCGCTCGATCCTGAAGCAGCGCGCATTGTTGCCAGGATGCGGCGGCTCATGGTGATCACAAGCCTCACCACGTTCGTCGCAGCCGCGGCAGTCATCGGGGTCATCGGCTATCGCGTTTTCCGGGGCGAGGGAAGGGTGCAGCTAGATACGAATGCCCCTTGGCCAAATAGTGCGCGCGTTGTGTCGAGCGCCATGAACGACGAGCGGCTCGCCCTGACCATCGAGACGCCGACGGGGCTTGAAGTGCGATTTTTCGACCTAAGGACATTCAAGCCATTAGGCCGGTTGCCGCTCGGTTCTAGGCCGTAGGGGCAGTTGCCGGAGCTGCAGTTGGACATGGTACACTGCCGAACGAACAAGTCCGCGTAGGAGACGTTATGGCGAAATCGGTAAAGTCTGGCCCCGCGCCGAGCGCGGGGATGGTCGACGATCCGGCCAAGACCAACTCGCTCATAGTGGGCAAGAGCGCCAAGTATGAAGTGTTGGACCTTCATTTCGCCAACCGGCATGGTCTCGTCGCTGGTGCCACTGGTACCGGCAAGACCGTCACGCTGCAGGTTCTGGCGGAAGGCTGCTCCAAAGCAGGCGTGTCAGTCTTTGCCGCTGATATCAAGGGTGACTTATCGGGCATTGCCGCGGCTGGTGAAATGAAAGATGCGCTGGTTGCGCGCGCCAAAGGCATGGGGCTCGCCTATCAGCCTGACCAGTACCCAGTGATATTCTGGGACGTTTTCGGTGAGCAGGGGCATCCAATCCGCGCAACCATTTCCGAAATGGGGCCGTTGCTGCTCGCACGTCTTCTGCAGCTCAATGACACTCAGGAAGGTGTTCTAAATATCGCGTTCCGTGTCGCCGACGAGCAGGGACTTGCATTGCTCGATCTCAAAGATCTCCGCGCCATTCTGAATTTCGTGGCCGACCATGCTGCCGAGCTGCAGAAAGAATATGGAAATGTCGCTGCCGCCACGGTTGGAGCCGTGCAGCGCCAATTACTGGTGCTCGAAAATCAGGGTGCCAAGTCCTTCTTCGGCGAGCCGGCACTCGATCTTGCCGATTTCCTGCGCACAGATCACGACGGGCGGGGTTTCATCAATGTTCTGGCCGCCGACAAGCTGATCGCCAATCCGCGGCTATATGCAACATTTCTGCTCTGGCTGCTGTCTGAATTGTTCGAAAAACTTCCCGAGGTGGGCGACCCCGAGAAGCCGAAGCTGGTCTTCTTTTTCGATGAGGCGCATCTGTTGTTCAACGATGCACCCAAGCCACTTTTGGAAAAGATCGAGCAGGTCGTGCGGTTGGTCCGTTCCAAAGGTGTTGGCGTGTACCTGGTAACACAAAATCCGGTCGACGTTCCGGAAACGGTTCTGGCGCAACTGAGCAATCGCGTTCAGCACGCGTTGCGCGCATTCACGCCACGCGATCAGAAATCGGTAAAAGCTGCGGCCGATACGTTCCGGCCGAACAAAAATCTCGATACGGCGAAGGCAATCACCGAACTTGGCAAGGGCGAGGCCTTGGTTTCGTTTCTTGAAGGCAATGGTATCCCCTCCATGGTCGAGCGCGCCATGATCCGCCCACCCTCGGCGCGTATCGGACCGGTAACGCCTGCCGAACGCAAAGACGTCGTCAACAAGAGTCCGGTCAAAGGCAAATACGATACGCCTGTTGATTCTGAATCTGCATACGAAATTTTGCAGAAGCGCGTCGGCAAAACAGCGGCATCACCGACGTCTGGACAGCAAAGTCAGTCTGACCAGGCTGGCGGTGGCGGTTGGCTCGGCCAGATCGGCGGGGCCATCGGCACAATTTTCGGAACGAACGTTCCGCGCGGCAAGCGTCTGTCGACGGGTCAGCTTGTAACACGCGAGGTGACGCGCTCCGTCACCAATCGCGTTGCCGGTAAGGTCGCCGCTGACTTGGGTAAGTCGCTGGGCGGTTCTGTGGGCGGCACCGTAGGCCGCGCCATTGTACGCGGCACGCTGGGGGGCATCCTGCGACGCTAGTCGAGACAACCGGCTTATGGGGCGCGGATTTTTTCAAGCACCGGCAGCAAATAGGAAACAAACTTGTCCGGGTCTTCGCTCATCGGAAAATGACCCAGGCCTTGCATGATTGTGGCGGGTGCGCCGGTACGCTTTGCAACGTCAAGAGTGGCTTCGGTCGTGCACGAATAGTCGTACTCCCCGGTCAGAAGAAACAGGGGACAGCGTTTGATGTCGATCTGGTCGACACGGCCACGGATGTCCCCGTCGATCATGTGGAAGTAAAGATCGCCCTTGAACACGCCAGGGCCGCTTTGCATGTAATGCCAGAGCGTTTCCCATTTCTCAGCGGCCGGCACGACCGGCGCGATCAGCCCCGAAACCATTCCCGCGCAGACCATGCCGCCATGCACGTCGGGCCGGTCGAGCCAAGTCAGATCGTAGTACGGCTCAGTGTGCGCGGCCGATTCGAGCCCGATCAGTGCCCGGAAGCGATCAGGATGTTCGTGCGCAAGATGCAGCACGATACGTCCGCCGATTGAACATCCCATCGCTACCGGCTTGTCGAGATCGAGTGCGTCGGCAACCTCTACGATCATGCGCACATAATCGCGCGAGGTCAGCCGGTACTCCGTGTCTTGCCAGCCGGCTGGGGGCGAAGATTTGCCGTGCCATGGCATGTCGAAAACGATCACGCGGAAGTTTTTGGTTATGCGTGTATCGTTAAGCAGCCCGCGATACTGACGTCCGTCGGAGCCGGCGGTATGCAGGCAGACCAGCGGAATGCCCTGGCCAGCCTCCTCGAAATAGAGACGGTGCGGCTTGCCGAGCAGCTCCAGGTGCATGTACCGGCCCGAGATGGGTTCGAAACGGGGGCTCATCGCTTTGCCTCCCGGCGCGGGGACGCGATCACGTCCTTGAAATAAAGCAGGTTCGCCATGAAGGGATGCAGGTCGCCTTCGATCTGCATCAGCTTTTGTTTCACGAGAGCAAATATGTCGGTGTAGCCAAGCGGCGGCAGCGGTTGCCAGAATTTTTCCCAGACAGCTCGCGACGCGCGCAGGCAGAAGCTGTAGTCAGGCGTGACGAATGGACCTGAGAGTACCCCGGCCACCTTGCCTTCCTGAATGCGCAGTAAGGTGCATTTATCGTCGATGGCGATCATGAATGTCGTATTCACGAAGCGGCCGCGACGGACGAGCCCGGTGTCAGCGTTCACCCGATCAGCGATCTTCTCGATCATGCGATAGCTCCCCTGAGACGGCACAGCGTGGAATAGTGTGTGGCCGGCTGCAACTGCAGGCTAGCTTGCGGACTTGGCGGATCGAGGCTATTTCGGAGAGGTCATAAGCTCCCTTCGTCTAGCGGCCCAGGACGTCGCCCTCTCACGGCGAAAACAGGGGTTCGAGTCCCCTAGGGAGCGCCAATGCCCATCATGACTAAGTCAGTTTGCAGAGAAGCGTATGGTCCCTAATTGGCAACGTAGATTTTTCGGTACCTTTTGGTTTTCTGTAACGGTCGGCGCTGCTGCGACCTTCATACGGCGGCGCCTGGTTCGCTACAACGGAACGCTGCGAACGACGAAATATCTGCCCGGTCCTCTAAAAACGGCGTTTGCAACCTATTATGCCTGTCAAGAGCGCATAGAGATCGCGCTCATGGTCGCCAACCAATATCCCGGCGGCGACTATTTCGAGTTTGGCAGCGAGGGCTTCTATACCTTTTGCAACTTTTTGAGCGCGTTCGATATCAATGGTCACACAAAGGGCAAACCGGATGTGAAGTTCTATGCGTTTGATATATTCGGCGAACCCAAGCCAGACTCCCAGTTGAGCAACGTGGAAAAACCGTATTTTGCCGTCTACGAGGGTTTGGGGTCTTATCATTATAAGCGGGCCGAGGTCCGCTTACGCAAACATGCCGGCCCTCTCCTCGATCGCTGCGTGCAGGTGAAAGGCCATTACGAAGATACGCTTAACGATAGTTTCAAGGCGCAGCTTCGTGCAGAGAATCGGCGTGTGGGTTTTGCGTTTTTGGATTGCAATATCGCCTCGTCCTACCAAACCGTCCTTGATTTCCTGGAAGACTTCGTGCACGAAGATCGTGTCTTCATATACCTCGATGAGTATTTTCAGACCCAAGAAGTCCCGCAGATGTTTGACGCCTTCTGCCGGAATCTTGGCGAACGCTACGGCCTTCGGTCACACTATATCAGAAACGCCGGCGCCTATGGCGCTCTATTTCTCTTGATGCGAGAGCCCAAGCCGGCTGCGGCAAGCCGGAAAGCCTAGCTGCCATCCAATGCAGAGCTGTGTCGCGCGCTCAGGTCGGACATTCGCTGACTAAGCTCGTCTTTTCCGTCGCCAGAAAAACCTTCCGCGTGTCGGAGACGACAAACCAGTGCATCAATGTTGTAAGCGTGAGAAATACTAGACTGGCTGTGAGCGGGGCAGGAAAATCCGGAGCAAGACAGAGCAACACTGCTCCTGTGAGTATGCACGCGTAGGGTACGCCATTCACCAACGAGAAGTTTTTGGATTTTCCGCACAACAGGAACGTCGAATACGCTCCGGTCAAATGCAACAAGAGGCCTGCCGTCATCAACTTTGACTGACCATGAGCGGTCACAAACAGGAGGCAGACGAACACAGACAGCCAGATGCCGATCGCTATCGTGTTGCGACTGGATTCGGAAAGGTTTTTGATCCTGCCGATTGCGGCGAATGCTTGCATTTCGCTCATGACGATGCTCCTTATCATTTGGTCGGAAATTGGTTAGACGACAAAGTCTTTCAGGAACGGCAGTTTCGGCGGGGTAATCAGGGCCGTTTTGGTAGTCACATTTTAACGTCGGTGGGACGCGCCGAAATTGCTGTAAAACAGCGTATTTCCAAGGCTTGACCGCGGATGGTTCCCTTAGCGGCCACGGCACGATAAAAGCCCGACCTTAAATAATCCCGCCTTAGAGGTCTCCGTATGCGTATCGATGCCTATACCCACTTCTTTCCCAAAAAATTCTTCGAAAAAATGATGGAGGTTGCCGGTCAATATAAGGATATGGGCAAACGTGTGCGCGCGATACCGCCGCTCTACGACCTCGATGCACGAAAAAAAATCATCGATGGCCACAAGGACTACGCGCAAATTCTGGCTTATCCGCAGCCGCCGATCGAAAAGTTCGCCAAGAACCCGAAGGAAATCGACGAATTCGTCCGCACGATCAATGACGGCTTTGCCGAGTTGTGTGCGAAAGAGCGCGATCATTTTCCGGGCTGGATCGCCCAAATATCGCTCGACGCGGCCGATGCCGGCGTTGCGGAAGCCGAGCGCGCGATCAATCAGCTCGGTGCGCTCGGCGTCCAGATCTACACCAATGTTGCCGGCAAGCCGATCGACAGGCCGCAATATCTTCCGTTCTGGAAGAAGATGAACGATTTGGGCAAGCCGATCTGGCTGCATCCGGCGCGCGGCGCCGACATGCCGGATTACGCTGACGAGAAAAAATCGCTCTACGAAATCTGGTGGACTTTCGGTTGGTCCTACGAGACGGCCACCGCGATGGCGCGCCTGGTGTTCTCCAAGATCATGGACAATCACCCCAATCTGAAGATCATCACGCACCATTTCGCCGGCATCGTACCGATGCTGGAGGGCCGCATCGGTCCGGGCTGGGACGTTCTCGGCTCGCGCACGACCGACGAAGACTATGTCGCGCTGCGCAAGAGTCTGAAAAAGCGTCCGCTCGATTACTTCAAGCAGGACTTCTATGCCGACACGGCGGTGTTCGGTGCGACGCCGGCGACCAAGTGCGGCCTGGAATTCTTTCCGATCGACAAGGTCGTTTTCGCGTCAGATTGCCCGTTCGATCCGGAAAACGGGTCGATGTATCCGCGCGAGACCTTGCGTATTCTCGAATCACTCAAGCTCGACAAGGAAACCAGCGACAAAATTTTCTTCAAGAACCTCGAGCGCGTTACCGGTCGCAAGCTGGTGAAATGAACCGCCATCAGAGAGGGAAGGGTGCCGTGAAGGAAAGCCTTCGTCCTGGCGTGCGGCGAGTCAGCAGCATTGACGTCGATCGCGACCGCACAATCGGATTTATGGGAGAAGAAGGGCGCGTTTACGGCACGCCCTTTTTGGTGCACGACATCGAACGGACGTGCCGGGATCTTATCCTTGAACACGCTGACGCCGGTGAAGACTCCGTCGGCACCGAGATCGCGATCAAACATCTTGCCCCGACACTGCTGGGTATGACGGCCGAGATCACTGTTGTCGTGACCGCAGTGGAAGGGCGCAGGGTTGCGTTCGAGGTATCGGCAAAAGACGCGCTTGATACGATCTGCACCGGCACGCATGGCCGTTTCGTGGTAGACGTCAAAAAGACCATTGAGCGCCTGAAAGCGAAGGCAAAACGCGCCAAATCGGGATGAGCAGGGCAAGGCCGTGCGGGTGAGGGACGAGCGCAGCAGGGCACGCTGACCCGATGTCCCGAAAACAGAGCGAAATGATGCCGGAATCTCAAGCCTGGCCGTCGGAACTGCGCCTGCACAAGGATCGGAGAACCTTGTCTGTCACATTTGACAACGGCGAAAGGTACGATCTGACGGCTGAATATCTGCGCGTGAAAAGTCCGAGCGCCGAGGTGCAGGGTCATTCGGCCGAGGAGCGGAAGACTGTTCCCGGCAAGCGCGACGTCGAGATCATCGAAGTGCTGCCGGTCGGCAACTATGCGGTGCGGCTCGTTTTTGACGATTTGCACTCGACCGGTATTTTTGGATGGGACTATCTGCGCGATCTTGGGCGGAACCACGCCGCCTATTGGCAAGACTATCTCGATGAGCTCGCGGCGAAAAATCTGACGCGCGATCCACCGGCGCGGCGCAAACAATAGTTAAGTTGATTGAACACCTGCGGCCTCCTCAAAATGGAAGAGGTCGCATCGTTTTACGCTATTTCGTTGGGTCCGCGCCTGCCGAAAGTCGAGCACGCACAATGTTTAAATGACTTCGCAAAGTGTATAGCGCGCTGGCGTACGTCGTTGGCAATCGCAATTGGTTTGCGCGGTCGTGGAGTTCGTCAAGTTTCGCGTTTAATGCATCGCGATTGTGATCGAGCCCCGTTTCCATTTCGCTCTCGATTGATCTCATCTCATCATAAAGCCGAAGTATTCTGGACTGCATCAGCCAGTTGTAGGCCTGCGGCAACAGCTTGAAGGCCGGATACAGCACAACTAGCAGTGGGACAAAGACCACCAGCACCTTCTCGACCAAAGTTGCGATCCAGAACGGCAGGTGTTCTTCAAAAAACGGCCGTCCGTTTTTGTAAAAGCGCTGCGCTTCATCGCTCAGAGGAAGATCAATCGACTCGGCTGCAGGAAATTGTCCAGCCTTCTGGAAGATCCCGGGCTGCGAGTGTATCTCCACAGCGGCAGTGAGCAGGAGGTGCTGAACGGCCGGATGCAGATCAGACCGAACAGCGAGGCTAGCCTTGGGCGCGAGGAGCACGACATCCGCGGGAGGACGAGTCTCCAACATATCGACAACCCCGGCAGGCAACACCAATTTACTCAGAAACGGATAATACGCGACGATAGCGTCCGCGCGCTGATAGCTGCCGATCTCGATTCCCTTGGCGTTTATGAGACGCTGCACAACCGGGGAATCCCAGCCGGTGACGATGAAGGCGGCGTCAATCTCCCCGGCGATCAGTTTTTCAGCAGCGGCTGTCGGCGAAAGATCCAGCCATTCGCCGATGATGCTGTCGACTTTAGTCCGCTTGGCCAAATCGAGGGCCAGCGCGCGACCGCCGCTTCCCTCAGGCCCGATTGAAACGCGTCGCCCACGCAAGGCTTGAATATTGTTGGCAATCCCGCTCCTGAAGAAAAGCCAGAGCGGCTCGTAAAAAATGGTGCCGAGTGATTCCAGATTGGGGGATTCTTTCTTGTTGGTCGTGCCGCCCTGAACGAATCCAACGCCTACCCCTGACCGTGGATCGCGCAGCCGTGCCAGATTTTCCAGGCTTCCCGTCGTCGGTACCAACTGCAGTTTGACGCCTGCTTTAGCGAGAATTTCACGGTACCGGATGCCAAGTTCATGGTTGGCGCCTCCTTCGGCGCCGGTGGCCATGACCACTGTTCGCGGTGGCAGGGTCTCAATGATTACGGCAACTGCGCCGAGCAAGATCGCGACAACAGCCGCGAAAACAAACCAACGCCAATATCTGTCCATGTGATCTGCCTTAAACACCAAACACCCCATGCGCCCAGGACAGCACGGCCACCAAGAACCAGCCGTGTCATTTATTAAACAGAGACCTTTCACATCGTGGCAAGAGGCCAAATTTGATTGAGATTAAAGGCGATCAAGAAAATTGTGAGGAGTGGTGGGCGCTGTAGGGATTGAACCTACGACCTCTCCCGTGTGAAGGGCATGTCACCTTTCGGCGGCTCAAGGACTTAGCTGCACTAAATCGCAGGGTCCACGGATTTTCCACTGAGCCCGCGCCACCGATTCAAGCGCTTACGAATGTCCGCTTTCGGGGGTAAAGCGGACATGCCTTTTTGCACCGCATATGTCCGCTTTTGACCCAAAGCAGACACAGGCAGGGCCTTCCCCGATGGAGGTTTGAGCCGCTACGATGCCAGTCCCTCAGCCTTAGAGACGGCAATGAAACGGCGCGATTTCATCAAGCTTCTCAGCGTCGCAGTGGCTGTGTGGCCATTCTCGGCGCTAGGACAGCGGCCGGAGCAGGTACGGCGGATCGGCGTGCTCATGAACACCGCTGCGAATAATGCGGAAGGTCAGACTGCCGTCGCGACATTTCAACAAGTACTGCAAAAATTGGGATGGACTGATGGCCGTAATTTGCGGATCGACATCCGCTGGGGAGAGAATGATGTCGACCGCGTTCGCAGATATGCAGGAGAATTGGCAGCGCTCGCGCCGGACGCTATCTTGGCCAGTGGCACGTTGAACGTTTCGACATTGCAACATATCAGCCGCACCTTGCCGATCGTTTTTGTGCAGGTTTCTGATCCGGTCGGCGCTGGACTCGTGGATACACCAGCCCGACCTGGCGGCAGCATCACCGGCTTTATGAATTTCGAATTTAGCTTGAGCGGAAAATGGCTGGAGTTGCTTAAACAAATTGCGCCGAGCGTGACGCGGGTGGCCGTCCTTCGCAACCCTGCTGTCGCTGCCTCGATCGGTCAGTTCGGGGTAATTCAGGCTCTAGCGCGGTCACACGGAGTGGAGGTACGCCCGGTCAGCATACGTGACAGTGGCGAAATTGAGCGTGCCTTGACCGCCCTCAGCCCCGCAAATGGCGGCCTCATTGTGCTACCGAGCGCTGGCGAATCGATCATTCGCGAACAGATTATTGCTCTTGCAGCCCGGTATAAGCTACCTGCGGTCTACACCGATCGATTTACGGTTAGCGACGGCGGTTTGATCTCCTACGGACCTGATCGGATCGACCAGTTTCGGGGCGCTGCTGGCTACGTCGACCGCATCCTCAAAGGCGAGAAGCCAGCCGATCTTCCAGTACAGGCGCCGACGAAATATGAACTTGTAATCAATCTTAAGACGGCCAAAGCAATCGGTCTCACAATTCCGTCGGATGTTCTTGTACGCGCCGACCAGGTGATCGAATGAAGGTCCATGATGTCCGCTTATGGCCCAAAGCGGACATGCCATTTTGCACTGCATATGTCTGCTTTTGACCCAAAGCGGACATAGACCAGCCTCTTGAGGCGTCCCCCGTTTAGGAATGAACTATCTCTATTCGTTCCAGTGAAGAGGCATGACCATGAGTGCCGGGGAAAAAGCAGTCAACACAAGTGACACGCTTGTTGCGGCCACCAAAGATAAAAACGTCCGGCAAATAGCCGTCAGCGGGCATCTAAAGAACGTCCCATCTGTTCGTCTTTCGCCCGGACAGTCACTACGTGGTACGGACAAAAACGCCAAGATTGCGTTTGCAGACGGTGCGGATGGCGTCCAGCTTTCCTCTGACAATCGAATTGACGGGCTTCAACTCGAAGCTAGTCCAACTAAGCGAGCCATTTTCAATGACACGACTGTTGACAGTTTAGGCCGAATTGAATTGCACAATCTAACGACGACCGGTCGTGTTCAAATTCTCGCACGCGACAAAGTACGTGCCGGACATGTCGATGTTGATGGCCTAGACATCATTGCAGCCGACGCCCGTGGAGAGAACGAACGTCCGCACGGCTATGGTGTCTATGTCCTGCATGGCGCGTTCACCCTTTGGAACATGCAGCCGGACGACAATATCGTTGTGACTGCCGATCTCGTCGGTCTTTCAGCCGGTCGTGATGGTGCTCCTGTTCGCGGGAGTGGCGTCTTTGTGAGTGGTGCGGGCGATAAGGGTGGCCGCCTTAACGTAAGCCGACTGGAAACCAGTGCGATTTACAGTGACGGCGGAATTGCTCCCGGCACACCAGATCAAATCACTGGCGGTGTGTTTACGGTCTACGGTGCCCATGTCGATGTCGTGAAAAATCACGGTCCCGTTACGACCTATGGCGTCAATGACATGGTGCTCGACAATTGGGGTGTCGTTGATCTCTGGATCGCCGAGGAGAAGATCACTTCACGTGGCCCGAGTGGAATTGGCTTTGTAAACTTTGGGACAGTGCACGATCTAAAAGTCACCGCACCAATCGAGACTTTCGGTCAGGGGGCACGCGGCTTTAATGTCTATACCGGCACAGTGGACGCCGCCGACTTTGACCGCGTCGTCACTCACGCCGATGGAGCGGTTGGCATTCAGATCAGCCAACCGATAGGCCGTCTAATCGTTCGGCGCGGCATTGAGACATTCGGTGGCACTGGTCAATCACTGGTCAAAGGTGTCGTGATGACTTTGTCTGCTATCGGCCTAAGCATCAAGCCCGGTGGTTCGGCTCGCGAAATTGAAATTGCTGGGGGCATCAAGACGAATGGGAAAGGCGTCGCTCCCATCGAGAACCACGGTGCAATTGAAGCGTTCCGCGTTACCGGAGGCCTCATTGCGGCTGGTGGAGGCTTTGACAAAATCTAATTTTTGCAAATGTCCGCTTCTGACCCAAAGCGGACATTCAGGCGTACCCATTGCTTGGACTTACGGTGTCGGCCAATCTGAGTCCAGTAAAGCTGGGAGCGTCATATGCGAAGTGTCTTTGCAATTCCAGTTGCAGTGTTGATTTTTACAGCTGTGTCGGGGAATGCGTCGGCTGCGCCGGTCGCCCCATTACACGCAGGTTTGACGACCAATCTTGGGATTGCAACGGATGTGGCCCAGAAACGCTGTTGGCGTGACGACCGAGGCCGCATGCGTTGCCGCCGCTGCTGGCGCGACGGCTGGGGCGGCGAGCGATGCGGCTCGGCTTGGAGATAAAATCCGAGAATTCGATCGATCAATCGTCGACAACGTGGGCTACAGTATCTGCTTTTGGCCCATAGCGGACACTATAGCGCCGCACATGTCTGCTTTTGACCCGAGGCGGACGCGGCGTGCTCAAGCTAGTTCACACCCAAAAAGCTATTCAGCTCTTTTATGATGGTAATCCATCGGATCACGTGGCCGCATGAACGATTGTGTGGACAGACTTGAAGACCGCCGCAGGGCGCCGGAAGCGGAGCTGACCTAACGAGCGTCGCGCTCAAGGGATAATGCGTGCCAAGACGGCAATGCGTACCGCATGCGGTCTGGATTTGGCCTTGAGCTTTTTGCGCACGGCGTTGAGAAGGTTGTTCACCCGGCCAGTGCTGACGCCGAGCCGATCCGCAATTTCTTGCTCGCTGTCACCCAGCGAATAACGGATGAGGCTCAATTGCTCCCGCGGCGACAGCGTGGCAGAGATACTATCGAGCTTCTTTTTGCGCGCTGCCATCAACTTTTCCATTCGCGCCGCAGCGAAATATGCTGCTATGTCCAGAATTTTACGGTGGCCGTCTGTTGGCTTAAAGATGGTCCTGGTCCAGAACCCGATCGTCCATTGCCAGTGCGAGCAGTATAGACCGTCTAACATGCCATAGCGTTCCGCTAATTCGTGGAACCAAAGGCCGTCACGAGTCAATTTCAGTCGGTGGCGGTGCTCGCGCCATGTCAATAACTCCGGAGTCGGGTTTAGCCGCGCGTACCGGGCCATGGGTGTGTGCCCATAATTGGCATAAGCCTGCACGAACTCCTGATAGAATCCCTTCGGTACGCTGGCATGAACGAAGACGTTGCGACCGAGGAGATAGCTGGAATCGCGATCATTAATAGTCGATCGCCACGCGGCATAGACGTGGGCCCTCTGCGGTCGCGCTACGTGTTGGTCTAGCGCATTGAGCACGTCGATGAAGTGATTCAGGCGTTCGATTTCATCGACGAAGAGGGGAAGAAGGGGAAGCCTGATTTTCATTTCAAGCATCCATCCGGTGCAGATTGCACTAGGACGCTTTATAATTAGAAAGCGCCTCCAAGACAATTAAATCAACAAAATGTTGGGGTTTTGGGTCCCAGCACTACCACATTTGCGTCACCGCTCATCGGTCGAAATTGGCGCGTACCACCACTGCCTTTCATGGGATCGTCGCAGTGATAAAATTTGCACCTTTGCTGCGGTTCGTAAGCGTCCAGCCCTAATGCCAACGATCCTTAACGCCGATCGCTCGCCACCCATCCGGCTAGCCGACGCCGATAAAGAATTTGTGGTTTTTCTGGTCGACGATGACCATGCTGTGCTGGAAAGCCTGACAGGACTTCTCCGGACCGCCAGTTATAGAACCAAAGCTTATTCTTCGTCGGAAAAATTTCTTGCAGAGCATGACGCCTCGGTGCCCGGTTGCGTTGTGCTTGATTTTTTCATACCGGAATTGAATGGACTGAATGTACAGAAAGCACTGGCGCATCAGGAGATTGAGCGGCCCATCATATTCTTAACCGGACATGGGACCGTTCGTACGACCGTATTAGCAATGCGGGCCGGTGCTGTCGATGTATTGCTCAAACCGGTCAAACGCTCCGAGTTGTTGGATGCGATTAGGCGCGCCCAGGTGCGAGACGAAGCAAATCGTCGCGCTGAAGCCGAACGTCGGTCAATTGACGCGTTGATGCAAAGGCTCACACCGCGCGAGAAAGAGGTATTGACGCACGTGGTTACCGGCGAGTGCAACAGAAAGATCGCCGAGACACTTGGGATTACTGTGAGGACCGTCAAGGAACACCGCGGACGTGTGATGGAGAAGATGGAAGCGCCGAATGTGGCGGAGTTGGTGCGAATGGCAGCGAAAGCATCCTTACAACCGTACAAATTTGTTATTTCATCTCACCGCGAGGTGCGCAACATCGGCGACCGTATGCCGAACCTAGCAAGCCGGTCTGCCTGAAAACATTGGGAGAACCACAATGTACTTCGAGGGGGGGTACACCTATTCGAATTTTTTGATGAACGTGATTGCGATTTTCGTGTTTGTCGTCTGGTTTTGGCTGCTTGTCGTGATCTACGGCGACCTGTTCAGGCGTCACGATATCTCCGGTTGGGGCAAAGCGTTGTGGGTGATAGTGCTGTTTTTATTCTCCTACCTTGGCATCTTCGCCTATCTGATTACTCAAGGACGAGGAATGGCCGAGCGAAACGGACAACAGGCTCAGCAGGCGCGGGAGGAATTGCGACGCGTCGTCGGCTTTAGCGTGGCTGACGAGCTTACTAAGCTCGACCAGCTTAAAAAGGCGGGCTCGATAACAGACGAAGAGTTCAACCGGCTGCGCGCGAAGTTAGTTTAGCGGAGTATGAAAATGAGCGCGATCCAAATACTACAGGCCGAAGTCCCTCAAGAAATGATCCGGAACTGGGGTTGGTATTTGACCTTTGGCATTGCTCTATCGTTGCTTGGCATCGTCGCAATGGTTCGGTCCGTCACAGCAACGGTCATCACAATGTTATTTTTCGGATGGCTGCTTCTGATTTCGGCAGTTATCGAAGTCGTTCAGGCTGTCATGGTTGGACCCTGGGCGGGTTTCTTACTTCACTCACTGTCTGCGGTTTTGTTCGGAGTTATCGGCTTGTTCCTTGTCAGGAGCCCCGTGGTGGGAGCCGAAGTCGCAACGCTATTGATGGCAGCGTTCTTTCTGATTGGTGGATTGTTTAGATTAATTGGTTCAATGACGATTCCTTTGGTGCACTGGAACTGGCAAGCGGCCATAGATGGCGCAATTGCCCTTGTACTCGGTATTCTTATTCTAGCGCGGTGGCCGGCCTCTGGTCTTTGGGTCCTCGGTTTTTTCGTTGGTCTCGATCTTCTTTTGTACGGCGGCATTTGGATTTCATTGGCGCTCGCTCTGCGCACGATGTGAGTGTGCAGCTTGACGCCATGCTGACCAGTACAACGTTATTTGACGGCGCTGTTTTGTTTACGTCGCGCCCGCGCATTCTCGTGCCGCCTTGCCGTACATACCGACGCCAAGTGATTTCAGATTATGCATTCCAAAAACCTCGTTCGATGCTTGTACGCGGTTTCAGCGGTAATTTTTTCCGGTGAGGCATTCTGTCGGGCGCGTGTGGGGAGCGCGATCCGTTGATCTAGATCAAACGTCGTTACTCAGCCGAGATGCAGATTGTTCCTGTGAGCCCGCCGGAAGCGGGCCCCAACCAAGGGGATCAACATGACAGTCGCTCGAATAATTGCGATTACAGCGGTGGTTTGCGCCGCGATTGGCATGACTACGCAGGCCGAGGCCGCCAAGCGGAAATCCACAAACACCATCACGTTGACAGGTTGCGCCTACTTGGACCTGCTCTGCGGTCCCGTCATGAAAGACATCGCCGGCAACCGCTATACGTTCACTCCTCCGGCGCTAGTTCCGCTGTACACCCCGCTTAAAGTGGTCGGCCGAAGGTTGGGCGGCATTTCCCGCGGATGGTGCATGGCCAGGCGAGTGCAGGTTTTATATGTGACGCCTAGCAGCGGGACCTGCGGGGGTTAGCGCGCCCTAACCACGGCTATTATTAGGAAAGACATTCAGGCACTTTGCGCGCGCAAGTCGCCACGTCCGCTATTGGCCCTTAGCGGACATTTCCACTTGCACCGCACATGTCCGCTTTTAGGGGCAAAGCGGACATAAGCTTGTGCACTGCATCTGTCCGCTTTTGACCCAAAGCGGACATCTCACGACTGACCCCTTCCCGAGTGCCGGCGCAGGTTGCTACCTTTAAGCGTCTTAGCCCGTGGGGCGACATGAGACGGCGCGAAGTGAAGCGCAGTAGGCGATCAACGGTTAGGAACGAAATCGCTGAACGTGTGGTGAACAAAGTCCACGAATTTTCCACGACTCGAAAGGTCGTCTTCACGCTTCGTTCTGTTTCGAAATGCCGAGGCGCAATCTCTTAAAAATGAAAAACCCCGCAATTTGCGTGCATTGCGTGGTGGGCGCTGTAGGGATTGAACCTACGACCTCTCCCGTGTGAAGGGAACGCTCTCCCGCTGAGCTAAGCGCCCGCCGTCTGACCGACGGGCGATATAATGAGCGGCTCCAAGACGTGTCAAGAAGACGTGTCAAGCGAACGTCGGGCGCGGACTTTCTAATTGCGGGTTTTGGTGTCGTCGTTCTGTGCAAACCGCGAGGCTTGCGTCTGCAACGCGCGAATGCGGTCGGCGAGGTTGCCGTTGTTCGGTGATTCAGAAGATTCACCGCCGGCCGGCGCAATGCTGGTTGTCGGCTCGCGCGACGTTTCAGCGGCCAGCAATGCATCGATCGGCGAGTTCGGGCCTTCCAGCGCGGAGGCAAGCCGAGCCACTTCGGCAGCGACGTCATTGATGCGCTCACGCAGCAGCGAGTTTTCCACACGCTCGGACGCCCAGGCTTCCTCTGTCTCGCGCTTCATAGTGGCAAGTTCGCGCGCCATACGGTCACGCTCTTCTCTGACGTGACCTATCTCGGTCTGCAACTGCGTATTCTCGGTCCTAAGCTTCTGCGATCCTGTCAGGGATCGGCCTTCGATTTCAGTAATCGCGGTGCGCAAATCGCTTTCAACTTTGTGCGCCCCTTCGATTTCTTCGCGCAAATGGTTGACTTCGAATTCGCTCTGATTGAGCAGCCGGGTCTGCTCCGTCAGGCGTATTTCAAGATCCTGTGCGCGCCGGCCGAGAATTTCCACCTCCTTGGCTTGCGCGGCCAGGTGTTGCTCGAGCTCGGCAATACGCCGTCCAAAATTTTCGACTTTTGCCCGTTCGTCCAACAGTTCCTGGGTTGCGGCTTTGAGTTCGACGCGTTCGGAATCACGCCGATCCTCCACCGCTTTCAATTCGACGCTGGCGCCGTCCAGCCGCTCTTTCAAAGCTTCGACCTGAGTCCTGAGCGCGACGATCTCGATCTTTTGCGAGTCAGCGAGCGCCGAGCGCTCGTCCAATTCGCCCGTCAGCTTGCCGAGATCGGCCTGCTTGTCTGACAGCGCGCGCTGAGCATCGTGCATTGCGTTGGTCTTTACGGCGAATTCCTCTTCGGTAGCGCGCAGCTGATCTCGCAAGCTCTTGTCGCGCGCTTCCAGCGCGAAGATCGCGGCGGTTTTTTCACCGAGTTCGATCTTCAGACGATTGATGGCGTCGCCTTTCTTGCCTAGTTCGGCGAGTTGGCTCGTGCCCTTGGTCTTGAGTTGTTCGACGCTCATTTCAAGACGCCGCGTCGACATCGCGAATTCGGCGCGCAGCTGGTCTTTGTCGGCCTGAATCTCCGCCATCGATAGTGGAGTCGCGGCCTCGAGCCGCCGCATTGTCAGTCGCACTGCGCGGCCATGGACAAGTGGAACGACAACGAGTCCGATCAGCGCTGCAAAAAGAAATCCGATCCCGAAATACATGATCGGTTCAATCATGGAAGATACGCCTCCAACCCAATCCCGCTCGTATAAAGCCCGGGTCATCCGCGCCCGGGCGGGCCCGCTTCATGCCGACACTAGCCTAAAGCCGCCGCCGCGTCGCGGGTGCAATGAATTTCGGCGGCCGCGGACAACAAAATTAGCAAATGTAGCGAAGATCAGAACGGGTTCCAGGTCGGGCGCGCTGTGAATTTGAGGTAACCGATGTTGGCGCCAAGCCGTAACCCGACACCGGAGCGGATTGGCACTACAATAATGTCACCGGATGCAAGCGCCGTCATGCCGAAGCCGCCAATGAAGTAGGCGGAACCGTCGATTCCGGCGAAACGCTGATAGACCGCGTCGGTGGCGGGAAGATTGTAGACGAGCATCATTGTCCGGGCGCCTTCACCCCCATAGTCGAAGCCGACCGACGGACCCTCCCAAAACACGCGCCGGTCGCCCGCATTCTTGGTGTAAAGCTTGCCGTCGCCATAGCGCAGCCCGACCACAAACGCTCCGCTGCCCTCCTGACCGAGGATATAGCCGTTTGGCTGTCCCCAGCGGCTGACCGCAGCCTCCACGATCTGCGCGAGGCCCCGTGACACCGAGCCGAAAAAGCGATGCCCCGCCTGGACCAATTCGTTCGGCGCGAAGGTATTGCTGCTGCGCGGCGGGGGTGGCGGCTCCTGAGAGGGAGGCGGCGGTTGGTACTGGGCCGCAGCGAGTGCGGGAGCAATTATGGCGAAGCAAATGGCCAGGGCAGCAAAGCGCAAGATCGGCCGCATTCTGTGCTCCATTTTGAATAAAAGGGCCCGAGGACCCGCTTAACCGGATGCTCACGCCGACCTTGGTAGGGTCGTGACGAAGGGTCTGTCCCGAATCATTGACCGTCGGCGAGAACTATGACTGCAGCACGGCAGCAACGGAAGCGGTCGCTACTTGGCGGGCTATTTGGCGGGCTATTGCTCGGAATGGCCTTGGCAGGTGCGATCTCCCCCTTGTCGCTATGGGCGGCAACGGAGAACCAGCTGGCGGTCAATTCGAACACCGGCCTTGCGATCAGCGGTTTCGATCCGGTCGCCTATTTCACCGAAGGCAAGGCGCTTTTTGGACAGGCAGAATTTGAACTCAACCTAGATGGCGTAGTTTGGCGCTTTTGCAACGAAGGCAACCTTGGCGCCTTTGCTGTCCATCCTGAGGTCTACACCCCCCGTTTTGGCGGTTACGACCCCGTCGCTATCAGTCACGGCCGGTCAGTGCCGGGCCACCCGCTCATCTGGGACGTGACCGGGCAGCGGCTTTATCTTTTCTACAGCGAGAAGTCGCGCGCCGCTTTCCGCGCCGACACCGGCCGCGTTATCGACACAGCCGAACGTAAATGGCCCGAGGTCGCGCGCAGCCTCGGCGAGTAGTCGCTCAACTGCCTTTAGCTCTAATCGCGGCCGCTTTGAGCGCGTCTCCCCAGGCGACGAAAGCCGGAACACGAAAGCCTTCACGCGAGCGGCCATATGCTAACGCTACGCCTTGCGGGCTCTCGACAACGCCACCGGCCGCGGCAACAAGCGCATGCCCGGCCGCCACATCCCATTCACAGGTCACGGCAAGCCGTGGGTATACGTCGGCCGTCCCTTCGGCGACCTGGCAAAATTTGATCGCCGATCCGCTTGCTTTCCGCGTGATTGAACCCAGCGATGCAAGAAAGGCGTCGGTGGAGCCATCGAAGTGTGAACGGCTGACGGCTGCGATTGCTTGAGGTCCTGGCCAGGGGCGGGTCCGGATCGCCTCTGCCTGGTTGGCGCCGTTGTGCAACAGCCGGAGACGCTCGGCCTTTTCACCGACAACACCGCGCCAGAGCCGACCGCGCTTCGGCGCAGCAATGATGCCGGCAATCGGCACACCGCGCGTGATGATCGCAAGATTGACGGTAAATTCGTCACGCCCGTCGAGAAATTCGCGGGTACCGTCGAGCGGATCGATAACCAGAAAACTTTCGCTCAGGCCAATGGGTTGGTTGGCGTCCGCAGACTCTTCGGAAACAACCCGCACTCCTGGCAGAAGCCGCGATAAACCTTTGAGGATCGCCACCTCCGAAACCTCATCGGCCGCGGTGACAGGCGACTGATCCGGCTTGAGCCGCTTGATGACGGTTGCCGGAGAAATTTTGCCGACCAATGTGCAGGCGCCCGCCACGATCGCGGTCAAATCGTCCAAGAGATTTACGGCCTGCGCCGGCAGAATTTCGGAACTCGTCACTTTCCCTATTCCCTTGCCGTCTCGCGGTCCTTGGCGGTCGTGCAGGTGCGGTGTATCACCCCGGCAGGTCGGCGTGACCAACGATTCGCCTGTCAGGGCAGCCTGCATGGCCAGCGGAGACTAGTCTATGTCCGGATCTTCCATCGAAGCTCTCGATCTTGCGGCCTTGCTTTGCTCGCGCGTTTGCCACGATTTGATCAGTCCTGTCGGCGCCATCGTGAACGGGCTGGAGGTGTTGGAAGAAGAGAAAGATGAGGCGACCAAACAATTCGCTCTCGATCTCATCAAGAAAAGCTCCCGCACCGCGTCCGCCAAATTGCAGTTCTGCCGCATCGCTTTCGGAGCCGCCGGCTCCGCGGGAGCCCAGATCGATCTCGGCGACGCCGAGGCAATCGCCCGGGGCTTCCTCGAAGATGACAAGACCAAACTGGCCTGGAATTTGCCGCGGGCGTTATTGGCCAAGGACCGTGTGAAATTGCTTCTCAATATGCTGGTTATTGCCGGCCAGGCGATCCCGCGTGGCGGCAAGATCACGGTGGATCCCATCAGAACCGGCGACAGTATGGGATTCAAAGTGAGTGCCGCCGGAGCCAACGCCAAAGTTCCACCCGCCGTGCCATCGTTGATTACCGGCGAGGACGGCGAAGGGCTCGATGCCCACCGTATACAGCCTTTTTATGCCGGCCTCTTGGCGAGGGCGTGCGGGGTCACGGCCACGGTGACAATGGACGGCGAAACGGTCGTCGTCGCCGCACAATAGCGGCGCAACGCAGAACGCCGAGCGGATTAACAATGGGTTAATTGCCCACTTCGCATCGGTATCCCGCAACTAAAATTAAACGCTTCACCGACACACTGGCCGCACTTCCGACGGAAAGCGGTGGATGGGCCGAAGCCCGTCGCCGAAGGCGTTTTTATGGACGACCTGCTGCGGGAATTTGTCACCGAGACGAACGAAAGTCTCGACGTGGTCGACGTCGAGCTCGTGCGTTTCGAGCAGGATCCGAACAACGCAAAGATTCTCGACAACATCTTCCGCCTCGTACACACCATCAAGGGTACCTGTGGTTTCCTCGGGTTGCCGCGACTGGAAGCGCTCGCGCACGCTGCCGAAACCCTGATGGGCAAGTTCCGCGACGGTGCGCCGGCATCGAGCGAAGCGGTCACTCTCATTCTGACGACGATCGACCGGATCAAGGCGATTCTCGAATCGCTTGAGCGCGCGCAGCGCGAGCCGGAGGGCGGCGACAGCGATCTGATTTCCGATCTCGAACACATGGTCGAGCGCGTCGGATCGGGGGGCGCGCAGGCCGAACCGCAGCACACCGTCGGGACCTTGACCCCGCAAGTCCTGGAGCGCCCGCTACGGCTCGATGAGGATTCTTTAGACGATCTTGAACGGGCGTTCCGTCAAACCACCGTTGAGCCACCGGCCACAAGGTCCGCGAAAACCGCGGACGCCGCTGTAAAGGATGACGAAGCCGCCAAGAGCGCCAATCAATCAATCCGTGTCACCGTCGACACGCTCGAACATCTCATGACGATGGTGTCGGAGCTGGTGCTCACCCGCAATCAGCTCCTTGAGATCGTGCGTCGTCACGAGGAGTCCGAGTTCAAGACGCCGCTGCAAAGGCTCTCCAATGTCACTGCCGAGCTGCAGGAAGGCGTCATGAAGACGCGCATGCAGCCGATTGGAAACGCGTGGCAGAAGCTGCCGCGCATCGTGCGCGATCTTTCAAACGAGCTCGGCAAGCAGATCGAGCTCGAGATGCAGGGTGCCGAGACAGAACTCGACCGTCAGGTGCTCGACCTCATCAAGGATCCGCTCACCCACATGGTGCGCAACTCGGCTGACCACGGTCTTGAGACCGTCGAACAGCGGCGCGCCGCCAGCAAACCGGCAACCGGCCGGATCCGCCTGTCGGCCTATCAGGAAGGCGGGCACATCATCATTCAAATCGCCGACGATGGGCGAGGCCTCGACACAGTTCGCATCAAGGCCAAGGCGGTTGCGCAGGGGCTCGTTTCCGAGGCCGATGTTGAAAAGCTGTCGGAATCGCAGATCCACAAGTTCATTTTCACGCCTGGCTTCTCAACAGCAGCAAAGGTCACCAATGTGTCCGGCCGCGGCGTCGGAATGGACGTGGTGCGCAACAATATCGATCAGATCGGTGGCACCATTGACGTGAAATCGGTTGCGGGCGCCGGTCTGAGCTTCACCATCAAAATCCCGCTGACGCTCGCGATTGTCGCCGCGCTGATTGTCGAAGCGAGCGGTCACCGCTTCGCGATTCCGCAGCTATCCGTGGTCGAACTGGTTCGCGCGCGCGCGGGCAGCGAGCATCGCATCGAACGCATCAAGGATACCCGCGTTTTACGCCTGCGCGACAAGCTTTTGCCGCTCATAGGCCTGAGCCACCTGCTCGGTCTGAAGAAAGACGCAGCCGACATCGATGGCGGTTTTATCGTTGTCACGCAGGTCGGAAGCCAGACGTTCGGAATTGTCGTCGACGGCGTCTTCCACACCGAGGAAATTGTGGTGAAGCCGATGTCGAGCAAGTTGCGGCACATCGCCATGTTCTCGGGCAACACCATTCTCGGCGACGGATCTGTGATCATGATCATCGACCCGAACGGCGTGGTGCAGGCGTTCGGAAGCACGATGGTCTCGCAATTTTCCGCTACCGAGATGGAAGGCAGTGAGTACACGGCCTCCGGCGAAGGGACCACGTCATTGCTGGTATTCCGCGCAGGGTCGGCGCAACCGAAAGCCGTTCCGCTGTCGCTCATCACCCGTCTCGAAGAGATCGACGCCCACAGGATCGAACTGTCGAACGGCCGCCACATGATTCAGTACCGCGGCCATTTGATGCCGCTCATCAGCATGAGCGAGGACGTGCGTGTTAAGGGTGAGGGGGCACAGCCGCTGTTGGTGTTTTCCGACGGCAGCCGTTCCATGGCGCTGGTGGTCGACGAGATCATCGACATCGTCGAAGACAATCTCGACATTCAAGTTAGAAGTGAAACGCCGGGCGTGCTCGGCTCGGCCGTTGTCCGAGGTCAGGCCACGGAGATCATCGACGTCGGTCATTTCCTGCCGCTGGCCTTTGAGGACTGGTTCCGCCGCAAGGAACAGCAAGTGCAGAACAGTCCGCGCAACGTACTGCTGATCGACGATTCGCCGTTCTTTCTCAACATGCTCACGCCGGTCTTGCAGGCCGCGGGCTACGCGGTAACGGCGGTCGGATCGGCGCAGGACGCGCTGGCGATGCTGCGCGACGGGCGAGCCTTCGATGTTGCGATCACCGATATCGAGATGCCGGAAATGAGCGGTTTCCAGTTCGCCGAGGCCGTTCGGGGCGACCCGCGCATTGCTGAGTTGCCGGTTATCGCCTTGTCGTCTGTGGTGTCGGCGGAAGCAATCGAACGCGGCCGCCAAGCGGGCTTCCACGACTATGTCGCGAAATTTGACCGTCAGGGTCTGATCGCTGCCCTGAAAGAGCAGACCGACATCGGTCATGCCGCGTGATGGAAAACCATGAGTAAAACGGCCGACCATAGCCTGCACGAATACGTCACCGCGGTGATCGGCGGTCAGCTGTTTGGCCTGCCAATTTTGCGTGTCCAGGACGTCTTTACGCCGGAGCGCCTCACGCAGGTTCCGCTGGCGCCGCATGAGATTGCCGGCGTGCTCAACCTGCGCGGCCGCATCGTCACACTGATCGATATGCGACACCGGCTCGGGCTGGGTCAGCGCGAGGAAGATCATCCCGCAATGGCAATTGGCGTCGAGTCACGCGGCGAGTCCTATGGCCTGTTGATCGACAGCGTTGGCGAAGTGCTCAAGCTCGACGACCTGGCATGCGAGCCGAACCCGTCAAACCTCGATCCTTGCCTGGCGAGTGTATCGACCGGAATCTACCGACTCGATGGTCAATTGCTGATGGTGCTCGATGTCGATCGTGTGCTCGACATCGTGGAGAAGGCGGCCGCGGCATGACGTGGTCCGAAGAAAGCGTGAATGAAACTCAGGTGCGAACACAAAGAGGCTGACGATGAAAACCTGTCTGGTTGTTGACGACTCAAGCGTCATTCGCAAGGTGGCGCGGCGCATCCTTGAAGGACTGGAATTCCAGATCGTCGAGGCCGAGGACGGCGAACAGGCGCTTGAAGCCTGCCGGCGTCAGCTGCCGGAGGCGATCCTGCTTGACTGGAACATGCCGAAGATGGACGGCTACGAGTTCCTGCGCTCACTTCGCCGGTTACCGGGCGGCGACGGGCCAAAAGTGGTGTTCTGCACCACCGAGAATGATGTGGCCCATATAGCGCGCGCGCTGCATGCGGGCGCCAACGAGTACATCATGAAGCCGTTCGACAAGGAGATTGTCGAGGCCAAATTCCAGGAAGTCGGGCTCATCTGACAGGCGCTCCGCCGCGCTAGTCCGTAGTAGTCAGTAGAGTCCAGTCCAATGAACCTCGTTGTTTCTCCATCGTCGTCCGCCGCGAACGCAGTCAGCCGACGTATCCGTGTCATGCTGGTCGACGATGCCGTCGTCGTCCGCGGGCTGTTTGCCCGCTGGGTCGAATCCGAACCTGATCTTGAAGTCGTCGCCACGCTTCGCACCGGCCGCGAGGCGGTAGATCAACTTGAGCGCGTCGATCCCGACGTCGTCGTGCTCGATGTTGATATGCCCGAGCTCGACGGCATTGCCGCGCTACCGTTGCTGCTTGAGAAAAGGCGCGATCTCGCTGTGATCATGGCGTCCACGCTGACGCGGCGAAATGCCGAAATCAGCTTGCGGGCACTGTCGCTGGGCGCCGCCGACTATATTCCGAAGCCCGCGAGTAATCGCGAGGTCAGCGCTTCGATAGCGTTCCGGCGCGACCTCATCGAAAAGATCCGTCACCTTGGCTTGCGCGCCAAGCGTCAGCGTCCGGCGGCTGAAGCTCCGCGTGCACCGACCACGCCTTCGCCGGAGGTAAAGCCGGCGCCATCGATCGTTCCGGAACCAGTCGAGGAGATCGCGCCTGCACGCCTGACGCTACGTCCGTTGCCGGTGACGGCGCCGCGTGTTCTGCTGATTGGCGCCTCGACTGGGGGGCCGCAGGCGCTCAATGCTCTCATGGCGCAACTCGACGCCGTTCTCCAGAGAGCGCCCATCCTGATCACCCAGCATATGCCGCCGACTTTTACGGCGGTTCTTGCCGAACATCTTGCCCGTATCGCCAAACGCCCGGTGCGCGAGGCAGTCGACGGTGAAGAGATCGTCGCCGGCACCGTCTATCTGGCGCCGGGCGGCAAACACATGAAGGTCGCACGGCGCGACGGCACCGCGGTCATTGCGATCGAGGATGGCCCGCTGGTGAATTTCTGCAAGCCGGCTGTGGATCCGCTGTTTGCCTCCGCCGCTGAAATCTGGGGCAACAAGGTGCTGGCGCTGGTGCTGACCGGCATGGGTTCCGACGGACTTGCAGGCGCCAGGAACATTGTCGCGGCGGGCGGCCACGTCATCGCACAGGACGAGGCGACCAGCGTCGTCTGGGGCATGCCCGGACAAGTCACCAATGCCGGCCTCTGTTCGGCGGTGCTGTCGCTGCCTGACATCGCCGTCAAGCTGACACGGCTGTTCGCCGGAGATCGTTCGTGACTCCGCAGGACTTCGACTATCTTCGCAAATTGTTGCGCGAACGTTCCGGTCTCGTGCTGGCTGCCGAAAAACAGTATCTCGCGGAAAGTCGTCTGGTGCCCGTGGCGCGCCGGCACGGCATGGCCAATCTCACGGAGCTTATCGAGCGTTTGCGGAACAAATCACCGGCGGCGCTCATCGCTGAGGTGGTCGAGGCAATGACCACCAACGAGACTTTCTTTTTTCGCGACAAGCTGCCATTCGACCATTTCCGCGAAACGATGATGCCGGCCTTGATCGCCGCACGTGCGCGCGAGAAGCGGATCCGCATCTGGTGTACCGCTGCCTCGAGTGGGCAAGAACCATATTCGCTGGCAATGTTGCTCAAGGCAATGAGCGCACCGCTCGCCGGCTACCGCATTGACATCGTTGCCACCGATCTATCGTCCGAGGTCCTCGAAAAAGCAAAGGCCGGCGTCTATACGCAATTCGAGGTGCAGCGCGGCCTACCGGTACAGCTGTTGGTCAAGTTTTTCGAACAGAATGGCGAATCCTGGCAGCTTGCTCCCGAGCTGCGCAGCATGGTGCAGTTCCGTCCACTGAACCTGCTCAACGATTTCTCGGCTTTGGGCTCTTTCGACGTGGTGTTCTGCCGCAACGTCCTGATTTATTTCGATCAGGACAGCAAGGTTGCCGTACTTAACCGCATCGCGCGGCAGATACCCAACGACGGCTACCTGGTTCTTGGCGCGGCAGAGACCGTGATCGGCCTTACCGATGCTTTCAAGCCGCTTGCCGACAAACGCGGGTTGTATGTGCCGAATGGTGCTACCCGGCATCCTGCGCTGGGCAGCGACAACGTGATCCGGCTTGCGGCGGTGAAGGGCTGATACGTGCTGCATCGCGAAGGCGCGCGGATACGAGAAATTTATCCGCTTTTCAACCGTCGTGCTCTTGCATGACGCGATCCCGAATCGGATAAATTCGCCACTGCTGGGCTGGCGCATCCTTCAAGATGCGCGTGGGGGCTCGCCGCTGGCGAGCATGGCCTGAATAGGGGGGTTGCTTACATTGGTCGACTATGTCGATCCGGTGCTGGTCGTTGACGACCTCAACACGATGACGCGCATCGTGAGCGGCATGCTGCAAAAATGCGGCTTCACAAACATCGACCAGGTCCATGACGGACCGACCGCGCTGCAAAAGCTGCGCGAGAAGCCGTACTTGTTTGTCATAACGGACCGGGAAATGCCGGGCATGAACGGCCTGGAACTGGTGCGCGAGATCCGCTCGGATCCGAAGATCCGCAGCGTGCCGTTAGTCATCATGTCGGCAAGTTCCGAAGCCCAGCACGCGGAGGCCGCGATGGCGGCCGGCGCGAATTTTTTCATGACCAAGCCATTCAATCTGACCACGTTGAAGGACGTGATCACGCAGCTGATGCGTCCGCCGCAATAGGCCTGAAGAATATGTCCTCTAGGGCTTTCGTCCATTCCCCCGGATGCATCCAGAAATACAGGGCGATAACCGCTAGCGGGCTAAGCTGTATTAGCCGCTGAAAAATTTTCCAGTCGCCGCAGCCGCGCAAAATGCTAGAGTTTGAGCGTGGACAGGGCATTTTTCAGGGGGTTGTGTATGCGGCGGGTCCATTTGATTCCGCGAAGGGCGAGCCACATGGCGCAGGGTTTCCGGTTACGCGCAGCCTCGCTGCTTGCCGCCGTGCCGACAGGCTTGGTGGCGATGTGTCTGGCCGCAGCCGCACTCGAGGTCCCGAAACCCGAGCCAGCCACAAAATATCTCGGGCAGGCGACGAGTGGCTCCAACTATACAGTCAAGCCGATGGTGCGCAGCGATGGCGTGATGCGCATTTTCGACGTTGACACACCGTTCGGCCAATTCGCTTTCGATGGCGTTGAATTCACCAAATTGCGGCTGCACGAACTCGACGCCATCGCTGCTCTCGACAAGATGTCTCAGAGCGATCGCATGGGAAGCGCGTTCGGACGTTCGGTAATGGGGCCGGTAAAATTCGGTGCCGACCTCCTCACCAATCCGGCAGGGACCGTTGAGCGATCGGTGAGTGGCATGACCAACATGATTGATCGCGTTGGTGCCGGGCTCGCAAACAATCGTGCCGATCGCGATTCAGCGATCGACAGTCTGCTTGGCGTCAGCGACACGCAACGCGAACTTGCCGTGGAACTGGACGTCGATCCTTACACCGACTTCCCGCCGTTGGCGCAGCGGCTCAAGCAGATGGCGGCGGCTATGGCGGGCGCGGGCTTGCCGGTGAGGGCGGGATTGTCGTTGGTGCCCGGAGGTGTCGGTATCGCCGTCTCGTCGGTCGCAACCGTGAGCAGCGCGAAAGACATGTTGCGCGACAGGTCCGCGGCACAACTCATCACCGAAGTGCGAGGCATTCTGCTCGCCCTCGACGTCCCTGATGAAACGATCACCCGCCTGGTCGAAAACCGCAAATTCACTCCCGCTGACCTGCTGATCATGGCGCTCGCACTGAAAAAACTCAACGCGCAAAACACCGAGATCTTTGTCGAGCGCGCGGCGACGGCCAATACGCGCAATGTCGCTTTCTATCATCGCCGCCGGGCACAGATCCTCGCGGCACGCAGCGCAGAGCTCGGCGGTATCATTGCCTTCGTCTCTGCGGGAGGTCAGCCGATCAACGTGACACGCAATGGCAACGTTGTTGCGGCATTTACGGTCGACGATATCGCCTGGACAGAAATTCAACAGCGCACATTTGTCGGAGCGACGAGCGAGATCAGGCGTACTTACCCCGGCAAAACCCCAATCCTTGCTACCACTGGCGCAGTCACACCATTGGCCGCAAGTGAGATTGGCAAACTCGGCTGGAAAATCGTTCAGCTCAAGCAATAGATTTACTGATGAAAGTGATCTGCTTCTTGAAGGAGAAGCGGAATGCGTGACCTGGGCAAGCTCCTCTTTATCGGCCTGATGCTGGGCGTCGCGCTTGCCGGCACGCGCGATGCTTCGGCCTTGACCAAAGAAGAGGCTATCGAGAATTGCCGCGCGACAGTGGGGCGTCCGATCGTCCAGGCTTGCATGCAGGGAGGCCGCGGTGATAGCCGCGAAGCGTGCCGCGCTCAGGCTACGCCGAAAGTGCGTGAGTGCGTGATTGCCGCGCTCAACAAGGCGAACGGCCGTGCCAACGTGCCGGTGGATGTCCCGAAAGAGCAGGCGCCCAGTGCGGCAATTGCCGAACAAGCACAGGCCTTGCCGACGGTTTTTATCGCGCCGCCACGCACGATCGCTGACATTACAGCGATCCTCGACAGTGAAAAGCCCGACCCGGCGCGAATTGCAAAATTGCACGCGGACGCCGAGGCTTCGGTCCCGGCCAACACGTCCCGCGCCGAACAGGCAAAATTCTATTATCAGCGAGGAAATGCGCGATCGCAGCTCGGCAATCTGGCTGAAGCCATTGCTGATGCCGACCGAGCCGTGGAAGCGGGGCGCGGCGCCGTCGATTCCAATCAATTGGGCCGCTACGAGCAGTTCGCGGGAATTCAGTTTATTTTTGCCGGTGAACCAAAGCGCGCGCTTGAGGTGTTTCAGCGCCAGTTGCGCGACACAAACGCACCTGGTTCGCGCGGTTTCATGTTCGGCGCACAACGTCAGATCTCCGACATTCTCATAAAAATGGGAGATCTTGCGCAGGCGGAAACCTACCTGCAGCGCAATATTGCTCTCATCAATGAGGCAAGGACGAGCGGGCTGCCCGGCTGGCGAAGCAGTTACGCCGTCAGGGGACAATCGTGGGAGGCCGATGTCGAGCTCAATCGCGCGATCATTTTTGAAGCGCGCGGACAATATGCGGCAGCCGAAAAATCCTACCAATTGGCCGAACAACGTCGGCGCGCTTCGGTCAAGGGCATCCTGAGCAGCCCCAACCCTCCGCCAGAATCGCAGATTCTGCAGTCGGCCGATGTGATGGTCGTCGGCCAATCGCGGATGAAGGCGAAACAGGGCCGCCTCGCCGAAGCCGAGGCGGACGCCCGGCGCGCATTGCTCGCCCGTCTCAAGGATCAAGGCAAATACAACGCCGCGACGCCCTTCTACATCAACGGTTTGGCCAATTGTTTGGTCGAACAGGGCCGCTATGCCGAAGCAGAAAAACTCGTACGCGTTGCGCTCGAAATCTACCGCACTGTCGGTGTGGCGGGGGATTCACAGTCCCTTGTGAATGAGCTGTCTTATCTCGCCTCGATCCTCAGTCTGCAAGGCAAGAGACAAGAGACCGCGGATGCTTACGTCGAAATCGACCGCGCGACCGCAAAATGGGATCCGCAACGCCGGCAGTTGCTGGATCTCAATGGCTCGCGCATCTATTCGCTCTATGGCTCGGGCCAAATCGACAGAGGCATCGCGGCCGCCCAGGAATTGCTCAAGCGCAACACCGCGCGGTATGGCGATAAGTCCTACGATACGGTGCTTGCGCGCGGGACGTTGGCGGTTGGCTATATGCGCGCGAACCGTGATGCCGAGGCCGTGCGCGAATTTCGTGCCGCCATTCCAGGCCTGATGGCGGCGTCACAGGAAAATGCCGATGACGACAATTCGGCAACGGTCGCCGCGCGAAACGACCGTCTAAGGAGTGTCGTCGAGGCATATATTTCGGTTCTTGAGCACGGGCAGGCCGACAAACGCGACGGTGATATCGCTGCCGAAACGTTTTCTCTGGCCGACGCGATCCGCGGCCAATCGGTGCAACGGGCGCTGGCGCAATCGAGCGCGCGCATGCTGATTCAAGACAAAACATTGGCTGATCTTGTCCGGCAGGAGCAGGACCTGACCAAACAAATAAATGCGCAGCTTGGTACACTTAACAACGTACTCGCCCTGCCATCCGGGCAGCGCGATGAGAACGCCATCAAGGCGCTCAACCTTGCGATCAGCAAGCTGCGCAGCGGTCGTGAGATCTTGCGCGCGGATGTCGCAAAAAAATTTCCAAGCTACGCCAACCTGATCGATCCAAAGCCGCCGGCGGTTGACGACATCAGAGCGACGCTGAAGCCAGGTGAAGCGCTTATTTCTTATTATTTCGGGCGTAACAGCAGCTTCGTGTGGGCCGTGCCAAAAGAAGGAAAAGTCGCATTCGCGACGATCCCAACGACATTTGGCGAGATCGGTTTGAAAATTCAGCAATTACGCAAGGCACTCGAACCGGACGCTGCCCTAGTCTCTGACATTCCTCCGTTCGATCTTGCGCTTGGCTATGAGCTCTACGGTTTGCTGCTCAAGCCGGTCGAGGATGGCTGGAAGCCTGCGAAGAGCCTGATTGTGGTCACCAACGGGGCGCTGGGGCAGCTGCCGCTGTCCCTGCTGCCCGTCGCGCCGGCGCAGGCGAGCGACGGTGATGGGCCGCTGTTCGCGGGCTACCGCAACGTTCCATGGCTCGCACGCACACACGCCGTAACCTTTGTGCCGTCGGCATCGGCGTTGCGGACGCTGCGGCAGCTGCCAGCCGGACCGGCGACGAGAGACGCATTCATCGGCTTCGGGGATCCGTACTTCAATGCTGAGCAGGCGGCGGCTGCAGCGGCTGAACAGGATGCAAAACCGTTCGTCGTTGCATCAGCTGACGCTACGACGACTCGTGGGGTGCGCCTGGCCCGCCGGTCGAGCCCGCAGATGGAAGGCGTAGACAGCGCTGATCTCGCAAAGCTGCCGCGCCTTCCCGACACCGCCGCCGAGTTGATTTCCGTGGCCAAAGCGCTAGGGCTCGATCCGGCAAAGGTGCTGTATCTCGGCAAGGCGGCGAACGAGCACACGGTGAAGTCTACCGATCTGTCGCACTATCGCATCATTGATTTCGCCACCCACGGGTTGGTGCCGGGCGAGCTTGACGGACTGACCCAGCCGGCGCTGGCGCTGACCGCACCTGCGGTAACCGAAACAGAAGGTGACGGCCTGCTGACGATGGGAGAAATCCTTGCATTGAAGCTCAACGCCGACTGGGTTGTGTTGTCGGCCTGCAATACCGGCGCCGGTGCCGGCGCGGGCGCGGAAGCGGCATCCGGCCTGGGACAGGCGTTCTTCTATGCCGGAACGCGCGCGATCCTGGTGACGAACTGGTCAGTGCACTCTGCGTCGGCGCGGGAATTGGTCACGGATCTTTTTCGCCGGCAGGCAACCGATCCGGCCCTGAGCCGAGGCGAAGCCTTGCGGCAGGCTTCAATGGCGCTTCTTGATGGTGAGGGCTTTACCGATCCAAGCAGCAAGACAGTCTTCGCATACGCGCACCCGCTGTTCTGGGCGCCTTACAGCATTATTGGCGACGGCGGCGGGGCGAGGCCGTGAGACGGGCATGCTGAACAGATCGACAGCCATTTGTCTGTTCGCGGCGGCAGGCCTGGTTGCCTTCGGCTGGTCTGGCGCCCGGTCGGTTCCGCTGGTGCTGATCACCGCCGACGAGGCCCAGCGGCCTCCGCTTGCGAATGCGGATCTCACGTTCCGGGCCGGCATTTCACGCGGCCCTAACATCGAGCTGGTGTCGCCGAGGGCATCCGACAAGTCGGTCCGTTCCCCCGTCCACCTCCAGCTGAAATTCGAGGGGCGCGGTGGTGCACAAATCGATGTGGAATCGGTGAAGCTCACATACATCAGGAACCCGTCTGCCGATCTGACTGGCCGGGTCAAAGGGTTCGCGAAAGCGGATGGAATTGACGTGCCCGAGGCCGAGATACCGCCCGGCACGCACATCATCCGGGCCGACGTCAAAGACAAAGAAGGACGTTCGGGCTCGCTGATTTTCAAGCTCAACGTTGTGAACTAGCAGGCGTAACGAGGCTCATTGTCATGCGTTGCCCGTTTTGCGCCGAGGATGTCCACGATGATGCCTCCGTCTGCCGGCACTGCGGCAATGATCTGAAAATTCCTGAGTCCCTAATTCAAGAAAATGCCGAACTCAAAGAGCGTGTGGCCGACTTGCAGCGCGAGCTGACTGATCTGCACAGCAGGCTTGCTCAACGGAAGGGCCGCTAGCGCCGGTAGTGACGAGATGGAATGCCCATTCTGCGCCGAAGATTTCAATGAAGAGGCCCGTGTCTGCAAGAACTGCGGGCGCGATCTGCGCCTAGTCCGGCCGCTTATCGATCAAAACGTCAAACTGATCGCGCAAATCGAAGATCTCCAGCTCCAGGTTGACAAGGCCCGGGCTGCCATCGAGCGCGAGACAACACCGATCCGGTTCTGGTCATTCCATAGCGCGTTTTATGTGGTCGTGCCTGCTCTGCTGCTGATCGCGGCGCATTTTGTCATTATCATTGCGTTGGATATTTCACCACTTTATCTGCGTCTCGCTTCCATGGTGATTCCGCTGCCCTTCGGCTTCGCGCTGCTATGGTTCTCCCAGCACAATATCCAGTGGTCGATTCTGGACGGTATTCTCATCGGGCTTTTGTCCGTCATGGCCATGCTGACCATTGTGTCTTTGGTCGACCGCGTCCCGATCCTCCCGGATAACGTGCGCGACTGGCGCGAAACGTTGGAATACGTGGCAAGCATCGCGCTCGCCAATGTTACGGGCGCGGTCGTTGCCATATTGACGCGCCGCATGTTGCCGCGGACGCTGGATGCAAGTGGAGCGCCCAGTCCTGTTGCAATGATAATAGCCCGCACGATCGGGCGCCATGTCGGTGAACAAGCGTTGCGGCGCCGTGCGCAAACGATCCAGGACAATTTCGGAACAGTTGCGACAGCGGGCGCAGCAGCGGCTGCGGCGGCGGGTTCGATCTACACCGGCATCCGCGCGCTGTGGGGTTAGCGGGGCCGGCGCAAGAAAAAACCCCGCCATTTCCGGCGGGGTTAAGTCTCGTTGGGAGAGAGCCCGAAGGCTCAATCACTACTCAACGCGGGGGAAAGTCTGGCCTAAGCCGGGATCCGCTCGTCCGCTTCGGTCGGTTCACGCAGCACGTAGCCGCGGCCCCACACCGTCTCGATGTAGTTCTTGCCGCTTGAAGCGTTGGCGAGCTTCTTGCGCAGCTTGCAGATGAACACGTCGATGATCTTGAGCTCCGGCTCGTCCATGCCGCCGTAGAGATGGTTCAGGAACATCTCCTTGGTAAGCGTCGTCCCTTTGCGCAGCGAGAGCAACTCGAGCATTTGATATTCTTTTCCGGTCAGGTGCACGCGCTGCCCGCCAACCTCGACCGTCTTGGTGTCGAGATTGACCACAAGATCGCCGGTATTGATGACCGACTGTGCGTGGCCCTTGGAACGGCGAACGATTGCGTGGATGCGCGCAATCAGCTCGTCCTTGTGGAACGGCTTGGTCATGTAGTCGTCGGCGCCGAAGCCGAGGCCTTTGACTTTGTCCTCGATGCCGGCAAGGCCGGACAAAATCAGGATAGGCGTCTTGACTTTCGAGACGCGGAGCGAGCGCAGGACCTCGAAGCCCGACATGTCGGGCAGATTCAGGTCCAGCAGAATGATGTCGTAGTCATAGAGCTTGCCGAGGTCGACACCCTCTTCTCCGAGGTCCGTCGTGTAGACGTTGAAACTCTCGGACTTGAGCATCAGCTCGATGGATTGGGCGGTAGCGCTGTCGTCTTCAATGAGTAAAACGCGCATTTAAGTCCCCTTCTCGCCGCAGCCGGGCTTCAGGTCAGCGCCGCATAGGCGGCGAGTGTGAAAAAACGCGGTGGGACAAACCGATTCGACACTATCTGGCCATGGTTAACAAAACCTGATTCTCCCACGCAAGTCCGCCGTAGGCAGAAGAGCCCGAATCGGCATAAGATGTTGCTGGAGAGTGGTTTTTTGGCCACGTCCTGTCTCATGTCCCAGTTTAAGAGTCGGGCCTAACCGACTCTGGCGACTCGCCCCTTCCGTCCTGGCTGGGCGATTTTCAAGCCTTGGTCCCGTGGACGAATGACCCAATGATTAACGACGCGGGTAAACACCAAGTTAATGAGAGGGCCAGACCGGTAAGCCTAAGGGCCGGTTTATGGCGGGCCTCGGCATTGCGCGGAGTCCGGCGATGAAGGCGCTCGCTGAGCAGATCGTCGACATCGACGGCGTCGAGATCTACGGCCGTGTCGTTTCCGTCCGCGGTCTGATGGTGGAAGTTGCGGGCCCCATCCATGCGATGTCGGTTGGCGCGCGGCTGACCATTGAAACCGGCCCCGCGCGGATTCCCTGCGAGGTGGTGGGTTTCGCCGGCGGCCATGCGCTCGCCATGCCATTCGCCGCGCTTGATGGCGTACGGCGCGGCTGCCGTGCGGTGGTGTCAACTGCTGCCGGGACCATCCGTCCGTCGGAACGCTGGCTCGGCCGCGTGGTCAATGCGCGGGCTGAACCGATCGATGGACTTGGCCCGTTGCCGCCGGGACCAGCGCCGTATCCCTACCGCGCGTCGCCACCGCCCGCACACGCCCGCCGCCGGGTCGGAGCGCCGCTCGATCTCGGCGTGCGCGCGCTCAACACCTTCGTCACGGTGTGCCGTGGCCAGCGGATGGGCATTTTCTCCGGCAGCGGCGTCGGCAAATCGGTGCTGTTGTCCATGCTCGCCCGCAACGTTTCGGCGGATATTTCGGTGATCGGCCTGGTCGGCGAGCGTGGCCGCGAGGTGCAGGAATTTTTGCAGGACGACCTCGGCGCCGCGGGGCTGGCGCGATCAGTCGTGGTGGTATCCACCTCCGACGAACCGGCGCTAATGCGCCGCCAGGCTGCCTATCTGACATTGGCCATTGCCGAATATTTCCGCGATCTCGGCAAGGACGTGCTGGTGCTGATGGACTCGGTCACCCGTTTCGCTATGGCACAACGCGAGATCGGCCTGTCCGCCGGCGAACCTCCGACCGCCAAGGGTTACACACCGACGGTCTTCGTAGAACTGCCGCGGCTGCTGGAACGCGCCGGACCGGGAACCGAGCAGGGCACCATCACCGGCATCTTCAGCGTCTTGGTTGATGGCGATGACCACAACGAGCCGGTGGCGGATGCGGTTAGAGGTATCCTCGACGGCCATATCGTGATGGAACGGGCCATTGCCGAGCGCGGGCGCTATCCGGCAATCAACATTCTCAAGTCTATCTCCCGCACCATGCCGCGGGCGGCCGACCCCGTTTTCCTTCCGGCCATCAACCGGGCGCGACAGGTCATGGCTACCTATTCGGATATGGAAGAATTGATCCGCCTGGGAGCGTACCGGACGGGTTCAAGCGCCGACGTGGATGAGGCTATTGCCCTGCACAAGCCATTGGAGGCCTTTCTGGCCCAGCTTAAGGAAGAATCAACCAATATGGCGGAGGGATATCAAAGGCTTGAGCGAATTCTTCGGGGCGAAGAAACACAAAACTAACGTTATTGGGGCACAGTTGCCCCGGTTGGCCCAATTCGTGGGAGCGCGGCCCGGTTGGCGACGCCATGCCGTAGCCGGGTATTTGGGGCTTCGGGGAGTATTTAGTCGATGAAGTCACGCGAGACACTGATCCGTCTGAAAAAGTTTCAGGTCGACGAGAAACGGCGCAAGGTCGCCCAGATCGAGGCGATGATCGCCGAATTCGACCGGATTGCCGGTGAGCTTGAGCGCGAGATCAAGGTTGAGCAGGATCGCGCCGGCATTCACGATCCCGCTCACTTCGCCTATCCGACCTATGCCAAGGCCGCGACCGCGCGGCGCGAGAACCTCAAGCACTCGACCGACGAGCTGCGTGTGCAGCTCGAGGACGCCAAAGCGGCGCTCGGCGAAGCCTTCGAAGAGCTCAAGAAGGTCGAGATGCTCGACGAACGCGACCAGCAGCGCGAGAAGGCCGAGGAAAACGCGCGCGAGCAAACCGAGCTCGACCGAATTGCCGCTTTGCGCTTCACCGGCGGCGCCCCAGCCTAGCCCTCGCACTCCAGCACTTTTGCCGCAGACGCCGTCACTTTGTGACGGCGTCTGTTTGCTTTTCCGAGTTGGGCAAACTGCCCACTATGTTAGATGCCATCTAACAAAACGATGATTTGGCTTTAATGACAGATTGGCGACGCTGCGATGTACTTTGTCTCGGCGCAACTTCTCATTGTTTCGCCATTTTGAATCCGAAAAGTCCTCCAACAACTTACCGTTGCGGCAAAATCAGATGATGGCAAAAAAATCTCCGAACCCCACGGACAAGTACGTCGGCTCCCGCGTGCGCATGCGTCGGCTTATGCTGTCGATGAGTCAGGAAAAGCTTGGCGAAAAGCTCGGTCTCACCTTTCAGCAGGTGCAGAAATACGAGAAGGGCACAAATCGGATCGGCGCCAGCCGGCTGCAGCACATATCGCAAATCCTCAAGGTTCCGGTGTCGTTCTTCTTTGAAGGAGTGTCGGGACCGGGCAAGCAGGAGGACGGGTCTGCGAAGGCTCCGGTGGTCGACTATGTCTCCGATTTTCTGTCCAGTTCCGATGGTCTGGCGCTGACCAAGGCGTTCACGAACATCAAGGACTCGCGGCTGCGCCGCCGCGTAGTCGATCTTGTCGAGGAAATTGCCGGCGATCAGCGGTAGGCTGCGGTCATTCGCGTCCTAGAAGGCTGATGCCAGTTCGCGCGCGCCTTGCGCCTGCGAGCCGTGGCTCATCTTGTCCTCAATGCCGGCGATGAGATTGGTGACGACGCCCGTGCGTCGCGCCACCGGGTTACGTTCATAGCCCTGCTGCTGGAAAAAATTTGCGGTTGGCACCCGCGTGCGCAACGCTTGCGGCATCGTCACCATGTCAAAGCCGTTGCCGTCGCCGGTCAGGTTCATCAACTCCAGTTCGGCGGCGGTGAGCGGCGCAGTGTAGCCCTTGGCGCGTGCGAAGTGCACGGAGTTGGTCAGCTTCTGCACCTGCAAGATCGGGCCAAGATCTATATCGAGCACGGCGGCATGAATGCCGAAGCCGCCCAAGGTGGTTTTTGCCAGCTTGTCGTGCTCGCTCCATCGATTGGGGACGGAGCGCGCATAAGCGATCATCCGCTTGAGAGCTTCAATCTTTCGCTCGATGGCGAGCCGCGCCGGCCCTGTGCGTAGCTTCGCCTTCTGGCGCAGGGCGTTGAGATAGCGATTGCCGTCTTCGGCCAGCAGCGAAACTGTGTTGGTGCTGAGTAACTGATTGTAGCCGACCGCCGGCGAGATCGCCCGGGCGCCTGGACGGTAAGGCACCAGACCGGCCTGGGAATCGTAAGCGCCATTGCCGCCGGTTTCGAAGGCGTAGATCCCGACGATCTGTTCGCGCGTTAGCCCCGCGGCGACCGCCGCACGAGCATATGCTCGCTTGAACTCAAGATCGCTCGCCGGTCGGTCCGGCACAAAGCCGAATTGTTCGACGGCGTTTTTGAGGAAATCTGCGATGACAGGAATTTCCGGCCGTTCCGGCGGAGGAGGCGCGGGCGCGCGTGGGTCAACAGGCCGCGGTGGGCCCGAGTAAACCGGCGGCTGGGTGAGAACATAGTCGTCGAGGCCGATTGCCTGATGGTCGCGGCGCTTTGCGTTTCGCACGCGGCGCTTGGCCGCAACCGCGTCCCAATAGGCGGAGGCCTCCGCGTCGTAGGCTTCGCGGGCCGCCTGATATTGTGCAAGCCGGGCCGGATAATCCGAAGTTGCCGCGACGCCCGGCGGCGCATTTTGCGCGCACGCGGGCAGGGGAACCAACAGGCCGCCCGTGAGCAACCCGGCGAGGCCAACATAGAGCGCTATGCGGTGGAGGCGACAGTTCATGTCCGACGTTGTTGGCCATTTTCCTCGATTCGACCAAGTCACAAATAGGAAACGCGCCGCAAATGCGGCGCGTCAGGCTGGGGAAGTGCGGTTTTACCGGACGCTCTGGCCGTTACTGTCGGTGAAGACGACCGGGCCGCCTGCTTTGATCACGGACGGCGTGTGCGCGGTCATGATGTCGGTTCCCAAATTGAATTCGCGCGCTGAAATGCCGATTATGGCGATCAACAGCGCGGCAGTCAGTCCGACCACCACGATCTTGAGGTGGGTGGTCCGATCTGCTGTGTACAAGGACCAGTTCATGGTGTCCTCCGGGGCCGTTGCCTGTTTGTCGCCCGCTCCGGCAAACAGGTTCACACCCCCCATTTGGAGGCATTAACGTAGGGAGCCCGTCCCGGTTCCCAAGGCCACATCACCGAACGGTGAAAAGGCGTGAATACTGGTGGATTTTGGCCGCATCTGCACCACTACTTTTCCTCGTAAATCCCATTTAAAGCGCTCAAAGTTGCAGTAGGCTCTCCCCTGCCGTGCGGCCGATATTGGGCGGACGCGCACCGCGTGAAAAAAGCGGGGGAATCAACGAACTTCCAGGGATGCAGGACGAGCCCCTCGCCCGCTTCCCGCGCAAGGTACAGTGTCGGATCTGGTGGAGGGCGATAAAGGCGAACCCGAGCCAGTAAAGAACAAATAGCCGTCGCTAGATGCTGCCGACAGTCTTGAGGCGCGCGCGCGGATGAATCTCGCTTTGTGACAAGACCGGCGTCTGCGCCCGGAAGCGCTCGACGATGCCGCGCACGAATGGGCGGATAATGCCGGACGTCACCAGCACCGGGGCTTCTCCTTCGCGCGCAGCTTCCTCGAAGCGTTCGCGCACCACGGTGATAAATTCGGACAGCCGCGACGGTTGCATCGCCAGCTGCCGATCGTCGCCTTGGCCGACCATGGATTCCGCGAAAGCCTGTTCCCATTTTGCGGAAAGCGCGATCAGTGGCAGATAGCCGCCAGGGCTGGTGTATTGTGCGCAAAGCTGGCGCGACAGGCGTGCGCGGACGTGCTCGGTCAGCGTGACGGGGTTACGTGAGCCGGCGATGCCGTCGGCGATGCCCTCCAGAATGGTGGCGAGATCGCGGATTGAAACGCGTTCAGCAAGCAGGATCTGCAGGACGCGCTGAATGCCCGACACCGTGATCAGATTGGGCACCAGGTCCTTGACCAGATCCGCCTGCTCTTTCGGCAGTTCCTTGATCAGCTTCTGCACCTCGCCGTAGGACAGCAACTCGGCCATGTTGCTCTTGAGCAGTTCGGTCAGATGCGTGGACAGCACGGTGGCGGCATCGACCACCGTGTAGCCTTTCATAGAGGCTTCTTCTTTCAACGAGCCGTCGATCCAGGTCGCCGGCAATCCGAAGGTCGGTTCGGTGGTGTGCGTCCCCGGCAACTTCACCTGGCCGCCGGCGGGATCCATGACCATGTACTGACCCGCCCAGACTTTGCCGGTACCTGCCTCAACTTCCTTGATCTTGATGACGTAGGCGTTGGCGTCGAGCTGGACGTTGTCGAGGATGCGTACCGCAGGCATGACGAAACCCATATCGATAGCAAGGGAACGCCGGAGCGCTTTAATTTGCTCAGTCAGCCGATCTGAGCCGTCCGGTGCGTTGACCAGCGGTAGCAGCGCGTAACCGAGCTCGACCTTCAGGTCGTCCATCTTGAGCGCGGCGGCGATCGGCTCGTCGGCGGCTTCGGTTTTCGCCGCGGCTTCAGTCTTCTTGGCCTCGGCAGCCGCCGCCACCTTCGTGCGCTTGTCGATAATGAAGGCGAGCGAAACCGCGCCGGTGCCGAGCGCCAGGAATGGAATCATCGGAATGCCCGGCAGCAGCGCCATCACCAGCATGACGCCGCCCGACATGCCGAGCGCCTTGGGATAGCCGGAGAGCTGCCTCAACAGCGCCTTGTCGGCGGCGCCGGCAACGCCGGCCTTCGACACCAGCAGACCTGCGGCGGTGGAAACGATCAGCGCCGGTACTTGCGTGACCAGGCCGTCGCCGACGGTGAGGACCGTGTAGGAATGTGCGGCATCGGAAAACGAAAGCCCTTGCTGGGCGATGCCGATGATCATGCCGCCGATAATATTGATAAACACCACAAGCAGACCGGCGATGGCGTCGCCGCGCACGAACTTCGAGGCACCGTCCATCGCGCCGAAGAAGCCGCCTTCGTCTTCCAGGACCTGACGGCGCCGCCGCGCTTCTTTTTCGTCGATGAGGCCGGCCGACAGATCGGCATCGATGGCCATCTGCTTGCCGGGCATGGCGTCCAAGTGGAAGCGGGCGGCGACTTCGGCAATGCGCCCGGAGCCTTTGGTGATGACTACGAAGTTCACGATGATCAGGATCGTGAACACGATGATGCCGATCACGAAGTTCCCGCTCATCACGAAGTTGCCGAAGGCCTCGATTACGTGGCCGGCGGCATCGGTGCCCTGATGGCCACGCGCGAGGATCAGCCGCGTGGAGGCAAGATTAAGCGCCAGGCGCAGCATGGTCGCGATCAGCAGCACTGTAGGGAAGGCGGAGAATTCCAGCGGCGTGTGGATGAACAACGCTGTCATCAGGATCAGTACTGAAAAGATGATCGAGATCGCCAGCGAAAAGTCCAACAGCAGTGGCGGGAGCGGGAGGATGAGCACCACGAGGATGGTGAGCACGCCAATGGCCAGCGCGATATCGCCGCGCTTGAAGAAGGCGCCGATGTCGCCAAGGCCTGGCAGCTTGATACCGCTGACGGCGTTGGCCGGCGCGGCGGTGATATCGCTCATGGTGATCGCAACTGACCGCCGTTCCCCGTGCGGCGCGGACGCGAAGACAATACGAAGGTCATCAAACCGGACGCGGGCACCATTGGCGGTGCCGTAGTAGAGAGCCGCGGTGGGCTATTACCCCTTTCCCCCGGCAATATTTGCCCATTTTATGGTTAGCGCTGGGTTAACGGTGCGCCGGTGTGGCGGGCAAATACGGAAGTCCTCTCCCCGGGGACCAGGGAGAGGACCGCTCCAGGCGCTTTGGCAGCGCCGTATTGCCGAACTTCAGAGGACTGATCAGCCCGGCAACAGCACGGTGTCGATCACGTGGATGACGCCGTTTGACTGCATAACGTTGCGGATGGTGACCTGAGCGGAACCGCCCTTGGCATCCCAGATCCACAGCTTGCCGTCCTTCTCGGCGAAGGTGAGGTTGTCGCCTTCAACCGTCTTGAGCATGGCTTTGCCGTTGCCGTCCTTGATTTTCTCCATCAGGTCCTTTGCCGTCAGTCGGCCGGGGACGACGTGATAGGTGAGCACGTTGGTCAGCGTCTTCTTGTTTTCGGGTTTGAGCAGAGTATCGACCGTGCCGGCCGGCAGCTTGCCGAAGGCTTCATTGGTCGGCGCAAACACCGTGAACGGGCCGGGTGATTGCAGCGTGTCGACGAGACCCGCGGCCTTCACGGCAGCCACGAGCGTGGTGTGATCCTTCGAGTTGACCGCGTTCTGCACGATGTTCTTGGACGGATACATCGGCGCGCCGCCGACGGTGACGGTCTTTTCTTTCATTTCCGCAAACGCCGGGGTGGCTGCGCCCAAGCTGATCGCGAGCGCCGCAGCGGCAAAACCGGCCAGGGCGACATTGATGATGCGTTTCATGGCTGTAACTCCGTTGCTCTGTGTGACGTCCCCATGCCGGAGACATCGAAGCTACGGAGGCGCTTGCGCCACGGATGCGCGCTCACAGAGACGTGAGCGGACCCGTACCTATGACCGGTCCGGTTGGCAGACCCGTCGGAGAACCACCTGGCGGCTCAAGCGAAACCGCGAGTACCGCTTTACCCGTAATCAAGGCCGCGAGCTCGCCGGACAGGGGAAGTGTCACGCCGCGGTCGGCGCGCAACAGCCCCACGGGCCGCGGTTTGCCGTCGGCGGGGATCAGCCACAGTTCGGGGACGCGCGTTGCATCTGCGCTGAACGCTGCCGGCACCACCGCGACAGTGCCGCGCTTGACGTTGACAGTGGCGACGAAATGCCGGTGACCATCGCCTTCAATTGTTGCGACCAGTGGCTGCTGTTGCGTCAACACACCGAGATAGATCACGGCGGCGAGACAGGCTGCAGCGAAAACGCCAGTTGCGACAGTCAATCCGCGCCAGAACGCAAGGTTTTGCCACAGGCCGCCCTGCGTTTGGGTGCGCCGCGCTTGTTCGGGAAGGGCGGCGACGATGCGCTCCCACACCTGCGGCTCCGGAATAACCTCAGGAATTTCGGCGACCCAGGGCGCGAGTCGTTGTTCCCACTCCGTGACGAGTGCTGCGAACGCGCGTTCGCTGGCGATCCTGCGTTCAGCAGCAATGCGATCGGGCCCAGCAAGCACGCCAAGCGCGTATTCTGCGGCGAGCAGTTCGTCCTCGGGGAGGGCTTTATGGTCGAACGTTTCGCTCATTGCTCCAGGCAGGCCTTCAGCTTGATCATCGCGCGCCGGATCCAGCTTTTCATGGTGCCGAGCGGTACCTTCATGCGCGCGGCAAGATCTTCGTAGGTGTTGCCGTCAAAAAATGCGCCACGCAACGCCGCGCGCTCATGGTTGGCGAGGCCTTCAAGACAGCTATGCAGACGAGCGTGCTCCTGCGCACCTTCCAGCGCGCTGTCCGCCCGCGCAGCGCTATCGGCGATATCGCTGGCCTGATCGATCGGCTCCATGTTGCGGCTTTGCCGGGAGGCACGCAGGCGATCGATCGACCGATTGCGCGCGATTGCGATCAGCCAGGTCATCGGGCTCGCCCGGCTGGCGTCGAAATCGGCGGCCTTGCGCCACACAGTCACGTAGACCTCCTGCAGCACGTCCTCCGCCTCGCCGCGCTCCCCCAAGATACGGAGGCAGATGCCAAAAAGCTTCGCCGAGGTGAGGCGATACACCGTTTGCAGGGCCGTGCGGTCGCCGGCCGGGATGCGGCCAAGCGCGGTGGCAATCAGACTGCGATTGGCGTCGAGGTCCATCGGCAGATTTCGCGGCGGTTCAAGGCGGACTGTAAGGCTTTGCCGCCATAGCGACAATTACGGCCGAGAACGCCGGCCGGATTAGTCTTCGAATGGGAAAATGTGCTGCCCGTCCTCGCCGAGCGGCAACGCTTCGATTTTGTGGACCACGGTCAGATCAAGGTCACCATAAAGGTGCGGAAACAGCACACCGGCGCGCGAGGGCTCCCACTTCAGACGGCTGCCGAGCTTTGCGCTATCCACACTCACGAGCAGGAGATCGCTTTGACCGGCGAAATGCCGCGCCGCGGTTTCCTTAACCTGAGCAGCCGTGGAAAAGTGGATGAAACCATCGCGGCGGTCCACTTCCGAGCCGCGGAATACACCGGCGCGCTCGGCCTGCCGCCAGAGAGAGTTGGGACAGATTTTGAAGAGGATGGGCACCGCTGCTAGGCGGCGCCCTTGAGCTCCGAGCCGCCATGCGGTGGCGGGATCGGCGCTCCGTCGGCGGCGTACTCGTTGAGCTTGTTGCGCAAGGTGCGGATCGAGATACCGAGGATATTTGCGGCATGCGTGCGATTGCCGAGGCAATGCTTGAGCGTCTCGAGGATCAGGTCGCGCTCTACCTCGGCGACGGTACGGCCAACCAGATTGCGGGTGACCTGCTCGGCCGCAACGACGGCCTGCGCGGCGACATCAGTGCCGCGCGCCTGATCAAGCCGCGCGCCATCCGGCGACAGGATGCCGTCGACGCCGATTTCGGTTCCGCTCGAAAGCAGCACGGCGCGATGCAGCGTGTTCTCCAGCTCGCGCACATTGCCCGGCCAGCGATTGGTGTTGAGCGAGCGGCGCGCTTCCGCCGACAGTGGCCGCAGCGGCATGCCGTTGGCTTGCGAATATTTCTTGATAAAATGTTGCGCCAGTTCGCCGATGTCGGTTAGCCGCTCGCGCAGAGGCGGAATCTTGAGGTTGACAACGTTGAGGCGGAACAGCAGATCCTCGCGGAATTTACCCTCGCGCACCGCGTCGGTGAGATTGCGGTTGGACGTCGCGATGATACGGATGTCGATCGACACCGGACGGTTGCCGCCGACGCGATCGATCACGCGCTCCTGGATTGCCCGCAAGAGCTTGGCCTGCAGGCGCACGTCCATCTCGGAAATTTCGTCGAGCAACAGCGTACCGCCATTGGCTTCTTCGAACTTGCCTATGCGGCGAGCAAGCGCGCCGGTAAACGACCCTTTCTCGTGCCCGAACAACTCGGATTCGAGAAGGTTTTCCGGAATAGCCGCGCAGTTAACAGTGATGAACGGCTTCTTCGAGCGGTTGCTGCGCCCGTGCACGAAGCGCGCCAACACTTCCTTGCCGGTGCCGCTTTCGCCGGTGATGAGCACTGACGCGTCGGAGGCGGCAATCTGCTGCGCCAATTTGACGACCTTCGCCATCGCATCGTCGCGATAAATCATTTCAGTCGTATCGTCGGCAACCGCCGCCAGCACAGCCGCGATCAGATCAGGATCGGGCGGCAAGGGGATGTATTCTTTGGCGCCCGCATGAATGGCGTTGACCGCCGCTCGCGCATCGTTGGTGACGCCGCAGGCGACGATCGGCACATGGATGCGCTCGGCGTCCAGCCGCGCCACCAGGTCGCGGATATCGAGGCTGACGTCTGCCATCAGCAGGTCGGCCCCGCGGCCGGAGCGCAGAACGGCGAGCGCCTGTTCGTTGCTTTCGGCATGGGTGACGCTGGCGCCCTTGTCCATCGCGAGCTTTGTCGCGGTGGTGAGCTGGCCTCCGAGCGTGCCGACGATCAGGAGTCGCATGGCTTAGCTCCGTGTCATTCGAGAAAGATAGCGGACACCATGTTGCATCAGTTGTGATCCGCCTTGATGATTTCCGTCATGGTTACGCCCAGCTTGTCCTCGACGAGAACGACTTCGCCGCGCGCCACAAGACGATTGTTGACGTAGATATCGATCGCTTCACCGACCTTGCGGTCGAGTTCGAGCACCGCGCCGGGCCCAAGTTTGAGCAGGTTGCCGACTTCCATATGCGCGCGTCCGAGTACGGCCGAGACCTGCACCGGAACGTCGAACACCGCTTCCAGGTCGGCAGCGCCGCGATTGACCGTCTCGTTATCGGACGGCGCAAGCGTTCCCGCATCGGGCACCACCTGCACGTCGCCGGTGTTTTCCAGATCGGGGAGCGGTACCTTGGTGTCTTCGTCACTCATTGCTGCGGTCTCCAAAAATTCTATTGAGCAGGGGCGCTGCGCGCCGAGATATAGCGGCCGACCATTTCATCGATGGCCGTGATTGTCGCGGCCTGATCGCGGATAACGCCGCCCTCGGCCCATTCGATGCGGCAATCCCCGGGCGCGAGCGTGTCGTCGCATACGATCGCCAGTCGCCCTTCATAACCGCGGCCGCGCGCGACTTCCTCGATTTTTTCCTTGGCGATCTCGTGGATGTCCGGACCGACCCGCACGGAGATGTGTGGCGTCGAGACGAGATGGTGAAAACATTCGGTGGCCAGCGCGGAAATTTCTGCGAACGGCTCGCGCGCGATCAAGGCAGGCGCCAGCTTGCTGGCGACTGCGACAGCCACCTGTACGGCCTCTGTTTCATGGCGCGTCTCAATCGTGGTGAGGGCACCGTCCAGTCGTCCGAGACCGTCTGAGATCACGGCGAGAGTGGCCGCAATGCGCTGGATGGCGTCCTGCTGGGCCTGTTCTTGTCCGGCCGCGAAGCCTTGGCGGTAAGCCTGTGACTCGGCGTCCGCGCGCCGGCGCTCGTGCTCGACCAGCGTAATGGTCGTCGGCTTTTCGCCGGCGGCGAAGTCTTCGCCGAACATGTATTTCGCGGTCGATTTCATTCGCGTCGTATTGCCTCAGTAAATCAGTTCGTCTTCGCCACGGCTCTTGGCGATGATGATTTCACCCTTGGCCGCCAGGTCTTTCGCAACATTCACCAGCAGAGCTTGCGCCTCGTCGACGTCACGCAGCCGCACGGGGCCCATCGCCTGCATGTCTTCCACCAGCAATTTGGCAGCGCGGCTCGACATATTGGTGAAGAAGAACTGGCGCACCGTCTCGCTGGCGCCCTTGAGAGCAACGCCCAGCTTGTCCTTGTCGATGTTGCGCATCAATGTCTGCGCGGAACCGGTATCGAGTTTGACAAGATCGTCGAAGGTAAACATCAGCGCCTTGATGCGCTCTGCGGCGTCGCGATTGTCCTCTTCCAGCGCGGTCAGGAAGCGCGTTTCGGTCTGCCGGTCGAAGTTGTTGAAGATTTCCGCCATGACTTCATGGGCGTCGCGCCGCCGTGTCTGCGACAGATTGGACATGAATTCGGTGCGCAGCGTCTGTTCGACGCGTTCGATCACTTCTTTTTGCACCGCCTCCATCTTCAGCATGCGGTTGACGCAATCGAGCGAAAGATCTTCGGGCAGAATTGAGAGCACGCGCGCGGCGTGCTCGGGCCGCAGTTTCGAGAGCACCACCGCTACGGTCTGCGGGTATTCGTTCTTGAGATAGTTCGCCAGCACCTCTTCCTGAACGTTGGCGAGCTTCTCCCACATGTTGCGGCCGGCCGGCCCGCGAATTTCATCCATGATGCCGCCGACCCGTTCGGCGGGCAGGTATTGTTTGAGGAGCCGCTCGGTCGCGTCGTAGTTGCCGAGCAATGCGCCGGAAGCCGACATGCGGCTGACGAATTCAAGCAGCAGCTGTTCGACTGACTCAGCCTCAATGGTGCCAAGCGACGACATCACGATGGAGATTTCCCGCAATTCGTCGTCGTCGAGCAGGCTGAAAATCTTGGCGCCGTATTGTTCGCCGAGCGAAAGCATCAGTACGGCCGCACGTTCGGGGCCAGTCAACTTGCGAGCGCGCTCTTGCGGGTGCGGGCGCTTGGACAGCTCAGCCATCAGCCCGCCGATGTCGTCGCGAACGGCCTTATCCTTGTCTTTCTTTTCGGCGTAGGCGGATGGCATGGTTTAGGCGGCGTCCTCGTGCAGCCAGTTACGGATGATGGAAACGGCCTCATGCGGGTTCTTGTCGGCGAGTTCGCCGACCTTCTGCACCGATTGCGCATGCACCTGGCCCTGCACCTTGGCGATATCGATCATCGCCGATGTGCGATTTGAGATTGCGACGGCTTCGTCGCCGCCGACGATCGAGACATTTGGTCCGCCAGTTGATGTGATGCTGCCGTGAACGCCGGGGATCGCCACTCCGCCGCCCCCGGCCGCAGCGGCGGCCACTTCCGGCGATACGGCCGGAGCTCCGGCCACCATTGCCTGGCCCGGCAGAACGCCGTCCGGCGTGATGATCCGGCGTACCAGCGGACGCACGACCATCAGCAGGACGACCAGTGCCAGCAGCACCATCACGCCCATCTCGGCGCCACGCATGATGTCGTCCTTGGTGAACTGCAGATAGCTCATCCAGCCGGTCGGTTCATTGATCGGCGACGGGGTCGTCTCGGCAAAACGCAGATTGACCACCTCGAGCTGATCACCGCGCTTGGCGTCGAAACCGATCGCCGAGCGAACCAATGCAGCGATGCGATCGATCTCTTCCTTCGGCCGCGGCTGGTAGGCCATCTCGCCCTTGTCGTTCTTGCTGTAGACGCCGTCGACCAGCACGGCCGCGGAAATGCGGTTGACGCGTCCGGCTTCGATTACTTCGGTTTTTGTCGTGCGGGAGATTTCGTAATTTGTGATTTCCTCAGTCTTGCGGGTCTGTTCACCGACAGCGCCGCCACCACCGCCCTGCTGCGCGCCGCCAGGCAACTCGGTGCCGACCGATACCGCGCCGTCGCCGCTTCTGGCGCCGGAGGCTGACTGTTCTTCGCGGGTTTGGCTCGATCGCAGCACGCGCCCGTCCGGATCGAATTTATCTGAAGTCTGGGTGATACGGTTGACGTCGAAATCCGCGTTGATTTGGACACGTGCGTGCCCCGGGCCGACCACCGACGAGACGATGGCTTCAACCTCGGTACGCAGGCGGTTTTCGTAGGAGAGTTTGCGCTCGTCGGAG
>DASPUD010000078.1:0-9468 GCA_035623095.1 Pseudolabrys sp.
TTTAACGCGCATGGGCTTTTTTCCCGAGCGCATGATCCCGCGCATCGACAACCGCGCGGGCAGCCAAACTCGCGGCAACCCGGCGGCGGTAATCGGCCGAGGCATGCAAATCCGCCATCGGCTCGATGTCGGCGAGCGCTCTGGTGACGGCGTCCTTGATCTTTGCGCCATCAAGGGCCGAGCCTTTCAGTTGCCGTTCGGCGCTGTCCAGCCGGATCGGATGATCGGTCGCAGCGCCAACACCGATGGCGATGCGCTTGCATTTTCCATCATCAGAAAGTTCGACCTGGGCCGCGGCTGACACAAAAGCAAAGTCGCTGCGACGCGCATTCACTTCGTGGAAACCGACACCGACTCTGCCGGTCCACACGGGGAACTGCGCCGCGGTCAGAATTCCGCCGTGTGGCAGGCTCGTCGTCATCGCGCCGGTATCGAAATCACGCGCGGTAACGGTTTCCGTGCGGCCATCCAGGCGATAGCTCAAGCGCGCATCGAGGGTAACGGCGACCAGCGACAGTTCCGCCGCCGGGTCGGCGTTGGCAAGCGAGCCGCCGATCGTGCCCCGCGCGCGGGTGGCGGTGTGTCCGACAAAGGAAATTGCGCACGCGAGCAGCGGAAGTTTGTTTTTGACCAGAGCATCGCGCTCGATCATGCATTGGCGGGTTGTTGCGCCGATTGAAACGGCATCGCCTTCGGGCCGGATATAGGACAGTGCCGCAATGTGATTGATGTCGATCAGATGCGAGGGGCGGGCGAGCCGCATGGCCATCATTGGCACCAGCGTCTGCCCACCGGCGATGACGCGTGCATTTTCGTCACCCGAAAGCAGCGCGCAGGCTTCGTCGGTGTCGGTTACGCGGGAATACTCAAAAGGTGCGGCTTTCATGCTGTCCCAGCATGGTTGGAATTTCCCTCGCATTTCAACCGTGCCGATAGGGACTTCGCAAGGGGCCAGCCTTGCGTTTAAGCTAACGACAGAGGGTGGTTGCAATGAAAAGGCGGGCAAACGCTAAGGCTGCGCTGGTTGCCGGTCTGTTGGTTCTTTTCGGCACAAACGCAACCATTGCGCAAAGCGGTTACCCTGATCACACGGTCCGGATCATGGTCGGGTTCGCCGCAGCAGGTCCTGTCGATATCCTCGCACGCATCATGGGCGACAAGCTGGCCAAGATCTGGGGTCAGCCGGTGGTCATCGAAAACGTTCCAGGGAGCGGCGGCAATATTGCCGGTGGCCGCGCTGCCAAGGCAGCGCCCGACGGCTATACGCTTTTAATGTCGTCGAACGCACAACTTGTCATCAACCCGAGTCTCTACAGCAAGATGCCGTATGATACGGTGAAGGACCTGGCGCCCATCACGCTTGCGGTCTACTCGCCGAACGTCCTGGTCATTCCGAACGACATACCGGTGAAGACCGTGGGCGAACTCGTTTCATACGCGAGAGCGCATCCGGGTACGTTGACGTTCGGTTCGGCCGGCACCGGAACCACGCAACATCTTGCCGGCGAGCTGTTCAAGACGATGGCCAAGATCGATATCCAGCACGTTCCGTATGGCGGCGCGGCGCCGGTCATCACGGATTTGCTTGCGGGACGCATCACCATGTTCTTCGGCGCAGTTTCGCCTTTGATTCCCCTGATCCAGGAAGGAAAGCTGCGCGCGCTCGCCGTCACATCCGCCAAGCGTTTCGCGGCGCTTCCCGATCTGCCGACCATGATCGAGTCCGGATTTTCCGGGTTTGAGGCGGTCCTTTCGATGGGTCTCGTGGCGCCGGCGGGAACACCACCGGCAATCGTCGAAAAGATTCACAAGGACTCGGTGGCGATACTTTCAGAGCCGGATGTGCGCAAGCGGCTCGGTGACATTGGTATGGCGGTGATCGCGAGTTCGCCCGCAGAGTTTGCCGCTGTCATCAAAGCGGAAACGCCGCAATGGGCGAGGGTCATCAAGGAAGCCGGGATCAGGCCGAGCGACTAAGAGCGGAGTGCCTTACGGCTTGATGTCGAATTCGCGTGCGAACGTCGCGTAGACGTTTTTCTGGTCGGCCAGGAATTTCCCGAATTCCGCGCCGCAGAATAGATTGATGAACATTCCCTGACTCTTGAGCCTGTCGGCAACGCCCTGAGTTTGCATAGCGTCGGATATATATTGCGACAGCTGAGCGAGCGTTTCCTTCGGCGTTTTGGCAGGAGCGACAAAACCGAACCAGACGGCGGCGTCCACATCGTTGAACCCGCTCTCGGCCACGGTCGGAACATTCGGGAGTGCCGGTGAGCGTTTCTTTGCGGGAACCGCGATGGGCCTGAGCGCGCCGGAATCAATCTGTCCCTTAAGATCAGAATAGTTGGCCATGACCGCGGTGATCGTGCCGGCAAGCGTTGCGTTCATTGCCGGCGGCGAGCCGGCGTAGGGCACATAGGTCATGTCGACCTTTGCGTCGCGCTTGAGCAGCTCACCGGCGATGTGGGCGATCGAGGCGGGTCCCGTGCTTCCATAGGACGCCGCGCCCGGTTTGGATTTCGCAAGCTTCAGGAAGTCCGCCAGCGTGTGGATATCGGACTTGCTGCTGACCGCGAGTACCGCGGGCGTGGCGGCGACGTAGCACAGGGGTTCGAAATTGCCGATCGGATCATAGTGTCCGGGAAACAGGATCGGGCTCAGGATGAACGGATTTTCCACGAGCAGGATGGTCGTGCCGTCGGTCGCCGCACGCGCCACAAATTCAGAGCCGACAATGGAGCTGGCGCCGGGCCGGTCTTCGATGACTATCAACTGCCCCGTCTTTTCGGTGATGGCCTGCCCGAGAACGCGCGCGACTACGTCGCCGGTGCCACCCGCCGGATACGGAACGATCAGCCTGAGGGTTTTGCCGGTGACGCCTTGCCCAAGCGTCGGCTGCAAAGTTAAAGCGAACAATACGGCAGTCAGGCAAGCACCGGTGCGCTTGAAGTTGGCCATTACATCCTCCCGATTTCTGCCCAGACTGAAACGATCTTTTCCGCGTTGCAAGGCGGGGGATTATTGCTTCTGCATGGTCTGCCAAATGCGATAAGGCGTAACCGGCATTTTGATATCGTCGACGCCAAGCGCGTCGGCTATGGCGCTGACAATCACCGCGGGCGCCGCTGTTGTTCCGCCTTCGCCGCCGGCCTTGATGCCAAGCGGATTAGTGGGCGAAAGAACCTCGACAATCTGCGTGGTGAATGAGGGCAATCGGTCGGATCGCGGCATTCCGTAATCCATGAACGAACCGCACAACGGCTGGCCAGACTGGTCAACGACGCATTGTTCCCACAGCGCCTGACCGATGCCCTGCACGATGGCTCCATGGGTCTGGCCATCGACAATCAGCGGATTGATGCAGCGTCCCACGTCGTCCACCGAAGCGTAACGCGTGATCTGCAGGCCGCAGCTTTCCGGATCGATTTCGATTTCGCAAATCGCGCAGCCATTGGGAAAGACCGGCTCATGCATTTCATTATCGGTAACGACCGCAATGCCGTGCGCAAGATCGTCCGGCATCTTATGACGCGTCATTTCCTGTGCGAGCTCGAAAAAATCGAAACTGCGATTGCTTTCCCGCCATGAGAAGCGGCCGTCGTTGAAATCGATGTCGTCCGGCCGCGCGCCGAATATCGCGGCGGCGGCGCGCTTGCCCTTGGCGATCAGTTCAACCGCCGCCAATGAAAACACCGTGGCGGCATGGCGCATGGAGCGCCCCGAATGCGTGCCGCCGCCCACTATCACTACGTCGCTATCGCCCAGAATGATCTGCACGGTTTCAAACGGCACCCCCAGGAGATCCGAAACAACCTGCGCGAAGCTCGTTTGATGACCCTGGCCCGCCGGCTGGGTACCGATCACGACCTCGACGCGGTTGTCCGGGCGCACCTTGATGCGGGTCTGTTCTTTCGGCGCTCCGATTGACGACTCGACATAATTTGCGAGGCCGAGCCCGAGGAGTTTTCCGCGCTTTTTCGCCTCGCGTCGGCGCGCCTTGAAGCCGTCCCAGTCGGCAAGACGCATGGCGAGGTCCATATTGTCTTCGTAATGGCCGCTGTCATAGGTCATCCCGACGGCATTGCGGTAGGGCATGGCCTTCGGCCGCACCAGATTGCGCCGGCGCAGGCTGACGCGGTCTATGCCGAGTTTCTTCGCCGCGATGTCGATCAGCCTTTCGATGGCAAAGGTAACCTCAGGCCGTCCGGAGCTGCGGTAGGCCTGGGTCGGCACGGTGTTGGTGAATACCGACACCGCGCGCAGTAACGCCACCGGAACGATATAGTTGCCTGTAATCAGTCCGGCGCCTTTGCTCAAAGGCGACAAGGACACGCAGCGCGCCCCGGCGTTGCTGATATTGGTCGCGCGCAACGCCAGAAAACGCCCGCGCTCATCGAGCGCCAGCTCGTACTTTGCCACGAGGTCGCGGCCCTGATAGTCGCTGATGAAACATTCCGAACGTGTGGCGGTATACTTGACCGGCCGGCCGAGTTTTCGCGCGGCCCACAACACAAGGCCGAATTCGACATAAACGCGATTGCGCGTGCCGAAGTTTCCACCGACGTCATAGGACAACACGCGGATCTTCTCGGGATCGATGCCGAGGACTGACGCGAGCTCGCGCTTCTGGCGTACCGCTCCGCCACTACCTGCGTAGATCGTGTAGCGCCCATCGGTTTTGTCGTATTGCGCGACCGCTGCGCGCGGCTCCATGGGCGCGCCGGTTACCCGGTCGATATGGAAATTCATCGCAACGACGTGCGGCGCGCTTGCCAAAATGCGATCGGCTTCGGTGGCATTTCCAAACCGTGTGTCGACGAGGATGTTGCCGGGTGCTTCCTCCCAAACAGCCGGTGCACGGGGCTCCATCGCCTCTTCGGAGTGCATGACGGCGGGCAGCTCCTCGTATTCGACCTGCACTGCTTCAACGGCGTCGAGTGCTTGCGCCAATGTCTCGGCCACCACCATGGCAACAGCCTCGCCGACATGCCGTGCCTTGTCCGCCGGCAACAAGACGTGGGGGCCGAAGAAGATTTCGCCGCCGCCCGGGCCATGCAATTTCATGTCGAATTTTGTCTTGGGAACCGGATCGTGCTGGATGGCGCCAAGATTATCGGCAAGGCAATCCGCTCCGGTAAACACGCCAAGCACCCCGGGCATTTTCAGCGCGGCGCTCTTGTCGATCCTCGCGATACGCGCATGTGCATGCGGCGAGCGAACCATTGCCGCATAGGTCTGGCCGGGAAAACTGAAGTCGTCACTGAATTTTCCGCGGCCGGTGACCAGGCGCGCATCTTCAGTGCGCGGCAGCGGCTGGCCGATGAAGCGAAATTTCTGATCCGGTTTGTTCATCTTTGGACAGGGGACGGGTGGACCGCAGTTGACCGCAAAACCGCCGGAAAACCAATCTTTTTACAAATAAGATGAATCGCGGGGCGGAAAAGTTTCAATATTGCGCTGGCCCGCGCTATTGCGCCGGCGAGGGCAATTCGTCAAACGCCTTGCTGCGCAGCCAGCCATGCGAAATAATCTTGTGGGAGCGCTTGTCGCTCGGCGCAATATCGGCCGCTCATGAAACACCAACCGGTCAAACCCTCTGGTCCGCCGCTCTTGGTCGGCATTACCGGCGCATCGGGGGTCATTTACGGGATCAGGCTGCTGGAGCTGCTGCGCAGCTGCAACGTGGAAACGCATCTCATCGTCTCGCGCGCGGCGCAGATGACAATTGCCTATGAGACGAGCCTTAAACTTGCCGATGTCGAGCAGCTGGCGACCGTCGTTCATTCAAACAGTGACGTCGGCGCAACCTGCTCGAGCGGTTCCTTTAGGACCCGCGGAATGGTGATCGCGCCATGCTCGATCAAAACTATGTCGGAAATCGCGACCGGCAACACCGCGAACTTGATTTCGCGTGCGGCCGACGTCGTCCTTAAAGAGCGCCGCCGATTGGTCCTGATGTTGCGCGAGACGCCGCTGCATATCGGACACATCCGCAACATGGCCACGGTGACGGAAGCCGGGGCGATCGTTTATCCACCCGTGCCCGCCTTCTACGCATTGCCAAAATCGATCGCCGAAATGGTGGACCACACACTCGCGCGCGTGCTCGATCTTTTTGAGATCGACGTCGGAAAAATTTACCGCTGGACGGGCGAACGCGAGCGCCCAAACCGTGAAAAAGCCGACAATTCGTGACGGACGGCAGCTTCGAGCTCGACAACGCGTTTTGGCAGTTTTCCCTTTCGATTTATGGCCAGTCTGACGTCGCCGAGGAATGTCTGGCGCTTCAGGAGGCGATGGGAATTGATGTCAACGTGCTGCTTTTCTGCGCGTGGCTCGGCACCCAAGCGATTATTTTAAGCGCAGAGGATATTGCTGAAGCCGGGGCGACGATCGCGGACTGGAGCGATAATGTCGTCCGGCCTTTGCGCGGTGTCCGGCAGCGGATGAAAGGCCTTTATCGCAACGAATTTGCGACCTTGCGAGAGCGCGTCAAAGCACTTGAGCTTGAGGCCGAGCAAGTCGAACAGGCAATTCTATTCGCTCATGCGAAGAAAATTCACCGAGCCGGCGCCGATCGCCGCAAGGCGATCATTCAAAATGTTAGCCAGTACCTTGGAGCAGCATCAGCGCCACGACTGATCGCGGCCGCACAATGCACGATATCCTGATTTCCTATTTTTGCTTGGCCGCATCCATGTCGTGGATAACGCGCGCCCAGCGTTCCGTCTCGCTTTTGATGAAGCGGGCGAACTCGTCGGGGCTACCGCCGCGCGCCTCCAGACCTTGCACCTGAAGCCCTTTGAGCAGTCCGGGATCCTTCAGCGCAACGTTCGCGTTTTTTGAAATCTTGTCGATGATGGGTTGTGGCGTGCCTGCAGGCGCGAGAACGCCGAACCAGACGCCGGTATCGTAGCCGGGAAGAACTTCTGAAATCGGCGGCAGATCCGGAGCCGCGCTCGTTCGCTTGGCTTCGCTCGTCCCAAGCGCCCTGACGCGTCCATCCTTTATCAACGGCAGGACCGTCGATGCAGGTGAGAACATGACCTGAATGCGGCCCGACACAAGATCAAGAACGGTCTGGGCGCTGCCCGGATACAAGACTCCGGTCATTTTTACGCCTGCCATCTGCTTGAACAATTCCGTCGCTAGATGTGGACCACTGCCGAGGCCGGACGCGCCGTAGAGAAGTTCATCGGGCTTTTGCTTGGCGAGAGCGATAAGCTCTTTCACGCTCTTTACGTTGACGTCCGGATTAACGACGAGAATATTCGGAATCGAGCCAACGAGAACGATAGGCGCGAGGTCCTTCTCAAAATTTGGCCCCTTGTTCGGCATCAGCGTTGTGTTGATGGTCGCGGCTATCGTTGCAAACAAAAGCGTGTAGCCATCCTTGGGGCTTCGCGCGACATAGTCGGTTGCGAGCATGCTGCTGGCGCCTGGACGATTTTCCACGATGATCGTCTGACCGAGCAGGTCTCCAAGCTTGTGGCCGACAAGGCGGGCGGCGACGTCGCCGCTCGACCCAGCAGCGAAGCCGACAATCAGCCGGACCGGGCGCGTTGGATACGCTTCATCCGCCGTCACTGGCGAGGCGACAGCGATCAAGAAGGCAAACAGAACAACAATGGGTTTCAAACGGAGCATTTTTGTATTTATTACAAGATGATGATACGACGTAAAGACGTCGGAGACCCGCAATGAAACCGATTACGGAAAAGGCTCCGTCCGATTTGCAGGAGCACATTGCGCTGCTGACGAAACGTGGACTGGTTATCCGCGTCGACCGTCGTATCGACAAGGATTCAGAACTACATCCTCTTGCGCGCTGGCAATTCCAGGGCGGATTGCGCGAAGAGGATCGGCGTGCCTTTCTGTTCACCAATGTCGTCGGTGCAAAAGGCGAGAGCTATGACATTCCGGTCCTTGTCGGGGCTCTTGCGGCGTCTCCCGAAATTTATGCGGCCGGACTTGGCGTCGGCATTGGCGAAATAGGCGGCCTGTGGGTGAAGGCCATGGCCAACCCGATTCCGCCGGTACTGGTCGACAAAGCGCCGTGCCAGGAAGTGGTGCAGACGGAAAAGGATCTGACGGCCGAGCGCGGTGGCCTTGCGAGCCTGCCTGTGCCCATTTCAACTCCGGGCTTTGACTCTGCACCCTATCTGACCGCGACGCTTTGCGTGACCAAAGATCCCGAAAATGGTGTCCAGAACATGGGCACCTATCGCGCGGCGCTCAAGGCAAATGACCGGCTTGGCGTGCGCATGGCGTCGCGTATCGGCGGAGCCGGCGGATATCTGCACTGGCAGAAATACAAAAAGCTCGGGAAGCCCATGCCGTGTGCAATCGTGGTTGGCTGCGCGCCCGCGGTTTTGTTCACGGGACCTCAGAAATTGCCTGTCGATCTTGATGAAATGAACGTCGCCGGCGGGCTGATGGGCAAGCCCGTGCGTACCGTGCGCTGCAAAACGGTTGATCTCGTGGTGCCCGCTGATTCTGAAATTGTCATTGAAGGCATGGTTGATACAGACTTGCTCGAGCCTGAAGGGCCGTTCGGCGAGAGTCATGGCCACGTCGCGCTCGAAGATTTCAATATGTCGATGCGGGTCACGGCGATCACCCGCAAACGCAAGCCTGTGTTCCTTTCGATCATCAGCCAGGTTACCCCGAGCGAATCTTCGGTTCTCAAGAAAGTCGCCTATGAGCCGCTATTCCTCGAGCATTTGCGGCACAACCTGGGCATACGCGGCATCAGGCGCGTGGTGATGCATGAACCGCTTACCAATCTGCGCAAGGTCATTTTTCTGCAATTCGACCGCGGCACGCCGAAAACCGAAGTGTGGCGCGGCATGCAAGGGGCGTCGTCCTTGCAGGCGCAATGCGGAAAGCTCGTGATTGCCGTCTCCGAGGATATTTCCGCCGACAATGCTGACGCGATTTTCTGGTCGTTGGCTTATCGATCGAATTTCATGGAAGACGTGCACATCACGCCGTACCGTTCGAGTGGGCACGGGCCGAAGTCGGGACGCGCTGCCGTCGAGGGGACGATGATGATCGACGCCACGCTCAAACACGAAATGCCGCCTTTGGCGTTACCAACCGAAGAGTACATGACGCGCGCCAGAAAAATTTGGGAAGAACTCAGTCTGCCCCATATTGCGCCGCAGGCGCCGTGGCACGGTTATGATCTGGGCGATTGGGACGAAGACTGGACCGAGTTCGCCAAAATCGCGGTCGCCGGTGACTGGCGCCGGAGCGGTCAATCGACATACAAGCGCAGGCGCGGAAACCTGATACCGGAAACCCCGGTTCGTTCGGTTGAACCCCCGAAGAAAAAATAAGTCCGATAGTGTTCCGTGGCCCGTCTCACGCAACCGTGAGAAGCTTCCCTCCGCGGTCACTGCAAAGATAGGGGATCGACCCTCGTCACCGGGAGCCTTCAATGCAAAACGATGAATTCACGCATTT
>DASPUD010000079.1:0-6122 GCA_035623095.1 Pseudolabrys sp.
CGCCTTTAGCGGTCGAGCATCGGCCCTGCGGACTATTCCGTTTCGGAAGTCCCAGTAGGCTCCAGCTTATTGCGTAGTCGGTCCGTGCCCTTGATGGTGTCGACCACTGTGCGATAGGCGTTCGATACCTTGCTTCCCAAGCTCCGTCGGCTTCGCCTGCGGAGCTTTCGTTTTCCGGCCCGAACGCGGGATCTTCTTCTACGCAAGGCTTTCGATTTTTTCTTACGGCCTCTAGTGGATGACTTACGCCTTTTTCGAGCCATGGTGGTTCCCCGACATTTTGAAATGATGAAAGCATAGTGTGGCGGGGTGACGACTGGAAGTCTGATTACGCTTAAGCGGGCTGTTTCTCGTTGCCGCTGGATTGCGGTCCGGCCTAACTGCTAAGCATCCCTCGGGCGATAAAAATCGGGAGGACCAGAGTGCCCACGTCACTTCAAGGCGAACTGCAGCCAACGATTTACCGTTTTAAGCTCGGCGGCTTCGAGGTCGCCACGGTTCTGGATGCCAAGGCGATCCGCGAAGGTCTGCATCCGCAATATGGTGCAAATGCCTCGGTCGGCGAGGTGCACGCATTAGCCCACGCCAACAACATCGACACGCAGCGCTTCGAACATCCGAACATTCCCACGCTGGTCAATACCGGCAAACAGCTGGTGCTGTTCGACACGGGAAATGGCGCACTGCCGCGCGAGTATGAGCAGCTGAGCAAGCGATTGCCGGCAGGACAGACCGCGGCGCGATTGGCTGCGGCAGGCTACAGGCCAGAGGACATCGACGTTGTCGTTATCACGCACGGACATCCCGATCATATCGGCGGTTTAACGGAAGGCGGTAAACCCGTGTTTCCCAAAGCCCGCTACGTCTTCGGGGCAGCTGAATTCGATTTCTGGAAACGCGGCGAGAACGTGCGCGAAGCCCGCAAATTCAACCGCGAATTGTTTGTGAAGATCTGCGTACCCCTGGCAGAGAAGTCCACTTTCATCAAACCGGGCGATGAAGTCGTCCCGGGCATCACCGCGGTCGATGCCGCCGGGCACTCGCCGGGTCTGCTCGCCTTTCATGTCGAAAGCGACGGCAAGCGCTTCATGATTACGGCCGACACCTGCACGCAATACGTGATGGCGGTGCAGCGGCCGGAGTGGCACTTCGAAATGGATGACGACAAGGACAAAGCGGTTGCCACGCGCAAACGGGTTCTCGACATGCTCGCGGCCGACAAACTATTCGTCGCAAGCTTTCACATGCCATTTCCGGGGATCGGTTACGTCGAGAGGGGCCAGGGCGAGTGTCGTTGGGTCCCGCACAGCTATCAGCTAAATCTGTGAGATTGCGAGCAGCTACCGCCCGCCCCAGCTGAAAGTCCGCGGCCTTTCCAGTTTGGGCTTCGGCTTGCCTTCATCGCAGCGACCGACACGGTCTTCGACCGCCAGCGCCGTCTTGTTGTCGAACACCATGTAGTGACAGAACGTCCCGTCATTTATAGGGCGCGCCACGCGGCCAGTTCGCCCATCGCTCGTCATTGAGTCCGAGGCATTCCAGCTACGGTATGCTCCGACCACCATCACAGCGCCGAGGAAAAGACTCGCGCCCAGCACCACGACAAAGAATGACGACGCGATCACCGCATGCAAAAAATTTATGCGGGTTTCGTGCGATCGACGAACGCGCCGCGCTTCAGCCGGCAATTTCCTGCTGTGACCTGTTAAATTGACCGCGCTCATATACAAATGCTTAACGCAAAAGCATTGATCAGTTCTAAAGGGCTTGGCTTGGATTAGGGTCGTTCGAGTAATTCGATTTAAGCGGGAGGACTAAGTCTGGCCGGATTTGCGGGCGTTTGCAGCGAGTGCAAGTAAGGTCCGTTGCGCAATTGCCTCCGCCAACGACGCCTTGCGCCGCATATCGAGCGACGCCTCCGCCAGCTGTTCCATTGCGCGCACCAGGCGTTCCGGCGTCCACGCGCGCAGCGCCTCGCTGACCTGACGTTCCCGGCTGAAGTGCACCGGCGGTGCAGCACGCTTCATCGCGAATTCGATCGAGTCGCCACTTTCAATCGCCAGCTTCATCTTGTGCAAGCTGGCGACCTGACGAATTGCCGCCGAAACGATCGCAGCGGGCGAGGAGCCGCTGGCGCGGGCCTTGCCAAATTCACCATCGACTTCTGCAGTGCGGCCGGCAAACGCGGCATCGACAACGCTATCGAGCGCCATTTCCGAAGCATCGGCGACTACCGCCATCACGTCGGCGAGTCCAACTCTATCTTTTCGCTGCGAATAGAGCGTGAGCTTGCGGATTTCATTGCGCGAGGCAAGCCGATCGCCTCCGAGCAAAGCCGCCAGCGCGCTGCGCGCTTCTGCGTCGATGCTCAGTCCGGCCACGCGCATCTCCTCGTCGATCAGCTGCAAAAGCGCACGCTCGTTGTCGGCATAGCATGGCAGCGCGGCGGCGACCTTGGCTTTTTCGCAGAGTGCGCGCAGTGGCGCGCTCTTGCTGAGATTGCCGGCTTCGATGATGACGCGGCATTCTTTCGATGGCGCGGCTATGACGGCTTCGACAGCGGACGCGATATTGCGCGCGCCCGCTTTCACCAGCACCGCCCGGCGACTGCCGAACAACGGCACCGTGTGGGCTTCCTCCACCAGTCGCGACGGATTTCCGGCGAGCTCATCGCCTTCGATGCGCGCCAGCGCGAATGGATCATTCGGGTCATCGACTGAGCCGCGCACCAGCGCATCGACGCGCTCGCGTACCAGTCCGGCATCGGGACCGAACACCAGCACGATTGGCTGGGCCGGGTCGGGCGCCGCGACGAACCGGTCGACGTCGGATGCTTTGACGGCGGTCATGAAAGCCGCCCTACGAACCCGCCACGAAAAATGAGGCAAGCCGCGAACGGATGTTGTCGGCGATAACCTTGGCTGCGCGGTTCTCGGCGTCACGCAATCCGCGGTCGCCGGCAAATCGCTGTTCCTGACCGGGAATGTTGTAGGAGACGCGAGAGAAAGTCACGCCTTTGACTACTGGCTTGCCGGTCGCAATCTCGGTCAAAGTATAGCTGGCATCGATGCCGTAATTATTGATGTCGGGTCGTGCGGTGTTGATGTCGACGATGACCTGGAGTTGGGTTGCGGTGAGCCTGATATCGAGGCGATGCGTTGGGGAAATACCGCCGCTGCCACCCGTCAGGTCGTAGATCAGCTCGTTGCGCACGCCCACACTGACGCGATCGAGGCGGCTGCCCTTCGGGGTATCGATGGGAGCCACGTCCACCGCGCGCAGCTGGCCGGCAAGGTTGGCCGTGCCCACGGGTGTTGGCCGGTCGGCATAAAGCGGCTCAAAGCAGCCGGCGGTGAAACCGGCCAGCGCGAGCGCCGCGAAGACCTTGCTGATACCCCAGATATCAGACCACGACATTGACGATCCTCTGCGGGACGACAATGACCTTTTTCGGGCTTTTTCCGTCCAGCGCCTTTTTTACCGCATCGAGGGCAAGAACGGCAGCCTCAATGTCGGAATTTTGCGCATCGCGAGCGACCGCTACATCGGCCCTTTTTTTACCGTTGATCTGAACAGGCAGCACAATTGTGTTCTCGACCAGAAGGGCCGGCTCGATCTGCGGCCACAATTCGCTGGCTACCAGGGTCTTGTGACCCAGGGCCGCCCAGCACTCCTCGGCGAGGTGCGGCATCATCGGGTGAAACAGACGCACAAGAATATCGCCGGCTTCGCGCAAGGCCCAGGCAAGATCGTCCGCCGGCGGGTTCTCGATTGCGCCGATGGCGTCGCTGAGCGCGTTCGCGAATTCATAGATGTGAGCGACACATCGGTTGAAACGCAGTTTGTCGATGTCTTCCGAGACGTGAGCCAGCGCGCGATGGGCGGCCTTGCGCACGGCGAGGGCCTGTTCGCCGAATTCAGCCGGCTTTGCTTTGGGGCGGCCAATCTCGGCGATCTCGCCGACAAGCCGCCATAATCGCTGGACGAACCGCCAGGCGCCCTGGACGCCTTCCTCGGTCCAGATCACATCGCGGTCAGGCGGCGAATCGGACAGCATGAACCAGCGCGCCGTATCGGCGCCGTACGTCGCGATGATGTCGTCGGGATCGACCGTGTTCTTCTTCGATTTCGACATCTTCTCGATGGAGCCGATTTCAACTAGTTCGCCGGTCGAAGCGAGCACTGCCCGTCGTGCATCGTCCATGCCTTCAATCTTGACGTTAGCGGGCTCGATCCAGTCGCCATTCTTCGCGCGATAGGTTTCGTGCACCACCATGCCCTGCGTGAAAAGGCCGGCAAACGGCTCGTCCATGCCGACGTGCGCGGTCTTGTGCATCGCGCGCGTGAAGAAACGCGAATAGAGCAGATGCAAAATCGCGTGCTCGATACCGCCGATATATTGGTCCACCGGCATCCAGTCGTTGGCTACTTTTGGCGTCGTCGGCGCCGTCGTATTCCATGGATCGGTGAAGCGGGCGAAGTACCACGACGAATCGACAAATGTGTCCATGGTATCGGTCTCGCGCCGGGCCGGGCCGGCGCATTTCGGACATTTGACGTTTTTCCAGGTCGGATGGCGGTCGAGCGGATTTCCCGGTTTGTCGAAGGTGATGTCGTCGGGCAGTGTGACAGGGAGATCCTTTTCCGGCACCGGGACCACGCCGCACTTCTCACAGTGAATGATGGGAATAGGGCAGCCCCAATAGCGTTGACGCGAAATACCCCAATCGCGCAGCCGATAGTTCACCTGCCGCTGCGCCACCGGGCGGTTGCCGCGTGTCTCCTTTTCCAATCGTCTGGCGACTTCTTCTTTGGCTTCGTCGATGGTCATCCCGTCGAGAAAACGCGAATTGATCATGCGGCCATCACCGTCATAGGCGACATTGGTGATGACGAAGGTCTTTGGATCCTGTCCGGGCGGGCACACCACCGGCGTGTTGCCGAGACCGTATTTGTTGACGAAATCAAGATCGCGCTGGTCGTGTGCCGGGCAACCGAAGATCGCGCCCGTGCCGTAATCCATCAAAATGAAATTCGCGACGTAAACCGGTAACTTCCAGTTTATGTCGAACGGGTGCACCGCCTTCATGCCCGTGTCGAAACCCATTTTCTCGGCGGTGTCGATTTCCGCCTGCGCTGTCCCCATTTTCTTGCATTCGGCAATGAACGCCGCGAGTTTGGGATTCTTCACCGCGGCTGCCTGCGCCAATGGATGATCGGGCGAGATCGCCATGAACTTGGCGCCGAACAAAGTGTCATGACGCGTGGTGAAAATTTCCAGTTCGCCTTCCTTGTTCGGTGTCGTTGCCGGATCGAGCATGAAGCGGACGAGCAAACCTTCCGAGCGGCCGATCCAATTCTTTTGCATCAGCCGGACCTTGTCTGGCCAGCGGTCGAGCGTTTCGAGCGCCTGCAGAAGATCTTCCGAATAGTCGCTGATCTTGAAGAACCACTGGGTCAATTCCCGCTGCTCGACGGCGGCGCCGGAGCGCCAGCCTCGGCCATCGATGACCTGTTCGTTGGCGAGCACGGTCTGGTCGACGGGATCCCAGTTCACCTTTGATTGCTTGCGTTCGACCAGTCCAGCCTCGAGGAAATCGAGAAACATTTTCTGCTGGTGCTTGTAGTAGGCCGGATCGCAGGTTGCGATCTCGCGCGCCCAGTCGAGGGAAAGGCCCATCGACTGCAGCTGCTTTTTCATCGCCGCGATGTTGTCGTAAGTCCAGGTCTTCGGATGCACTTTGCGGTCGATGGCGGCGTTTTCGGCCGGCATGCCAAAGGCATCCCAGCCCATGGGATGCAACACCGCATTGCCCATGGCGCGTTTGAAGCGCGCCACAACGTCGCCCATTGTGTAGTTACGGACGTGGCCCATATGGATGCGCCCCGAGGGATAGGGGAACATCTCCAGCACGTAATATTTTGGCCGGGGGTCGTCGTTTTTGGTGGCGAAGATGCCGCGCTGCGCCCACACCTTTTGCCAGCGGGCTTCCGCCTCGCCGGCGTTGTAACGCTCGTTTTTGCTCGAATCGGCGGTCATTGCGCGTCTTTTTAAGGCGCGCGGAACAGACACGAAAGAGGCCTCACGGTCAACCGGCCGAAAACGTCGCCATGGCCCAGTT
>DASPUD010000080.1:0-35712 GCA_035623095.1 Pseudolabrys sp.
GCGATCGACTATTCGGGATTGATGGCTATCGATGACGTGACCATCATTGATCTCTCAACCAGCCCGCACTACCGGCGCGGCCATATTCCCGGCGCGTTATTTGCCATTCGCGGCAGGCTGGCGCGGGCTTTTGCAAAGATCGAGATGCATGGCGAGCTCGTGCTCACCTCCGAGGACGGGGTGCTCGCTGGTATTGCGGTGGCGGAGGCGCGCAGCCTCACAAAAGCACCGGTGCACTGGCTCAGAGGCGGCAACGCAGCCTGGGGCGCCGCCGGCTTTCCGCTCTCCACAGCAGAAAACATGGCGGACGACCCGATCGATGTTTGGCTCAAGCCTTATGAAAGAGCGAATGACACCGAAGCGGCCATGAATGCTTACCTGTCCTGGGAAATCGATCTCCTGGAGCGCATCAGGCAGGATGGCACCACGCACTTCCTCGCCCGTTAGCCGCTGCGTCATTTATTGCGGCGACGAGACGCTGCCGGTTGCCGTCTCGACCACGATCGTGCCGGTCATATGCGGATGCAGGGAGCAAAAGTACTTGTAAGTCCCCGGTGTGGTGAAGGTGAACGAGTACTTGTCTTCGCTATCCAGCGGTTTCGACCTGAAATTGCTGGGTGAAACCACCGTATGCGGGATGTCATCCTCATTGGTCCAGGTGACGGTCGTCCCTGCTTTCACTTTCAGCTCCTGTGGCCCGAAAGTGAAATTTCCGATTTTTATCGCGGCATCTTCTGCCCAGGCCGGCGTCGCGGCCAGCAAAAATGCGGCCGCGGCGCCTGCAACAACAAGATTCGTTAGCGACTTGATCATTTTTCCACTCAGTTCTGCAGCGGCGTATCGATGATGGCGAGACGCTGCTCGTTTTGTTTGAAGTTGACGCTGGCGATGCCGAGCATGCTGCGCAGCTTGTCGTCCGGCACTTTCATCGGTCCAGGCGACGGCGCCGATCCTGGCGCCGGCTGCGGAAACGCAGTCGAGCGCGCAGTGTGGAACGTGACGTTGCCTTCGACCTTTTGCATGACTTGATGGATGTGGCCGTTGAGCACCGTGACCGAGCCAAACTTTTTCAGGTATCCCAGCGCCCGCGCGCTATCTTCCGTGCCCCAACCCCATTCCGGATAAACGGTCCAGAGCGGAATGTGCGCGAACACAACGATCGGCTGCGAGGCCGAACGGCCCTTCACGTCATCCTCGAGCCATTCGAGCTGTTCGTTGCCGAGATTACCGAGGCCGCCGGCTTTGAGATCGACCACGTTGACGAGGCCAATGAAGTGCACGCCGTCGGCGTCAAAGCTGTACCAGCCGGCACCCTTGGTGCCGCGGCCGTAGCGGTCGAGATAAAGCTTGCCGCGGTCTTCGTCGATAATATCGTGCTCGCCCGGCACGTAATGCACGTCAAGCTTTGCCTGCGAGATGATTTTGTCGGCATCGTCGAATTCCGACACCTTCGACAGATGCGTGATGTCGCCGGTGTGGATCATGAACGACGGCTTGGCCGGCAGCGCTTTCACGCGTCCGATCGCTTCTTCCAGCGTCCCCTTTGCGTTGGGATTGGCCGGTTTGTCGAAGCCCATATGACTGTCGCTGATTTGCAGGAAGGTGAAACCCTTGGTCTGCTGCGCCAGCGCCTCGTCGATGATCCCGAGCGAGGTCGGGACTCCGCTGGCGACAGTCCACAAGACACCGGTTCCCGCCCAGGTCATGCATTCAAGTACTTTGCGGCGATTCATTCCGTCATCGCGATCACTCATTGTCGGGTCTCCCGTTTTGCATTCACGGAGACCAGACTGGCCGTTGCCGCGATTTATTCCTGCGCAGGCTGACATCACAAAAATGTCAACCAGGGCATCGGTTGCGGAAGTGCATGACCGGTTCCGGGAGACATTTATTCCCCGATCGCGACCTCAATCTTTCTTCAGCAAAACGTTATTCGAAACGGGACTTTAGTCCGCAGTCCGGCGGAATAACGGAAATTGGTTTTCAGTCTCCTTGGCACGCGGCCAGTGCGGCCATCCCCCGCGATTTCAGATCGCTGCCACAGGAGAAAAACATGAAAAAGATTTTCACCATTTTGCCGGTACTCGCCACCCTTACGACGCCGGCATTTGCCCAGTCATTTTGCACGTGTGATGGCACCGGCAACGTTCTGACGTTCTCGCATAACCCGATTACTTCGCCGAATTCCGTCAGTGCGGCCACCATGCCCGGATTACAGGCTTATGCGTCGGTTCCAGGTGGCGGCAATGTCGCCAATCCAAATGCCCCGGTCGAGACGGGAGGCGGCAGTCTCGGTTATAACCAAATGCTGCGTAACTACTGAAATCATCAGCCAGGACAGGTCTTTGGCCTGTCCTGGCTTCCCTGACAAAAACGTTTCCGGTCAGGGAATGAAATGAACGGCGCCTGAGTCTAGTTATGGATTGCCGCCTCTGTTACCCGGCGGCTGGCCGAAGTTAGCGAGACGACCAAGTGAGAGGATTATGACCCGTTCGAAATCCGACGATGATTCTGTGTTGCTGGTGCATGCTTATCTTGACGGCGAGCTCGACCCTACCAACGCACTGAGTGTCACTCAGCAAATGGAAAAAGAGCCGGCGCTCGCTGCGGAGGCAGAGCGCGTCAAGGCTTTACAGCGGTTGATCCGCGAAAAGTTGCCGCGCGAAGAGGCGTCGGCGGGGTTGCGTGCGCGCATCGAAAGGTCGGTGGCCGGGAACTCGGCACGAAATCGCGCGCAGCCTTCCTGGCGAGCGCTGGCGGCGTCAATCGCCCTGACCGCCATGGTCGCGAGCAGCTCGACCTGGTTCTTCGTCGAGTCCCAGCAAGCAACGACAATGATTGCTGACACTCTGGTGTCCGATCATATTCGCTCACTGATGGCGACTGAGCCGGTCGATGTGGCGTCATCGGACCGTCATACCGTGAAGCCCTGGTTCAACGGACGCATCCCAAGCTCGCCGCGGGTTGTCGACCTCGCCAAGGAGGATTTCCAGCTCATCGGCGGGCGAGTTGATGTCGTCGGTCAGACGCCTGTCTCGACTTTGGTCTATCGCCGCGCCAAACATCTCATCAGTCTCACGGCGGTGCCGGCGAAAAGTTATTTCGAATTTAGGAGTCCGCGCAACGTAAACGGATACAATGTAGTAAAATGGGTCGAGAACGGCGTCAGCTACTGGGCGATCTCTGACCTCGAAGCCAGACAACTGGAAGATTTTGCCCAGCTCTTCCGCACCGGCCAAACCGAATTGTAAACGATCGGACGCTGGCGCCATGTCAATAGTTCACCTGCAGGCCAAGACCGGCCCAATCGAAAGTCCAACGATGCGGCTAGTTGCTTCGAGCACCGGAGACTCGATGAACGGTCTCGACGACAACACGCGCTTCAGAAACATTGTGATGCCGCACATCAACGAGGCTTACCGGCTGGCGCATTGGCTCACCGGCAATCGTACAGACGCGGAAGATGTGGTGCAGGATGCATCCTTGCGCGCCTTTCGCGCCATTCGAAGCTTCGCCGGCGGAAGTGCGCGTTCCTGGTTGCTGAGCATCGTGCGCAACACCGCTTACTCATGGCTGCGCAAGAATCGCCCAACGACTGTCGTGACAGTTGAAGATCTCGAAACCGTCGAAATCAAAGATGCCAGCCCTGGCGATCACGGTGACGAAACTCCGGAAGCTGCTTTGATAGCAAAAGCTGATGCCGAGCAGCTTCAAGGCGCGATTGCGGCACTGCCCTCGCCATTCCGGGAAACGCTCGTGCTCCGGGACATTGAAGGCCTTGATTACCGCGAAATCGCCGAGGCAACAGAGGTGCCGATAGGGACGGTAATGTCACGGCTTGCTCGTGCGCGCCGCCGATTGATTACGGCCATCAATAAAGATCGATGATATTTGCTTGAGCGGGGGTTATTCGCGCATGACCGCATGATGCGATATACCCTACGGCCATGAAATTCCTCGATGAAGCCAAGGTCTATATCGCGTCCGGCGCAGGCGGAAACGGCTGCGTGTCGTTCCGGCGCGAGAAATTCATCGAGTTCGGTGGCCCGAACGGCGGCGACGGTGGCAAGGGCGGCGACGTGGTAATCGAGGCGGTCACCGGGCTCAATACCCTGATCGACTATCGCTACCAGCAGCACTTCAAGGCGCAACGCGGCGGCAACGGCATGGGCAAGGACCGCGCCGGCGCCAACGGCAAAGACGTGGTGCTCAAGGTGCCGGTCGGCACGCAGGTCTATGAAGAAGACGGCGAAACGCTGATCGCGGATCTCACTCAGGTCGGCGAGCGCGTGACAATCTCCAGGGGCGGCAACGGTGGATTCGGCAACGCACATTTCAAGTCGTCCACCAATCGGGCGCCGCGTCACGCCAATCCGGGACAGCCGGCCGAAGAGCGCACCATTCGGTTACGCCTGAAATTGATCGCCGATGCCGGTCTGATTGGACTGCCGAATGCGGGAAAATCCACCTTTCTTGCAGCAGTCACCGCCGCCAAACCGAAAATCGCCGATTATTCTTTTACCACCCTGCACCCGCAGCTTGGCGTGGTTGAAGTGGACGGTCGGGAATTCGTGCTGGCCGACCTGCCCGGCCTGATCGAAGGCGCACACGAGGGAACGGGGCTGGGCGATCGCTTTCTCGGTCACACTGAGCGGTGCCGCGTACTGCTGCACCTCGTGGATGGTACCGCCGAGGATGCCGGCGCCGCTTACAAGGTTGTGCGGGGCGAACTGGAAGCATACGGGCACGGGCTTGCAGAAAAGCCGGAGATCGTTGCTCTGTCGAAGGCGGATGCCATGACGCCGGAAGCGATCAAGGCGCAGACTGCAAAGCTCAAAAAGGTCTGCAAGAAAGCACCACTGATTCTATCATCGGCATCGGGGCGAGGCGTTACCGATGTGCTGCGCGAGCTTTTCAATGTAATCGACAAGGCGCGCGCGCGTGCGCAAGAACAGCGCAGTGACGCCCTGAGCACCGCTCAATAAGATTTCGGCAGCCCCAGCACCTTTTCTGCGATGAAGCAGAGAATGAGCTGCGGGCTGACCGGAGCGAGCCGAGCGATTATGATTTCGCGCAAATAACGCTCGACGTGAAATTCTTTGGCGTAGCCCATGCCGCCGTGAGTCATCACAGCGGCCTCGCACGCCGCAAATGCCGCTTCCGCGCCGAGATATTTCGCGGCATTGGCTTCGGCGGCGCAGGGCGCGCCGCCGTCATAAAGTGAAGCTGCTTTGAACGCCATCAGGTTCGCTGCTTCGAGCTCCATCCAGCTCTTGGCGAGTGGATGCTGGATCGACTGGTTCTGACCGATCGGCCGGCCAAACACGATGCGCTCCCCCGCATACGACGCCGCCCTGCGTAGCGCGGCGCGGCCGAGGCCAACTGCCTCCGCCGCAATCAGAATGCGCTCGGCGTTCATGCCGTGCAGGATATATTCAAAGCCGTGGCCCTCCTCGCCGATGCGGTCCGCAGCCGGTACCGGCAGCGCCTCGATGAAGAGTTCATTGGAGTCGACCGCGCTGCGCCCCATTTTGGGGATTTCGCGGACGTCGACATGTTTCCGGTTGAGCGTCGTATAAAACAGACTCAAGCCCTCGGTTTTACGTTTGACCTTTTCGAGCGGCGTGGTGCGCGCAAGAATCAGCATCTTGCTCGCCACCTGCGCGGTCGAAATCCAGATCTTCTGTCCGGAAAGCATATAGCGGTCTTTCTCGCGCACCGCCCTGGTTTTCAGATTGAGCGTGTCGAGGCCGGCGTCCGGCTCGGTGACGGCAAAGCAGGCCTTGTCGTCGCCCGCGATCAAAGGCGGCAGCATGCGCTTTTTCTGTTCTTCGCTGCCGAACGCGACCACGGGACTGAGCCCGAAGATATTCATGTGCATGGCCGAGGCGCCGGACAAACCCGCGCCGGACTCCGCCACCGTTTGCATCATCAGTGCGGCTTCGGTCACGCCAAGACCGGAGCCGCCATAGGCTTGCGGAATGGCGATGCCGAGCCACCCTTGCTCGGCAAAGGCGCGATGGAAATCGTGCGGGAAGCCGCCATCACGATCCTTTGCGAGCCAATATTCGTCGGGAAAGCGCGCGCAAATCTTCTCGATCGCGGTGCGGATTGCCAGCTGCTCGTTGCTAAACGAAAAATCCATGGCCCATCTTGCTCCCCCGCTCCATAATAAGGCTACTACAAGTTCCTTCATCACTCGGTAGAACAATCATGCAAACCCGCGCCGCAGTCGCCTGGAAAGCTGGCGAGCCGCTCACCATCGAGACCATCGACATCGAGGGACCCAAGGCCGGCGAGGTGCTGGTCGAGATCAAGGCAACCGGCATTTGCCACACCGATGCCTACACACTGTCAGGCGCGGACCCAGAAGGTCTTTTTCCGGCAATCCTCGGACACGAAGGTGCGGGCATTGTGCGGGAGATCGGTGCGGGTGTGACCACGCTGAAAGCCGGCGATCACGTGATCCCGCTGTACACACCGGAATGCCGGCAATGCAAAACCTGTCTTTCACGCCGGTCGAATCTGTGCACGGCAATCCGCGCAACCCAAGGCAAAGGTGTAATGCCCGATGGTACCAGCCGCTTCCGCTGCGACGGCGATCCGGTATTTCACTACATGGGTTGTTCGACCTTCGCCAACTTCACCGTTTTGCCGGAAATTGCGCTCGCCAAGGTGCGAGAGGACGCGCCGTTCGACAAGATCTGCTACATCGGCTGCGGCGTCACCACCGGAGTTGGCGCGGTCATCAACACTGCGAGGGTCTGGCCGGGCGCTAACGTCGCGGTGTTTGGTCTCGGCGGCATCGGTCTCAATGTGATCCAGGGTGCGCGCATGGTTGGCGCCGACAGGATTGTCGGCATCGATACCAATCCGGCCAAGCGCGCGATGGCCGAAAAATTCGGCATGACGGATTTTATCAATCCGGACGAGGTCGGCCGTGACAAGACTGTGCAGGCCATCATCGATCTGACCGGCGGCGGCGCGGATTTTTCGTTCGAGTGCATCGGCAACGTCGCGACAATGCGGCAGGCGCTGGAATGCTGCCATCGCGGCTGGGGTGAAAGTATCATTGTCGGTGTCGCCGGTGCCGGTCAGGAAATATCCACGCGCCCGTTCCAATTGGTCACCGGGCGGGTGTGGCGCGGCACCGCTTTTGGCGGCGCGCGTGGGCGCACGGACGTACCCAAGATCGTCGATTGGTACATGGACGGTAAGATCAATATCGACGACCTGATCACGCACACAATGCCGTTGGAAAAAATCAACGACGCTTTCGATCTGATGCACGAGGGCAAGTCGATCAGGTCAGTGGTAATCTACTAGGTACGTTCACCAGCGGCGGTGCTGGCCGCCAAACAGAAATAGTCGTGGCTCGTCACGTTCGCCGTCGTCCACGTCTACCGCGTTATCTTCATCGCCGCTGCGGATCGCGCGCGTACGACGATCAAAATCGCGGTCGCGGAAGTCTGGATCGCGCGCTGACCTCCGCATTGCCGGCGGCTCGCTGCTGGCGCTGCGTGCCGTTCCCGATACCTCCTTCGCGCACAATCGGCGTTCCCCGCCTCAAACGGCTGATAGGTGCAATCCGACGCCCGAAAGGATCAGTAGGTGCTGGCGCAAGCCTGGATGTCGCAACGGTTGTTGGACACCGAGGATTCCGGTGGCGCGGCGGATGTTTGCTGAACCTCTGCACGCGTTGTCGGCCCGGCGGGCGACGGCATCAGATTCTCCGCGCGCGGCGCCATACCTGTCGTTTCGGGTTGCGGCTTCGTCTGAGGTTGCACTTGCGCTTGCCGCGCCTGCCCTGCCTGCGGTTGCGTTTGACCCGCCGGTTCGACCGTCTCGGTTTTTCTCGGATAAACAGGACTTAGTGCGGCGCTCGGACCTTCGACTTTCGGCGGCGGAGGCGCGCTCGCCTGGATGGCCGGTTTCGGTTGCGGCCCCGGCGAGGTGAGCCAATGCAACTCGAGCACCACGGTGCTGATCGAAACCATCAGGACGGTAAGGTAGAGGTAGACGAGGAACTGCATTTATTGGCCCGCCGTTGATCCACAGAAGAAACGCGGGACTCACCGGGCCAGTTCCTTTCAGAAGACCGGAACTACCGGCACGTTCACAGAAATTATTTGGTGCAGAGCCTGCGCGGTCCATTGCTAGGCTGATAGGTGCAATCGATGGACGTAAATGAACGATAGGCCGCGGTACACGCTTGTATATTGCAAGCCACCTGTGGCTGCTCCTGGGGTTGTGGCTCCGGCGCCATTATCGCAGTGGACGGTTCAGACGGAACGGCCGCGCCGGCCTGAACAGGCTGAGTTGGGGAACCCGATGGCGCAACCAGCTTGGGTGACACGATCGGCGCCCCAATATTCGCTTTCGGTGTTGCAGCGGCAGGCGGCGCGAGCGGTGCATTGGTCGTAACGCGCGGCACCGGCGGCGGTGGAGGTGGCGCCACCGCACGCAGCCCAGCCTCGGTATCGACCATCGGCGACATAGGGGCCGACAGCCAATCCAGTCCCAGCAGAACACTGCCGAGAACAATCATCGCCACCGCGCCGTAGACGGCAAATCGCATCACTTCGCCCTCAAAGCCTGACAATAGCACGCGCGGCCCACGGCACGAACTGACAGGCCGCGCGGCCGTCGGTCACGCCATGACGGCTCGCCGCGCCCATGCTACACAGCGCACGCAATAAAACCCGCGCTGGGCCATGCCGCAAACGCCGTCGCTTAAAGACTTTCGCCGCATCGTCGTGAAAGTCGGCTCTTCCCTGCTGGTGGATTCTTCCGCCGGCGCGCTCAAACGTGACTGGCTTGCCTCGCTCGCCGCCGACATTGCCGCCCTGCACAAGGAGGAGCGCGACGTGCTGGTCGTTTCGTCCGGCGCGATCGCGCTTGGCCGTGCGGTGCTCAAACTGCCGGCTGGCGCACTCAAGTTGGAAGACAGCCAGGCCGCGGCCGCGGTCGGACAGATTGCGCTCGCGCGGGCATGGTCCGAAGCGCTAGGCGCGCATTCTCTTACCGCCGGTCAGGTGCTTGTGACGTTGGGTGACACTGAAGAGCGCCGCCGCTATCTCAACGCGCGTTCCACCATCGCGAAGCTTTTGGAATGGCGCAGCATCCCCGTGATCAACGAGAACGACACTGTCGCAACGACGGAAATCCGTTACGGTGACAATGACCGCCTCGCTGCGCGCGTCGCTACGATGACGAGCGCGGACCTGCTCATCCTGCTCTCGGACGTCGACGGTCTCTACGACAAGCCGCCCGGCGCGGGAAGTGGCGCCAAACTGGTGCCGTTGATCGCGCGCATCACGCCGGATATCGAGGCCATGGCCGGCGCCTCAGGTTCAGAACTCGCGCGCGGCGGCATGCTGACCAAGATCGAAGCGGGCAAGATCGCGACAACCGCAGGCACGCATATGGTGATCGCATCAGGACACGTGCAGCACCCGCTGCGCGCGATCGCGCAGGGTACGGCCTGCAGCTGGTTCCTCACACCGGCCAATCCGGTTACCGCGCGAAAAAAATGGATTGCAGGATCACTCGAGCCGCGTGGCGCGCTGGTCATCGATGCCGGCGCGGTGAAGGCGCTGCGCGCCGGCAAGAGTCTTTTGCCAGCGGGCGTCATAAAGATCGAGGGCGGTTTCGGCCGCGGCGACGCCGTAGTCGTGCGGGGACCTGACGGCCACGAGGTCGGGCGGGGTCTGGTGGCCTATGACGCCGACGACGCCGAGAAGATCAAAGGCAGATCGTCGGCCGACGTGTTGCTGATCCTCGGCTACACGGGACGCACCGAAATGATCCACCGCGACGATCTTGTACTGGGCGGTGAATAGCATCTGCGCTGGCGGGGAACCCGAAGGCGGGCCCGGCGTTACCCGGGTACGACGCGACACACGTGGCAAAGGCGATTGACCGATCGCCCGTCAGCCCCAGCCCACCGGAGGCCGGGGCTTTCGCGTTTGAACTGGGCCATTGGCCTACTACAAGGCGGCCCGGTGTTACCTCTGCTCAGTTTCCGTGTCCGCCAGTGAACCTGCCCGGCGAAACGACTCGGCCACTGACCGATGAACGGGGTCAGTGGCCCCGCGCACGTGAACGCCGGCCACGCCGCGCCGCCGGCGCATTACGCTTGGCGGGCCGCACCGGCAGCGGAAACAATGTGCCGTCGGGGAATTCCAGATACCTGCTGAACACCTGCACTTGACCTTCCCCACCGCGCTTGCCTTCGATCACAAATTTAGTGCCGACCGGAAACCGACTGGGGAGCCGGCTTAAGCTGGACGCCATGGCTACCTCCTAGAATTGCCGCACCCTGACACCCCAATGTGTAGAGCTATTGATGCGTTGCATCTTCGGGGTCGTTATCCACACTATCCCCAAGAGCCATGCCGGGCGGGCCAGCCATGCTCGAGGTGAGCCCACCTCGCCGCCGATGCATCGACATGATAGGTAAGTGCTTCAGGACAAGGGTTTTTACCGGCTTTTGGACAGACGATGACTGCCCCGCTGAAAAGTATCGAGGGATCCGGCGATATCACGGCCGCAATGGCCGACATCGGCAAACGCGCGCGGGCGGCTGCCCGGGTGCTGGCGCTGGCCTCGGCGGAACAGAAGAATCGCGCCCTCGAGCTCATGGCCACGGCCCTGCGGGCCCAGGTGTCCCCAATCCTAGCGGCCAATGCCGAGGATCTGACCGAGGCGCGCGCGGCAGGCGTCAGCGGCGCATTTCTCGATCGACTCACGCTCGATCCGGCCCGAATCGAAGCCATGGCCGCGGGTATCGAAGTTGTCAGGGCTCTGAAAGATCCCGTCGGCAGCGTTGCCGAGTCCTGGACCCAACCGAACGGCATGCGAATCGAACGTGTGCGGGTGCCGCTTGGGGTCATCGGTATTGTCTACGAAAGCCGACCCAATGTGACTGCAGATGCAGGTGTGCTCTGCCTGAAATCGGGTAATGCTGCCATCCTGCGCGGCGGCTCCGACAGCATGCGTTCAAGCCGCGCCATCCTTGCCGCGTTGACCGAGGGGCTGCGCGGTGCAGGTCTGCCAGAGGCATCCATCCAGCTTGTGCCGACCCGCGACCGCGCCGCAGTCGGACTGATGCTGGCGGGGCTTGACGGCAATCTCGATGTCATCGTGCCGCGCGGCGGCAAAAGCCTGGTTGCCAGGGTCCAGGCAGAGGCGCGCGTACCGGTATTTGCGCACCTTGAGGGCGTATGCCACGTCTTTGTTCACCGGGCTGCCCCACTCGAAATGGCGAAGAAAATCGTCCTCAACGCGAAGATGCGGCGTACCGGTGTCTGCGGCGCTGCCGAAACACTGCTGGTCGATCGTGCGGCTGCATCGACGCATCTCAAGCCCCTGATTGAGATGCTGATCGGGGCTGGCTGCGAGATCCGCGGTGACAAGGCAACGCAGACCGTCGACAAGCGGGTTAAGGCGGCAACCGAGGAAGACTGGACCACCGAATACCTCGACGCCATCATCGCCGCCAAAGTCGTGGACGACATCTCCGCGGCAATCGAGCACATCGAGCGCTACGGATCTCACCACACCGACGCTATCATCACGGACGACCAGAAGGCGGCAGAAAAGTTCCTGCGCGAGGTCGATTCGGCGATTGTGCTGCACAACGCATCGACTCAATTCGCCGACGGCGGCGAGTTCGGCTTTGGCGCGGAGATTGGCATCGCGACCGGGCGACTGCACGCGCGCGGTCCGGTCGGTGTCGACCAACTGACCACTTTCAAATACCGCATCCACGGAACTGGCCAGACCCGCCCGTGAGTCCGAAAAAACCCGTTATCTCCGAGCGCCTTCTGCCTCCGCACGCGCCCGGCATGAGGATCGGTCTCTTTGGCGGAACTTTCGACCCGCCCCACCAGGCGCATCTGGCGGCGGCTTTGCTCGCCCTAAAAAGACTAAAGCTTGACCGTGTCTGGTGGCTGGTGACGCCCGGCAACCCGCTGAAGAATACGCACGATCTTGCGCCGTTGAACAAACGCATCGCTGCCGCGCACGCCCTGACCCACCATCCGCGTATAGATGTTACGGGCCTCGAGGCTGTCATTAAGACGAGATACACTTACGATACGCTATCGTGGTTGAAAGCGCGCTGCCCGGGGGTCCGATTCGTCTGGATCATGGGCGCCGACAACTTGCGGAGTTTTCATCGCTGGCAGAAATGGCAAAAGATAGTAGAGCTGGTGCCTATCGTCGTCATAGATCGCCTGGGTCCGAGCCTTTACGCCGCTGCCAGTCCGGCGGGCAACAAACTCGCCCGCACCCGCATCCCCGAATACGACGCCGCAATTTTGCCCCTCCGGAAAGCTCCAGTTTGGACTTTCCTGCATGGCCTCAAATCGCCTCTCTCTTCGACCGCGCTCCGCGCATTGCGCGGCCGGCGGGACGGTTCCAGCAAACGCAAACCGTCAGGCAAATCAAAATCTGCAAAAGTGAGTCGGCGAAAACGTGGAAATAAACGTTCTCAAAGCAGGAAAGGGGCCAAGTACCGCAGCCCCAAGGGTAGAAAGAAACGGACGAGATAGTTATCTTTGTCGAGACCCCCGGTTCGCGCCGGGGTGAGTGCAACGCAAGGAAAGGATCAGCACCCCTGAATACACCTGCACTCTCTCGGGCATCGCGTCGTACGCCCGAAACCGTCTCCCGGCACCCGACTGCCAAGGAGACGCTCCACACCGTCCTCGCGCGTCTTGAAGATATGAAAGCCGAGGACAGCGTCGTTATCGATCTCACCGGCAAATCCTCGATAGGCGATTACATGGTCGTGACCAGCGGCCGTTCGCAGCGTCATGTCAGCGCCGTGGCCGACCACGTGGTCAAGGACATCGAGAAAGCAGGCGGAACCCATGTTCGCGTTGAGGGAATGCGGCAAGGGGACTGGGTATTGATCGATGCCGGCGATGTCATCGTGCATGTCTTCCGGCCGGAAATACGCGCCTTCTACAGCCTGGAAAAGATGTGGTCGGCAAGAAAGGCCTAGTCTGCGTATGACCGGCTGATAATGTTGGTGGCGCGATGCGCATCATCGTTGCCGCCGTCGGGCGTTTGAAGCGAGGCCCGGAAACCGAACTATCCGAGCGCTATCGCAAACGCGCGGCGCAGACGGGCCGTCAACTCGGCCTGCGCGAGATTGAAATCATAGAAATCAGGGAGAGCCGGGCCGGCGATGCCGGCAGACGCATGATCGAGGAGTCGATCGCGCTCGCGAATGTCATTCCGCCGGAAGCGGCGGTCGTGCTTCTCGATTCGCGTGGACAGAACGTCGAAAGTGCCGGTCTCGCGGGGCTGCTCAGCAAATGGCGGGCCAATGGCCGCTCAACGGTGGTCTTTGTGATTGGCGGCGCCGACGGGCTTGCCCCGAGCGTCACCGAGAAGGCCGAACTCCGTCTGTCGTTCGGCGCCGCTACCTGGCCGCACCAGCTGGTGCGGGTGATGCTGCTGGAGCAGCTCTACCGCGCCACGACGATTCTGACGGGGCATCCGTATCATCGGGCATAAATTTACCATTTATGTGGCGCGGCACCCCGATTTAGTCGCAATCGGCATCGATACGTACGCCGCGAAATGATCTTGCTGTTCCAACCCGCGAGCGTAACGTGACACCGATGATTTGGCTTGGGGGCTTCGGTGGTCTTGACGCGCGCGCTGCGTTTGTCGCGGGCCTGTGGTTGACCCTGCCCGCTGCGCTTACAATCCCGGCTTTGGCCGAGGAACGGCCAGACCACGTCCTGCCGAAGATCGTCCTCGCGCAAAATGACAATGCCGGAAAGCTCGAAGAGCTCAAGCAGCACGACCAGGAGCTGAAATCCGCGCGCGACCAGCAGCGCAGGTCGGTCGAGACCGAGGCCGCTCTCAAGAAAGAAATCGAACAAATCGGCGCCGACCGACGCAAACTCAATCAGGATTTGATTGATACCGCGGCACGGCTGCGAGGTGTTGAATCCAAGATTGCCGAAATACAGGAGCGTCTCAAACCGCTCGACGAGAACGAAAGCGCCATTCGCAAGTCACTCGACGGCCGGCGTGCGGTGATCGCTGAAGTCCTGGCTGCCCTGCAACGCATTGGCCGCCGGCCTCCGCCGGCGCTTATCGCAACTCCCGAAGATGCCTTGCAGGCTGTACGCACTGCCATGGTGCTTGGCGCCGTCCTGCCGGAGATGCGTCAGGAGGCACAAGCGCTGGCCAATGACCTTTCGCAATTGCTGACGGTACGCAAGAAAATAGACGCGGAACGGGATCAGCTAAAGATCGAAGTCGCGCTGCTCGACACCGGACGCGCGCGCATGAACGCCTTGGTGGACGAACGCCAGAAACAGCTGGCCGAACGCGAGAAGGCGCTCGAGGCTGAGCGGGCGCGCGCGGGCAGCCTTGCGCGCCAGGTCGACAATCTCAAGGACCTGATCGTAAAACTCGAACAGGGCCTCGATCCCGCCATTCGGGACGCGCGTGAGGCTGCGCGTCTGGATAGCCGCCCTGCGCTTTCCGCATTCCGCGATCCCGCCCGACTTGCGCCGGCTATCGCTTTCGCGTCGGCCCGCGGGCAAGTTCCAATTCCGGTTAACGGCGTAAAACTCAAGGAATTCGGTGCGCCGGATGGCAGCGGCGGGCAGGAGAAAGGCCTTTCCATTGCAACCCGTGCGGCGGCACAAGTGACTGCCCCTGCCGACGGTTGGGTGGTATATGCTGGGCCATTCCGGTCATACGGCCAACTCTTGATCCTCAATGTCGGCGGCGGGTATCATATCTTGCTCGCTGGAATGGACCGGATATCAGTTGAACTCGGGCAGTTTGTACTGACCGGGGAACCCGTTGCGGTTATGGGGAGCGGCTCCCATATCGCCGCTGTCCTCGCGACTGGTTCCAGCCAACCGGTACTCTACGTCGAGTTTCGAAAGGACGGGGTTCCCGTCGATCCAGGCCCATGGTGGGCAACTGGCGAAGGCGAAAAGGTTCGCGGATGATGCGCAAGACCTCACTCATACTCCTCGGCGCGGCGGCGGGAGCGGCAATGACGCTGCTCGCGGTTCAGCCTCGCGTAATTCTGGTAGGTGCTACCGCCAAGGCAGCGGCAGCCGATACGTACCGGCAGCTCAATCTGTTCGGCGACGTATTCGAGCGCGTGCGTGCCGACTACGTCGAGAAGCCGGACGACAGCAAACTGATCGAAACAGCGATCAACGGCATGCTGGCCGGACTCGATCCGCACTCGAGCTACATGGATGCCAAGAGCTTCCGTGACATGCAGGTGCAGACCCGCGGCGAATTCGGCGGACTCGGCATCGAAGTCACCATGGAAGACGGCCTGATCAAGGTCGTGGCGCCGATTGACGAGACACCTGCTGCCAAGGCCGGCATCATGGCCAACGATATCATCACCAAGCTGGACGACGAGCAGGTGCAGGGTCTGACCCTGAACCAAGCCGTCGAAAAGATGCGCGGCCCGGTGAACACAAAGATCAAGCTCACCATCATGCGCAAAGGCCAGGACAAGCCAGTCGAGGTTTCAATCACGCGCGACATCATTCGCGTACGATCGGTGCGTTCACAGTCCGAAGGCGACGATATCGGCTACATCCGGCTCACGCAGTTCAATGAGCAGACGACCGAAGGCTTAAAGAAGGCGATCACCGACATCGCCGCAAAGATTTCCGACGACAAGCTCAAGGGCTACGTCCTCGATCTTCGCAACAATCCTGGCGGCTTGCTCGATCAAGCAATTTCCGTGTCGGATGCGTTCCTGCAAAAAGGCGAGATCGTATCGACGCGCGGGCGCAATGCTGAGGAAACCCAACGCTTCAACGCGCGGCCCGGCGATCTCACGAAGAACAAGCCGCTGATCGTGCTGATCAACGGTGGTTCGGCGTCGGCGTCCGAAATCGTCGCCGGCGCCTTGCAAGATCACAAGCGGGCAACCGTCATCGGTACACGTTCGTTCGGCAAAGGCTCGGTGCAGACCATCATCCCGCTCGGCTCGGGCAATGGCGCGCTGCGGCTGACGACGGCGCGTTATTTCACGCCGTCCGGCCGTTCGATCCAGGCCAAAGGGATTTCGCCGGATATCGAGGTCCTCCAGGACGTGCCGGATGACCTCAAGGCGAAAACCGACACCAAAGGTGAGGCGTCGCTGCGCGGGCATCTGAAGGGTGACGAGGGCAAGGAGCAGACCGGCTCACAGTCGTACATTCCGCCGGACGCCAAGAATGACAAAGCGCTCAATATGGCGCTCGACCTCCTGCGCGGAACCCAGGTCAATTCGGCATTCCCGCCGAATGCGAAGACTCCGGTGCCAAACTAGGCGTTGGCGCAATATCGAATATATAACGGGGCGGCCGAACCGGCCGCGCCGTTCGTTTTCGCAGGCATCCGCCGCCTGCTGCGACACAAGCTAAGCTGCCCTAGTCCGGAAACGACGCGTGCTAGACTCCCGCGATGATTCGCAAGGGTCTTGCGCCGTGGCACCCAATGACCTGAACGCGCCCCTCGGCCAGGACAAACGAAAAAGGCCGTCGAAACTGCCTGCGTCCGCGCCACAATTGCTGGCCGGAGCGCTCGGGCTGTCCGGCCTTATTGTCGTGGCCTGGGCAGCCTTCGTAAATGATCCGCTGGGCGGTGAGCCTATCGCCGTGGTGGCGACCAAGCTGCCGCCGGCAACCCCGACCGATCGGGATATCGATGCCAGCGGCAAGCAGCACGCGCGTTACGACGGCCCGGCTGCGGCTGCGCCGGCAGCCGACCCCGCCGCGGCGGCGCCGCCGCCTGGTTCGAAAACTGTCACCATTATTGACGGGTCGAGCGGCGCCCGGCAGCAAGTCACTATTCCGGGCAATAACGGTAACACTGCACCAAATGCATTGCTCGACCCAAAGTTGCTCGAAACCACGCGCCACGGCGCAATTCCGAAAATCGGTCCAGATGGCACGCGCCCGTCAGCGCGCTACGCACGCCCGCGCCAGATTCCGGCTAACAAAAAGGACTCGCCGATTATCGCAATCGTGGTCGGAGGACTCGGAATCAGCGCTTCCGGCACCGCCGATGCATTTACGAAGCTTCCGGCGCCGGTGACTTTCGCGCTGGCACCTTATGGCGTCGATCTTGAGAAGATGGCGGAGCGCGCTCGCGCCGAAGAGCACGAGGTGCTGCTGCAGATCCCGATGGAGCCTTTCGATTACCCCGACAACGACCCGGGTCCGCAGACCCTGCTCACCTCGCTGACGCCGGAACAGAATGTCGATCGGCTGCAATGGCTGATGAGCCGTTTCCAGGGCTACGTCGGAATCGTGAGCTATATGGGTGCGCGCTTCACCGCGTCCGAACAAGGCTTGTCGCCGGTTTTGCGCGAAGCCGCCAAGCGCGGGCTAATCTACGTGGACGACGGTTCAAATTCGCGCAGCATCTCCAGCCAGCTTGCCGGCGGCCAGAATCTGCCGTTTGCGAAAGCCGATATTGTTATCGACACCGTTCCAACGCCGGTCGAAATCGATCGCGCGCTGGCGCGCCTCGAGATGCGGGCGCGCGAAAGCGGCACAGCTGTCGGCTACGCGACGGCACAGCCCGGCACGATTTCGCGCATTGCCGAGTGGGCCAAGAAGGCCGAGGCTCAGGGCTTCATGTTGGTGCCGATCACCATGGTGGCCATCAAGGCAAAGTCGTCGTAACGTCATCCCTGATCGCGAAAGTTCGCGCGTGATGACGGAGCGCAAATGTCTCCCGGTAAATCGCTGCCCTATCGCCCATGCGCCGGCATGATGGTGCTTAATCGCGCCGGACTTGTCTTCATCGGACGGCGGACGGACGGCCCCGAACACGTTGACGCCACCCATGTCTGGCAAATGCCGCAAGGCGGCATCGACGAAGACGAGGATCCCTACAAGGCCGCATTGCGCGAGCTGCATGAAGAAACCAATATCCGTTCCGTGCAGAGGCTCGGCGAGATCGCCGAATGGCTCACCTACGATCTGCCGAGCGCCGTCGCCAAAAAGGCATGGGGCGGCAAATATCGCGGACAGAAACAGAAATGGTACGCGTTGCGCTTCACCGGCAACGAGAACGAGATCGATATCGCCAATCCGGGCGGCGGGCACAAACCTGAATTCGTCGAGTGGCGCTGGGTTGCAATGCGCGAGTTGCCCGATCTTGTAATACCATTCAAGCGGCAAACATACGATCGTGTCGTGAAGGAATTCGAACGTTTCGCGCGCTAGGGTGCGGCGGAGCCTAGACCGCTCCGTGTCCGGCCAGGTGGCGATCGACTTGCCTGAAATGATCAAGCCGCGTGACAAGCTTATCAAGCTCGGATCCCGGCTCTGTCTTGGTAATTCGGCTCTCCAGCTCAGTAATACGGCTGGCGATCATGACGCGGTCGATATCTTCGACCGCTTCGGCGACCTCGGCCAATATCGTGAGACCTTTGTCTGAAACTTCGGCAAATCCACCCAGCACAACGATCTTCTGCTGACCACCGCCGACGTGCACGGTCAAAATCCCAGGTCGCACTGTCGCAACGGTCGGAGCATGGTCGGCGAGCACGCCGAAGTCGCCCTCGACGCCGGGAATGTCCACCTGTTCCACCTCGCCTGAGAACAACAGCTTCTCGGGGGAAACCAGTTCGAAATGCAAGTTGGCCACGGTTTGCTCAGCCTCTCCGCTTGCCGACTGCGAAACCAACGCCAAATCCGATAGCGCCGCCAATCGCAGTCATGATTGCAATGTGCTGTGCCTGCTTGCTGGTAAGCGGTCCGCCGCGCGCCCGCTCGTCATTACGCACTTCGAGGCTCAGCGGTCCCACTCTGATCTCGGCCGTTTCTTCAGGGCGCGTCATGTAGCCGGCAAGGCCACCGATCACCAGTCCGATCAGCAAAAATGCAAGCAGGTTGGATTGCCCCAGCATTGTCCTTAGGCCGCTTCGGCTGCGAGTTTCTTGCCCTTCTCGACTGCCTCTTCGATGGTGCCGACCATGTAAAAGGCAGCTTCCGGCAGGTTATCATATTTCCCATCGCAGAGACCCTTGAAGCCTTTAATGGTGTCCTGCAGATCGACCAGCTTGCCAGGCGAGCCGGTGAACACCTCGGCGACATGGAACGGCTGCGAGAGAAACCGTTCGATCTTGCGTGCACGGGCGACAGTCAACTTGTCCTCTTCTGAGAGCTCATCCATGCCCAGAATGGCGATAATGTCCTGCAAGGCCTTGTAGCGCTGCAGGATCTGCTGAACCTGGCGAGCCACCGCATAGTGCTCTTCGCCGACGACCAGTGGCGACAACATGCGCGACGTCGAGTCGAGCGGGTCGACCGCAGGATAGATGCCTTTGGCCGCGATATCGCGCGATAACACCGTGGTGGCGTCAAGATGGGCGAATGACGTTGCCGGGGCCGGATCGGTAAGATCGTCGGCGGGCACGTAGATCGCCTGCACGGAGGTGACCGAACCTTTGGTCGTGGTGGTAATCCGCTCCTGCAGCGCGCCCATGTCGGTTGCGAGTGTCGGCTGATAGCCCACCGCCGAAGGAATGCGGCCAAGCAGCGCGGACACTTCCGAACCGGCTTGCGTAAAGCGGAAAATGTTGTCGACAAAGAACAACACGTCCTGGCCCTGGTCGCGGAAGTATTCGGCGACCGTCAATCCGCTCAAGCCGACGCGGGCGCGGGCACCCGGCGGCTCGTTCATCTGGCCATAGACCAGCGCGCACTTTGAGCCGGCGACCGAGCCCTTCTTCGGGTCCTTGTTGACGCCGGATTCAATCATCTCGTGATAAAGGTCGTTGCCTTCGCGCGTGCGCTCGCCCACGCCCGCAAATACCGAATAGCCGCCGTGCGCCTTGGCGACATTGTTGATCAGTTCCATGATCAGCACGGTCTTGCCGACGCCGGCGCCTCCGAACAGCCCGATCTTTCCGCCCTTGGCATAGGGCGCGAGCAAATCCACGACCTTGATGCCGGTTACCAGAATCTGCGCTTCTGTGGACTGCTCCACATACGCGGGCGCCGGCTGATGGATCGCGCGCTTTTCTTTTGTCTTGACGGGACCCGCTTCATCGACCGGCTCACCGACTACGTTGATGATGCGGCCGAGAGTTTCATCGCCGACAGGCACGGCGATCGGTTGGCCGGTGTCGGTGACCTCCTGCCCGCGTACGAGCCCTTCGGAGGAATCCATGGCGACCGTGCGCACCGTGGACTCACCGAGGTGTTGCGCCACTTCCAGCACCAGACGCTTGCCGCCGTTGGTGGTTTCCAGCGCATTCAGGATCGCCGGCAGGTGAGTCTGGAACTGTACGTCAACGACGGCGCCGATGACTTGCGTGATTTTTCCGACTGCGTTGGGTGTGGCCATTGCGTCCTCGTTACCGAATTAGAGTGCTTCCGCGCCGGAAATGATCTCGATCAGCTCCTTGGTGATCATCGCCTGGCGGGTGCGGTTATAAGTGAGAGTTTGCTTGCGGATCATTTCGCCGGCATTGCGCGTGGCATTGTCCATCGCACTCATGCGGGCGCCTTGCTCGGAAGCGGCATTTTCCAGAAGCGCGCGGAACACCTGTACCGACAGATTGCGGGGCAGAAGTTCGGAAAGGATTTCGCTTTCTTCCGGCTCATAGTCATAGGCGGCGGTAGCACCGGCCTCGTCAGTCTGTTCGAAAACCGGCGGGATGATCTGCTGGGCGGTCGGTATCTGCGCGATCACCGACTTGAAGCGTGAGAAAAACAGCGTGCACACGTCAAAGCCGCCCTGCTCGAACAGGGTAATGATCTTGTTGGCAATCATATCGGCCTGTTCGAAGCCAATGGTGCGCACGCCGCGAAGGTCGACCGTATCGATAATCTGCTTGCCGTGCAGGCGGCGCAGCTGTTCGTAACCTTTGCGGCCAACGCAGAGGATTTTGACTTCTTTTCCTTCGGTCGTCAGCGCATTCGTTTTCTCGCGTGCGAGCCGCACAATGGATGAATTGAAGGGGCCGCAAAGGCCGCGTTCGGCAGTGCAGACCACCAGAAGATGCACTCTATCGCTGCCGGTACCGGCCAGCAGCTTGGGTGCGGAATCGCTGCCCGCAACCGCCGCAGCGATTGATCCCAGCACTTTGCCCATCCGCTCGGCATAGGGACGCGCCGCTTCAGCGGCCGCCTGCGCGCGTCGCAACTTCGATGCCGCAACCATTTGCATGGCCTTGGTAATTTTCTGCGTCGCCTTGGTGGCGGCTATGCGGACGCGCATGTCCTTGAGGCTGGCCATGTCGGGCTATCCCTGATCGCTCCCCGTCATCATCTCAGGCGAAAGTCTTCGCATAGGACTCGGTCACGCTCTTGAGCTTGCCGGCATCAGCATCCGACAGATCGCCGCTCTTGCGAATGCTGTCCAAGAGATCGGCGTGCTTGGTGCGAAGCAGAGTCAGCAGCCCGCTTTCGAAAGCGCGTACGCGGTCCACCGCAAGCGGATCGAGATAGCCGTTAACGCCGGAGTAGATCACGCAAACCTGCTCCTCCATCTTCAGCGGCGAGAACTGCGGCTGCTTCAAAAGCTCGGTCAGGCGCGCGCCGCGATTGAGCAGACGCTGGGTGGTGGCGTCGAGATCGGAGCCGAACTGGGCAAAGGCCGCCATCTCGCGGTACTGCGCCAGTTCGCCTTTGATGCGTCCGGCGACCTTTTTCATCGCCTTGGTCTGCGCCGAGGAACCGACGCGTGAGACGGACAAACCGACGTTCACTGCCGGGCGGATGCCCTGATAGAACAAGTCGGTTTCCAGGAAGATCTGGCCGTCGGTAATCGAAATCACGTTTGTCGGTATGTAGGCCGAAACGTCATTGGCCTGCGTCTCAATCACCGGCAGCGCGGTGAGCGAGCCGGCCTTGTTCTCATCGTTCATTTTCGCTGCACGCTCGAGCAGCCGCGAATGCAGATAGAACACGTCGCCCGGATAAGCTTCGCGGCCCGGTGGGCGGCGCAGCAACAGTGACATCTGACGATAGGCGACGGCCTGCTTCGACAGATCGTCATAGATAATGACCGCGTGCATGCCGTTGTCGCGGAAATACTCGCCCATGGTGCAGCCGCTGAACGGCGCAAGATATTGCATCGGCGCCGGATCCGATGCGGTTGCGGCGATGACAATCGAATAATCAAGTGCGCCCTGTTCTTCCAGCACCTTCACGAACTGGGCGACGGTCGAACGCTTCTGACCGACCGCGACGTACACGCAATAAAGCTTGATCTTCTCGTCCGGCTGCGCGTTGAGCGGTTTCTGGTTGAGGATGGTGTCGAGCGCGATTGCGGTCTTGCCGGTTTGCCGGTCGCCGATGATCAACTCGCGCTGGCCGCGGCCGATCGGAATTAGTGAATCGATCGCCTTCAGGCCGGTCGCCATCGGCTCGTGCACCGATTTGCGCGGGATGATCCCCGGCGCTTTCACGTCAACGCGAGCGCGCTTATCCGCCTTGATCGGTCCCTTGCCGTCGATCGGGTTGCCGAGCGCGTCGACGACGCGGCCGAGCAGGCCTTTGCCGACCGGCACGTCGACAATTGCGCTGGTGCGTTTGACTGTCTGGCCTTCTTTGATCTCCCGGTCGTTGCCAAAGATCACGATACCGACGTTGTCGATTTCGAGGTTGAGCGCCATGCCGCGCACACCATTTTCAAACTCGACCATTTCGCCCGATTGCACATTGTCGAGGCCGTAAACGCGGGCGATGCCGTCGCCGACGGAGAGCACCTGGCCGACTTCGGAGACTTCAGCTTCCTGGCCGAAGTTCTTGATCTGCTCTTTCAGGATGGCGGAAATTTCTGCGGCGCGGATGTCCATCAGCGGGCCTCTTTCATGGCAACTTTTATCGAATTGAGTTTTGTGCGGAGCGAGCTATCGACCATGCGGCTTCCAACCTTGACGATGAGCCCGCCGATAATGGTGGGCTCAACCTTGACGTCGAGATCGATGTCCTTGCCTCCAGTCACAGATTTGAGCGCGCTCTTGAGCGCATCGAGATTCTTGTCGCTGAGCTTCTCGGCAACCGTCACCTGAGCGGTCACTTCGCCCTTGTGGCGCGCGACCAGCGCACGATAGGCGCGGATCATGTCGCGTACCGCGAACAGCCGGCGATTGGTCGTGATCACCCTGAGGAAATTAGCCGCCAGCCCCTTGATGTCGGCCTTGGCGAGAATTGCGGAGAGAGCCTTGAGCTGTTCGTCCGCGTCGAAAACCGGACTGCGTACTAACCGATGAAGATCGGCGCTGCCGGCAATGAGCGCGTCGAACTGATCGAGATCCTTCTTGATGGCGTCGACGGCCTTGTTATCGAGCGCGAGCTCGAACAGGGCGGTGGCGTAACGACCAGCCATGCCGGAGATGATGGGATCTTCGCCTGCCAAGAGAACGCTCGTCGCTATTACATTCACAGCCCGGACGCCGTCGCGAAGGGCGGCGCAAACTATTGGAATTCAAGATGGAATTCCGATCTCCGGGAACGTCGCGGAAACCGAAGGGCTAGCTAACACAGCAAGGGTGGCGGTGCAACAAGCCGGCCTTTTTCGGCCTGCGACAGATGTACCTCCTCGGTTGACGAATTTGCATCGCAGGGATGCCTCGCCATCACGCCGCCCGCCCGCTATAGCGGGGCACCACCCCTCGAAGTGACACGCGCACCGCTCTGGCCGGGCCTGCACGCAGCAATGGTAGACCCGCAAATGAAAGGCAACGCCGCCGCGACCGCCAAGCTGCTCGTCGTGTTGTTGGCGTTCGCCTGGGGCCTCAACTGGATCGCGGCGGCATTTGCCTTGCGCGAGCTGTCGCCCTGGAGCTTACGCGTTGCCGGCTCCGGGATCGGCGCAGCGACGTTGTTCGTCGCGGCGACCCTTACCCGACACAACCTGAGGGTGCCGCGCGGCGAATACATTCATGTCATGATCGCAGGGCTATTCAACGTCGCGGGGTTTCAAATTCTTTCCGGCTTCGCGCAGCTGAGCGGCGCAACCACTCGCGCCATCATTATCACCTACTCGATGCCAATCTGGACGACCGTGGCGAGTCACTTCGTCCTCGGCGAGCGGCTCAATGCAATACGCTGGTTTGCCTTCGCGCTCTGTGTTGTCGGCATAACGATTCTGTTATGGCCGCTCTTCGCCGATGGATTTCCACCCTTCGTTTTTTACTCGCTCGGCTGCGCGCTGAGTTGGACCTTTGCCACTGTCTACATCAAATGGGCGAAAGTGAAGATGGAACCGTTGGCGAACGCCACATGGCAACTGCTGTTCGGCCTACTGTTCATCACCGCGGGTAGCTTCGCATTCGAAGGTCACCCACACCTCTGGCCGTTGCGTGGCGAAACCATTCTGGCCGTGCTCTTTGTCGGATTATTTGGTGTCGGCCTGGCGCATTTTCTTTGGTGGTCAATCGTCTCTCGTCTGCCGGCCGTTACGGCATCGCTCGGCTCATTGCTGGTGCCCGTGCTTGGCGTGAGCGCGTCGGCGGTCGTGCTCGGCGAACGTCTGACCATGCCCGACATTATCGGCTTCGCGATGATTTTCGCCGCGGCCGCTTGCGTGCTGCTGCAGCCGAACGTGCGTCATGACGAGATGCCGGAATAAGATCTAATAAAAGCTCTGCGGATCGACGTCCACTTCCAGCCGCACATTGCCACGCGGTTTGGGCGCATTGGCCAGCCATTCGCGCAAATACGCGGAAAGATCAAATGCGCGCGCCGATTTCACCAGCAGCCGGAAGCGATGGCGGCCACGCACCACCGCGATCGGCGCTTCAGCCGGACCGAGCACACGAACGTCTTCGTTTTTTGGCGCAGCATTGGCAAGGGTACGGCCGTAAGCCTCCGCCGTGTGCTTGTCGCTCGCGGTGACAACGAGGCCAGCCAGGCGCCCGAAGGGCGGATAGCCCGTGCGTTCGCGCTGCTCGATCTCATTGCGGTAGAAGGCTTCGCGGTCACCGGAGATCAGCGCACGCATGACCGGGTGTTCCGGCTGGTGCGTCTGCAGGAGGCCGACACCGCGTCCTTCCTCACGGCCGGCGCGACCGACAACCTGATGCAGCAGCTGGAATGTGCGCTCGGCCGCGCGTGGATCGCCATTGCCCAGGCCAAGATCCGCATCGACGATGCCGACCAGATTGAGCTTTGGAAAATGGTGGCCTTTGGCGACAAGTTGCGTGCCGATGATGAGATCGAAACGACCCGCGGCAACGTCGTCGAGTTCCTGCCGCAGGCGCTCGACCGATTCGACCAGATCGCTCGACAGCACAAGAATCCGCGCTTGCGGAAAGAGTTCTGCCGCTTCCTGTTCCAGACGTTCGACGCCGGGGCCGACGGCGGCAAAGCTGTCGGTCGCGTGACAACTCGGGCATTCCGCCGGCGGCGGCATCGCAAAGCCGCAATGATGACAGACCAGCCGGCGCCTGAAGCGGTGATCAACCAGCCAGGCATCGCAGTTCGGACATTGCAGGCGGAATCCACAGGCTCTGCATAGCGTGAGCGGTGCGTATCCGCGGCGATTAAGAAATAACAGCGCCTGTTCGCCGCGGGTGAGCGATATCGCCACTGCCTCGGCAAGCCGCGGTGAAATAAAGCGTCCGCCCGGCGGACCTTCGCGCCGCATATCGATCGGCTCGATCAGGGGCAGCTGCGCCCCGCCGAAACGCTCCGGCAAGTGAATATGCCGATAGCGGCCCCGTCTGGCATTGACCTCGGATTCAACCGATGGCGTCGCGGAGGCAAGGACGACCGGAATTTTCGCGATCGAACCGCGCACCACCGCCATGTCGCGAGCATGATAGTGCGCACCATCTTCCTGCTTGTAGGCAGGATCGTGTTCTTCATCGACGACAACGAGCCCGAGGTCGGCATAGGGCAGAAACAACGCCGAGCGCGCGCCGACCACGACAGATACTTCGTTTGCCGCCACCGCGGCCCAGGTACGGGCGCGTTTGCGCGGCGATACCTGCGAATGCCACTCGGCGGGCCGGGTACCGAATCTCTCCGTGAAGCGCTGGAGAAATTGCGCGGTCAACGCGATTTCCGGCATCAGAATGAGGGTTTGCCGTTTTCGCCGGATGTTCTCGGCAACCGCTTCGAAATAAACCTCGGTCTTGCCCGAGCCGGTGACGCCGTCAAGCAGCGTGACGGTATAGCCGCCTTGCTGCACCGTCGTGCGCAACGAGTCGGCGGCGGCAAGTTGAGCGAGCGAAAACTCGGGTTTGCGGAAATCAGGATCGGGGGGCGACGCAACCGGCTCGGGTGGCAACACCAATGTTTCCAGCGCGCCTTCATCGATAAGGCCGTCTATGACACCAGCGCTGACACCGGCTTCCTGCGCGGCTTCGGATTTTGAACGCGTGAGACCATCAGCGAAAAGTTTAAGCACGCGCGCACGTGCGGCCGTCATCCGCTGCGGAGCCGGACCGGTCAGACGCACGCCGACACGTTCGCGGCCTGGGCCAAGATGTTCGCCCATGCGCAGCGCCATGCGCAGCACAGTGCCACGCGAGGCCAGCGTGTAGGCGGATACCCAGTCAACGAACTGGCGGAGTTCGGGCTTTAGCGGGGGTACGTCGAGCTTTTCATCGACATCTTTCAGGCGATTGTGCAGCCGCGGATTGGGGCTCGGATTGTCGGCCCAGACAACGCCCATGTATTCGCGCGCGCCAAGCGGTACTGCCACAAGGTCCCCCGGCGCCAGATCGAGCCCCACCGGAACCCGGTAGGAATATGTCTGGTCGAGCGCGACCGGCACCAGAATGTCGACAACCCTGTTCATACGCTTGGTCTGGCCGATTCCGCGCCCTTAAGGAAGAGTGAAGAAAACAATGCCACTCTTCCGATCATGAGCGAATTCTCCGCCGCAACCGAGGTCAACAAAGAAATCGCACGCTGGCTTGGCTATCTCGCCGCCGAGCGGCGCATGTCGGCCAAAACCCTGGAGGCCTACCGGCGTGACGTCGGTCAGTTCCTCGGTTTCCTCGCCGAGCATCTGGGCGGCGCACCCACGCTCAAACAGCTGGCGAAGCTGACGCCCGCCGATATACGCGCCTTCATGGCGGCGCGGCGCAGTGACGGTGTCGGCAACCGCTCGCTGATGCGCGTGCTTGCCGGCATACGCTCGTTTGCACGTTTTCTCGAACGAAACGGCAAGGGCAAAGTTGCTGCGCTGACCGCGGTACGTTCGCCTAAATTGCCCCGGGCGTTGCCGAAACCACTTGCGGTTTCTGCCGCCACACAAATCACCGACACCAGCTTACGCAAAGGCGAAACACGCCCGCCGTGGGTCACCGCGCGCGATGCGGCGGTGCTTGCGCTGCTTTACGGGTCCGGCCTGCGCATATCGGAGGCCCTCGGCCTCAAGCGCAAGGACGCCACCGGCGCTGACGCTCTGACTGTCACAGGAAAGGGCAACAAAGCGCGCATGGTTCCGGTGCTCCCGCAGGTCAGCAAATTGATTGCCGACTACATCGCGCTTTGCCCGCACGATCTGCCGCCCGATGGACCGCTCTTTGTCGGCGCGCGTGGTGGACCGCTTTCGCCGCGCATCGTGCAGCTGGCCATGGAGTGGCTGCGTGGCGCGCTCGGCCTGCCGGACAGCGCGACTCCACATGCCCTGCGCCATTCATTCGCAACGCATCTATTGTCGCGGGGCGGCGACCTGCGCGCCATTCAGGAATTGCTCGGCCACGCCTCCCTTTCGACGACACAGATTTACACCGCCGTCGACAGCGAGCGACTTCTGGAAGTATACGCGAGCGCACATCCGCGCGCGTAGCACACCCCTCTTGCACCTGGCCGTCTTTGCGATCATCGTGGCACAAGATAGCCGGAGGGGACGACGATGAGTGCACACGAAAATCTCGAGCACGCCGAACACGCCGAGCATGCAGCGCATTCCAACAAGAACATCGCGCTGGTTATCGCGGTGCTCGCGCTGTTTTTGGCCTTCTCCGAAACGCTCGGTAAGAGCTCGCAGACCTCCGCCATAACTTACAATGTTGCGACGAATGACCTGTGGTCGTTCTTCCAGGCCAAGACCATCCGCTCGACAGTGCTGTCAACGGCGGCCGAGCAAGCGCAGGTCGAGGCTGACCGGACAACCGATGCCGACGGCAAGGCAAAACTCAACAAACTGGTGGAAGGCTGGAAAAAGACAATTGCTCGTTACAACGACGAACCGGATACCGGTGAAGGCCGCAAGCAGCTGGCCGAACGTGCGAAACAGGCCGAAGAGAAACGAGAACTCGCGCTGGCGCGCTATCATAATTATGAATTTGCCTCGGCAGCGTTCCAGATTGGCATCGTGCTGGCCTCGTCCGCCGTGATCACAGGTATTGTCGCGCTCGCCTACTTGGCCGTGGCCGTCGGCGTCGGCGGTCTGGGGTTCATGGCACTCGGCCTGTGGTTCCCCCACGCGCTACATCTGGGCTGATGCTATTTCCCGTCGCTGTTCGCTGGTGACACGAATGCTTTGCGGCGCAGCCGCATGAACAGGCGCATGAAGCGCCCCGCACGCTGCGGCGTCAGCAGCCATTTCAGTTGACGCAATTGCTCGCGCACCGGTTCGGTTATGGCGCGCGACCACGCACGCAGCCAGACGAACCAGTCGTACAAGCGGTGAAACCAACCTATCTGCAACAGCTTGTCGCGCGTGACCTCGAATACGAAAGCGGTCACGCCGAGGCCGAGCAGCTTCGCGACGACGAGCATTGTGATCGCGCCGAGCCAACTGCTGGTGGCGATGAAATAAACCTCGAGAAATTTCAGTGGTAACAGAACGACAATGATCGGGATGGCAAATACCGTCAGCGCAAAATAAGGCGGCAGATGCTCAATCGACTTTGAAAGCCAGATCTTGAGCCTGCCCCACGGGATGACGTTGACGACGCGCGCGACAACGGGCTCGAGATGATCCCATAGCCACGCTTCGAGCAGAAATAGAAGCGCGAGGATGACCCACAGGGGGCGAAGCAGATTGCGGCGCATCGTCCTAATATTGGTAGCGCCACGCGCTATGACAATTCACCCAAAACGGCCCCAATTCAAGCTTGTTTCCACTACGATCTGACGCGCCCGCCATCGACATTCAGCGTCTGCCCGGTCATGAACGCCGCATCGTCGCTGGTGAGGAATGAGACCGCACCAACCAGATCCTCCGGCACCTCCACCCGCTTGATCGCCTGCATCTGGGCGACTGCGGCGAATTCCTCATCCATCGTTTTGAAGCCCGGCCGGGGCGCACGCACCAGCGTGCCGGGAGAACGGGTAAGCCCCGGCGCGATAGCATTGACCGTGATGCCATCGGCGGCAAGATCGGTGGCAAGCGCGCGCGTAAACCCAACGATGCCACCTTTGCTGGCGACGTAGTGCGCAAAGCCTGTCACCACTGACCCGAGCGTGCTGGAAGCCATGTTGACCACACGGCCCCATTTGCGCGCGCGCATGCCGGGCACAAAAGCCGCGGTGACAAGGAATGTGCCGTCGAGATTGATGGAAAGAACCTTGCGCCAGTCGGCAAAATTCATTTCCGGAAAATGCTTCTGCGGGAAGATGCCGGCGCAATTGATGACGATGTCGACGTGACTGAACTTCGCATTCACTTGCTTGGCCATCGCGGCGACGGACGCCTCTGACGATACGTCGCAATTCACCGCGAGAGCCTGACGGCCCGCTGCTTCGACAAGCTTTATTGTTTCTTTGCCGTCGGTGAGATCGGCAATGGCCACGTGCACGCCATCCTCGGCCAGGCGCTTGGCAGACGCCTGCCCGATGCCGCTGGCGCCACCGGTAATGACGGCGACCTTGTCCTTGTGACCTTTGGCCATTTCACACCCCGAAAAAGTGCGCAGCGCGCAAAACTAAATCGGCCTCATGGTGAGGAGCGCTCCGAAGGAGCGCGTCTCGAACCATTAGGCCGTCTCATCCACCGCTACGCGGGCTCCTCAGGATGAGGGCCAGATTATCACATATGAATCGCGCGCTTTGCCACAGCCATGGCGGCTTCCTTCATCGCCTCGGGCAGTGTGGGATGCGCGTGACAGGTGCGAGCGATATCTTCGGCGGAAGCGCCGAACTCCATGGCAATCGCGGCTTCCGCGATCATGTTGCCGGCATCGGCGCAGATCAGATGCACGCCGAGAACGCGATCGGTTTTGGCGTCGGCAATAATTTTCACGAAACCGTCTGTGGTCAGATTGACCTTGGCGCGGCCGTTGGCGGTGAAGGGAAACTTACCGACGTTGTAGGCGACGCCGGCGGCCTTCAATTCCTCTTCGCCTTTGCCGACCGTGGCGATTTCCGGATAGGTGTAGACCACGTTCGGAATGACATCGTAGTTCACGTGACCCGCCTGTCCGACCAGAATTTCGGCGAGCGCGAGTCCTTCATCTTCGGCCTTATGCGCCAACATTGGCCCGGCGATCACATCGCCGATCGCCCAGACACCGGGAACACTGGTGGCGTAGTAGTGATCGACCACAACACGGCCACGTTCGTCGATTTTCACGCCGAGTTCTTTCAACCCGAGGCCCTCGATGTATGGCACGCGGCCTATGGCGACCAGCGCCACGTCAGCTTCGATCGTTTCCACGGTGCCGCTCTTGGCGGGCTCGATCTTTGCCTTCACGCGCTTTCCCGACGTGTCGATGGCGGTGACTTTCGACGATAGTTTAAATGCCATGCCCTGTTTTTCGAACAGGCGCTGCGCCTGACGGCGCACTTCGCCGTCCATGCCGGGCAGCACGCCATCGAGGAATTCAACCACGGTCACCTGCGCGCCGAGCCGGCGCCAGACCGAACCGAGCTCGAGGCCAATGACTCCCGCGCCGATGACGAGCAAATGCTTCGGCACTTCCGGGAGGGACAGCGCGCCGGTCGATGACACGATGCGTTTTTCGTCGATGTCGATGCCTTTGAGGCGCGCCACATCGGAGCCGGTCGCGATAACGATGGATTTGGCCTCGAGTGTCTGCGTCTTGCCGCCTTCGCCTTTTACCTCGACCTTGCCGGGAGCGGCGATGCGGCCGTTGCCGTAAAAGGCATCTATCTTGTTCTTTTTAAAGAGGAAATCGACCCCTCTGACGTTGCCCTCAACGCCCTGGTCTTTGAACGCCATCATCGCCTTGAGGTCGAGTTTGGGCGCTGAAACCTCAATGCCCATCTTGCCGAACGTGTGTTCGGCCTCCTCGAACAATTCCGAGGCGTGCAGCAGCGCCTTCGAGGGAATGCAGCCGATGTTGAGGCAGGTGCCGCCGTAAGTGGCGCGCTTTTCGACCACCGCCGTTTTCAAGCCGAGTTGGGCCGCGCGGATGGCGCAGACATAGCCGCCGGGACCGGTGCCGATGACGATGAGATCGTAGGCCATACGCTACAAGTCCAGCACGACCCGCGCCGGATCCTCCAGCCCTTCCTTCACCCGCACCAGGAAAGTCACGGCCTCACGTCCGTCGACAATGCGATGATCGTAAGAGAGCGCGAGATACATCATTGGCCGTGCTTCGATCTTGCCTTCGTGCACGACGGGCCGCTCCTGGATCTTGTGCATGCCAAGGATGCCCGATTGCGGTGCGTTTAGGATCGGCGTCGACATCAACGAGCCGTAGACGCCGCCGTTTGAAATCGTGAAGGTACCGCCCTGCATTTCCTCGATCTTGAGCGCGCCGTCCCGCGCCCGCCGTCCAAAATCGGAAACGGTTTTTTCAATTTGCGCGAGTGACATATAGTCTGCATCGCGCAACACCGGCACGACCAGGCCTTTCTCGGTGCCGACCGCGACGCCGATGTGATAGTAGTTCTTGTAGACAATGTCGGCGCCATCGATCTCGGCATTGACCGCGGGAATTTCCTTCAACGCCTGAATGCACGCGCGCACGAAGAAGCCCATGAAGCCGAGCTTCACGCCGTGTTTCTTCTCGAACAGATCCTTGTATTGATTGCGCAGCTGCATCACCGCGCTCATGTCGACCTCGTTGAAGGTCGTGAGCATCGCCGCGGTGTTTTGCGCATCCTTCAGCCGCCGCGCGATCGTCTGACGCAGCCGCGTCATGTGCACGCGTTCTTCGCGCGCGGCATCGTCGGCCGGCGATGGCGCGCGCATCTGCACCGGAGCGGCGACCGGCGTCGGCGCAGCCGCGGCGCGTTCGATTGCGTTGAGCATATCCCCTTTGGTCACCTGGCCATGCAGGCCGGTGCCGGCCACCTTTGACGGGTCGACGCCGCTTTCCGCCGCCATCTTGCGTACCGAAGGCGGCATCGGCATGTCGGCCGGTTTTGCCGCAGGCGCGGGTGCAGATTTCGGCGGCTCCGCGGGCCTGGGCGCAGGCGCACTCGGCCTTGCGGCACCGCCGGCGCCTTCCTTGATCTGACCGAGTAATGCGCCGACCGCGACGGTGTCGCCGTTTTTCGCCGCGATATCGGCCAGCACCCCGGCGGCGGGAGCCGGCACTTCGAGCGTGACCTTATCGGTTTCCAGTTCCACCAGCGGCTCATCGACCGCCACCGGGTCTCCCGGCTGTTTGAACCATTTGCCGACGGTGGCTTCGGTCACCGACTCGCCGAGTGTCGGCACGCGGATGTCAGCCATGACCGATTACCCCAATGCCTCTTCGAGGAATTGCTTGAGTTGCGTGAGGTGCTTCGACATCTGTCCGACCGCGGTGGACGCGGAGGCTGGACGCCCGGCATAGCGCACAGTCCGGTTCTTGGCGCCAATCTGGTTGAGGATCCATTGCAGGAAGGTGTCGACAAAGAACCAGGCGCCCATGTTGCGCGGCTCTTCCTGACACCACACGATTTCCGCCAGCTTGAACCGCGATAGTTCGGCAATCAGGGCCTTGGTGGGAAAGGGATAAAGCTGCTCAACGCGCAGCAGATAGACGTCGTCAATGCCGCGCTTTTCACGCTCTTCATAGAGATCGTAATAGACTTTGCCCGAGCACATGACGACGCGACGGATTTTGTCGTCGGCGACGAGCTTGATCTTTTCGTTCTTCAGCTGCTGCGCGTCATCCCACAACAGGCGGTGAAACGAGGTGCCGGTGGTCAGCTCGTCGAGCCGCGACACCGCGCGTTTGTGGCGCAGCAGCGATTTTGGCGTCATCAGGATCAATGGCTTGCGGATCTCGCGCTTCAATTGCCGCCGCAGGATGTGAAAATAGTTCGCCGGGGTGGTGCAATTGGCGACCTGCATGTTGTCTTCGGCGCACATTTGCAGATAACGCTCGAGCCGCGCGGAAGAGTGCTCCGGCCCCTGCCCTTCGTAGCCGTGTGGCAGCAGGCAGACGAGGCCGGACATGCGCAGCCATTTGCGCTCGCCTGACGAAATGAATTGATCAAACACGACTTGCGCGCCATTGGCGAAGTCGCCGAACTGCGCCTCCCACAACGTCAGCGTGGTCGGTTCGGCGGCCGAATAGCCGTATTCGAAGCCGAGGACGGCTTCTTCCGACAAGCTCGAATTGAGCACCTCGAAGCGTGCCTGCCCTTCGCCGAGATGGTTAAACGGCGTGTGGCGTTCTTCGGTATTCTGGTCGAACAGCACTGAGTGCCGCTGCGAAAAGGTGCCGCGCTCGCTGTCCTGTCCCGACAGACGGACCGGATGCCCTTCCTTCAGCAGCGAACAAAACGAAAGCGCCTCAGCCGTCGCCCAATCGATCCCCTCGCCGCTTTCGATCGCCTTGGCGCGATTTTCAAGGAAACGCTGGATCGTCTTGTGGACGGTGAAGCCTTGCGGGACAACCGTGATCTTCTTACCGATTTCGCGCAGCTCGGCGGCGTCGACGCCAGTGTTGCCGCGGCGCGGATCATCGGCGTCGCGCGCAGCCTTCAATCCCGACCAGCGGCCGTCGAGCCAGTCGGCCTTGTTCGGTCTGTAGCCCTGGCCCGCCTCGAATTCGGCCTCGAGGCGCGTACGCCAGTCGGCCTTCATTTTTTCTATTTCACCTTCGGTGACGACGCCTTCTCCGACAAGTTTCTTGCCGTAGATTTCGAGCGTGGTCGGATGCGCGCGGATTTTTTTGTACATCAGCGGCTGGGTGAACGACGGCTCGTCGCCTTCGTTGTGACCGAAGCGCCGGTAACAGAACATGTCGATCACTACCGGCCGCTGGAATTTCTGCCGGTATTCAGTCGCGACTTTCGCGGCGAACGTGACCGCTTCCGGATCGTCGCCATTCACGTGGAAAATCAGCGCTTCGATCATCTTGGCAACGTCCGACGGGTAAGGCGATGAGCGCGAATAGCGCGGATAGGTGGTGAACCCGATCTGGTTGTTGACGATGAAATGCAGGCTGCCGCCGGTGCGATAGCCCTTAAGATCCGACAGCCCGAAACATTCCGCCACAACACCCTGGCCAGCGAAGGCCGCATCGCCGTGGATGAGCAGCGGCATTACCATGGTGCGCTCGTCGGGCTTCGCATGGTGTTGGTCCTGCTTGGCCCGCACTTTGCCGAGCGTTACCGGATCGACGATTTCCAGATGCGACGGGTTGGCGGTCAGCGACAAATGCACCTTGTTGTTGTCGAACTCCCGGTCCGATGAAGCACCAAGGTGATATTTGACGTCGCCGGAGCCTTCGATCTCGTCCGGCGTCGCTGAGCCGCCCTTGAATTCGTGAAACAGCGCGCGGTGCGGCTTGCCCATGACCTGGGTCAGGACATTCAGACGACCGCGATGCGGCATGCCGATGCAGATTTCCTTCACGCCGAGATTGCCGCCGCGCTTGATGATCTGCTCGAGCGCGGGGATCAGCGACTCGGCGCCGTCGAGACCGAAACGTTTGGTGCCGGTGTATTTGACATCGAGGAATTTCTCGAAACCTTCCGCTTCCACCAGCTTATTCAAAATCGCGCGCTTGCCCTCGCGGGTGAAGCTGATCTCCTTGTCGCGGCCTTCGATGCGCTCCTGGATCCAGCTTTTCTGCGCGGCATTGGAGATGTGCATGAACTCCACGCCAAGCGTCTGGCAATAAGTGCGGCGCAGGATGGTGACGATCTCGCGCATAGACGCGAATTCGAGACCGAGCACCTTGTCGAGGTAGATCTTGCGGTCGAGATCGGCTTCAGTGAATCCGTAGGAGCGAGGGTCGAGCTCCTCTTCGTTTTTCTCCGGCTCGAGTTCGAGCGGGTCGAGCTTGGCGTGGAAGTGACCGCGGATGCGGTAGGCGCGGATCAGCATCAGCGCGCGGATTGAGTCGCGTGTCGCCTGCTGCACCTCGACGGATGAAATTTCGACGCCCTTCGCCTGCGCCTTGCCCTTGATCTTGTCGCCAAAGGCCTTTTCCACTTCGAGCCAATCGCCGGAAAGCGCAGACAGCACCTCGCTGCGCTCCATGCGCGGCCAATGCGGCCGCTTCCAGGACGCGCCGTTCGCACTCTTGACCACGTCCGCGCTGTCGTCCTTCAGGCTGGAGAAGAACGAACGCCATTCCTCGTCGACCGAATTCGGGTCGGTCTCGAAGCGGGCGTAGAGATCCTCGATATAGGAGGCGTTGCCGCCATACAAAAACGAGGTGAGTGCGAATGCTGCGTTCGCGTCCTGACGAGACATTGTGGCCGCATCCTGATTGGCGAGGCGCGACAGCCTCTCGTGAATGGATTGAGAAAGTGTAGCAGCGTGGTCTCGGCCCCGGCGGACCCATGCTCTCAATCTACACTAGATCAGTCCACCCCGTTATCTATGACACTCTTGCCGCGGAACCAACCCGCAGCCAGAGAATCA
>DASPUD010000081.1:0-2287 GCA_035623095.1 Pseudolabrys sp.
GGCCAGGCCCATGCCATGCTATCCGGAACGAGCGTCGCGCCGCCGCAACTCGATGAATTCTTTGCGGCAGGCGAAGCGCCACTGCGAGCGGCCGAGTTCGACGCGCTCGGCTGGACGGAAGAAACCGTCTGGGGACGATGAGCGGTCGCGCGACGCGGAATACGCCGCTTCACATTTCGTTAACGGCTTTTCTCAACGCAAATTTGCAGGCTCGTCCATTAGCACTACTTTGGCAGATTGATTGGCTGAGGTTTTTCAAGGATTTGTTTTCGGCAGTACGGACACCACGGAGCCGGCGGCCGCAGGATGAGATCGACGATGGCGTGACGTACGGCGGGCATGGTTGGTTGGGGCGGAGGCCCGTTGATTCTTTTTTTTCCGCCCCGCGTATGCGAGGCGACGATGTTGCAGGAAGGCGTAGGCAATCATTGTCATCAGGGCGTGGCGATGAAGACCTTGCCATGATCGCCCCTCGAAGTGATCAAGTCCAAGCTCCTCTTTCAATTGCTGATGCGCCTGCTCGCAAATCCATCGTGCCTTGATGGTGGCGGCCAGTGTGCGCAGATTCGTCGAGGCAGGCAGGTTGGCGAGATAGTATTTCTTCTCCCCTGAGGCACGTTGCTCGCCAATGAGCCAGGCTTCCTCGCCCGGAAGATGCTGCTGACCCTTATCCCATATCCGCTGCGGAGGCCCGTCGGCGATGCGGACACGGACAGCAGCAAATCGGGCTTTCAGCCGACCTTTCGTCCCGCTCCGCCAACTCACGGTTTTCCACTTGGCGCCGGGCAGCATTTGTTCTGCCGCGATCGATAGGACATCTGGTACGTGGTGCTTTCGTGGTCGGCCCCGAACCTTGGTATTCGGCCAAACGAGCTTCACATCAACCGGATACACCTTGAGGTGCCGCGGGATGCCAACGGCCCAAAGTAGCCCGCGTGCTGTTAGCCCTTGTCGAAATGGCGCGCTGAGCCCGTATCCCGCATCCGCCAGCACACACCCAAAGCGCACGTTGGCTGCTATCGCGCGATCAATCTCGGCTAAAGCAATTTCCGGCTTGGACCGTGGCGCTTGGTGTTCGACAGGCACGCGAGCGCGCTTTAAACGAGACACGTTGCTTGTCCAACTGTCAGGCAGAAAGAGACGCAACGCGACCATCACCGGCACTTCGCCCCGCGCAAGCGTCAAAGACACCAGCGTTTGGCAATTTGCCGTCTTGCCGAGAGCCGACGCATATTGAGCTGCAACACCAACCGAGCGTTCACCCTTCTTCGGCAGTGAGGTGTCATCAATAACCAGCACCGCATCCTTGCCGCCGACAAGTCGGTTCGCCTGGTTAAGCAGCTCAGATTCCAGTGGTGATGCGTCCCAGACACCATCGGCGATGAAATGGTGCAGCTGATCGTAGTTGCCTGCGGCAAGACGTTCTGCCATCGGCTGAACGCTCTTGCGATCGCCAGGGCCGATCAACCCCGCAACGTACAGCGGACACATCCGCTGCCGAGTCTTGTGACCCAACCGGTCCAAGAACGGCTTCAGCCAACGCTCGAGTTCGTCTTCCCATTCCGCCATGGTCAGCCCTCCAAGAGCCGACCACCCATGAATCATTGAAAAATCGATTCGGGAATCCTATAAAGCGCGACTAAAGAGACAATCTGCCAAAGTAGTGCTAGTCACGTGAATCTAAAGTTCGTGGCATAACGTCTCCTGAGTTTTCTGGCAGAAGCGTTTGACGGAGGCGAGGATTTCGTCGGCGGATTTTGTCCATCGATACGGCTTTGGATTTTCATTGTGCCGCTCGATGAAGGCGCGGATGTCTTTTTCCAACTGCTTCGTTGAAGTATGGACGCCACGACGGATCTGCTTGCGGGTGAGTTCAGCAAACCAGCGTTCGACCTGATTGATCCACGACGCCGACGTCGGAGTAAAGTGCACATGATAGTGCGGCCGTCGCGCCAACCAGTTCTTGACGACGGCGGTTTTGTGGGTGGCGTAATTGTCCATGACGATGTGAACGTCAAGGCCGTCCGGAACTTGCGCGTCAACCTGCTTGAGGAAGTCGAGAAATTCGGCGGCTCGGTGGCGCTTGTAGCATTTGCCGATCACAAATCCGGAAGCGATGTCGAGAGCTGCGAACAGCGACGTCGTCCCATGGCGGACATAAGAGTGAGTCCGACGCTCCGGAACGCCCGGCATCATCGGCAGGACCGCTTGCTCGCGATCAAGCGCTTGTATCTGGCTCTTCTCGTCGACGCTGAGCGCTAGCGCCCGATTTGGCGGCGACAGATAA
>DASPUD010000082.1:0-25428 GCA_035623095.1 Pseudolabrys sp.
GCGCGCGACAGGTAATAGAAATCCTCCACCCGCCGCGACGCAAGGTCGGCATCCATCGCCTGCATCAGCGTCAGATATTCGCGCAGCGTGACCGGCACGCCGGCGGATTTCAGTTCCTGAAAGAAAGTGACGAACATGCGGACAGGATTCGTCCTAGGCATGGCGCCGTCAAGCGGCTAACAAGACTTCCAATACAAGCTCGTCGCCTGGCGCAGATTTCCCATTTATCTCGGAGAATTTGCCGCGACCTGCGCGGTCGCGCTGCTCGCCAACGCCTTCATCTGCGGAACATTATCGAATCCGCATGATTGTTATGGCGCGAGGCTCATCTGGATTGCCGTTTTTGCAATGGTCGTTACGCTCTTTAGCCTTGGCAACCGTCTTGGATCGCGCTCGAACATCTCCTAAGCTTCGATAAACATCGGAAGCCATAACCATCACACTCACATCTCGATTGGAGGCCTCGTGACCGCACTCGCGCGATCAGCATTGTTGACGTTGTCATTGGCCTGCGGGATTGCTTCCGCAGCCCTTGCCCAGCCTGCGATGGATGCAGTCAAAAAAGACCTTGCGCCCACCGGGAAGCTGCGCGCGGCGATCAACCTGGGCAATTCCGTATTGGCTCAGGCAGGCAGTGGAGGCGAGCTTAAGGGCGTCACGCCTGATCTCGCGCATGAGCTTGGGAAACGGCTGGGTGTTCCAGTCGAACTCGTGCGTTACGAAGCCGCCGGCAAGGTCTTCGATTCAGCCACTACCGGGAAATGGGACATCGCTTTTTTTGCGATCGAGCCGGTTCGCGCCGCCGTGGTCGAATTCACCGCGCCCTATGTCATCATCGAAGGCACTTATATGGTGCGGAATGACTCGCCGCTAAAAGTCATCGCTGACGTCGACCGGCCGGGGGTCCGCATCGCAGTCGGACTGAAGTCGGCTTATGACCTCTATCTGACGCGCACAATAAAGAATGCCACTGTCGTGCAAGCGCCCATCGGTGGCGGACGTGCGATGATCGACATGTTCGTCAACGACAAGCTTGAAGCCGCGGCCGGGGTCAGGCAGGCGTTGGAGGCCTACGCCAAAGATCATCCCGACGTGCGTGTGATGGCCGGGCACTTCCAGGAAATCCAGCAGGCCATGGGAACGCCGAAGGGGCGATTGGCCGGCGCTGAATACCTGCGCGCCTTTGTCGAAGATGTGAAGACCTCAGGCTTTGTCGCCGACGCACTCAAGCGCGCCAACCAGTCGGCGACCGTGGCGCCTCCCGCAACAAAATGAGTGACCCATGACCGACGCCGCCGTGTTGAAAGAACTCGCGCCCACGGGAAAGTTGCGGCTCGCCATTGCCGTGGCGCCGTCGCCGTCGGCGCAATTCGCAATCAAGGATGGAGACAGCTACCGCGGCGTCGCCGTCACGCTCGGGCATGCGCTCGCCGAAAGACTCGGCGTCCTAATCGAAATCCTGCCGCACCAGGCATCGGGTGAAATCCAGAATTCGGCTTCCGACAATCGCTGGGATGTTGCGTTTCTTCCGGTCGACGAGGAGCGCAAGAAATTTGTCGATTTCGGCAATGCTTACCACCTGTTGCAAAGCACGTTCCTGACCGCACCCGGTTCGAAGATCAACTCGGTAAAGGATGCCAACGCCAAGGGCGTGGGCATCGGCGGCGTCGCCAACACCGCAACCTTTCGCGCCGCCATGAAGGCGACACCGAACGCGACACATATTGAATTCGCCAAGGTCGACGCCGCTGTCGCAGCCATGCAGGAGAAAAAGATCGAGGCGATCGCGCTCTCGCGCGAGTCCCTGTCCGGGCTGGTCGGCAAGATCGCAGGCTCGCGAATTCTCGACGATGCCTTTCTCAATTCTTCGACCGCGGTCTGCGTGCCCAAAGGCAAACCGGCCGCCTTGTCATACGTGAGCAAATTTATCGAAGACGCAAAGGCGTCCGGCCTTGTGCGCAAGGCCCTGGATGAAATGGGCCTGAAATCTTCCCAGATTGCTCCCGCCGGAATGAAACCCTAGCGCGCCACCCTGTTTGCCGGCGCCGGCACGCGCCAGCAAAAAGCCGAGCATCATCCCGGCCGGCCCGCCACCGACAACACAACATGTGACTTTGATCGTGCTTGCGCTCACGGGACTTTCGCGCTCATCGATGGCGGCGCCCGATGCGGCCGCCGAGCGTTGAGCGGATAGAGCTTACGCCTGCTTCTCGGGAACCGTCACCATCAGGCCGTCCAGATCTTCTGTCACCTTGATCTGGCACGACAACCGCGAGTTCGCGCGGACATCGTAACCGAAATCGAGCATGTCCTCCTCCATCGGAGACGGGCCGCCCACTTTCTCGCGCCAGGTTTCATCCACGTAGACATGACAGGTCGCACAGGCACAGGCACCGCCGCATTCGGCCTCGATGCCCGGAACATTGTTGCGGATCGCCGTTTCCATCACGGTTGAGCCGACCTCAGCTTGGACCGTGCGGGCGGCACCGGTGGAATCGGTAAAAGTAATCTTGGGCATACGGAAGATACTGGGAATGGCTACGCCGGGAACAGACGCGCGCTTCCTATATAGTCATTCATGCTTAGGCGCCATCCCCGTCAGTGGGTGCGCAGAATGGCCGCGATATGAGCCCTCGCTTCGTTGACCGCCTGCGTCAGCTGGTCGATGGCCCGGCTGCATTCACGTGGCGCACGGCTTGCGACGAGCTCAACCGATTCAGCAGCACATGCGACCCGTCCGGCACCAATGCCGACAGCTGATCCCTTCAGTGTATGTGCGAGCGTAACAACTGCGGCTGGCTCGCTCACACGCATCCGCCCCAACAACAGCTCGGCCTGACGGTCAAACAATTGCAAAACTTCCCGTTCGAGATTCTGGTCGCCAAAGGTCATGCGCGCGAGGTGATCGCGGTCGAGCACCGCGCCATCCGGCGTCCCCTTGGGGCCTGCAAAATTTCTGACCGCGGCTTGCGCCATCCCGGCCTCCCAAATTTTTTCTTTAGTTTGTTGCCGCGGAGTTTGACCCGAGCGGGACAAAAACCCGGTAAATGCAGGGCCGCCCGTCGTGCGTTCGAGTGATGCTGGTTAATAACGGTGAAAACTCCGGCGCCGCGTGTGTGTCTATTTGGTCGCACCGTCGCCCCAATTTCCCCTCAGTGCCGCCTTTTAGCGGGGGCCGAAGGCACGTTTGCTATGGTTAGCAATCAGTTAACGATGATGGAAAAGTCCCTACCAGCGTGGTTTCTTTCGCATTGCCAAGGCGATAGGATGATTACCGGGCGGTTAATCGGGGCTGGCTACGGCGCACGCCGCAACGGTGCCACGGGTGTGGCATGCCTTTGATTACCCGGAGGGTTCGGGCCGCGGCGACAGTCCGGCGTAATGACGAGGCGACGACCTAGATGGCGAATACTCCCAAGAAAACCAAAGACGCCACCGAAGAGGCGCTCTCCGCAATCCAGGAAGCCCTCAATGTCCGCGTCTCTGATGCCGTCACCGACGGCGAGACCGGAAATCCGCCCGCAGCTCCATCCGCTGATCTGTTTCCTCAAGACGCCGCCCAAGGCGGCTGGCCGAGCGGCGACACGGCGCCGCGTCGCGCCGCCAATGATGACCGCGCCGGTATCGGCCAGATCCTGCAATCGCTGCGCTACCGACCCGCGCGCGGCCCCTTCATCGCCGCGGCCGCCGCGAGCTTTTTCTGGGTCGCCGGCGGGCTAGCCCTCATCACGGTCTACGGCGCCGATTCTCTCTTCCCGAAGTCGGCTGCCGGCTTTGCCGCCACGGTTGCGGTGGCCGCCGCGATTGTCGTGCCGGTGATCTTTTTCTTTGTCCTCGCCCATATGTTCACCCGTGCACAGGACATGCGCCTCGTCGTGGAATCGATGGCGGAGGTGGCCATGCGCCTCGCGCAGCCGGAGACGGTGGCACGCGAGTCGATTGTTACCGTTGGTCAGGCGATCCGCCGGGAAGTCGCCGCGATGGGCGATGGCGTCGAGCGTGCCCTTGCGCGCGCCGCAGAATTGGAAGCGCTGGTGCACAATGAAGTGTCGGCACTCGAGCGCGCGTACAATGACAACGAAGTTCGCATCCGTGATCTGCTTACTGAGCTGAGCAATCAGCGTGAAACCCTGGTCAATCAGGCGGAGCAGGTTCGCAACGCGATCGCCAGCGTCCACCTCGATCTCGCCCACGACATCACATCGGTGGGCGATCTCGTCGCTGACAAAGTCAACGAAGTGGCGCAGCGAGTCACCCGGTCACTTACCGAGAAGGGTGAACACATTACTTTGGCGCTTGGGCACGCCGGCGATTCAATGATCGACGCGTTGAGCGAGCGTGGCTCGACGCTGCTCGACCAGCTGGAAACCACCAGCGACAGCACCACCAGTGCCATCTCATCTGCGAGCGATCGCCTCTCAGCCAGTCTGAATTTCAAAACCGAGCACGTCCACGATGAGTTTGCTGATCTGGCGGCGCGCCTGCAACAGATGATGACCGCGCGTCTCGATCAGGTTGCGCAGGGCTTTGCGCAGAAATCGGCCGCCACCATCGAATCCATGGCCAGCCGCTCGCAGCAGTTCACCGATGCAATTGCCGATTCAAGCGCGCGGCTGGCTGAATCGATTGCCGGCCGTGCTGAGGAAGTGAATACGACGCTGCGCTCGACCGGAGATTCGCTCATTCTTGATCTGTCCCTGCGCGGCGGCGACGTCGTCTCCAAGCTTGAGCAAACCGGCAGCCGCATTACGGACACTATGACAAACCGCAGTACCGCGGTGGCGGACGCCTTCCGCGCAAGCGCGGAAGAACTGGCGACAGCGCTCAATAATCGCGGCGAGGCGGTCAAGGAAATGCTGGCGGCGCGCCTGCAGGCCTTCGAAGCCATGTTCAATCAGAGCGGTACCGAGCTCACCGAGAAGATCTCCCGCGATTCGAGCAACCTCGGCAACCTGATTACCCGCCATATGACCGAGTTCGATCACACCGTAAAGAATTACGGCGGCGAGCTCCTCGGACGGCTCGGCCAGCGCACCCAGGAGGTGGGCGACTCCTTACGGTCCTATATCGATACATTCGACCAGCGCGTGACCGGCCGGACCGCCGACATTTCGGGCACGCTCGATCAACGCCTCGCGCAGTTCGAAACTGTTCTCGGCAACCGCATCAATGAGCTCGCCAGGACATTGACCGAGGGCGGCAAGGATGTCGTCGCCGCTCTTGACCGGCGAATTGGCGATGTCAGCGGAACGATTACCTCGCGCGGCGGCGAGGTTGCGGATGCCATCGGCTCCAAGATTGGAGAGATCGATCAGACTCTGGGCGCGCGTGCGCTCGAAGTCGCCAATAACCTCGACAGCCGGATCGGCCGGTTCGAGGAACTTCTCGTCGGCCGCGCCGAAACCGTGACCAATCAAATTGAAACGCGCAGCAAAGCCGCCGCCGATGCCCTCAACGCCCGGCTGGAGCAGCTGAGCCAGGCCATCAAGGTCAACTCGGCGGAAGCCGAGCGCTCGCTGGGTCAGCTCGCGCTCACCACCACCGAAGCTATTCGCGCCAGCGCCGGCGAAGCGGAGCGCACGCTTGTCGGTGTCAGCGAGGAAGTTTCCCGCAGCTTTGTCGGCAAAGCCGACGAAATCGCTACCGCAGTCAGCCGCCGCACCAATGAAATGACGATGATCCTGTCGGAAAAGAGCGGCGGCGTACTCGCGGCTCTTACGGAAAAAGGCGAGCAGTTCGCACGCGATGTGACCGGCGCGACCGATCAGGCGGTCAAGTCGATCGACGAAAGGGGCTTCGCCTTTACCCGCACCATGATGGACAACAGCGGGGAAATCTCGCGCATGATCAATACCGCGGGTGAGGCGGCGACCAGTGCCGTGACTCGCACGCTGACCGAACTCAACGACGTAACGCAGAGAGCAATTGCCCAATCGCGGGAGACCGCTACCTCGACTGTCAAGGAGATGCTGGAAACCCACACGATATTGCGCTCCGACACGACCGCATTGTTCGAGCGGCTGCGGGAAGCCAACATCATGTTGCAGGAAGTGCTCAGCGGCGCGCATGAAAACATGGGCGCGCTCGAGAACACCCTCATGCTCCGCGTATCGGAATTCGTCACCGCCATGAATGAGATTACGGCCTCCACCGGCGACGTGACGGGACGCGTGGAAACGAACATTGCCAATTTCCGCGACATTACCGCCCAGGTCATCACGGATCTCGGCCAGCTGGCGCACCGGTTCGATATCCACGGCCGCGAGCTCGCCAAAGCCGTCGATATCATCGATCGCGGCAACCAGCACACCGAGGACAGCGTCAACGAGCGCCGCGTGCAGCTCGATTCGCTGGTCGCAACGCTCGATATCCGGACCGAGGATCTCGAAAAGCGGCTCAGCCGCTTTTCGGGTCTGCTTGATGAATCGCTCGAGGCTGCCTCAACACGGGCGCGCGAGGTTGCGCGTCTGGTTTCGGAGGCGAGCGCCGAAGGCACGCGCGCGATCAGCGAGCAATATGAGCGCGTGCGCGAGAGCACCGAGCAAGAGCGCGCGCGCACGGCCGAGGCCATGCGGGCGATCTATGAGCAAACCGTCGGCGACACTCACACGCTGTTCCGTAACGCCAGCGAACGCTTTGCGGAGACCGTGCAGGGCATGAAGCAAATGGCCACCGAAATGCAGCGCGAGCTGGAGAGTACGCGCGGCGAGCTGCGCCGTGGCGTGTTCGAGCTGCCCCAGGAAACGGCGGAAAGCGCCGCGCAGATGCGCCGCGTTATCGTCGACCAGATCGAAGCCCTGGCCGAGCTCAACCGTATTGTCGCCCGGCATGGTCGTAATCTCGATGCGGTTGAGCCGGCGCCCGCGCGCCGCGCACGCGAAGAACCGCCGGCATTGGCCGTAGTGGGCGGACGCGGCGACCTGTCGCCACGAGGTGAGCATCCCGCTCGTACCGAGCACCCGCTGCGCAACGAGCGCGCCGAGCATTCGCGCACCGAGCATTCGCGTGCCGAAGCGCCGACCCGCCACGAGATGCCGCAGCGGAATGAAATGTTGCCGCCGCGCCCCACTCAGCGCAACGAAGGCGCCGGCTTTACGCCTTCCCGGCGCACGCCCGAACCTCCTCCGCTCATACCGACACCCATGGCGCCCGGTCGCGGGTGGCTCACCGACCTGCTCAACCGTGCCTCGCGCGAGGACGATGAGCCGCAGCGCGAATCGTCACGTGAGCAGATGCGTGAATCCGCGCGTGAAAACGCGCCCTCGCGTACTAACGAGGAGCGCACGCCGCGACACACCATTGAATCGCTCGATTCGCTGTCGGTCGATATCGCCCGCATGATCGATCATGATGCAGCCGCTGACCTGTGGGATCGTTACAAGCGCGGAGAACGCAACGTCTTCACGCGACGCCTCTATACCCTGCAGGGCCAGCAGGCCTTCGATGATATTCGCAAGAAATACCGTGGCGACCGCGAGTTCAAGCAAACGGTGGACCGCTACATCGATGAGTTCGAGCGCCTGCTGGACGAGGTTTCGCGTGACGATCGCGGCCAGGTGGTTGCACGCACCTATCTCACCTCGGAAACCGGCAAGGTTTATACCATGCTGGCGCATGCCGCCGGCCGCTTCGACTGATTGCAGGGTGCGGGTCGACGCGGCGCACTGAAAACGCTTACTGAACGGCCCCGACAAGGGCATGGACGTGCCCCTCACCCTAGTTCTGGCAACCGAACGCTGGCCGATACGTGGCTCTTTTGCCATCAGCCGCGGCGCAAAGACCGAGGCGGTGGTTGTCGTCGCCGAGGTTTCTGACGGCAATGCGCGCGGCCGCGGCGAGTGCGTCCCTTATGCGCGCTATGGCGAAAGCATTGAAACCGTCACCACGGCCATCGAGAAGATGCGGCCGGAGCTTGAACGCGGAATCGACCGCGAGAGCTTGCAGAAGACAATGCCCGCGGGCGCCGCGCGCAATGCCCTGGATTGCGCCTTATGGGACTTCGAGGCCAAGCGCAGCGGACGGCCGGCGCATGAGCTTGCCGGTCTACCGCCACTTCGCCCGCTAACGACCGCTTTCACGATATCGCTCGCAGCGCCCGCAGAAATGGCGAGAGCCGCCGGATGGGCGGCTGATCGAACCCTGCTCAAGATCAAGCTCGGCGCAGATGGCGATCCGGACCGCATTCGTGCCGTGCGCGATGCCGTACCGCATGTGACGTTGATCGCCGATGCCAACGAAGGATGGACCGACAGCAACATTGCCGCCAATCTCGAGGCCTGCGCCCGGGCCGACTTTGCATTGGTCGAACAGCCGCTGCCGCAGGGGCGGGACGCCGCGCTCGGCCGGATGAACCGCCCTCTCCCGGTCTGCGCCGATGAAAGCGTCCATGACCGCGCTTCGCTTTCGGCGCTTGCCGGCAAGTACGATGCAGTCAACGTCAAGCTCGACAAAGCCGGCGGGCTGACGGAGGCGCTGGCCATGATTGCCGAAGCCGAGCGAATGAAGTTCACGGTCATGGTCGGGTGCATGGTGGCAACGTCGCTGGCGATGGCGCCTGCGATGCTGCCAGCACAGAAGGCGCGCTTTGTCGATCTCGATGGGCCGCTGTTGCTGAGCAGGGATCGCGCCGAGGGCCTGCGGTATGCGGATAGTCTGGTGTATCCACCCTCGTCCTCGCTGTGGGGCTAGCGAGATTTCAGCGGAACTTGGGCCGGGCTGTCCACAGCCTTCTCGCGAGTTCCAATGGGCCACCTGATTTCGTTCATGAAATGTGCCCAACTTTTGCCGCGCAAATCCGTTTTTTTCAAATCGATACTTTCCGTCAGCCGGCCGCTTGGCTTAAACTTGAATCAAGATCGCACCGCCGCTTTGGCAGGGGCGACGGTAATGGGACGGGGTCATGCGAATTCGGGGTTTGGTGTTTGGCGCCGCCTTGGCGGCGCTTAGCGTAACATCAGCGTCGGCAACCATGCGGATCTCAGAGGACCGCGGTGGTCAGATCGGCCAGTACCTGCAGGCTTTCTCGGTTTTGCGCACGTCGGGCGAGACCGTCGTCATCGACGGAAACTGCCTGTCCGCCTGCACGCTGGTGCTGGGCCTGGTTCCACGCGAGCGCGTCTGCGCGACACAACGCGCGCGCTTCGGCTTTCATGCCGCGTGGATGCCGGACCGCGATGGGCGCCCCGTGACCAGTCCACTGGGCACCCAGGCGCTCTGGAACATCTATCCGGCCTCGGTGCGGCACTGGATCACCCGGCATGGCGGCCTCTCGCGCAAAATGATTTTCCTGCAAGGCCGCGAGCTCGATGGAATAGTAGCAAGCTGCGATCGCGGCGTGCGCGATCAAACGCGCTCAGCGCGCCGGCTCGCGCCGAATCCGGTGCGCTACGAATCCGCAAGCGCCTCCAGCGAAGGCCGTTAGCGCCATTGCCGCATAAGCGCGGCTGCCGAAGTTTTCGTAGAGCAGACCCGAGAGCGCCATTGCTCCCGCCATCGTCAGACTGAGCGCGATCGCCAGATAGGCCTGCGCTGTCGCTCCCTGATTGGCAGGCGTTATGCGCACCAGCAGCATCAGCGTCCCCAGATGCGTGGCGCCAAACGAAAGCGCATGCAGCAATTGCACCCATGGCAGCAGAAACGTCGGCGGATCAACCGCCATGACCAGCCAACGCAGCACGGCCCCCAGCGCGCCGGCCATCAACAGTACGGTCGGCGTAATAAACGGCGGCAACCGTCCCTGTGCCGCGAACAGGACTATCTCGGCGATCACGCCCAGCGCCCATAGGGCGGCGATAGCCGTTCCATCGAAACCATCGGCGCGCCATTGCAGCGCGGAAAACCCGTAGAAGACCGCGTGGCTTGCCTGTATCAAGCTCGCCGCCGCCAGCAGGGCAATGAACACGGGATCCGACAACAGACTCCCCCGCGCGACGGAACTTTCACCTGCTTGCACCACCGCAGCCGTTGACAGCGGCGGCAACGTCAAACTCGCCAAGGCAATCGGCACACTCGTCCCCACGATTAGCCAGATAAGGTCGCTCGCCGGAATGATGTCCGCGGCAAAGCCGGCCGCGAAATTGCCGACAATAAAGGCAGCCGAGCCCCACAACCGCACAGGTCCATAAGCGCGGCCGAGCACGCCAAGCCCCTTCAGCGCATAGGCCTCCGTCAGCGGCAGCACCGGGGTCGAAGCCAGCGAAGCAAACATGTAGGTGATCAGAATTGCCAAGACGGTGTCGGCGAGTCCGACCAGCACGAGTCCCAGCACGCTGACGCAACTCGCCACCATGATCGCCCCGCGCACGGCGTCGCGCCGGTCGACCACGCGCGCCACGAATGGCGTCGCGAACGCGCGCACAATCATGGGCACCGCCACCACGACGCCGATCATTGCGGGGTCCACGCCCTTGCCCTTAAGCCACACCGGGAGAAACGGCATCTGGATGCCGGACAAGATGAACAGGCCGACGTAAAGGCTGGCGAGACGTGGCACGAAGCCCCAGGAGAACCTGAATCCAGATCGCATCGCGCCGGCTTAACTCCATGTAATGCCTTGCTGCAGCTGATCTTTTCGGATCTGCAGCAGCCTTGCCGGAAAGCGGCCTGCTGGCCGAATCAGGCCGCATGATTGATAAACAGACGCTCAAGGATTGCCATGGCGATCGAGATCAGCGCGCGGGCTGAGCCGCCACAACGGGACGCGCAGCAGGAGCGCGACTTTCAGGCATTTTCCACGGCGCTTTCAGCGAGCGCGCGCGGCCGTACTTTTCTCGCCGAATACACCCGACGCAACCGCAACGCCGACACCGAACTGCTGCTGGCGGCGATAGACAAGCTCCAAGAAAAGATCGCGGCCAATAAAGCGGCCAAGACATCCGAACCCGTCCGATCCGAGCTGCATGCGCTGCTGAAAGAGATCAGCGCGGCGCGGGACGAGCTTGATGCGAGCATTCTGACAATGAAAGCGACGAAACTTGCGGAGCTGGTCGCGCTGGTCGAGCGCCGGCTCACTAACATCGTCACGGGGTTGCCTGAGGATCGCGAGGCGGAAACAGAGCCTGAATCGCCAGATCCATCCTCCGAGCGGGCTGAAAAATCCGAGCGCATGCATCTCGCGGTGGTGCCGCCGCCAGACCAGCCCGAATTGCCGATCCCCTCGCCCGTTGCTACGCCGCTGCCCCCGATCACGCTCGTGCACACTGAAACCGCCGTGACGGAGGTGGTGTTCAGCGGCGAGACAGTATCAGTACCCGCACCCCTGCAGGACCACAATCGCAAGCCTGTCGTCGTTGAAATGACGAAACTCGATCCGTCGCGTGCAAGCGGCATCGCAACGGCGCCCGTTCCGTCTTTAGCGCAGAGGACCGATGCGTTGGCTTCGATTATGGCATTGAGCGAAGATGAACGGCTCGCGCTTTTTACCTGAGCGATCGAACACTCATTCAGCAATCAGCCGCGCGAACATTTCCACGTCGACATTGGCGCCGGAGAGGACACCGACAACAATTTTGCCTTTTACATCCAGCTTGCCGGCAAGCAGAGCGGCAAGGCTGATGGCGCCGCCGGGCTCTACGACCAGTTTGAGCTCGTTAAAGGCATAGCGCACGGCGCGCTGCACCTCGCCATCGTTGACCGTGGTGCCCTGCCCGATCAGTTCGCGCGTAATCGGAAATGTAAGCTCGCCCGGCGTATTGCTCATCAGCGCGTCGCAAATAGTCCCACTCATGCGCGCATTGGCTTCCCGTTTTCCGCTCGCGAACGAGCGCAACGTGTCATCGAAGCCCTCGGGCTCGACCAAAAAGAATTTTGCCGAGGGCACGGATGCCTTCACCCCAAGCGAGATACCTGCGGCAAGTCCACCACCGGAAGCCCCGACGACCACGACGTCAGGCTTGAGCGAAAGCCGCGCGAGGTCTTCGACGATCTCCTTGCCTATCGTGCCCTGCCCCGCGATGATAAGCGGGTCATCGTAAGGCGGTACAAGCGTTGCGCCCCTTTCGGCGACAATTTTCTTGGCGATGGCCGCCCGATCCTCGTTGTTGCGATCATAAGGAACAACCTCGGCGCCAAGCGCGAGCGTACGTTCTCGCTTGGCCTTGGGAGCATCATGCGGCATGACGATGGTCGCCCGCATTCCCAGCAATCGGGCTGCGGCGGCCACACCCTGCGCGTGATTGCCGCTTGAATAGGCCACTACGCCAGCAGTACGGCGTTCCGCCGGGATCGATGAGATCTTGTTGTAGGCGCCGCGGAATTTGAACGAGCCGGTGCGCTGCAAGGTCTCTGCCTTTAAAAACACGCGGGCGCCGATCAGTTCATCGAGCACAGGCGCATTGATCAGCGGCGTGCGCACGGCGACGCCGGCGAGACGTTTGGCCGCCGCCTCAATGTCGGCCGCAGTCGGAAGGATATTTTTCTCAATGACGCCCATGCGCCAAGCGTAGCGCGAGGAAGGCAAGCTGTCATGGCCTGATGATCAGGCGGCTTGTTGGCGCCCGGCCCTTGTCGCCTCTACAACATGCTCGACGAAAATCCGCGCACTTTCGGCCCAGGTCATCCGCAAGGCAAAATCGCGGCATTCCTGCTTCGAGCACTCGAGAGCGGCCAGACAAGCCCGGCTCAGATTCTCGTCCAGCACACCGACATTCGCCTGGCCGATCACGTCACGCGGAGCTGCCGCGGGGAAAGCCGCTACCGGGACACCACTTGCGAGTGCTTCCAGCATCACCAGGCCAAACGTGTCGGTTCGGCTGGGGAACACAAACACATCGGCGGCGGCATAGATTTGCGCCAGGGCGTCTCCATGCCGCGACCCGATAAAAACTGCGTCGGGGAACTTCCTGGCCAGGGAATTGCGCGCCGGTCCGGCGCCGACCACAAGCTTGCTTCCCGGCAAATCAAGTTTCAGGAACGCTTCGATATTTTTTTCCACCGCCAGCCGGCCGACGGTCAGAAAAATCGGCTTCGGTAACCTGAGGTCCGGTCCTGTTCGCGGGCGGAATAGCTCGGCATCGACGCCACGTGGCCACAGCTTCACGTTCCTAAAACCGCGCGCGCAAAGTTCGGAAACCAACGTTGGTGTGGCCGCCAGGACAGCAACGCCGGATGCATGGAAGCGGCGCAACCACGCCCAGGTGACATCATTGGTCCAGCGTTCAGGGACCGGCAGCCGCTCGGCGAGATAATCGGGAAACCGGGTGTGGAAGCTCGTGGTGAACGGTAAACCGCGGCGCAGGCAAACTCGGCGCATGGCGTGGCCGATCGGTCCTTCGGTTGCTACATGAATTGCGTCAGGCCGCACGCGTTCAAGGCAACGTTCAATGTCGCCAGGCCCAAGAAGTGCAAGCCGAATTTCCGGATAGCTCGGCATCGGCAGCGTCCAAAATTGGTCCGGACTGAGAAACACGATCTCCGCGCCCAGTATCTGCGCTTCGCGCGCAACATGGCTCAGCGTGCGCACAACGCCGTTGACCTGCGGATGCCAGGCATCGGTGGCGACCAGAATCTTCATGCTGTCAGGCTGCTTCCGCCGTTCGCCGCGATAACGGGTTCGCCGGATCGCTGCCGTACCCGGTGTGGATCCAGGTAATGATCTCGAATTGTCCGTCCTGGCGTTCTGCCACTGCCGTGCAACTCTCGACCCAGTCGCCGCAGTTGATGTACCGCAAGCCGTAGTCGTCATGCAGGGCGGCGGTGTGGATGTGACCGCAAATAACGCCGTCGGCCCGGTAATGTCCGGCCTCGGTGGCCAGCGCTTTCTCGAAGGCGCCGATATAGTTCACGGCGTTCTTCACCTTGAGCTTGGCCCATTTGGATAGAGACCAGTAAGGCGCGCCAAGAACCCGGCGAAATGCATTGAAGACGCGGTTGGCCGTGAGCGCAAACTCGTAAGCTTTGTCGCCAAGCAGCGCCAGCCAGCGTGCCTGCGTCACCACAAGATCGAAAATGTCGCCATGCACGACAAAATACCGGCGTCCGTCGAGGCCTTCATGAATCGTGTTCTCAACGACTTCGATGCCGCCAAAATGCGTTCCATAGTAACCGCGTAAAAACTCGTCGTGATTGCCGGGTATGTAGATTACGCGCACGCCTTTGCGCGCCTGACGCAGGAATTTCTGCACAACATCATTGTGGGTCTGTGGCCAATACCAGGACGACCGCAATGCCCAGCCATCGACGACGTCGCCAACCAGGTAAATAGTCTCGGCTTCATGGTGGCGGAGAAAATCGAGCAGCCTTTCGGCTTGGCAACCGCGCGTTCCCAGATGAACGTCAGAAATGAACAGCGCGCGAAATCGTCGCGCGGCGTTTTCCGTCACGGGGCGACGATCTCCGATGCAACAATCATGCGCGACATCTACCCAACGCTCGTTTCATTTTTATGACAGCGCTGTTTACCTATTTCACACTTTCCTTTCGCACTTTCAGGCTCACGCGGCGGCGCTTTGTCCTTCGGAGCGGCGAAAGCGGACCAACGTGTAGATGCCGAACGGCTTGACCTTGCGGCGCTCGATCAATTCGGCGCCGCCATGATTTCGCGCCCACGTTGCCAGACGCTGGAACGGAAATTCCGGGCGCAGACCAAGCTTGTGCGCTTTCAGCGCAAGCAGGCGTTCGACCGCGGCGGCTATACCACGTTCGGAATAGAGGTGATTAACGAGAATGATTTGCCCGCCCGGGCGAACCACCCGGGCACATTCCGACAGGACGCTTTCGGGATCTTCCACAAGCGTGATGACAAATTGCCCGACGACACAGTCGAACGATGCGTCGGCGTATATCAGTCTGTGTGCGTCCATCACCATCAATTCCTTGACGAACGGATAGCGGCCGCTCGCCACGCGAACGCGCGCGCGCTTGATCATCGGCTCGGAAATGTCGATGCCGGTGATCTCTGTCGTGGCGTCATAGTCGTCGAACGAGAGCCCGGTGCCGACGCCAATCTCCAGAATGCGTCCGCCAACCTGGCGCGCAGCATTCGCGGCTGCGCGCCGGCCGTTGATGAACACCGGGCCGCACACCGCGTCGTAAACCGGCGCCCAGCGTGCATAGGCCTTTTCCATAACCTCTTTCGCCGGATCGCACCGCATTGCCCCTCCCCGCGAATCATTTCTGTTTGCCCGCGGTGAGAGATATCAAGCCCGTGCGACAGTCGAGCGACATTGCCCACGGGAGGAAGAGCTTGACGCTTCCGCGCGCCGATCTGACACTCGCCCGGTCACCAAGCGTAATGTGAGGAAATCCCATGAATCTCGGAATTGCCGGCCGCAAGGCCATTGTCTGCGCATCGAGCCGCGGGCTCGGTAAAGCCTGTGCGCGCGCTTTGGCTGAGGCGGGCTGCGAGGTGGTCATCAATGGGCGTGACGGGAAAAAACTGGAAACGACCGCCGCCGAGCTTGCCAGCCTCACCGGCGCCAAGGTGACGGCGGTTGCTGCCGATGTCGCTACGCCGGAGGGTCAGAAGGCACTTCTGGCCGCCTGCCCGCAGCCTGACATTCTCGTCAACAACAATGCTGGTCCTCCCATGCGTGACTTCCGCGAACTCTCGCGCCCGCAAATGATCGACGGCGTGATCGCCAATATGGTGGTGGCAGTTGAGCTGATCCAGCGTGTGATTGACCCAATGTGTCAGCGCAAGTTTGGCCGCATCGTCAATATCACTTCCGGTTCGGTGAAGATGCCGCTGGCCGGTCTCGACCTTTCATCGGGCGCGCGCGCCGGTTTGACCGCATTCCTTGCCGGCGTGGCGCGCACGGTCGCGGACAAGAACGTTACGATCAACAACATATTGCCCGGCGCGTTCGACACCGATCGTCTCCGCGGCGTGCTGAGCAAGACCGCCGAACAGAAAGGCAAGAGCGTGACTCAGGTTGCGGCCGATCGCATCGCCACTATTCCGGCCAAACGTTTCGGCAATCCCGAGGAGTTTGGCGCTGCTTGCGCGTTCTTGTGTTCGGCGCATGCCGGATACATCACGGGGCAGAACCTGCTCATCGATGGCGGCACGTTTAACGGCGCGTTCTAGCCTTAAAAAGCGAAGGCCGGCGTCCCCTGGCCGGCCTTCGTCCCCATTGCCCCTTAACGGAAGCTATTTGGTAGTGAGCGCTTTGCTGGGAGCGGGAGCCATAAGCTCGTCCCACCGCCAATTCAGACCAACTGAAAAGATATCGGCATGCGAGGTTGTGTTACCAACATAGGCAACACCGAACGGATTAATAGATGTAACTGATGTCGTGAACCATGGATTTCCGGATGCGGCAGATATATTGACTGTCGCATCACGCACCCATACGTGCGAATACGCCAGATCGGCCTTCAGGCCCCTGATGATCTGCCAGCTCGCCCCGACCGACGCCCAGAAGCGATCGTTATCCGGTATGAGCGGGGTACGTACCTGATCGGTGATTGGCGAAATCTCGTAGGCAAAGCCCGTACGCAGGGTCAAGCGATCACTCGCTTGATACTCGGCACCACCCGAGAAGAACCACCCGTCCCGATATTGGAACGGCAACATGGTGCTCGAGGCACCAGCGACCGCCACATTCGCAGTCCCGATTCGACTCCAGTTGGTCCATTCCACAGTGCCGAGCAGAGTCCATTGCGGACTAATGCGTTGCCTCACCCCAGCCGAAACGATCCCGGGCAAATCGATTGTGGTGTTCGCCCCAAACACGCCGTTGGGTAGAAGAACTTCGCCGCTAATCTTTTGATTAATGCCGGAACGGTAACCAATCCCGATGGTAGTGGCAGGCGTGGGCGTTAGCGTGACACCGGCGGTAAAGCCATAGCCCCAACCATTGCCGGTTAGTGTTGCATCACCGAACGGTACAACTGCGCCAAGTTGAGGAACAAAGGCGCTTACCCCATGATTCAAGCTGGCCTTGGCATATTGAATCTGAACGCCCACACCAACACTGATCCAGTCAGCAAATCGATATGCGATGGTAGGAGTCGCATTATAGGTGGTCAGCGAGGTAGCGCTCGCAGTATAATCGCGGCCTGCCCAAATCTCGGGAACTGCCGCCGAAAGCCCAAACGGCGAATTCAATGACATGCCGAGCCAGAGGTTGGGATTGAGCTGGTAGGAAAAATACCCGGCAGGGATCAGTGCCATGTTGTAGATATTGCTGCTGCCGCCCAGCGAGAGAAATGTGCTGCCGGCAGTTGGGTCATTCTGCGCGTGGGGAAAGAATCCGGTGTAGCTCGATGAACTTTGGACCCCGGCGAATTGCGTCATCACAGCAGGATTCCAGAACATCCCGGACAATGATCCACCGGCGGCAATACCCGCAAAGGAGGAGCCTTGCCCGTAGGTGCTTTGTTCGTGAACAGCAAACCCACCGGCATTGGCTTGCGCGGTCGCAACCACCAATAGACCGAGCGCACTGCCTGCGCGTAGGAAGCTCGTCCAACCCCGTCGCATTTCGTCCCCCAAGTTGTCCCAGCTCAATTGCGTGGCATGGTGGACCCGAGGTGACGTTTGCGACAATACCAAACAGCCCAAAAACCGTTGGAATGGCGCGAACTTAAGCAGAATCTGTCAGGCTGTTGCCGCTGCGCCACAGGCGCCTGCCGCATCGCAACAAAGCAATTCATTTATGGGTCAAGGAGTTGGTCCATTCCGGCAAGGTCCCGCCGGAAGCGCAGGTCGAACTCATCCGCCACCCGAAGAAGATACCTCCAGATCCCAAGGAACGTCTGCGCGAGGTCGCTCCGAGTCGTCGGGACCGCTCATATCGCTCCCTTCCCGAATGACGCTGCTGAGGTGAACCCGATTGATTGATCCCGCTGCGATGGGTTGCTCCGTGCCGGTGACCGTCGCATGATCGGTTCGATCTGCCAGATACCCAGCCAAAAATATAAACGCCCGCGAAGGAGACCCCTGACCATGAAGCTCGTCCGCTACGGCGCGCCCGGACGCGAGAAACCCGGCATCATCGGTGAAGACGGCAAGATCCGCGACCTGTCGCGTATCGTGAAGGACATCGACGGCGAGATGCTGGCCTCGGGAGGCCTCGCGAAGATAAAGAAGGCCAATCTCAAGCGGATGAAGCCGGTAGCCGGTAAACCGCGTCTTGGACCCTGCATCGGCGATGTGCGCAACTTCATCGCTATCGGCCTCAACTATTCAGATCATGCAGCGGAGGGCGGCAATCCAATCCCGCAAGAACCGGTGATCTTCAACAAAGCGCCGAGCTGCATCTGCGGGCCAAACGACGACACCATGGTGCCGAGAAATTCCACCAAACTCGACTACGAATGCGAGCTGGGCATCATCATCGGCAAACGGGCGCGCTACCTGTCGAAAGAAAAGTCAATGGACGTTGTCGCCGGCTATTGCGTCGGCAATGACGTATCGGAACGCGATTTCCAGCTCGAACACGGCCAGACAATTGCCAAGGGCAAGGGCTGCGAAACCTTCGGCCCGCTCGGCCCCTGGTTTGTCACCAAGGATGAAGTTCGTGATCCGCAAAAACTTGCGATGTGGACCGACGTCAATGGCGAGAAGCGGCAGCGCGGGAACACTAGCAACATGATATTCGATTGCCGCCACATCGTCTGGTATTGCTCGCAACTATTCGTGCTCGAGCCAGGCGACGTGATCGTCACCGGCACGCCAGCCGGAGTCGGGCTCGGGCGCAAAGTGCAACCGCAATATTTGCAGGCGGGTGACACGGTCACGCTCGGCATCGAAGGCCTGGGCGAACAGAAACAGAAAATCGTGCCGTTTAAAATGTAAGTACGACGCCAGTCGGTGCGCCTATCAAAGAAAAACCCCGGGGTATGCCCCGGGGTTTCTTTATTGCCCGCCGACGTTTCTAGGCGGCCGCGCGATCGACGATGCTCTTCGCCAGATCGCGGAACTCACCGCGCGACAGCATTTTCTTGTTTTTCAGCGAATAGGCTTTCACAGCTGCGGTAATCTTCAGCGCGTCTTCTTCGGACACCTGCATGCCGAGCTGCTGCAGCCACATATTGACCGAGTCGATACCGCTGCCCTTGCCCATCACCACTTCGGCCGGCGGCTGGCCGACGGCGCTCCAGCGGATCGGGAACAGCTCGGTGGCATACTTCTCGCCGCAATTCTTGAACCAGCTGGCGATAATGCCGGACTCGATCTGATAGAGGCCGCTTCCGACAATGGCCTTGTTGGTCGGCACCACCACGCCGGTCAGGCGCTGGACCAGGTTGGCAAGCGAGGTAAGTTTGGTGGTGTCGATGCCGACATCGACATTGTACATGGTCTTCAGCGCCATAACGATTTCTTCCATCGGCGCGTTGCCTGAACGCTCGCCGACGCCCAGCACCGTCGTGTGCATGACTTCCACACCTTCGGCGAGCGCCATAATGGTGTTGGCCACGCCCATGCCGAAGTCCTGATGGAAATGCGCTTCCAGGCGCTTCTTGATGCGCTTCTGGACCTCGCGCACGAAGTAGCGCATGGCGTGCGGCGACACCACGCCGAACGTATCGACCAGCGCCAGCGCATCCATGTGGCCGTCCTTGCCGACGCGTTCGATCAGGTCGAGCGCCCATTTCAGCTCGGCGCGCGAGAAGTCAATCGGGAAGAACACGACTTCCAGTCCGTTGTCGTGCGCGTATTTGGTCGCTTCGATCGAGGTCTCGATCGCCTTCTCCATCGGCCAGCGGTAGGCAAGATCGACCATGTGCTTGCTCGACGGGATCTCCATAACCACGCCGTTGACGCCGGTGTCGATCGCGCGCTTGACGTCTTCCTTCATGCAGCGCGCGAACGAGAAAATCTGCGGCCCCAGGTTACGCTTGACGATTTCCTTTATGGCGTCGTTGTCGGATGGAGAAACAATCGGCATACCGGCTTCGATGCGGTGCACGCCCGCCTCCGCCAACGCCTCGGCGATGCGGATTTTCTCGTCCTTGCTAAGGATGACGCCGGTTTGCTGCTCACCGTCGCGCAATGTCACGTCGTGAATTTTGATGTTCTTGGCGAACTTGAAATCCTTGGTGACGTCGGGCGCGTAGTTCCACTCGCTCACGAACCAGTCGTCCGTTTTCCACGGTTGATTTGCCATCCTGTTACTCCTCTCGCATGGGTGTGTACGTGATTTTTCTGCGTTTTTTCAGGCCGGCCAGGCTAAGGCAATCAAGCCGAGCAGACTGATCCTTACAATAATGAGTTTGCATGTCTCAAACCACCGGATTTGTAAGCTCGCCAATGCCGGAAATTGCGACGCGAACTTCATCGCCGGGCTTGAGATAGCGTGGCGGATCGAAACCGATACCGACCCCGGCTGGCGTGCCGGTCGCAAGCAAATCTCCTGCTTCCAGCGTGACATAGGCCGTCACCGTTTCGATAAATCTCGGCACGTCGAAAATCATGTCGCGGAGCAAGGCCTGCTGCCGGCGTTCTCCATTCACGTATGTCGCCAGCTCCTGCGCATCCGGCACGCCGAATTCATCGCGCGTCACCAGCCACGGTCCTACCGGACAAAAACTGTCCAGGCTTTTTCCGAGAAACCACTGTTTGTGGCGCTGTTGCACGGCCCGCGCAGTGACGTCGTTGACGATCGTGTAAGCGAAAACGTAGTCGAGCGCAGCGTCGCGTTTCACGTCTTTGCAGCGTTTGGCGATGACAACGCCGAGCTCACCTTCGTAGTCCACGGTTTGCGTCGGGTCGGACGAGGCGGCAATCTTCTGGAAGGGATCGGCAAGCGAGGAAGTCGACTTGGTGAAGATAACGGGGTCGGCGGGGACCTCCTGCTTGTCGCCGGATTGGTCGACGCCGCTGCGCGCGAATTCCTGGGCATGGTCGTGATAATTTTTGCCGACGCAGATCACGTTTTTCGTCAGCGGTCCGACCGGCGCGGCGAGCTTGGCGCGGCTGAGCGCGACCGGTTCGCCGTACTCTGGCGGTGACCCCTCCCCCAGCAGTCTTATGACATGGCGCAAATCACGTACCGACGCGCGACCGACCGAAAACGGGCGAAAGTTATCGTCCTGAACGATGCCGAAAATCTTGCCCTGCGGGCTGTTGAGCGCTGCAATACGCATGGTCCGGCAATTACCTTTCCGCAATGACCGCGAATACGGGATGCGGACAAGCCGCTAGCAAAGACAGCCGCCCGCTTCAAGGCACCCCTGATTGGATCCTTCCTTTGTCTTTAGCCACCACTACAGGTCCTTGCGCGCTTTATTATGCCGGTGGACCCCGCGCCGGTTTGATCTAACGCAAGTCCGATGCGCCTATCCTTCGAGACGCCCGCCTTCGGCGGGCTCCTCAGGGTGAGGTCTGGCTTTGTGCTTAGAAACAGCCAGCCTCATGGTGAGGAGCGCCGCAAAAGCGGCGCGTCTCGAACCATAAGTCAAACGGACAATCGGACCGATTGATTGGGCTTGCGCCCACGGCAACGCATGGTCGTGCTGCCGCACGCTATTTGCTCACGGCCATCGCCTGCTATAGTGCGCTAACGCCACATAAGAGCGTGCAAAATTGCAGTCCCTGGGGGAAACACCATGCGAACCGTTAGCTGGTTAGGCTGCCTGTTGCTGGGTGCGGTTCTTTCCGCGCCGGTGAAGGCCGAGACGATCAAGATTGGAATTCTCATCCCTTATTCCGGCGCCAACGCCGACCTTGGCGATGTGCAGGACAAGGCGTTCGACCTGTACATGAAGCTGCACGCCAAAGACATCCTGCCGCACAAGGTCGAACTCATTAAACGCGACGAAGGACCGCCGTCCGGCGCCAACGCCAAAACCGCGGCGACCGAGCTCATCACGCGCGACAAGGTCGACTTGATCCTTGGCGTCGTGTATTCGCCGTCCGCAATCGCCATGGCGCCCGTGGTGACGCAGGCGAAGGTCCCCTTCATCATCGCCAATGCCGGCACCGCGTGGATCACGCAGCTGTCGCCATACATCGTGCGCTTCTCATTCAGCATGTGGCACGACGGCTATGCGATGGGCACGTTCGCGCACGAGAAGCTCAAGTGTAAAACAGCGGCGAATGCCTACACCGACTTCCCGCCCGGCAAGGATTCAACAGAAGCCTTCAAGACCAGCTTCGAAAAGGCCGGCGGCAAGGTGGTCGATTCAATCCCGATGGGCAACCCGGCCCAGGTGCCAGACATGACGCCGTTTTTCCAGCGCGTGAAGGATCAGAAGCCCGACTGCCTCTTCGTATTTATTCCGTCGGGTTCGCACGCCCTGGCGGTGGTCAAGACCTACGGACAATTGGGCTTGCGCCAGGCGGGTATCAAGCTAATCGGCCCAAAGGACGTCGTGCCTGACAGCAAGCTTCAGACCATGGGCGATGCGGCAATCGGAACGATTGTCATGAGTTCGTACAGCAACGACCTCGACAATCCTGTCAACAAGGCATTCGTCAAAGCGTGGCACGAGGCTTATGGCGCTGACAATTATCCCGACTTTGAGTCCGCCAACGCCTGGGACGCGATCCACGCCGTTTTCCAGACCATCAAGAAGCTCAACGGAAAGATTGACGCGGATACCTTCATCAACGAGATCAAACACTGGTCGAGCGATGGTCCGCGCGGCAAGATCCGCATCGATCCCGAGACACGCGACATCGTGAACGACGAGCACGCGATGGAGGTGATCCGCAAGCCGGATGGCAAGCTCGGCACCAAGATTCTGGGCAGCATCCGGCAAGTGAAGGACCCGTGCAAAGAACTGAAGATCGGCCGTTGCGGGACCCAATAAACCAGCAGCGGGCAGATTTAAGGGGCCGCCCCAAAAGGGCGGCCTCTTTTCGTTTGACTGCGAAAATACTGAGCCAGCGCGCGTTCGCGATTTAAAAAGTGCTTACCTCAATGACCTGATTACGACTCGTCGTTTTATCAAGTGCCAAAGAGTTTGGGAGCCAAATAGTGACGTCTTCGACCCGCTCACCGAATATTTCCTCGTGGATTGAGCATGCCGAAAGAACAGCAACCGAGCGCTGCCGAGCAGTATACGAAGCTTGCCGCCCACCTGCGCGCCAAAGCGCGCAGGGAGGAGAGCCCAACTTTACGCGCCGAATGGGAGCATCTGGCTCAGTGCTACATCGATCTCGCGGAACAGACAGAGCGGAACCATGGCGCCGATAACGTTTATCATCTGCACAGAGCAGAATAGTCCGTGAGCAGCGCGAAATAGCGCAAGGGCTCTCGCATTTGCGCGAGCTCGCCATGAGCCCGCCCGCAAACTAAAGTCGAGGCCGCTAGAAATTTTCCTCCGAATGCGGCGATAGGCCGCCCTTCCTGGCACACCCGTAGTCTTTGCAGAGGTGCGAGAGATCGCCCGTGCAAAGGCATTGGGTAATTGGACAGATAATGTCCTGTCGGAGCGACAGGACTGCGATCGGGCCTTCCGCGGCGGACGGCAAAAGGTGCGCGTATCTTTCAATCTCGCGGCAAGCTTCATGCCGCCGCGTTTCTCTCAATGCGATCAGGAACAGTGTGAAAAAGTTTCGGCGCGGTTCGGACTTTCGTCCGGCAACAGCCGCGCGGGGAACGTGAGCGCCCCCGTAGACCGCAACAGTCATCAGACTTTCTCTCTCTTAAAGGTGGGTATGTGCCCCGCACGCGCCGGTAGGCGCATGCAGGGCGGCGTCTCTCATCGTTTCGTAATGATAATTTCCAGATACTCGCTCGGTACGACCATCGTGCCGTCGTCGGCTTTGTTCATGCGCGCGATAAGCGCGCAGAGATCATCGCGCAGGCGCTGCTGTTGTGGCGGCTCGAGGGCGGCAAAAGCCTTGAGCATCGGGCCGTAGAAGGTCTTGAATACCTCCACAAAGTGCTCCGGCGACCGATAGCGGAAATTGAACTGCCGCGGCTCGGTCTTGATCCAGCTCGCGCCGGACCCGAACAGTTCCGTGAGACGGGCGCGCGTGCCCCACAACATCGGAGATTTCGCGGCCGCCGGCGGCGGCAGATATTTCGCGATCGTCTTGAACATGTGGCCGACGAATCCATCCGGCGTCCAGTTCGTGAGGCCGATCTGGCCGCCGGGTTTGCAGACGCGCAGGAGTTCGGCAGCGGCCCGATTTTGATTGGGCGTGAACATCACCCCGAAGGTCGAGATAACTGCGTCGAACGAATTATCGTCAAAGGGCAGCGCCTCGGCGTCGGCCACCTTGAATTCGATGGGCAGGCCTTCGGCTGAAGCGCGGGAACGGCCGCGTTCGAGCAGGCTTGCCACATAGTCGGTTGAAACGACGTCGCACCAGCGCCGCGCGGCCGCAAGGCTGGCCATGCCGTTGCCGGCTGCCACATCAAGCACCTTGCTGCCTGACCGTAAATCGAGAGCCTCGCAAAGCTCCTCGCCGACGATCTGTAATGTCGTGCCGACGATGGCGTAGTCGCCGGACGACCAGGCAGCCTGTTGGCGGGTCTTTATTACCGCGAGGTCGGGCAATGCGGCAGGATCTTCTTTCTTCGCGGCGTTGGTATTGGGGAGCGTTGCGGTGAGCACGGGGGCCTCCTATTGCTGATTCCAACATGTCTGGGTGCAAGTAATGCCGAAAACCCGCGCCGAAGACTTTGCCCGCAACTTGATTTGTTCTTGAGACGGCCTTGGTAATTTCTTGAGAGCGGCGATGAGCGGCTGTCGGGGCGCTTGCTGGCTCAAATCGGCAGCTTTAAGCTCTTTTTCGACGCAAAAATGCCGTCCAAAGATCATGGCAAAACAGTTCAACGCGGGTTCCATAGCTCTCGGCCTTGGCTTGTTGGCTTTGATCGTCGCCGCAAGCGGCCCGTTGGCTCATGGTCAATCGGCGGATCTCGTGCTTTGCGACCGCGTTGCCGCCGATCCTGCCGACCCGGACAAGCCTGCGGACATCAAGGGCAGCGCCGAAATCGCCGCGTCGGATATCGCGATAGCGATCAAGTATTGCAAAATCGCCTCGGCCTCTTCACGCCGCGCACTCTATGAACTCGGCCGGGCCTATGCGGCAAACCGGCAGCTGCCGGAGGCGACAAGCGCCTGGCGCAAGGCAGCCGACAAGGGAAGCACGGCGGCCATGGTCGAGTTGGGCGTGCTACTTGGCACCGGCACAGGAGTTGCCAAGGATCCGGCCGAGGCACGCAAGCTATTTGAACGTGCAGCGGAAGGTGGCAATCCGCGCGGCGTGACCAATCTCGCAGCGCTATCGGGAGGCGCACCGTCGGATCCGGCCAAGGCGCGCGCATTGCTGTCGAAAGCAGCAGAGGCGAACTCGGCGGAAGCCCAGTATCAGCTCGGCTTGATGACGGCCGATGGCGTCGGCGGACCGAAGGACGACGTGGCCGCGCGCGCCCTATTCGAAAAAGCGGCCGAACAAGGCCACGCCGGAGCCCTGGAACGAATGGGCGCATTTGCGCAAAGCGGCCGCGGCGGGCCGCAGGACACGACCGCAGCGAAGGCCTACTACGAGAAAGCCGCCGCGCTTGGCAACGAAGATGCCAAGGC
>DASPUD010000083.1:0-3650 GCA_035623095.1 Pseudolabrys sp.
GCCGGGCATCGCGTCAACTAAGGCAACTGGAGACCATTGGATGGCGAAAGAGGAACTGCTGGAGTTCGACGGTACGGTGACGGAGGTTCTGCCGGATGGCAACTTCCGGGTGAAGCTCGATAACGAGCACGAAGTGCTGGCCTATACGGCCGGCAAGATGCGCAAGTTCCGCATACGTACCGGTGTCGGCGACCGCGTGATCGTTGAAATGTCGCCGTACGATCTCCAGCGCGGCCGTATCAGCTTCCGTCACAAGGGCGATGCGCCCGCCCCGGGTCCTCAGCAGCGCCGACCGAATTTCCGTGGCAGGCGTTGATCTTCGCGGGCCGGGCTGACCGCAAAATTCGGGGGCGCGCTAGTCTAGTAGGGAGTCGTGCGTGCCAATGAAGCTCTCCTCTCTCCAGCGTATCGTACTGGTGGTCCTGCTCGCCGGCCCATTCAGTGCGGCCGCCGCCCAGGACGCCGCCAAAGAACAACCGTCTGCCCCCGAGCGTCATGAACCCGCCAAGGGCCTATTGCGGCTGCTGCCGGCCGACGCTGTCACCGAACATTCGATCGATACACCAGGCGGCAAGCTGAATTACACCGCGACGGCTGGGACGCTCGCTTTTTACGATCAATCTGGCGAGCAGAGCGCGTCAGTTTTCTACACTGCCTACGTTGCAAAAAATGCGGCTCAGAACCGTCCGCTTACCTTCGTGTTCAACGGCGGTCCAGGGGCGGCTTCCGCATTCCTGCATCTCGGTCTGGTGGGTCCACGCATTCTAGATTTTGGGCCGGACTATGACGCCGCGCACGCAACCTTGCGCGACAATCCGGATACATGGCTTTCGTTCACCGATCTGGTGTTGATCGATCCGATCGGTACCGGTTGGAGTCGCCCAGCCAAAGCGGATGACGGAAAACGTTTCTGGAGCGTGCGCAGTGACGCGGACGCTATGGCAAAGGCGGTCGCGCTGTATGTGACGAAAAACAATCGCGCCACCTCACCGAAATATTTGCTCGGCGAAAGCTATGGCGGCTTTCGCGCCGCCAAGGTCGCGCGCGCATTGCAAAACGATCAGGGTATTATGATTTCCGGCATTGTGATGCTGTCGCCGCTGCTCGAAGGATGGCTCACCTTCGGTGATGATCAATCGGCGCTGACAGCGGCACTGCAGCTGCCATCGCTAGCGGCCGCCGAACTTGAGCGCCGCCATGCTTTCAGCCCGGAGGCGCTGGCAGCGGCTGAAAAGTTCGCAATGACGGATTATCTGACGACGCTCGCCGGCGCGCCGCCGCAGGGCGAAGCTGCCAAGGCATTTTACGAACGTGTTGCCAAAATGACCGGCCTGCCGGTCGACATTGTCACCCAAGCGCGCGGTTTTGCCGCCAATGCCTACGTGAAAAATCTCCGTCCCGGTGAAAATAAGGTCGTCAGCCGTTATGACGCCGCCTTCGCGGTGGACGACCCCTACCCCGAACGGCGCTCATCGCGTTCGCCCGATCCCATTCTCGACGTTGTGTCCCGTGCCTATGGAGGCGTCATGGCCTCCTATGCACGCAACGAGCTCGGTTTCAAAACTGAAATGACCTACTCTTTGCTTGCGGGCGACGTCACAAATCACTGGGACTGGCAGGGTGGCCGTCCGCAAGCAAGCATTGAAGACGATCTGCGCGTGCTGCTCGCTTATAGTCGTTCCTTTCGGCTACTGGTCGCGCATGGCTATTCGGACATGATCACGCCCTACGCAGCAACGCGATATGTCCTCGATCATATGCCGGTGTTCGACCCGCCCGGGCGGGCACAGCTTAAGCTCTATCACGGCGGGCACATGCTTTATCTCGACGCCCAATCACGCAAGGCATTCAGCGCCGACGCCGCAACGTTCTTCCGCAGCGGAGAATAGCCTTAGACGTCAGGCCGCGCGCCCGCCGTCGAATTCCAGCACATCGAAACCGATGTGGCGGTCGACGATATAGACAAGTCCGCGCTCGTCGAGCACCACATCATTGCTCTGCGGCGCCGGCCGGCCGCCCACGGGATCGGGAATGAAATAGCCGACTTCGCGCGGCGCCATCGGATCAGCCACGTCGATCACCCGCAGTCCCGCGCCGAACCACACAGCAAAGACCAACGTCCCGGCCATGCGTTCGTGGAATTGATGCGCGCCAAAGCGGGCGCCGGGCGTGCGGGCAAAAGGCGAGTCGAGCTCGCTCACCTCAAATAGCGAGAGTGGCTTCACGTTCGCGTAGTCACTGACGTCGAATACCAGGATGCCCGCATGCGGCCGCCCGCGCCGCGCCTGTTCCTCGTTGGCGCTTTGCGCCTGATCCTCCTCGTCGATGGCGAGCGCGATGCGTTTACCGCCGGGCTTGCCCGGCACCGGCATGACCGTATGGGTCGGTTCGGGAAACGGCGGATGATAATTGTACGACGCGACGGTCTTCGGCTTTTTCAAATCGGCCACGTCGACGATGCGGAAACCGCCATGCCAGCAGCTCGCCCACATCTCGTCGCCAAAACGCAGCGCATGGTGCAGACGATGCCGCTTGCCAGACCAGGCCGGTTTTTCGCCCGCGGCAATGTGCTGTCCCGGCATCCACCAGCGCGAGACTTCCTGCGGTTTTTTTGGGTCGCGCAGATCGTAGATGACGAGGATGTTGCCAATGAAACCCTCCATCTCGGTCGAGATGTATGCGTAGCGGTCGTCCATATCGAAACGATGCACGCCGATGCCGCCGGTCAACTGGTGATGGATCAACTTTGGCGTCGCCGGATTGACGACGTCATAGATGCGGAAGCCTCCGTTGCGATAAGGCTGCTTTTCCGCCGCCTCGACCGCTGCGAGATCCGCTTCGGTGATATTGAGCTTTTGCGCCAACTCGGCGCGGGTCGGTTCACGCTTGAGGGTTTCGTGCAGTTCGCGTCGCACCGCGGGTAATTGCTCGGCGCGCCGGCCGACCGGCGTTGCATTGCGCTCGTGGTTGACAACCATCACGTCGCCGGAGACGCGCACCTTGTGGCTGTGCGAGACCGGATCATCGAGCGTTACAGTCGCCACCAGCCTGGGATTTTTCGGGTCTGCAATGTCGACAATCGACGTGCCGAGGTTCCCCTTGTTCGGGATGTGCCCGACGTAAGCAAAATTGCCCGCTACCGTGACCTGGCCGGCACCCGGCAAATCGAGGTGGCCGAGCCGCTTGACGTTGCGCGCGAGCGCGCCATGGGGGCGATCAACAATATTCATCTGTCACTTGTCCAACGTGGCGCCGGAAGCCTTCACGATCGCCGTCCATTTGGGGATTTCGCTCTTGATGTAGGCCTGGAATTCCTGCGGCGTGTCACCAACGATATCGACACCAAGCTTGCCAAGCGAGGCCTGCACGGCCGGATCTTGCAGCGCCTTGACTGCCGCATTGTGCAATGTCGAGATTACCTGCGGCGGCGTGCCCGCGGGCGCAACCAGACCATGCCAGGTGCTGGCGTCGAAACCCTTCAGTCCCGCTTCGTCCATGGTTGGAATGTCCGGCAGTGCCGTGGTGCGTTTGAGCGTGGTCACCGCAAGTGCGCGCACGCGTCCGCCTTCGATATGACCCATAACGGAAGCAGCGGTGGCAAACATCATCTGATTGTGGCCGGCGATCACGTCCTGCAAAGCCGGCGCCGC
>DASPUD010000084.1:0-4733 GCA_035623095.1 Pseudolabrys sp.
TGCTCGCTGCCGCAAGGGGCTTTTTATTGAACTGTCGGTGCTCATGCCGCGGGTCGTGCGGGCTAACGCTGGACCTCAGGGGCGCGCGGCTTCATCGCGCGGCCACTGGAGCGGCGGGTTAGGGCGCGCTAGGCGCGCCATACCTGAACCCAAATGCTCACAACTATCAATAGGGGGACCACCAGAATCCAACGAGATTTCGCGATACCTGCCCAAATGAGGCCCGCCAGCATGGCGTAAACAGTCACGTTTGCCAGGGCCGCAACCGTGATAAATCCCCATGAACTCAAGTCCGGCGCACCTGGTTCCTCGACTGGCACCAAGAACACAAGCGTAGGCCACAACATGAGCTGTGCGTAGTCAAAGATGATCCACGCGGCGTCGGGTATTCGATCATAGGGCTCTAGCACGCTCGCGACTAAGCGAAATACTAGCGGGACCCCAAGTCCAACTGCAGCACCGGCCAGGATGTAATGTAGCGCTCCGCGACGCATGTGTAGCGCGCTCTAACGATTCAGTTCACCGGGCGGCGACAGGCGGCGAAGCCGGCTGTTGACGCTCCGGTGCAACTGATGGTTGGGCCGCTTTCGGTCACTGCGGCGATCGGTTCGTCTGTGAGCGTAGCCCGTCCCCGCGACTTAGCTACCTGGGTTTCCAAGATCAACCCTCTGCAGCCTGTGCCCCTATAGTTTCTCCACGCTTCTCCGCCATTGTCCCGGACTCATATGGGCGCATGCTGAGAAACATCGCGTGAAGTGACTTTGATCGGAGAAGCCGCATGCCAGTGCAACGTCCGTGAGCTTCATCGAGCCATTGCGCAGCAACGTTTTTGCGAGAGCGATGCGCTGCTGGACTAACCATCTGTGCGGGGGCATGCCGACGCTCTTTCGGAAGGCTTTGTTGAACCTGGATGTCGACAACCCGCATTCAGTGGCCAACGCGGCCAGGGAGAGATTGCCGGACAGATTGGAGGCGATAAGGTCTTTGGCCCGACGCTCCTGCGCAGCCGTAAGTCCGCCCAGAATCGTTCGTTTCAAGGGCTGCATGCCGCCGTATGTGGAAGCTGCATGATGGCCGACGGCGAGCATGAGGTGATCAATGAACAGTCTGCTGGCGCAACCGGGACAGTGAAATAGCGGCAGTAACACCTCGGCCATGTTGCGTAACACAGGATCAGCCCGGCTCGCGCCCGGTCTGTAGTGAAGTTCCTCGATCCTCCGTGCGTCCGCCTCATCTGCCAGCGCGTCAAGTGCGTCCATCGGCAGGTAGAAATGTACCGAATGAAATGAGCAATTCAGATGAAAGGTGGGCTTGCGCTTGACGTCGTAGATAATCGTTTCGCCGGGACGTAGGGTCGAAACCGGCGCAGCCCTGCCGTTTTCCCAGTACTCATACCGTTCGTAGAGTTTGAGGTGTACGGCTACGACGAAGGCATTCTCTTCGCGTGGTGGCGTGGACAGAATGAACTCCGGGTTGTCGTATCGGAGCTCGCTGACCGCGAGCGTGGACTGGCGCAACGCGCGCGTCGCAAACGAAGTCGCCTGCCCGTGCAACCGATTCCCGAATGCTTCACCAAAACACTCGCTGACTGACATCTTGGCTCCCGTATGGCGCGAAGTGCACCGCAATACCCCAACACTGGTCAGGGCTCGATCGGCACTACCTTGCAGAAATTTTCGACAAGACGCGACACTTTCGTCAAAGACAACCCGACCTTGCGCCAGAGATAGTGGCGCAGCCGTCAAACCAGGAGCAAGCGCCATGAATACCTGACACTCGAATAGCGGGTCGCATCCTAGCGCTCGCGCCGCGAACCTTGCCCGCTGGTCGAGTATAGGCCGACCACGCCAAAGGGACCACTCCATCGATCACCGATGTGCTGCGCACCGCCTGCCGAAAGCATCGTGCCCGCACAGTGCATGCGTAGCCTAGAGTCTGGCGCGAATAAGACACCACACCCCTCTAGCGGAGGAACTATGGAAGAGAACATTCTGATTGATCCGACCAGACGGCGGTTCGTGAGTGCTGTTGCGGGCGGAACCGTCCTAGCAAGCGCTGCGGCCTTAGGAATTGCGACGGCGGAAGCTGCACAGGAGAACGCAAAACCAGGTAGTTCTGCGAAATACAGCGAATTTGAATTCAGGACGCAACCCTGGTTCGATCTGTCCAAGTTTGAAGGGTTCAATCGAGCCATCCCCATGAAGACCATGGCGATCTATTGTTTTGACCCGCGCGCAGCCGAGATTCCGCAGGCCGTTGCCAGCTACTTGGGCAACGAAGTCTACCCCGGGGAAAACATCCTCGATAAGGCTGGCAATCGGGTGGGTAACACGCGAACCCTGTTTACGGTAACGAATGCTGGCGGTCGCGCCGCTGGCGCCCTGCAGTCTGTGTCCACCATGGACTATCTATTCCACGTTCAAAATGTCGTGGTGGTGCATCACTCCTATTGCGGAGCGACGGCATTCCCTCCTGACGCGCTAATTAACCACTTCCACGACCACTACCATACGGACATCGCCGGTTTGTTTGATCGCGATAGCCTTTCGATTCCGCACTTTGAGGAGTCAATCAAGTACGACGTTAAGCTCCTTCGCAACAGCCCTGCTGTCCCAAGCCAGGTCAAGCTGTACGGATTCTTCTATGAAATCAACAGCGGTAAGCTGATTGAGGTTGCGCGCGACATTCCTGCATAGCTCATGAATTCGCGGAGTCCACTGAACTTCGGACTGCGTAGAAACAAGGCAAGCAGTGCCGCGCTGCGCGTTGGGAACTACGTCTCATTGAAACGGCAAAGAGCTAATCAAGGTGTCATGAAGTAAGGAACTCTAGTGAAAGGGATTAACGTGATGGCAAGAAGCAAGACGATTGTTCGAACCGCTCTATGTGCGCTTTTGGCATTCTCCTGCCTTAGCGCGATGGCCGCTAGCGAAGGCGAAATGACTAGTATCGAAGCACTCGCTTGGGAGCCCTTCATAGGCCCATTGAAAATTGCCAAGCTGTGGGAAGACCGTAGGAAAGGCTCGTTCGGCATGTTGCTCAAGTTACCACCTGGATTCGTTGCTGGATCGCACAAGCACGTTAACGACTACCACGGTGTCAACATTCAGGGTACCTGGATTCATATTATGAACGGCGAAACCAAAGCACTTCCGGTAGGTTCTTACGTCATGCAACCCGGCGGGCAGTATCACGACGACTCCTGCAAAGGTCCAGAGGAGTGCATTTGGCTCATCATGCAAGACGCCAAGAGTGACTTTATTTCCGAGGAGAAGTAACTCAGGCACGTAGTGCACGACTTTGACTGCCCCTGCCAGAAGATTGCGCAGCGGGTTTTGGGCGCTGCTAGGCCCTGCGGCCGCGATTGATCTGCGTTGGAGAACTCAGCCGGCAGAGATGATAGTTTTTCGGCAACTTACCTTCAAGGGAAAGGGGTTTGTCGTAAGGAGAAGTCGGTTTTCGATCGAACAGATCGTGGCGGCGTGGCGTATTGCTCGGCTAGGAAGCCCTGAATCTCGCGCACCGTCATGCCGCGGGGGTACATCGCCACGATCTTGTCGTCAAAGCCGGTGAGGCGCCGCTCGTGCTTGGGGATCAGCAGCGGCTCGAAGCTACCCTCCCGATCGCGCGGCACTTCGATGGGCACCGGCCCGTCTTCGGCGAGCACGGTCTTGGCGCTCACCCCGTTGCGATGGTTGGTGGCTTCTTCGGGTTTGGCGCTCCCAGGCCCATAGCCCAGGTGGTGGCTTAGGTCCGCCCCCAGGGCGCGCTGGATCAGCGCGTTCTTGAACGGCGGCGACACCGCCTGGACCGCCTGCGCGCTTATCGGACCGGTCACGAACTGGTCAATGAGTTCCTTCGGGATCGACGGCAGCGCCGCCCTGGCCGCCTGCGCGGCCTTCGTCGTCTTTCTGCTTGGCATACATGCTCCTTCGCGTCATGTTATGCCTCGCACACAAAAATCCGGATAGGCTCCAATGAGCCCTTCATCTGATGCGCGAAACGCCCAACGTGGAAGTGAGCGGCGCTGAGCCGACAGGCAAAGCGTCCGCTCCATTGCAGGGTTAGGTGCGCATAGAACACGCGTCATTGCCATTGCTTTACGTTGTCGATGTGAGCGCGCCGAAAGATTTCGGCCATTCGCGCTTTGTACTCCTCCATGTTGGTGCTGGCCCATTCTGGTTCGGCATACTTGACAACGTAGCCAACGAGCAACTGCGTCAAGTCCTTGGCCTCATTTTCCACGCGGTTTGCGAGTTCAAGGATGGCACCGATAGCGGCCACGTCGTCTTCCGCAGGCAATCCATGTATCTGAACCCAACGGTGAATCAAGGTATGACGGTCCGCAATATACGCCGTCAAGCGAGTCTCCAGATCGGGAGCGATGTCTCCTGTCGCGGAGAGCGCCTTGACAATGTTCGTGATCGGCACTTTGAATGCACCCGCGGAAATATATCCGCCGGTCTTTTCACGATAGCCCGGTTCGGTTTGCATCTTGAAGAGTTCGAATATGGGAACCAGTGCAGTCTCAAAGAGCTGCGCGAAGATTACTGCCCGGCCAATTGCAGCGTAGGCTTGTTCCATGCGGACCTAACTATAAATGGACATCAAATGATGGGATATAAACCATCACTTGACGAATAAAACGGATACGCTCATCATCACCTGTATAAAACACCAGTATCTGGGAATCCGATGACTGTCGTTGAGTGCCAGCCTCCGCGTTTGCTCGA
>DASPUD010000085.1:0-47560 GCA_035623095.1 Pseudolabrys sp.
ATCGCAGGGCTTTTCTCAACCGCCGGCGGTCTCGGCGAAGGTGCGCGCCTTGCCTACGCAGCGCTGGACGATGCCGGCTTGGCCCCGACGGCCTTCGATCTCAGCGACGCCTTCGGCCAAACAGAATTTTCGCCGTCAGAATCGCGCCGCGCGTTGTTGCCAGGCAGTGGCAGCCTTATCGTGCACCACAACGGCCCGTTCATGTCGCACGCGATGTATGCGCTCGGCCGGGAAAAAATTCACGGGCGCCGCGTGATCGGATATTGGGCCTGGGAGCTACCGCAGTTGCCGCCTATTTGGCGATCCGGATTCCGCTTCGTGCACGAGATCTGGGTGCCGAGCACCTTCACCCGCAATGCCGTTGCAGCGGCTACCAATTTGCCGGTGCACGTTGTGCCTCATCCTATAACCGCAACGCCGGGCACGCCGCACATGCGCGGCAAGCTCGGCTTGCCGCAGAATGCCCTGATCGTGCTCAACGTCTTCCATATCGGCTCAGCCTTCAGCCGTAAGAATCCGCTCGCGGCGATCGCCGCGTTTCGCCGCGCCTTTGCCGACGCGCCTGACCGCGTGCTGGTGATCAAGCTGATCGACAACGGCGCCGACCGCGCGCGTCAGCAGCTCGACGCCGCCATCGCCGGCGCATCGAATATTCGTCTCATTGAAGGTGCCCTGCCGCAATCCGACATGAGCGGGCTGATGGCGGCCGCTGACATAGTGATCTCGTTGCACCGTTCCGAAGGTTTCGGCCTGGTGCTGGCGCAAGCCATGGCGCTCGGCAAACCGGTCGTTGCCACCGGTTGGTCCGGCAATCTCGATTTCATGAACGAGCGTAATTCGGCGCTGGTGTCGTGCTCGCTCGTTCCGGTTCACGATCCGGATGGCCTGTTTGGTGTTCCCGATCAGGAGTGGGCGGATGCCGATGTCGATCACGCCGCCGAGTGGCTGCGCAAACTTGCGCACGATGCCGAGCTGCGCGGGCGCCTGGGCGCGGCCGCGCGCACCGATATTGGGCGGCAACTTTCGCCGAAGGCATTTGCCAAGACGGTAACCGCGCTCTTGAACAGTAGGTGACGTCTTGGGCGACTATTTCAAGCAGTCAGAGACATTGCTGCAGACGAGTCGCCGGACGGATCCCGTGTTCGTCGGGCTGCCGCCGCGCATCGTGATCAACGGCCGTTTTCTCACCCAGAAGACACTGGGCGTGCAACGATTTGCCATTGAGGCTGTGCGTGCGATCGATGCCTTGCTTGACTCCGAACCCTATCGTGCACTGAAGGGACACGTGGAAATCATCGCGCCAAAAAAAGCGCGAGATTTTCCTCTTAAAAACATACCGCTTCGCCGTGTTGGCTTTTTTTCCGGCTATACCTGGGAGCAACTCGAACTGCCGTGGCATGCCGCGGGGCGCTTGCTGCTCAATTTGTGCATGCTCGGACCGATCTTCACGCGCCACCAAATCGTGGTCGTGCACGACGCCACTGTGCACGCACTGCCGAACAACTTTTCCTTCGCGTTTCGGGTGGCCTATGGCTTCATCATCCCGCGCCTGTGTGCGCGCGCCGATCGTATCGTCACCGTATCGGAATTCTCGCGCCGGGAAATCGGCAAATGGTACGGCGCCGATGGCACCGATATGCCGATATGTTACGAGGGCGGCGATCACATCGCGGCGGTCGCGCCCGATTTGGGCGTGCTTGAACGTCTCGGATTGCGCGGCAAGAGATACTTTCTAGGTGTCGGTGTCGGCAGCAAGAACAAGAACGTCGAGACCGTATTGGCGGCCTTCCTTCAGGCAAAACTTGGCGACACGCTGCTCGTACTGACCGGCAAGCGGGACAGCTCCGTACATGGTCAGGTCGCCGATGTGCGGTCCGACAACGTGCGCAACGTCGGCTACGTCTCGGATCCGGAATTGCGCACGCTCTATGAAAATGCCCTCGCGCTGGTCTTCCCTTCCCGTTACGAAGGATTCGGCCTGCCGGCACTGGAGGCCATGACCTGCGATTGCCCGGTGGTCATCAGTGAGCAACCGGCCTTGGTCGAGGTCTGTAACAATGCTGTGTTGCGTTGTGGCATGGACGATATTGCGGCGCTTGCTGGCCACCTGCGCGCGTTGAACTCCGATAGTGGCCTGCGCCAGCGGCTCGCCGCGACAGGGCGCGAGCAAGCCCGGCGATTTACGTGGGCCGCAACAGCGCGATCGCTTCTCGATCAGTGCCTCGAAATCGGCGCCAAAGGGGCCCACCCATCATGAAGCGCCGAATGATCTCGATCCCATTTTTTCTGCTGCGGATGACGACGGCGGGCTCCGCCTTCATCACGGGCCTGGCGCAGACTTTCGTGTTCGCTCACGTCCTCACACCACAACGCTTTTCGATCTTCATTCTGGTCGCCGCCATCGGGTATTCGCTGTGGCTGTGCGATTTTGGCATCGTGAAGATCCTCTTCGTGCGGCTGCGCGGGAATTTTCTTGCCCGCAAGAGCAATAAGGCAGCCGCGCATCATGCGACCGCCGTCGTTCTGTTCTATTTTCTGCTGACTATCGTCGGCGCGGCGATCTGCTTTGTCGTGACTGCGGCACACGCCGACTCCCTGCTTGAGGCCGCCGAATTCGCTCTTTTCTTTCTGTTCATTGCTCTCAACCTCGTCTGGTTCGCGCTGCGCAACATTTCAATCGCGGTCGATGAATACGTTTTGTTTGAAGCCCTCGAAACTGTGCGTCGCTTTGGATATTTCTTCGGGCTGGCGGCCGTGTTGCTTGGAATGCCATTGATCGTGATGCTGACAGCGATGATCGCATTGTGGGCCGTTGTGCTGGCACTCTGCGTCCAACGCGTCGTCGCGCGTGGTGCGCTGGTCCTGCGATTGACCGGCATGATCGAAGGTCTGCGCTCATTTTTCCGCAGCAATCGCGCCGAGCTGATACGAAGCAGTACCTATGCGGCAAGCGATATCTACATCTACAACTACCCATACTTCATTGTCCCGGTTCTCTTTGGATTGGGCGCACCGCCCATCATTCTCGACACGACTTTCAAAATCTTCCGTGGCGGCGCCACAATCTTCGGCGCGGTCTGCGACATCCTGGTACCGCGGCAGACGAGCGCGCTGGCGCAACGAGATGGGGCCACGCTTGTGCGTGCGACGCTACTGGCAGCAGCGCTCTGTTGCATTCCCGCGCTGGCGGCTTCCGGGATTCTGATCTTGGGTGCCGACCGGCTCTTCGCTTTCCTGCTCGGCAGCGCCGCGACGATGCCGCCTGCCACCACACCGATCCTTATTGCCCTGCTGGCTGCGAACCTGACGCAGATGGTGACGCACAGCGTGCTGGTTCACACCGGTTACTTCCGGGAAGTGGCGCGCGTCGGCATGGGAGCTGTCGTGGCGATGACCTGCGTTGCGGTTTACGCGTTCGCGGTCCCGCTCAATATCGTGCAGTTCCTTGAAGCCTACACCGTGGTCTACGCCTGCGGTGCCCTGGCCGCGATCGTCCTCATGATCCGCGGGCCGATCCGACGCGCCTATGGTGTCCCCGGAACGCCCAAGGTTGCACTGCGGTAGGGGCGTCCCTATAGTCCGCGCGCTTCGGTCGGGGCGTGGCGCAGCCCGGTTAGCGCACCAGTCTGGGGGACTGGGGGTCGTGGGTTCAAATCCCGCCGCCCCGACCAGATAAATCAATCACTTACATCTAATGCGCCCGCTGCCGGCCCCGGCCTCTGGTTGGGGAAAACCCAGTGCTGGCAGGCATATTCCGCATTTTTGTGATGGCCATCACAGCCTGCCCTCGCGCCCCCACCTAGCGTGTGAGCCTCGGCTAATTGTCTAGGGGGACAAGACATGCCTGGAATCGAGCTCATAGGCGTAGGGTTCACGGCCCTGTGCTTCACCGCGCTACAGTTTGGATGGCTTCTGCAGCTGGCGAAGCTCTAGTGCGCAGGAGCAAGTTGAAAAAAATCTTGGACGGAGGCTCTGCCAACGGCAATTCCTCCGAGCTGAGTACGCACGCCCAGATGTTCGGTTATCTGGACGGCGTCCACGCATCCGTCGTCGGTGGCGGCGCATGGGAGCCTCACGAAAATCCGGACTCCGAGCCGCGGCCACCTGGTCACGCGCTTACGACGCGCACGGAGAATATTGCGCGCACGGTCGGATACGGATGTTTTGGTAAAGCAAAATAGAGACAGAAATAGCGCCCCTTGGATCGGGCGCTTCTCTGTTACGCTTCGGCCATTCCAAATCGTATGCAATCGCCGATGAAGCTACCGAGCGGGATCTGCAACGCAAACCACAGGAATGCGACGATCAAGATCTGCTCTTGCATAGCGTCTCCATTGCCCTGCTACGTTTCTTATGAATTGAAAACTCGACGCGGCACCTTGCGGTTCCGTGCTACCTGACCAAACGCCACGCACCTCTATACGTAGTGCTGCGACAGGCTCGGCCACGTCACATCTACGGACATTCGCCAGCTTGTAAGGGAACTCAGTCCGGCGCAAGCAATGATACACTGAGTCGCGCGCGGCGGCGCAGCCACGTGGTCGCGCGATATTTCGGATCAAGCGTGACGGCATGCATGCCATCGAGCACGGCAAGCACACGGGCTGCGCCCAGCATGTTTCCTAAGGCAAGCGGCCCTTTCGGATAATTCAGCCCCAGCTCAACAGCGGTGTCGATGTCGGCCGGCGCAGCGATTCGCAACTCCGCGATTCGAGTGCCGATATTAACGATCATGGCGAGAAGCCGCTGCACCACAAAACCCGGGCTGTCGTTGATCACCGTCACCGGCACATTGCCGGCCGACAGCGCGGCGGCGGCGGCGCCAACAATGTCGGCGGTGCTGACCAGCGTTTTCATGAGAGTCCGGCGACCACTAAAGCCCCCAAACATATCGACGGCCATCGTGCGGGCTGGGTCGAGTTTTAATCGGACAGCGGCATTCGACGCGTCTTCACCGAGCGGCGTCACAAAACAAGGCCCGCTCGCGGCGGGCTGGCCCCCGAGTTGTGCCTTGACGCCGGCGTTTTTGAGCAACTCGGCAAGCTCCCTGCCGCCATCCTCGTCCGCGACCCAGGCGGACGCAGGTACTGGCTGTGCGGCGACCGCGATTGTCGGCGGACTGGCAGACTGTGCACCGTCGTAATTGTAGAAACCTTGCTTGCTCTTGCGGCCAAGCATTCCGGCGGCGACGCGCACAGCCATTTGTGCCGACGGCTGGTACATCGGCTCTTCAAAATATTGCTCGAAGATGCTCACCATCACCGCATGAGCGACGTCACCGCCCACGAGATCGAGCAATTCGAACGGGCCCATGCGAAAGCCGGCCGCCTCTTTCATCAGAAGATCGACCTCGCGCGGACTAGCAATGCCTTGCGCCACGATACGCAACGCCTCAGGTCCGTAGGCGCGCCCGGCGTGGTTGACCACGAATCCCGGCGTATCAGCCGCGACAACCGGATGCTTGCCGATACGCCTCGAGAAGCCGGTCAGCGCTTCGACAACTGCCGGATTGGTGCGCAGTCCGCCTATCACTTCGACCAGTTTCATCAACGGCGGTGGGTTGAAGAAATGCAAGCCGGCGACACGTTCCGGTTTGCCGCAGCCGGCGGCAACCTCAGTGACCGAAAGAGACGACGTATTGGTTGCAAGCACCGCGTCGGCGGAGACATGCTTTTCCAATTCGTGGAACAGGCTGCGCTTTGCTTCGAGATCTTCCGCAATTGCTTCGATGGCAATACCCGCGTTTTTGGCTTGGCCAAGCGAAGTGATTGGCTTCAGGTGAGCAAGCGCGCTCTTTTTGTTTTCAGCTGTTAGCCGACCTTTAGACACTTGACCTTCAAGACCCTTGTCGATCGCCGCGATGGCTTCATTCACAGCGCCTTCGCGAGAATCGAAAAGAAAACATGTCAGTCCAGCCTGCGCGCAAAGCTGGGCGATCCCGCGGCCCATGGTCCCGGTGCCGATCACGGCAACGACCAGATCGGATTTCGACAAATCCACCATGCGCTATTTTCCTTCGAACTTCGGCTTTCGCTTTTCCATGAAGGCGCGCATCCCTTCCTTTTGATCGCTGGTGGCAAACTGCAGCTGGAATGCCTTGCGCTCCAGCATGAGCGCGGCATCCAGCGGAGCATTAAGCCCCGCATTGACGATTTCCTTGATTTGCATCACGGAGATTGGCGGCATGGTGGCAATTTCGCGCGCGATCTCGATTGCGCGCGATAGCGCCTGGCCGGTGGGCGCCACTTCGCTCACCACGCCCATACTAAAGGCTTCAGGCGCGCCGAACATCCGCCCGGTCATCATTAACAACATGGCGCGATGTCGCCCGACGAGGCGGGCAAGTTTCTGCGTGCCGCCGCCGCCTGGAAGAATTCCGACTTTGACTTCAGGCAGACCGAGCTTGGCGCCTTCGCCCGCGACGATGATATCGGCGCATAGCGCGAGCTCGAGGCCGCCGCCCAGGGCAAATCCCTCGACCGCGGCGATTATGGGTTTTGGGCAATCGGTAATCGCCCGCCAGTATTTCTGGACATTGCGCGCCATCACCTCGACGGGCGTGGCTTCGGCCATCTCGCCGATGTCAGCGCCGGCGGCAAACGCGGTCTCCGAGCCGGTTATGATGATGCAGCGCACCTTGCTGTCTGCACCGCCACGGCTGACTTCGTCTGCCAGCCCTATGCGCACGTCAAGATTGAGTGCATTGCGCACCTGGGGCCGATTGATTTTGAGAACGACGATCTCGTCCGAGGGGCGCTCGACAAGCAGGGGTTCGGGGACGGTCATGGCGGTTGATCCAAAAGACGGTCTATCTGCCTGGCGCTGGCTATTTTGCGGATCCTTTGATCACCGCAAGCGCATCGATAACGCCGGCCCCGACCTCATTACGTTTCCCTGGGATGCGCTGAGCATACCGTATCAGATCGCCACGCACCTGCGCTGGCGTCAGATTGGGCCTGGCGGCAAGAAGTAGCGCCGCAACACCCGTGGCATGTGCCGCCGCGACGGAAGTGCCAGAGGTCACCTGGTATGCCCCGTTAGGCGCTGCGGCGAGGATTTCAACGCCAGGTGCCGCGATAGCAACTTGCGGGCCACGGTTGGCCTGCGGCATCAGTTTGTCATCGGCATCGGTTGCTGTCACACCAATCACCCTGGCATCGGCTGCAGGATACAATGGCGGCGAACGCGGCCCCTCGTTGCCGACAGCGGCAATCAGGACGATCCCGCGCGCATTGGCCTTATTCAGCATCTCCTGCAGCAGCATGTCGGGCGGACCCGCAAAGCTCATATTCACGATGCGGGCGTGCTTGCTCGCAGCCCAATCAAGAGCTTTGAGGATATTGAAAGTTGTGCTTTGCGCACTCTCACCAGCGCCAGCAAAAGCACGAATGGCCAGCAATTTCACTTTTGGCGCGACGCCAACCAATTTGCTGTGCGCAGCAATTGCGCCAGCCATGGCAGTGCCGTGCGCATGCGCCGGGGCAGCATTGCCGACGACATCGTATTCATCGGCAATCACACCGGCGAGGTCGGGATGGGTCGTGTCGATTTTTGAATCGATCACAGCGACCAAAACATTATCGCCGCTGTTGATGCGGTGAGCTTCCAGCAAATGCAGTTTGCGTACGACATATTGCGCGGCCGCCGCATCTGCTGCCGCGTCGGGCTTTGTCGCTGGCTGCGCCTGCGCGCCGAGATACACACGATTTGCCTGCCCGAACGAAACACTGGGGAAACTGCTTTGGATCCGCAGCAGCGTGTCCCGCACCGACCGTGCGCCATCAATGCGCCACCGCTCGACTGTTTGACCGGTTAACGCAAAAGTTTGAGTTTCCAGCTGAGTCAGTTGCAGGCCGGTTGCAAGCGCGGCGCGTGCTCGGGGCGAAGCGCCCGGGGCGAATACAAGCAGGACTTCGTTTCCGATCAAGCTTGTCGCGCCCACCGGCGGAATACTGAAATGACGTCCGCGCGCGGTGCTTGCCGATTTGCGCGGCGGAGGAGGCCCAGCTCCGGTGGGACCGGAAGCCCCGGGAGGAAAGAGGGCATCGGCCAGGAGCCAGCCTACCGGGCCCAGCAGACAGCCGAGGGTGCCGTGATAGGCCTCACTGATGGTGAGTTCGCGACCGAGGACGACGGTGCCGATCATCGGCGAAACCGCTACGCAGACAACCGAACCGATGGCGTACCAGCCAAGCGGCGTGATCGGGGTCCCGCGGGTCACCACCGTGACTGGCGGTGTCGGGTTGTTAGGAGGCGTTTGCCCAAATGTTGGCGTGAAAGCGCCAATAAGAACCGCAACCGCCAGCAATGCGGTCTTTAAGACCCCCCGCATAGACGCCCTCACCCTCCCAAGACCCTGGGCCAAAACATTCTACACAGTCATTAGTCGGGCACCATGCCCGAATGGTTCATGGGCTGGTTGCAACGGAGTGCTAGTGATGCCGGGTGACCGCCAAATCGATCAGCTTGCGGCATTCGGCAAGCTCATGCAGCGCGGCGTGCAATTTGCGCAAGTCTTCGCGCGCAAGGCTGCCCGCGGCAGGTTGTCGGACTGCCAGAGGCTCCGGCGCCGGCTTCGACGGTTCCGGCTGAACAGCGCCGTGGATTGCACGATCAGTGGGGTCGATCTGAGGAACTGGTGCGCTGGCCAGCGGAGGCTCAACGCGCGCCGCAACGTCGCTTTGCCGATCTGCGAGATCGCGTCCGATCAAGGAGGATAATCGCTCGCGCAAGCCCTGCGGCTCTTCTGATAAGCCGCTCTCAACCAACGCGTCCCCTTCAACCAATTCCTCCTCCTCTTCAACGACGCCATGGGGTGGTTGCGGCGCGCCTTCCTGCCATACGGCCTGAACGAATTTCGCGCCTTGCTCGCGCAATATCCGCTGCACCCCACGAATGGTGTAGCCTTCACCATACAGCAAGTGGCGAATTCCGCGCAGCAGATCGATATCGTCGGGGCGGTAATATCGCCGACCACCGCCGCGTTTCATCGGTTTGATCTCGTGGAAGCGACTCTCCCAAAAGCGCAGCACGTGCTGCGGCAGATCGAGTTCGTCCGCCACTTCACTGATGGTGCGAAATGCGTCTGGCGCCTTGTTATCCAAAGCGGCCCACTCCTGGGTTAGAGACTAACGCGGTTACGCTACGACGGAATCGGCCTAGGCTGGCTCGCCGGAGCCGTTGTTGATCCGTTGCTTGAGAATCGCCGACGGCTTGAACACCATAACGCGTCGGGGCGAAATTGGGACTTCTTTGCCGGTCTTAGGATTTCGCCCAATACGCTGGCCTTTCTTTCTCACCACGAACGAACCGAACGAGGAAAGCTTGACGGTCTCCCCACGCTCAAGACAGTCGGTGATCTCCTTGAGCACCAACTCCACCAACGCCGCCGATTCCGTACGAGAAAGACCGACTTTTTGGTACACCGCCTCACACAAGTCGGCCCGAGTAACAGTTTTTCCGGTCATCGCCTGCCCTGCCCCCGGCGAACGTATCCTGCTGAATTATCGACGATATTAGCAAGACCGGGATGGCGTCAACCGGCTGGTTGAAGATTGTGGTGGGATACCCCCGGCGCGCGGCTGACCCCACTGGCCCGAAAAGCGGGTGTTGATTACCAGCGCAGCAGCGCCGAACCCCAGGTGAACCCCCCTCCCATCGCTTCCAGGAGGATGAGATTGCCCCGCTTGATGCGCCGATCAGCCACCGCATCGGACAAGGCCAAGGGAATCGAGGCCGCCGAGGTGTTGCCATGGCGGTCGACGGTTATCACCACCTTCTCCGGCGCGATGCCAAGTTTGTGGGCGGATCCGTCGATGATGCGTTTGTTGGCCTGATGCGGAACAAACCAGTCAATATCGGCCGCCGTATAGCCTGTGGCCTTGAAGGCGTCTTCGATCACGTCCGTTATCATCGCGACCGCGTGCTTGAACACCTCACGGCCCTCCATCCGTAGATGGCCCACGGTCTGGGTCGATGACGGCCCGCCGTCGACATAGAGCTTGGCTTTGTGCCGGCCGTCCGAACGCAGGTGTGTTGTGAGGATTCCACGGTCCTCGCGGGTCCCCGCTTGCGGTTGCGCCTCGATCACCAGAGCGCCTGCACCGTCGCCGAAGAGGACACACGTCGTACGGTCGTTCCAGTCGAGGATGCGCGAGAAAGTTTCCGCCCCAATCACGAGCGCGCGCTTGTAGCTGCCGCCGCGCAATAGCGCGTCAGTCACCTGAAGTGCATAGACGAATCCGGAACAGACAGCCTGAAGATCAAACGCCGCGCCATGCGTGATGCCCAAGGCGGCCTGCACCGATACGGCAGTCGCCGGGAAAGTCTGATCGGGCGTCGAGGTCGCCAGCACGATAAGATCGATCGATTTCGCTTCAACATGCGCGTTGGTAAGTGCCGCCCGCGCGGCATGCAGCGCGAGATCGGATGTGAGCTCGCCGGGCGCCGCGACGTGCCGCTCGCGAATGCCGGTGCGCTGCACGATCCATTCGTCCGTGGTCGCGACCGAACGCGCGAGCTCATCGTTGCTGAGGATGCGCGTGGGAAGGTAGCTGCCACAGCCGAGTACTATCGAACGCAAGAGGGTCACGAGCCTGCTCCGCTCGCCATCATTGCGGTGCTTCCCGCCTGCAGGTCGCGCGCCATTGACTGGCCAATCTTGGCAAGCAACTCATAGCGCACCATGTCGTAACCCATATCGATCGCTGCCGCCGTTCCCTCCGCGTCGGCCCCGCCATGGCTCTTGATCACAATTCCATTGAGGCCGAGGAACACGCCGCCGTTCGATTTGCGTGGATCCATCTTTTCCCGCAGCGTCTGGAAAGCGCGCCGCGCCAGCAGATAGCCGAGCCGAGCCGCCCAGGTCCGGTTCATGGCCGCACGTAGATAAGATGCAAGCTGATGCGCGGTGCCTTCCGCCGTTTTCAACGCGATGTTACCGGCAAAGCCTTCGGTGACGACCACGTCCACAGAACCTTTGCCGATATCGTCACCCTCGACGAAACCGTGATAGTCGAAATGCGGGAAACGACCTTCCCGCAAAATGCGCCCGGCTTCACGCACTTGCTCCAGCCCTTTGACTTCCTCGACACCAATATTGAGTAGTCCCACCGTGGGGCGTTCGATATCGAAAAGGACGCGCGCCATGGCGCTGCCCATCGCTGCGAGATTGACCAGATGCGCCTCGTCGGCACCGATCGAAGCGCCGACATCCAACACAACGGACTCCCCTTTAAGTGTCGGCCAAAGCGCCGCAATTGCCGGCCGCTCAATACCTTCCATCTTCTTGAGATTAAAACGCGCCATAGCCATCAGCGCGCCGGTATTTCCCGCAGATACAGCGACGTCAGCGTCGCCTTTTTTGACCGCGTCAATTGCAAGCCACATGGACGATTTCCAGCGGCCGTAGCGCAGCGCCTGGCTCGGCTTGTCGTCCATGCGGATTGCCACCTCAGTGTGAATGAGCTTTGACCGGGCTTTCAGACGAGGCAGTCGATTGAGAACCGGCTCAACGATCGCACTGTTTCCGAACAGCAGATATTCGATGTCGGGATGGCGCGTGAGCGACACGTCGGCGCCAGGCAATATGACCACTGCGCCATGGTCGCCGCCCATAGCATCAAGTGCGATGCGAACCCTATCCGGCATGGATCGCTCTTGGCGGCCTTGATTGGGGCGCCGGTAGAAATCGACGCGCGGGGGCGACCTTAGCGGCTCGTTCGCCGCATACAAGCCGGTTGTCCATACTGCTCACCCCTTCGCCCGTGCGTCCGGCTAGCCGCCACCCAAGCGCTTTTTAAGCGCTTCGAGGGCTGCGAAGGGTCGCCCGCCAGTATCATCGGCTTTTGGCGGCATGAATTCGGCGCCCGCTTTGCGTGGGTAGGGATCAATCCCGAGAAGCAGGAATTCCGTTGCGATTGTCCCAAGATCCAGTTGACCACCGATCAGAGGTTCGGGCGGCTCTTCGCCATCCGCGTCTTGATCCGTTGTCGCAGCGCTTCCGTGCGCCGCACCGCTGGGCAAAGAAGGAGCAAAGACGAGATCGATCGGCTCTTCGACATCACTTTCCAGCGGCTCGAGCGTGACGATGCAGGTCTGACCAACCTGCGCACTCACTTGCCCGGTTACACGCACGCCGGCCCCGCGACGCGCCAAATCAAATACTGCGGACAGACGCGGCAAGGCCCGTAAGCCCGCGACGGCAATGAGCCCCGCCCGGGCGGCTTCAGGCGCATCGATTTCGATATGCAGACCGGTTTCCGGAATGTCTTCCACGGAAAGCGGCACACTCCACGGATTTTCGACTTTTTCCATGAATTTCAATCTTTTCGCGAATTCGATTTATCTTCAACAAAAACAACAGGAATGGGATCAGGAATACTGATTCTACCAGCAAGAAAGGCGGATGGTTCTTGCCTCTCCAGGTCAACTACCGCTCCCTGTATATAGGCCGCAAGGCGGCACGCCGCACCCGACGCAGGCGCTGTCCCGTCGTAGATGTTCCGGATGATAGATTCCTCCAGAGCGGCCTTATTTGCCGCCGTCAGCGCGGCCCGATAGGCCTCCGCCCGCCCGTAAAACGCCTCGCCCATTCGTTTCATTTGGTTGGGGACCGCGAGGTCACCCACACCCATTTCCCGCAAATTGTCGTCCATGTCCTGGCAAAAACGGTCAAACAATCCCTGACCCAGTTCCCGGAGCAAGGGTTCTTTCGCAAACCGGGCCAGCACCGTGGCAAGATGCAGCACCAGGAGGTCAAAACGGCCATTCAGAGTGTCTGGGACGCCGAATTCCCGGTAAAAACAGGGCAATCGCGCCTGCGCCACGATCGTGCCATACAGGGCCGAAATGGTGTCCTGCCGCGCGTTGCGGCGAAACAGGGAAAACATCATCGGGTTAGTTCGGGGGCTGTGCAGTGGTTCGCCGCGGTTACGTCAACGCCCTCCTCGATGCAAGAAAGAAATGATAGTGCCGCGTTTGAGGTCGAACCGTGCGCCGTCGCAATAGCGCCTTCCGTTTGACGCTGGCTCTGGCTGGCGCGCTCGCGCTTGCGGCTTGCGGCAGCACCACCGAAACGCTGCAACGCGGCTACGTATTGCCGGAAGGCGCACTCGAACAACTCCCGATCGGTGCAACTCAGGAGCAGGTGTTGATCGTGCTCGGAACGCCATCAACGGTCGCCACCGTGAACGGCGAGGCCTTCTATTACATCTCGCAAAAGGCGCAGCGGTCCGCCGCTTTCCTGCCGCATGAAGTGGTCGACCAGCGTGTGATCGCGGTCTATTTCGATAAAGATCGCCGGGTCTCTCGGCTCGCCAACTACGGTCTTAAGGACGGCAAGATTTTCGACTTCGTGTCGCAAACTACACCGACCGGCGGCCAGGAGCTGAGCTACATCCGCAACATCTTCAAGAATGTCGGTGTGCACCTCTAGTTTGCATGCAACGTCACGAAAAAGGGCCCGCAACTGCGGGCCCTTTTGTTTTTGATCCGGCAAATTTAGTGCGCGAGAACCGCGAGCAACAGCAGCGCCACGATGTTTGTGATCTTGATCATCGGGTTGACCGCCGGGCCAGCCGTATCCTTGTAAGGATCCCCGACCGTATCGCCGGTGACTGCTGCCTTGTGCGCATCGGAGCCTTTGCCGCCGTAATGGCCGTCCTCGATATATTTCTTCGCATTGTCCCAAGCGCCGCCGCCGGACGTCATCGAGATGGCGACGAACAAACCCGTGACAATGACGCCCAGTAACATGGCGCCCAATGCCGAGAAGCCGGCGGACTTGCCGGCTGGTCCGCCACCCGCAATCACATAGATCGCAAAGTAACACACGATCGGCGACAGCACTGGCAACAGCGAAGGAATGATCATCTCCTTGATCGCCGCTTTTGTCAGCATGTCGACCGCACGGCCGTAATCAGGCTTGTCCTTGCCTTTCATGATGCCGGGCTTGTGACGGAATTGCCGGCGTACTTCTTCGACGATCGCGCCGGCTGCCCGGCCCACTGCCGTCATGCCGAGTGCGCCGAACAGATAAGGCAACAAACCGCCGAACAGCAGGCCAACCACCACGTACGGACTGTTCAGGGAGAAGTCGAGTTCGAGGCCTTGAAAATAAGGATGTTGTCCTGCGGTCCTGATGAAGAAGCGAAGATCCTGATTGTAGGCCGCGAACAGCACCAGCGCGCCGAGGCCGGCCGAACCGATGGCATACCCCTTTGTGATCGCCTTGGTGGTATTGCCGACCGCGTCGAGAGCATCGGTCGACCGGCGCACGTTCTTTGGCAATCCCGACATTTCGGCGATGCCGCCCGCGTTGTCGGTGACGGGGCCGAAAGCGTCGAGCGCCACCACCATTCCGGCGAGCGCCAGCATCGAAGTCACCGCGATGGCGATTCCGAACAGCCCAGCTTGTGCGTAGGCGAGCAGAATTCCGCCGATGATCACGAGCGCGGGCAGCGCGGTTGCCTCTAGTGAAACCGCAAGGCCTTGAATGATGTTGGTGCCGTGGCCGGTCACGGATGCCGAGGCAATCGATCTTACCGGGCGGAAGTTGGTGCCCGTGTAGTATTCGGTGATCCAGATGATCAGGCCGGTCACAACCAGGCCGACGACAGCGCAGATATAAAGTGCCTTGCCGGTGAAGCTGACGCCGGTGATCGAGCCCATACCGATAAGCGAGTCCGTGACAAACCAGATCGCAACGAGCGAGAGCACCGCCGAGGCGATGAAGCCTTTGTACAGCGCGCCCATGATCGACTTTTTACGCCCGAGCCGCACAAAGAATGTGCCGATAATGGACGTGATGATGCAGGCTCCGCCGATAGCAAGCGGGTACGTCATCATCGGCACAAGCAGCGGCGTGTTGGCAAAAAAGATCGAAGCCAGGACCATCGTCGCGACTGTCGTCACCGCATAAGTCTCGAACAGGTCGGCGGCCATGCCGGCGCAGTCGCCGACATTGTCGCCCACGTTGTCGGCGATGGTTGCCGGGTTACGCGGATCGTCTTCCGGGATGCCGGCTTCCACTTTGCCGACAAGATCGCCACCGACGTCGGCGCCCTTGGTGAATATGCCGCCGCCAAGACGGGCGAAGATCGAGATTAGCGAGGCGCCAAATCCGAGCGCAACGAGAGCGTCGATTACCGTGCGGTCGTTTGCTGCCTTATGCATGGTCCCGGTAAGGAACCCGAAATAGAGCGTGACGCCGAGCAGCGCGAGACCAGCCACAAGCATGCCGGTAATCGCCCCTGCCTTGAAGGCAAGCTCGAGACCACCAGCCAGCGACTTCGTCGCCGCCTGAGCGACCCGCACATTGGCCCGCACCGAAACGTTCATGCCAATGAAACCGGTTGCGCCCGAAAGAATTGCGCCGATGGCAAAGCCGACCGCCACCAGCCAGCCGAGCGTAAAGCCGATGATCACGAAGACCACGACGCCTACGACACCGATTGTTGTGTATTGCCGCTTGAGATAAGCCTGCGCTCCCTCGCGCACAGCCGCCGAAATTTCCTGCATCTTCTTGCTACCAGCATCGGCGCTCAGCACCGACTGGACAGCCCAGACGCCATATAGGATCGCGAGCACCCCGCAGCCGACGATCATCCACAATGTAGTCATATTGGCCAATTTCCTCGAATTTGTTGGTGCGGGCGGGACAAACGCTCCCGCCGGCGCCAGGAGCGTCGAGGATGGCCGCTTTGAGGGCGCTTCACCCCGACCGGAAAGCGCGCGGATATAGCCAAAAAATTGCCATTTACGCAACGCGGAAAAAGCGGCCGCTCGAGTTATTCTTTGGGCCACTCAGTCGTTGGGTCCGCACAGGCAGGCTATACCGCCGCCCTTCGAGGTCTAAGCGCCAGCCACACAAGCAGGGCGCCGGCCACAAAGATGGTTGGGAAGATCACCTCGTTGACCATCGCCCAGCCGAAATTCGCCAGCAACTGCCCGGACGAAAATGAACTCAGCGCCATGCTGCCGAATATCAGGAAGTCGTTGAAAGCCTGCACTTTGTTGCGTTCATGCGGCCGGTGACATTGCGTAACCATAGTGGTGGCGCCGATGAACGACAGGTTCCAGCCAAAGCCAAGAAGTATCAGCGCTGTCCAGAAGTGCGCGACAGTGATGCCGGCAATGCCGACGCCAGCCGTCATCGCGATCAACGCCAGGCCCACACCCGTAATGCGTTCGACACCGAAACGGGCGATCAGTGACCCGGTGATGAAACTCGGTGCATACATCGCCAGCACATGCCACTGAATCCCGAGAGTCGCGTCGGTGATCGAATGACCGCAGCCAACCATGGCAAGCGGTGCCGAGGTCATAACCATGTTCATCATGCCGTAGCTCGCCATGCCACAGGCAACAGCGACAATAAACCGAGCGTTACGAACGATCTCGCCCAGCGGACGCGCGCTATCGTGGCGCGCAGCTGGAAGCGGCGGCACCTTGACGAATTGCAGCACAATTGCAGCCACCACCGCGCAGGCCGATTGGCCAAGATAGCTCGCCGCAAATAGATGCGGCGACAAAAGATCCTTGGTGAAGATGACAAGTTGTGGACCGATGATGGCGGCGAATACGCCCCCAGCGAGCACCCATGATACGGCTTTCGGCCGGAATGCCTCGCTGGCGGTGTCTGTTGCGGCAAAGCGATAGGAATTGTGGGCGGCGGCATACAGCCCACCACAGAATGTACCGATAAGCAGCAGCCAAAAATTGCCGTTGACTACCGCGACGTACGAAATCAACCCGGAGACAACACCGAAAGCTGATCCCGACTGGAGTGCGAAGCGACGACCATAATGGCGCGCAAGCCAGCCGACCGGCAGAGTCCCGAGCCACATCCCGAGCACCATCGCGGTCACCGGCACGGTTGCAAGCCCTTTGTCCGGGGCAAGCACCGCGCCGACGATGCTCGCAGTACTGACGATGACAGTGTTGTTGCCGCCCGCCAACGCCTGCGCGACTGCAAGCACCATGGCGTTGCGCCGCGCCAGATTGTCGTCAGGCATCGTATGTTGAAGTGGTTCGGCAACGGCCGACATAGGCACTCCCGGAAAAAGCTGCCCCTTTTATCGGCCGTGAGAGAGAATCGCTACTACCGGTACCGCAGATCAGCGATGATTTTATTTGAAATCATGATTTCAGCGCGTGATTAAACGCCCTCGTCGGGCTGTCTAGGTCGCTATTTGCAAGAAATCAGCGTTTACGTGGCGTGCGCGCCTTCGCCGCAAAGGCAATCGCACCCGGGTGGCGGATCGTTGCCGCCCTCGCCTCGGCGATTGATCGCGCGCCGATCTGGCCAAGAGAGGCGCGCAACTCGTCGATATAGAGGTCGATGAGATAACCTGGTCCTTCGTCGCCGAGGGCGCCCACCGCCCAGAGGAATGATTTCCCGGCAAAGGCAGCGTCGGCGCCAAGTGCGAGAGCCCGCATCACGTCCTGGCCGCTGCGTATCCCGCTGTCGAGCATGACGGTCGCCTTCTTGCCGACCGCTGCCGCGATTGCCGGCAGCACATCGATCGACGGCACCAAAGACTCGATCTGACGGCCACCGTGGTTGGATATCCAGATGCCGTCGATACCGAGCGCCACAGCTTTCTCGGCATCGCGCGGATGCAGGATGCCCTTCACGACCATCGGCCCCTTCCAGGCATCGCGGTAGCGTTTGACTTCTGCCCATGAAAACGCGCCACCCATACGCGCGCGTGCATAGGCTATGATCTCGTTGGTGCCTGCTCCCGGCCGCGCGTAATCGCTGATTGTCGCAAAACGCGGATAGCCATTTCGCATCAGGGCGAGCAGCCACCTCGGGCGCACGACCATCTCATAGATCATACGCGCAGTCGGGCGAAATTCATGTGCGAGACCGGCGTAAGTCTCGCGCGAACGTGTGGTGCGCACCGGCACGTCGAGCGTAAGAACCAACACCTTGGCATCCACAGCCTGCGCCCGCCGCACCAGATCGAATCCGATCTTGTGATCGTCGTGCCAGAACCTATAGAGCTGAAGCCAGAATACGTCGGGCGCCACCTCGGCCGCCTGTTCGACAGTGGCACCGCCAGCAACACTGAGCGTGTAAGGCACGCGAGCGCGCTGCGCGGCTTTTGCCATCAAAAGATCGGCCCCCGGCCAGACCAGCGACGGCCCGCCCATAGGGGCGACACCAATCGGTGCGGCATAACTGCGGCCGAAAAGTTTAACGTCGACCGGCGGCAACGACGGCATCACGCCATAACGCGGCACGATCTTGACGGCATCGAAGGCCGCCCAGTTTTGGGCGATACCGACATCGTTGCCGGCGCCCGTGTCCCCGTATTCGAAGGCGAAAAGCGGCACGTTGTGCGGCGCCTGCCGGCGCAGCCATGCGCTGGTGGGAAACCGCTTATGATGTTTTGGAAAGTTCGGGCTTTGGCTGACCGGCGTCACCGCCGATTTTTTTGCAGTCGTATCATGCATTGAGAAATTCCCGCTTTTGCGGCCGCACTATACCTGCGATCGGATCAGTTCAAAAGTGACTGAATGAGGCCTGCTTGAAAGTCAGTGGCTGGCCATTTTGCGCCAGAAAGCGAGCGCCCTCGCCCGTTTTGATCTCGCCCATCTCGGTGACCGCGACATTGGCGGCGCCAGCGGCGGCACTGAAGCCGGCGCATTTGGCTTTTGGCACCGTGCAAACGATCTCATAGTCGTCACCGCCGGTGAGCGCAGATTCCAGCGCCGCAGGATCGCTTGCAATAACCGCCTTGGCGGCGTCAGAAAGCGGCACCCGCGCAACTTCGATGTCTGCACCAACGCCGGAAGCGCGGCACAACTTCGCAAAGTCCCCCACAAGTCCATCGGATACATCCATCGATGCTGATGCATGTGCGCGAATAACCTCCGCCAGTGCGCTGCGCGGCTGCGGCAAAAGATAACGCGAGATCAGATGCTGCCGCTGCGCGTCGCTCAGTTTCCATTGCTTACCTTTGCGCAGCATCACGCCAAGCGCAGCATCGCCGATTGTACCGCTGACAAACACGCGATCGCCTGGCTTGGCGCCCGAGCGTTGCACCATTGTTCCTGTCGGTACGCTACCAATCATGGCAATGGAAATTGTAATCGGCCCGGGCGTGCGGTCGGTGTCGCCACCGAACAACGGACATCCGAACAGGACGGAGTCGCCGCGCAAGCCCTCGGCAAATCCGGAAAGCCATTCCTCGCCAATTTCTTTTGGCAACGCGAGTGACAGCAGGAAACCGAGTGGCCGCGCGCCTTTAGCGGCGAGATCGGACAGATTCACCCGCAGTGCTTTGCTCGCTACCGCTTGAGCGGCGTCATCTGGAAAAAAATGCACCCCGCCGACGATGGCGTCCGTCTTAAGCACCAGATCGCACCCCGCAGGTGCCGAAAGGACGGCGGCATCGTCGGAGAGGGCCAATGCGCCCGGCTCGGTTGCCAGCGGTTTGAAGAAACGCGCGATCAGGCGCTCTTCAGCCGAAATATCATCGCGCGCAGCCATTATGTCACCCTGCAGCCCGTCCGAACTCGGCTGCGCGCAGGCGTCGCGCAAGTTGGTCGAGCACAGCATTGACCATGCCGGTTTCGTCGCGCTCGACGAAGGCAGCAGCGACGTCTGCATATTCCGCCACCACAACCCGGGCCGGCACATCTGTACGGTGGATCAGTTCGTAAGCTCCCGCACGCAAGGCCGCACGCAGAACAGTCTCGATACGCTTGAGCGGCCAGCTTTTGGCCAGCGCATCGTCAATGAGCGGATCGAGCTCACGTTGCTCGCGCACGACTCCGGATACGATGTCGCGAAAGAATGCAGCCTCCGCCGGCAAATATTGTGCGCCCTCGACCTCTTGCCCGAGCCAGTGACCTTCGAATTCGGCAAGAATTTCATTGAGGCCGGTGCCGGCAAGGTCCATCTGGTAGAGCGCTTGTACGGCGGCCAGCCGAGCCGCCCCGCGCTTGTTTGCTTTGCGCGCCTCTTTGTCGTCGCGTGCGGCCCCGGCGGCCATCACCGCCACGCCAGAGTATGCTTGAGCGCAACCATGGTCAGCGCCGCGCGCGCGGCGACGCCCCCTTTGTTGCCTTCTTCGGGCCGGGCACGTTTGAGCGCTTGCGCTTCGTTATCGACGGTCAGGATACCGTTGCCCAGCGGCAGCCTTTCCTTCACGGCGAGATCGATCAGTGCCCGCGCCGATTCATTTGCCACAATCTCAAAATGATGCGTTTCGCCGCGGATCACACAACCAAGCGCGACTACGCCGTCATAAGACTCGCGTCGGCGGTGTGCCGCTTCGACGGCGACAGCGATGGCGGTGGGGATCTCCAATGCGCCCGGAACACTGATGCGGTCGTACCGCGCGCCTGCCTGATCCAGAGCCTGTGTCGCTCCACGCAACAGCTCATCGGAAATGTGATCGTAGAAGCGAGCTTCAACGATCAGTATATGCAGACTGTCGCGGTGCTTGGCGCGCTTGCCGAGGCTGCGTCGTCTCTTGGCCATCGCCAGAATGTCCTAGTTTCGCGGCGTGGTAGCAAGCGCTCGTTGTTTGAACAAGGCTCTATTTCATTTCCGACAGCCGCGCAGCATAACGAGCCATGGTATCGACCTCGAGATTGACGTCATCGTCCTTTTTCAAGGCTCCAAACGTTGTCACGTGCAGTGTGTGCGGAATGATCAAGACCGAAAAGGTGTCGCCCTCCACCGCGTTGATCGTCAGCGAGACACCATCAAGCGCGACCGAGCCTTTTTGTGCAATGAAGCGAGCAAGGTTTGAAGGCACGCGCAGCGAAATTCGCGCCATGTCGGTCATGTCCTCGCGCACAATCACAGTCGCGATTCCGTCCACATGGCCAGCCACCATATGCCCGCCCAGTTCGTCACCGAATTTCAGCGGGCGTTCCAGATTGATCTTGGAGCCATGCCGCCACCGGCCGGCTGTCGTCAAGCGCAAGGTTTCTTCGGCAGCGTCGACTGCGAACCATATGCGGCCATCCTCCTCGCCGGCGTCAACGACCGTCAGGCATACTCCTGAACAGGCGATCGAGGCGCCCTGAACGACTTCGGCGCGTGGATAGTCGCAGAATATGGTGATGCGATGCAGATTGTTGGCGCGCGGTTTAACCGAACGCACTTCGCCTATACTGGTGACGATGCCGGTGAACATGATTCAAACGCGCGCAAAAGTCTCGATGGTATCGGCGCCCAATTTTTCGCTGCTGCGCAGCGTCAGCCTTTCAGTCAGACTATCGAGAGTCATATCTTCCAGCGGGTCGATGCCACTCGCTCCGATCGGCTTTTCTCCCCGCAACAAGACAGCATCGTCCACGAGATCGGCGGCGACGAAGCTTGCCGCAACCGTCGGCCCGCCTTCCACCATGAGACGGGTAATGCCTTGCTCAGCGAGCATCCTAAGAACTTGTTGCAGATCGAGCCGTCCACCGTCGTCATCGACACGAAAGACCTTGCATCCTTTTTGCTGAAGAATTTCCTCGGCAATCACCGACGGCTTGTGCGAAGTGAAAACCCAGGTCGGCGTCTCGCGCACGGTTGCTATCACCGACGTAGCTAACGGCACGCGTAACGTCTCGTCGAGCACCACGCGCACCGGCGAGCGTTCGAACATGCCAGGCAGCCGGCAAGTGAGCTGCGGGTCGTCGGATAGCACCGTGCCGATGCCGACCAGGATTGCATCGCTGGCAGCGCGCATCTGAAACACGCGCTCCCGCGCAACCTCGCCTGTAATCGGCGTCGGCTTGCGCCCGGCTAATCCCGCCTTACCGTCTGCCGAGATCGCGAGCTTCAGCATCACGTGCGGCCGTTCCTGGGAAATTCGCGTGAAGTGCCCGATATGGGTGCGCCGCGCCTCGTCAGCCCCAACCCCGATGTCCACGGCCACGCCTTTTGCGCGCAAGCGCTCGTGTCCTTTGCCGGCAACCTCGGGGTTGGGATCTTCGATGGCGGAGACCACCCGTGCGATGCCCGCGCGCGTAATAGCGTCCGCGCAAGGTGGGGACTTGCTCTGGTGAGCGCACGGTTCAAGCGTCACATACATCGTCGCGCCAAGTGCCGCCTTCTTAGCGTGACGCAAGGCTTCCACCTCGGCATGGGGACGGCCGCCCTGCTGCGTCCAGCCGCGGCCAAGAATGACGCCATCCTTGACGATGACAGCGCCGACTGCAGGGTTGGGCCAGGTGTGGCCAAGATTGCGCCGCCCTAGGGCCAGCGCGAGCCGCATGAAGCGTTCGTCATCTACAGCCGGATCGGAAATAGCTACAGCCTGTTCGTTCATTTGCGCGCGCTGGCCGCGGGTCGGCTGTCATCGTCACCCGACAGTTCGTCGAGCGCGGCGCGAAAATCCTTGGCTTCGCGGAAATTGCGGTAAACCGACGCAAAACGCACGTAGGCGACGTCGTCGAGCTCGCGCAGGTGCTCCATCACGATTTCGCCGATCGCTTCTGAGGAAATCTCATTTTCGCCCTGGCTTTCGAGCTCGCGCACGATCTTTGAAACCATTTGTTCGATACGCTCCGGTTCGACCGGCCGCTTGCGCAGCGCGATTTGCACCGATCGCATCAGCTTGTCGCGATCGAACGGAACGCGGCGGCCGTTGCGCTTGATAACAGTCAATTCGCGTAGCTGAACGCGTTCAAAAGTTGTGAAGCGGAAATTGCAGGTAATGCATACGCGGCGCCGGCGGATCACCGCCGAATCTTCGGTCGGCCGCGAATCTTTCACCTGCGTATCGAGGCTTCCGCAACTTGGGCAACGCATAAGCCCCTAATCCTTAATCCTGATAAATCGGGAACCGCCCGATCAAAGTCTTCACTTTTTCGCGCACTGCGCCTTCAATCAGCGAATCTTCATCCACGCGCTTCTGCGACAGAACATCGAGCACCTCTACGATCATTTCGCCGACCTGACGGAATTCGGCGATGCCGAAACCGCGTGTGGTGCAAGCGGGCGTGCCGAGACGGATGCCGGACGTCACCGTCGGTTTTTCAGGATCGAACGGGATGCCATTCTTGTTACAGGTGATGTGGGCGCGGCCCAATGCCGCTTCAGCCACCTTGCCGGTCAATCGTTTCGGCCGAAGGTCGACCAGCATCAAATGCGTATCGGTGCCGCCAGAGACGATATCGAGCCCATGTGATTTCAAGGTCTCAGCCAGTGCCTTGGCGTTCTCTACGACATTTCGCGCGTAAGCGCGGAAGCTCGGCCGCAGCGCTTCGCCGAAAGCCACGGCCTTGGCAGCGATAACATGCATCAGCGGCCCGCCCTGCATGCCGGGGAAGACCGCTGAGTTGAGCTTCTTTGCGATTTCTTCGTCGTCGGAAAGAATGACGCCGCCGCGCGGACCACGCAAAGTCTTGTGCGTGGTTGTGGTCACCACATGCGCGTGCGGGAAAGGCGATGGATGCACGCCAGCCGCGACGAGGCCTGCGAAATGCGCCATGTCCACCATCAACAAGGCGCCGACGTTGTCGCAAATTTCACGGAACGCTCGGAAGTCGATAACGCGCGGATAAGCCGAACCGCCAGCAATGATCAGTTTCGGTTTGTGCTCGCGCGCAAGCCGCGCAACCTCCTCCATATCGATGCGGTGATCGTCACGGCGCACACCATAGGGCACCGGCTTGAACCATTTGCCCGACATGTTGACCGGCGATCCGTGCGTGAGATGGCCGCCGGCGGCAAGGTTGAGACCCATGAACGTGTCGCCGGGCTGCAACAACGCAAAAAACACTTCCGCGTTGGCGGACGCGCCTGAGTGCGGCTGCACATTGGCGAATTTGCAACTAAACAGTTTGGTCACGCGTTCGATCGCCAGCCGCTCGGCAATGTCCACAAACTGACAGCCGCCGTAGTATCGTTTGCCCGGAAGTCCTTCTGCATATTTGTTGGTGAGAACGGAGCCCTGCGCTTCCAGCACAGCCCGGGAGACGATGTTTTCGGAAGCGATCAGCTCAATCTCGTCACGCTGGCGGCCAAGCTCGCGTTTGATGACATCGGCGACCTCCGGATCAACCTCGCGCAAACTTGCGGAGAACAGTGCTTCCACGCTGTTCGCGGGTTTGGGGTTCGACGTGGCCGACATTACGGTCTCCTGGCGCCGGAAATGTTCGGCGCCGAGCGATGGGCAGGTGCGCCCAGGAAAAGTCCGGGATTGCGCCCGGAAATAGCACATCGCCTCTCGACCGCCAAGCATTGGGCTGTGGAGGATGCACAGGCGCAATATCTAGCGCTGCGCTTGGGGAGGCAGACAAGCAAAAAATAACCCCGGCCAAGGAGGGCCGGGGCAAGTCTGTCTACCCGCAGTTCGGGTTAGAGCCGATAAAGGATCTGGTCTGTCCAGAAGCGCTCGAGACGGTGCAACGACTTGTTGAGGGTCGAGAACTCCTCGGCGTTGATACCGCCGACCTGTTCAACAGTGCGCACGTGCTTCTGGTAGAGCGACTCGATGATGTCGCGGACTTCACGCCCCTTGTCAGTGAGCTTGATACGGACAGAGCGGCGATCGACCCGCGAACGCTGGTGATCGAGGAACGCCATTTCGACGAGCTTCTTGAGATTGTACGAAACGTTGGAGCCAAGGTAATAGCCGCGCGTGCGCAGTTCGCCCGCCGTCAATTCCTTGTCACCGATGTTGTAGAGCAGCAGTGCCTGCACCGAATTGATATCGGAGCGGCCGCGGCGATCGAATTCATCCTTGATGACGTCGAGCAGCCGGCGATGCAGCCGTTCGACCAAGGTCAAGGCCTCCAGATACTGTGGCCGAATGTGATCGAGCTGCGCCTCGCGTCCGGCGGGCTCGACCGTCTTCGCGACGGCTTTCATGTTCAACGCCCCTTGCGTTATCTTTTACGTCCCCGGTTACGAGGCCCTGTTTTCCCCGCTCCGGATGGCGCACCTTAGAAGGGGCAGTCTAAAATCGGCTTAAATAACACCATAAAGATTAGGTTTATTTGCAACGGTGAATGGTCTGTTGATCGCGCAATTGTACGAAAGCGCGCAACCGTTCGTTCACTTTAAAAATCCGGCATCAGCCGCGAATGAAGCGAATAACGCCGGAGAAATCGCGCGACGCCTCCCCGCTTGCCACATATCGTGAATAAATTCGTTCAGCCCCGGCGCCGAGTTCCGTTTTGGCACCGGACGCCTTTGCGGCTTCCTGCGACAGTTTCAAATCCTTGAGCATCATGGCGGCGGTAAATCCCGCCTGATAGTCGCGATTGGCAGGCGAAGTAGACACAGGTCCCGGTACGGGACAGTAGGTAGTCAGAGACCAGCACTGACCCGACGACTTGGAAGAGATGTCGAACAATTTCTGGTGATCAAGGCCGAGCTTTTCGGCCAGCACAAATGCTTCCGAGACCGCGATCATCGAGACGCCGAGGATCATGTTGTTGCAGATCTTCGCCGCTTGACCGTTACCGGGACCGCCCGCGTGCACAATCGTCTTCCCCATCTTTTCCAGAATAGATTGAGCTCGCGCGAACGCCTGTCCGCTGCCGCCGACCATGAATGTAAGCGTCCCCGCTGTGGCACCGCCGACGCCGCCCGATACCGGCGCATCGAGCATCAGCAAACCTTTTTTTTCCGCTTCTCCCGCCACCGCGCGCGCGGTTTCAACATCGATGGTCGAGCAATCAATCAGCAGCGTGCCGGCGTTCGCATTCGCGATGATGCCGGACGAGCCAAGGTAGACATCACGCACTTCCTTGCCGGAGGGCAACATCGTAATGACAACATCGGCGCGCGCTGCCGCGCTCTTCGCTGTCTCTACGCCCGCCCCACCGGCGGCTTTGAGTTTTTCGACCGCGCCCTGGTTGACGTCGACGCCTTCAACTTGATGTCCGGCCTTGAGCAGGTTCTGCGCCATCGGCAACCCCATATTGCCGAGGCCGATAAATCCAACGCGCGCCATTGCGGCCTCCCGATTGAACTCGCTTGAACGCTACTGCGGATGTTCCTGAGCCGACTTCAAAGCCAGCCAAAGGTAGAGCACCAGCAATCCGCCTTCCAAAGCTCCGGTGACCCAACCGCCGCCGAAGACCTGAGGAAAAAATATTTCCACCGCCAGCATCGACGCAACCGATGTCAGCCAGATAACCGCGCCCCAGGCGGCTGCAAGCCACAGTCCGACCGCAGCGACAAGGTCAATGACCGCAAAGAAGACCGTTGCCGTTTGCCAGGCGATCGAATGGTATTCAAACGCCTGCGTTTCATCGATGCCGACGCCGCACACCTGCGCCCAGTGATAGAGACCCTTAAGCATGGATATCGCCGCCATCGCCCGAAGGAAGAGCACCAGCCGGCGGGTCCAGCGGCCTATTGAACGCTCGGCCTCGTGCTCGCGTACCGGCTCGAGCGAACGAACATCTTCAGGAGTGGCGCGTGTATTCAAGGTAACACCAACTCTGATCCCTCAAGCGGCGCGAAGTGCCGCTCGACCTCGGCTTCACCAATATCCGGGAGCGTGGCCGGTTGCCACCGCGGCTGGTTGTCCTTGTCGATGATCACGGCACGCACGCCCTCGTAAAAATCATGCCCATGAATCACGCGCGACACTATGCGGAATTCCATGCGCATGCACGTCCCGAAATCCCAGCTTTTTCCACGGCGGACCTGCGCCAGCGCGAGCTTGAGGCTAAGCGGGGATTTCGTCCGCATCGCTGCGGCAGTTTTTTGCGCCCACTCCGCATCGGCACGGCCCGAAGCAGCCTCGCGATCGAGGGCTGCCAGGATGTTTTCGACCATGTCGCCGGCAAACAGCCGGTCGATCGTCGTCCTGTGTCCGACGACCGGTCCCTGCCCCGCGGGTTCGGCGAAGGCTGCGAGCACGGCGTCGACGGACACGGTGCCCGTGAGCGCTTCCAACATTTCGCCAAACCGCGAGGATGAAATGCGATGCGTTGCAATGCCGGCGGCAACAGCGTCGTCAATGCCAAGGCGCTCGCCAGTCAACGCGCAATATGTACCCAGTTCCCCGGGCATGCGCGGCAGAAACCACGTCGCGCCTACGTCTGGGAAGAAGCCGATGCCGACCTCCGGCATCGCGAAGAAAAACCGATCGCCGGCGACGCGATGCGACCCGTGCACCGATACGCCAACACCACCGCCCATAGCGATGCCATCAATTAACGCGACATAAGGTTTGCGGAAATTTTTAATCGCGGCGTTGAGCGGATATTCGTCGCGCCAGAATTGCAGGGCTTCGCGATGCCGGCCCGACTTTCCCAGATCATAAAGCGCGCGGATATCGCCTCCCGCTGAAAAGGCGCGTCCACCCGCTGCAGTGATGATGACGCGCGTCACGGCCCCATCGTCGGCCCAACGATCGAGTTGCGCCCGCAAGGTTAGGACCATGGCGTGCGTAACCGCATTAAGCGCCTTGGGGCGATTGAGCGTGACGATGCCGGCTGCGCCGCGACGTTCGAAGAGAATATCGTCAGTCATCGCGACGGTTCGGTGGACTCAGTGCTGTGACGACCAGACGCCCGCCTTTTCCAGACGGTCCATCGCCTGATCCGTGAATTCCGCGCGCGGCATATCGCCGCCGATCACGAACATCAGCACCGCCTCCTCGTTGGGATCGCCCTTCGTTACGTTTTCGAAGCGTCGAATCATACCCGGCGGGAATGACACAACATCCAGCGGGCCGAGATCGACAAATTCTACGTCGCCTTTTTCGTTCTCCCAACTCGCGCGCCAGGTGCCGGTCATCGCGATGAACGTCTCGTTGGTATCGTGATTGTGCATTTCCGGTCCGTGACCGGGCTTGGCTTTGCAGTAGCCGAGATTGAATCCTTCGCGGATCTTGATGGCAGCCATTTGTGCCGCCTGTGCACCCACGGGCGATGTCACCCCACCCTCCCCGATGTCATCGGGCGGTTGAAAGCCTATCACATTGAACAGCGTGCGTTCGCAGCCCGGCATTTTGCTATCCGGCAGGCCCCCATCGAAACCCTTGAGATCCTTAAAGCGGGCAACGCGCTTCATCATCTCCTGGCGCGAGAGATAAATTCTCGGAAGCTGTTCCATTGTTCGCTCTCCCTAGATTTTCTAGTTACTCAGCATAGCGCGGCCGACGATCATGCGCATGATTTCATTCGTCCCCTCGAGAATTTGATGGACGCGCACGTCGCGCAGAACCCGCTCAATCGGATGGTCGCGCAGGTAGCCATAGCCGCCGTGCAACTGCAGGCATCCATTGACCACATCGAAGCCCGTATCGGTAGCAAGGCGCTTTGCCTGGGCGGCGAGACTCGTGGCCGCTGGCTCGCCCTCCCCGACTGCGACAGCAGCCCGATGCAAGAGAAGCCTCGCAGCCTCAATTTCGGTCGCATAGTCGGCAATGCGGAACTGCAGCGCCTGGAAATCGGCAAGGCGCGAGCCGAATTGCTTGCGCTCCTTCATGTAATCGATCGTTCGATCGAGACAGAACTGCGCGCCGCCGATCGAACAGGCGCCGATATTGAGGCGGCCGCCATCCAAGCCCGCCATGGCAATCTTGAAACCCTGACCCTCCGCGCCGATCCGGTTCGATACGGGGATGCGGCAATTTTCGAAATTCACCATTGCGGTCGGCTGCGTCTTCCATCCGAGTTTTTTCTCCTGCGCGCCAAATGAAAGTCCGGGTGATCCTTTCTCGACGACGACACAGGATATGCCGCCCGGGCCACTCTCGCCGGTGCGCACCATCACGACATAGATGTCGGAGACGCCGCCCCCGGAAATAAACGCTTTGGTCCCGTCGAGAATGTAAAAGTCGGAGTCGCGGCGTGCGCGCGTGACAAGGCTCGCCGCATCCGACCCGGCCCCGGGCTCTGTCAGGCAGTAGCTCGCGAAATGCTGCATAGTGCACAGCTTCGGCAGAAATCTCTTGCGCACCTCATCGCTGCCAAACCCATCGATCATCCAGGCGGCCATGTTGTGGATCGAGATGTAGGCGGCGGTTGACGTGCAGCCTTGGGCGAGCTCCTCGAATATCAACGCGGCGTCGAGACGGCTGAGCGCCGAGCCGCCCACGTCTTCCTTCACGTAAATACCGCCAAATCCGAGCGCCGCCGCCTTGCGCAAGCTCTCCACCGGAAACGTCTCTTTCTCATCCCAATCGCGCGCGTGCGGCATCATTTCATCGCGCGCGAACTGCCGCGCAGTCGACTGAAAGGCCCGTTGCTCCTGGGTGAGGTTGAAATCCATGAAACGCCCCTTTTCCTCCGATTAGCAAGCAGGACCAGTCTCGGGCAACCGGGCCTTTTTCAGCCGAAAAAGCTTATGCTGGAACTTAACGGCAGCTGCGGCATCTAATATCCGGGCCAACATCTGCGCCCGTTACCAGAGAACCATTCATGGCCGAGAACGATAAAAAGCCAAGTGGGCCCGACCTCGCGCCGGGCATTCCCGCCTCCGACCTTAAGGAAGGCGCCATGCTGACCGGGCGCGTCGGCGATGAAGAGGTGCTGCTGGTCCGTCGTGGCGGAGCCGTTTGCGCCATCGCACCGCACTGCACGCACTATCACGGACCCTTGGCCGATGGACTTGTGGTCGGCAACACGATCCGTTGCCCCTGGCATCACGCTTGTTTTGACCTGACGACCGGCGAGGCCCTCGCCGCGCCGGCGCTCAGTCCACTCACTTGCTGGGATGTCGAGGAGCGCGGCGGGAAGATTGTCGTCAAAGCTAAGAAAAAGCAGGCAGCGTCCAAAAAAACCGGATCGACCGGAGACCGTTTCGTCATCATCGGCGGAGGCGCGGCGGGATTCGCCGCCGCGGAAATGCTGCGGCGTCGCAGTTTTGCCGGAAGCGTCACGATGCTCTCCAACGACAATGCCGCCCCGGTCGATCGACCTAATCTCTCGAAGGACTATCTCGCGGGCAGCGCGCCTGAAGATTGGGTGCCTCTGCGTGGTGATGACTGGTACTCGGAGAATAAAATTGACCTCAAACTCAAAACTGATGTCACTGCAATCGACACCGGTGCACGCGTGGTCCAGCTTGGCGGTGGCGGCAAAGTGCAATTCGACAAACTGCTGCTTGCAACTGGCGCTGAGCCGGTAAAACTTCCCGTCCCTGGCGCCGATCGACCCCACGTCCACACACTGCGCTCGCTCGCCGACAGCCGCGCGATTATTGGAACGGCAAAATCGGCAAAGCGCGCCGTGGTGATCGGCGCTAGCTTCATTGGACTGGAAGCCGCCGCATCGCTGCGAGCTCGCGACATTGAAGTCCACGTAGTGGCACCAGAGAAGCGTCCGCTCGAGCGTGTTTTTGGCGCGCAGCTCGGTGATTTCATCCGCGCGCTGCATGAGGAGCACGGCGTCAACTTCCACCTTGAGAACAGTATTACCGCGATCGACGGCAACCGCGCGACGCTCAAGAATGGCGGCACGCTCGATGCCGATCTCGTGGTGATTGGGGTCGGTGTGCGCCCGCGTCTTGCGCTCGCCGAGCAGGCCGGCCTTTCAGTCGACAAGGGTGTGCTGGTCAATGAATACCTGGAGACCAGTGTGCCCGGAATTTACGCCGCCGGCGATATTGCGCGCTGGCCTGACCCTATCTCGGGCGATCGCATCCGGGTCGAGCATTGGGTGGTAGCCGAACGGCAAGGTCAGGTCGCCGCGCTCAACATGCTGGGTCTGCGGGTGCCATATCGCGCTGTGCCGTTCTTCTGGAGCCAGCACTACGATGTGCCCATCAATTATGTCGGCCACGCGGAAAAATGGGACACCATCGATATCGACGGCGATGTCATGAAGCGCGATTGCGTCGTGCGCTACAAGCTCGGCGGCAAGACCTTGGCGGTGGCGTCTATTTATCGCGACAAGGACAGCCTGGAAGCCAGCGCCGAAATGGAAAAACGCGTCCGTTAAGGCCAAAATTAGTGTGCGCCGCCAACGGGTAGCGGGCCGCTGAGAGACCGGCTAAAACAGCGCCGGGAGTATCCCTATGGCAATCAAATTCGGCCGCCCGCTTGAGCGCAAAATCGGCTTCGTGCCCGCCGAGCCGGAAGCGCACGATGTGCCGCGCAATCCGCTCGATCTTACGATGCGCATGCGCCGCAACCGCCGCGCTGAATGGGCGCGTCGAATGGTGCGAGAATGTGTCCTCACCACCGACGACCTGATCTGGCCACTGTTCGTAACCGACGGCGAAAACGTGCGCACCCCGGTGCCCTCAATGCCTGGCGTCGAGCGGCTATCGGTCGATCAGGCTGTACGCGAAGCGGAACGGGCGGCCAACCTCGCCATCCCCTGCATCGCGCTCTTCCCTTATACTGATCCAAAACTGCGTGACGAAACCGGCAGCGAAGCGCACAATCCCGACAATCTCGTGTGTCGCACGATCCGCGCCATCAAGAAAGAAGTGCCGGAGATCGGGATCCTCTGCGACGTCGCGCTCGATCCGTTCACCAGTCACGGTCATGACGGTCTGTTGCGCGACGGCGTAATCCTGAACGACGAAACGGTCGCAGTTCTGACCAGACAGGCGATTGTGCAAGCCGAAGCCGGATGCGACATCATCGCCCCGTCTGACATGATGGACGGACGCGTCGGTGCCATTCGCAAGGTTCTTGACGCGGCGAATTTCACCGACGTGTCGATCATGTCTTACGCGGCGAAATACGCCTCGGCGTTTTATGGGCCGTTCCGGGACGCCGTCGGCTCATCGAAGACGCTCACCGGCGACAAGCGAACTTACCAGATGGACTTCAGCAATTCCGACGAAGCCCTGCGCGAGGTAGCGCTCGATATCGAAGAAGGCGCGGATATGATTATGGTCAAACCGGGCCTGCCTTATCTCGATATCGTTCAACGGGTGAAAGAAACATTTGGCATGCCGACGTTCGCCTATCAGGTCTCCGGTGAATACGCGATGATCATGGCGGCGGCGCAAAACAACTGGCTTGACGGCGAGCGCGCCATGATCGAAAGCCTGACGGCTTTCAAGCGGGCTGGCTGCGACGGTGTTCTCACTTATTTCGCGCCGCGCGTGGCCGAGAAACTCAAGCAAGGCTGACTTCCCTCCTTTCTCTTTCCGACAATCGCATGGGTGAATTTGCTATCGGCCAAGGCGTTCCTCGTTTCGAGGATCCACGGCTCGTGCAGGGCCGCGGACGATATATCGACGACGTGGTCTATCCCGGCATCGCGCACGGTGTGGTGCTGCGCTCGCCGCACGCTCACGCCCGCATAAAATCAATCGATACCAAAGCAGCGCAGGCTGCGCCCGGCGTGCTCGCAGTGCTCACTGCCGCCGACTGGAAAAAAGCCGGTTTCAACGATCTGCCGGGCCACGGCGGGCTCAAACTTCGGGACGGGTCTCCAATGTACAAACCCCGTTACCCGGTCCTTGCCGAGGACCGGGTGCGTTGGGTCGGCGATTGCGTGGCTTTTGTCGTCGCCGAAACCGCCGCACAGGCGATGGACGCCGCCGAGCTCATAAACGTCGATTACGAGCCGCTGCCGACCGTGGTCAGCACGGCCGATGCATCGAGGCCAGGAGCGCCGCAGGTCTGGGATGGTTGCAAGGACAATATCTGTTTTGTGGAGTTGATCGGCGACAAAGCCGCGGTCGATTCCGCCTTTTCAAAAGCTGCGCATGTGGTGAAGCATCGCTTCATTATCAATCGCGTCACTGCCGCATGCATGGAGCCGCGCGGCGCGGTTGGCGTCTATCTGCCGGCGGAAGACCGTTACATCATTCATTCGCCGGTCCAGCGCGCTCACCCCTTCCGTAGCGAGATCGCACGCGTCCTCAATGTGCCGGAAAGCAAAATGCGCGTGATCAGCGTTGAAGTCGGCGGCAGCTTCGGCATGAAAACACCGGTATTCAATGAAGCACCATTGACGCTGCTTGCTTCCAAGATCACCGCACGGCCCGTGAAATGGATGAGCACGCGCACCGAAGCGTTTCTCAGCGACGCGCAGGCGCGCGATAATGTCACCGAAGCAGAACTTGCGCTCGACAAGGATGGTCACTTCCTCGCGCTGCGCGTAAAAACCATCGCAGCGATCGGCGCCTACTTGCAGAACAACATGCCGGCGTTTTTCCTCAACGCCGGAACGCTTGCCGGCACCTACCGTACACCGGCGATCCATGCCGACATCACAGCTGTCTTCACCAATACCAACCCGGTGCGGCCATATCGCGGCAACGGCCGCCCTGAAGCAGCTTATGTGATTGAGCGCATAATCGAGCTTGCCGCGCGCGAACTCGGTATCGATCCGGTTGAGTTGCGCCGGCGCAACTACATTGCGCCGAACCAGATGCCTTTCAAGACCGGACTGACATTTACCTACGATAGCGGCGAGTTCGAAAAAAACATGGATATGGCGTTGGAGCTTGCGGATGCCAAAGGCTTCAAGAAACGCCGCGACGAGTCCCGTAAACGCGGCAAGCTGCGCGGACTGGGGATCTCTAACACCATCGAGCGCGCAGCGGCGCCCGGCACCGAGGGCGCGGAAGTGCGCTTCGACCGTAGCGGCACCGCAACATTGTTTTCGGGCGCGGTGACCGCGGGTCAGGGTCACGAAACCGTTTTCAAGCAACTCGTTTGTGACCGGCTAGGGCTAAACCCCGACGAAGTTCGCTACGTCCAGGGCGATACCGATGAGGTCTTCTATGGCGAAGGCACCGGCGGCTCACGCTCAGCGACAATGGCCGGTTCGGCATTCCTGATGGCAACGGACAAAGTCGTCGAAAAAGCGAAGGCGATCGTCGCGCATGCGTTGAAACTCGACCCAACAGATGTGAATTTCGCCGATGGCGTATTTTCCTCGTCGAAAAGTAATCGCACCATGACCATCAAGGAAGTGGCGGTCGATGCCACCACCCCGGCGAAGCTTCCGGCCAACATGGAGCCGGGTCTGTTTGCAACCGCGGTCTACAAAGCGCCGGTGAACAATTATCCGAACGGTTGCCATGTCTGCGAAGTCGAAATCGATCGGGAGACCGGCGAAGTCGAAATCGTCCGCTACAGCGTCGTGGACGACGTCGGCACCGTTCTCAATCCCCTGCTGTTGCACGGGCAAATACACGGCGGCGTCGCGCAGGGTGTCGGTCAGATTCTCATGGAAGACATTCACTTCGACGCAAGCGGGCAGCTGGTGACGGCGTCCTTCATGGATTACGCCATGCCGCACGCCCACAACCTTTGCGACATCGAGGTTGAGTCCAATCCGGTACCGACGAAGACAAACCCGCTGGGGACCAAAGGCGCGGGCGAAGCCGGAAATGTCGGCGCCCTTCCGGCCGTGGCCAATGCCCTGGTCGACGCCCTTTCCGAGTTCGGCGTCAAACACATTGAGATGCCGGCGACACCCGAGCGTATCTGGCGGGCGATGCGCGGTTAGCGCAAATAGGCCCTATACTGGCCGGTGATTCGATCCAACCTGCACGTATTGCGTCCCGCTGAGGAGATGTCCCATGCGCAATGTCGGACGCAAACTCGCCTTTGTGCTCGCCTCGACCAATCAGGGCGCAATGATCGTCAATCGTTTCGACTACCGCATGGCCGGGCCAGACAGCGGCTACGGCGTTGGCTTCCAGCTCCTCGAGCAAGGCGCATTCGACCCCGTCGAGGTTGAGCTCGCCGTGCAGTTGCTGGAAACGCGCCGCCGTTATCACGGAGACGGCGTGGTGGCGATCGATTGCGGCGCCAATATCGGCGCGCACACAATCGAATGGGCGATTGCCATGACCGGCTGGGGATCGGTCATCGCGATCGAGGCGCAGGAGCGCATCTATTACGCACTGACCGGCAACATTGCGCTGAACAATTGTTTCAACGCCATTGCGATGCACGCTGCGGTCTCGTCGGAAACCGGCATCATGAAAATCCCCAGCCCCAACTATCTGACCGCATCAAGCTTCGGCAGCCTCGAACTGCGTCAGCGCGATAACAACGAATTCATTGGTCAATCAATCGACTACTCCGACGCGAAGATGGTTGCCGTTCAACAGATCACCCTGGACGCCTTGGGCCTTGCGCGCGTCGACTTGATCAAAATCGACATCGAAGGCATGGAGATGGAAGCACTGGAGGGTGGGCGGCAACTCATTGAGAAACACCACCCGATCCTGCTGATTGAGCAGATCAAGACCGGCCGCGAGCAGCTGCGCGCCTGGCTGCAGGAGCGCGGTTACACGATCTTCGATGCCGGCATCAATTTGCTCGCCGTGCACGTGACCGACGCTACGCTGAATGAGCTGAATGTGAGGCTGGCGCAAACGCAGTCGTCGGCAGCCTAGACCTTACTGTCCATCGCGGCGCCCGGATCTATCCGTGCCGGCAAATAACCATCAGCGGCAAATGCGGCCATGATTTCATCGGCATGCGCCGCGTCGCGAGTCTCGATCGTGACATCGAGCTTGGCGCCTTTTGCCGGCACGTCGAGAAAGAGCCGACGGTGATCGACTTCAAGGATATTCGCACCGAGTACGCCAATACGTGTCGCTATCGTGCCAAGCACCCCGGGTTGATCGGGAATAGTCAGCCGGAAGGAAACAATGCGGCTGTCGCGCTCAAGCTCCCGCACCATGATGGAAGCAAGGACGCGAGGGTCGATATTGCCGCCGGTCAGTATGAGCCCGACTTTCTTTCCCTTGAAATGTTCCGGCTTTGCCAGCATCGCGCCGAGCCCGGCGGCGCCGGCGCCTTCCGCCATGGTTTTTTGCAGCGTGAGGTAGGCGTTGACGGCGCGCTCTAGATGCGCCTCGTCGACCAAAATGATGTCTGCGACCAGTTCCCGGATCACCGGCAATGACAATTTGCCCACATTCTTGACCGCGATGCCCTCGGCCAGCGTCGGCCCGCCGATCGGCCGATTTTCCCGATGCAGCGCATTCCAGATTGACGGATAGAGCGCCGCTTCCGCACCGATGATCTCAATCGCAGGATTTTTTGCTCGCGCGGCGATCGCGCTCCCGGCGATCAAGCCTCCGCCTCCAATCGGTACGACAAGCATGTCAAGCCCGGGAACATCCTCGAGCATTTCGAGCGCGATTGTGCCCTGCCCCGCAATAATGCGCGCGTCATCGTAAGGATGCACCAGCACCAATCCTCGCTCGACCAGAATCTGCTCGCATCGTGCCTGCGCCTCCGCCACAGTTTCACCGTGCAACACGACTTCTGCGCCGCACGAACGCGTGGCGGCAACTTTTACGAAAGGCGTGGTCACAGGCATGACGATCGTAGCCGGAATCCCCAACCGTTGGGCATGGTAGGCGACGGCCTGCGCATGATTTCCGGCCGACATGGTGATGACGCCTCGCCTGCGCTCGACATCGCTCAGCGACACGAGCTTCACCAGCGAGCCACGATCCTTGAATGAATTGGTGACCTGGAGATTCTCGTATTTGACGTACACCTCAGCGCCGGTGAGCGCGGAGAGCTTCGGTGCCGACAGCATCGGTGTGCGCAGGACGACGCCCGCAATAATCCGACGCGCAGCTTCGATATCGGCAAGCGTGACGTTCAATGCGGCTCTCCTGGCTGGATCAGCACCATGCCGCAAGCCCGGCCGGGCTTCCAGCCGGTCGATCGGCAAGATGGCCCCTTGCGTCCGCCTGATTCTCTCTCCATCTCGTTTGCAACGGATCTTAATGCCAGGTGCGCGAGGGGCCCATGTCCATTGACATCAAGCCGCATGCCTATGATCCGGCCACACAGCCGGAATTGTTTGATGGCGTACTTGCGCGCCGCGTGGTCGCCTTTCTCATTGATTTCATCATCCTCGCCATTCCGGTGGTGATGGCTGCGATGTTTATCTTCGCCTTCGGGATCGTCACCTTAGGCCTCGGTTTTGCGCTTTACTGGCTGCTTCCGCCGGCGACCGTGGTCTGGGCGCTCCTGTATTTCGGTGGCACGCTTGGCGGGCCGAATTCGGCCACCATTGGCATGCGCGTGATGGACCTGGAAATGCGAACCTGGTACGGCGTCCCGGCCTATTTCGTGCTGGGCGCCGTGCACGCGATCGGCTTCTGGTTCACTGTGTCTTTCTTTACGCCATTTGTACTGCTGGTTGCCTTCTTCAACCAACGGCGCCGGCTTTTGCACGATATCCTGCTTGGAACCGTAATTATCAATAACGCGCGGCGTGCTGCCATGTTGCGCTCCCATTAACTTTTGCGGGAGTGGATAACGGGGCTTTGACGGGACGCTTTCGCCGCGCGATGCTAGCGTCCGATTGAGGTATCAACGACACGACGGCCGTATCCGTGACCCAGCATTCGCGCGACACTCCGCAATTCTATCTGACGGCACCCTCACCTTGTCCCTACCTCGACGGCCAGGAAGAGCGCAAAGTTTTCACGCATCTGGTCGGCGAACGCGCTGGCGAGCTCAACGATCTCCTCACTCATGGCGGCTTCCGCCGCAGCCAATCCATTGCCTATCGGCCGGCATGCGAAACCTGCCGCGCCTGCGTATCGGTTCGGGTCGCGGCCGCTGATTTCGCGCCGTCGCGCAATATGCGCCGCATCGCCGAGCGCAATGTGGACGTCGTCGGAGACATGCGCACCCCGGCCCCCACATCCGAACAGTACTCGGTGTTTCGGGCCTACCTCGACGCGCGTCACCGCGATGGCGGCATGGCTGACATGACCGTGCTCGACTACGCGATGATGATCGAGGACAGCCACGTAGACACCCGTCTGATCGAATACCGTCGACGCGGGCCCGACACCGGCTTCACCGGCCGCGGGGCCGGACAAATGCTGGCTGTAGCGCTTACGGATGTGCTCAGTGACGGACTATCAATGGTCTATTCGTTCTTTGACCCAGATGAGGCGGATCGCTCGCTCGGTACCTTCATGATCCTCGATCATATCGATCGTGCCAATCGTATGGGCTTGCCATACGTTTACCTGGGCTATTGGGTCGCCGGCTCGCGCAAGATGGATTACAAAGGCCGCTTCTTGCCGCAGGAACGCCTGATGCCCTCAGGCTGGAGTCGGGTTGAAGAATAGCCGGCGTCAGTCAACGGCCAGCGCAAGATCGACCAGCAATTTTATATTAAGCGCAATGATGGCAGCGGCCGTGATAGCCGCAAGTGCCGTCACCCAGCGCGGTGCGACGAGAGCCCCCATCTTGCGTCGGTCAGCCGTGAACATCACCAGCGGGACAATCGCAAACGGCAGCTGCAGGCTCAGAATGACCTGAGACAAGATCAGGAGTTTTGCCGTGCCTTTCTCGCCAAACCAGATGGTCACAATGGCAGCCGGTACGATAGCGATGGCCCGGGTTATCAGCCGTCGGGCCCAGCCCGGCAGACGGATATCCAGGAAGCCCTCCATCACGATCTGACCCGACAGCGTGGCGGTCACCGTCGAATTCATGCCGCAGCACAACAGCGCCACCCCGAACAAAGTCGGCGCGAGCGTGGACCCTAGCAGCGGCGCGATAAACGCGTGCGCCTGATCGAGCTCCGCCACATCATGCTTGCCCGCCTTGTAGAAAGTGGCAGCCGCGAGGATCAGTATCGATGCGTTGATCAGAAGCGCGAACATCAGCGCGATGGTGGAATCTAGCGTAGCCAACTTGATCGCCTCGCGCCGATCCGCGACGCTTTCACCGAAGCGGCGGGTCTGCACTACACCCGAATGCAGATAGAGATTGTGTGGCATTACGGTGGCGCCGAGAATGCCAAGTGCAAGATAGAGCATGTCGGGATTGGTGACGATTTCCGTCGTCGGCGCGAAGCCGCGGATCACTGCTCCCCACTGTGGGTCCGCCATGGCAATCTGAATTGCAAAACAGACGGCGATGATGCCGAGCAGCGTCACCACAAAGGCTTCCACGTAGCGGAAGCCGAGGTTCTGCATCCACAACACGAGAAAAACATCGAGTGCCGTGAGCACAACACCGATCTCGAGTGGAATATGGAAAAGCAGATTGAGGCCGATCGCCGTGCCGATAACCTCGGCAAGATCAGTTGCGCAAATCGCAACTTCCGCCAGCACCCAGAGCGGCCAGGATACAATGCGCGGAAAAGCATCGCGGCAAGCCTGCGCGAGATCGCGTCCCGCCCCGATCCCGAGCCGAGCGCATAGCGCCTGCAACAGAATGGCCATCAGGTTTGAGAGCAGAGCGACCGTCAGCAGCGCGTAGCCGAACTTGGAGCCGCCGGCGAGCGAGGTCGCCCAGTTTCCGGGATCCATGTAGCCGACGGCGACGAGGTATCCGGGGCCGAGGAAGGCCACGAGTTTGCGGCCAAGCGAGCCCGTCGGTCGCGTGGCGATCGAGCCGAAGACCTCAGCCAACGGCGGGCGCCCGCGCTGACGTCGCCAACCTTTCGCCGGTGACCCCAGCGCCGAATCTGCCGCCCGATGCATCGTTCAAACTATACTTTGTTGCGAATAATTTGCAATTGCAAATCAATGGAGCTTTTCAGATTCTTTCGAGTTATCGGGCGCTTGCGACATGTCGCGGTGGGGCGGTTACGACTGACAATCGCATTACTGTTCCGCAGCGGCAAAGCGAGAACGTTTCGATAGCCGTCTCCTGCCGCGCCGCCGGCCACCACAGCGCAGAGCCTTGCCGTCACCATGAAAGTGATCCGCTATTCGCTTTGGCTGCCGATCCTGATCGCGATCTCGGTCGGGCCCGCTGTTGCTGCGGAAGGCCCTATTCTTCTGCGTCGCCGGCTTTGGAGTCGCCTTTGCCGTTTCCGCCGCTCGCCAGGCTGCGGAACTTGTTGTTTTTTGGAAAGCCCTTGGGCGCAATACGGCCCGCGTCGGAACGGTTGCCGCGCCAATCCTTGAGCTCTTTCATCGGCACCGTGAAGCTGCGCCCGGCCGCGTCGTTCCACGCAAGTCCATCATCTGCTTTGAAAGTGGTCACATCCGAGAGCCCCTTCTCCCGGTAACGTTGCAATCGTACGCCGCGGCCGCGTCCCATTTCCGGCACTTGATTGAGCGCGAAGATTACCATCTTGCGGTTCTCGCCGATTGTCGCCGCCAACTCACCATCAACGGTCGTCATCGCGCGCGCCTTGTCCGGCGGCTTGAGATTGAGCACCTGTTTGCCCTTGCGCGTCGTGGCAAGGCATTCGTCTTCTGCAACAACGAAGCCGTTGCCGCCGTGACTTGCCACGAGGAACTTGCGTCCGCCCTGGTGGGCCAAGGCCGCAACCACGTCGGCGTTTTCCAGATCGATGAACAGACGCACCGGCTCACCATGCCCGCGCCCGCCCGGCAGCTTCGACGCCTCAATCGTGTAGAAGCGGCCATTGCTTCCGAAAATCAAAACCTTCGCGGTAGTTTCCGTCGGGAAAGCAAATTTGAGCTCATCGTCGGTCTTGAAGCTGACGCCGGACAAATCGCTGACGTGACCGCGCAGTGCACGGATCCACCCTTTTTCCGAAACCACGACGGTGATCGGCTCGCGAACTACCATCGCTTCTTCGATCGCCGCTTCATCATGAGCCGGCGCAATGCCGAACGTCGTACGGCGCTTGCCAAGCGCGGTTTTGGGGCCAAATTTTTCTTTCAGCTCCTTGATTTGCCCGCTGATCGTCTTCCATTGCTGTGCGGGTGAGCCGATCAGCGACTTGAGCTTGGTACGCTCCTCGCGCAGCGCCTTGTCTTCAGCGCGAATTTGCATTTCCTCGAGCTTGCGCAAATTGCGCAACCGCATGTTCAGGATGGCGTCGGCCTGAACATCGCTAAGCTTGAAGGTCTTCATCAGGACGGGCTTAGGCTCGTCCTCCTTGCGGATGATCTTGATGACCTTGTCCAGATTGAGATAGGCGACCAGATAGCCGCCAAGGACTTCCAGACGATGCTCGATCTCACTCAGGCGGTGCTTTGAACGGCGCAGCAGGACTTCGCGGCGATGATCGAGCCATTCGCGCAGCGCTTCGGCGAGACCGAGCACCTGCGGGATGCGGCCCTTCACCAACACGTTCATGTTGAGCGGAATGCGGTTTTCAAGCTCGGTCAGCTTGAACAGCGATTCCATCATAAGTTCGGCATCGACCGAGCGTGAGCGCGGCTCGATCACCAGCCGAATATCTTCGGCCGACTCATCCCGGACATCGGCGACCAGCGGTAATTTCTTCTCGTTGATCAGCTCGGCGAGTTTCTCGACGAGGCGCGACTTCTGCACCAGCCACGGGATTTCACTGACCACGATCACGTAGGTGCCGCGGCCGGTATCTTCCTGTTTCCATCGCGCGCGCACGCGGAATGAGCCGCGTCCGGTGTTGTAAGCTTCGGCGATCGTTTCGGGTGTATCGACAATGACGCCGCCGGTCGGCAGGTCCGGCCCCTTGACGAACTTGAGAAGTGTCTTGCTGCGCGCCTTCGGATTGTCGATCAGAAACAGCGCCGCATCGCACAGTTCGGCGGCATTGTGCGGCGGGATCGCAGTCGCCATGCCGACCGCAATGCCCTGCGAGCCGTTGGCGAGCAGATTGGGAAATGCCGCCGGCAGTACGACCGGCTCTTCGTTGGCGCCGTCATAGGTGGCACGGAAGTCGACGGTGTCCTCGTCGATGCCGTCGATCAGCAGCCGTGCCACTTCGGTGAGGCGCGCCTCGGTGTAGCGCATGGCGGCGGCGTTATCGCCGTCGACATTGCCGAAATTACCTTGCCCGTCGACCAGCGGATAGCGCTGTGCGAATTCCTGCGCCAGCCGCACCAGCGCATCGTAGATCGCCTGATCGCCGTGCGGATGGAAATTACCCATCACATCGCCGACCACCTTGGCCGACTTCTTGAAAGCGGCGCCGGGGTCAAGCCGCAGCAGGCGCATCCCATAGAGAATGCGGCGGTGCACCGGTTTGAGCCCGTCGCGCGCATCGGGCAACGCGCGATTCATGATCGTGGAAAGGGCGTAAGCGAGATAGCGCTCTTCCAGCGCGTCCCGCAGCGCAACCTCTTCGACGTCGCCTTTATCGGGGGGAATCAGTCGCTTTCCCATGACCGATAGCTAATCGGTTGTCCCGCGATGAACAAGCGATGAACGCGGCGGCCAGCTATTCTTTCGAATTTTCGGATACACCTGTTAGCTGGGAAGCCCTGACAGTGTTACCTTGCGGATAACTGTTGCGGTCCGTGATTTTATTCGAATGGAGGAAGCAATGCGCCGGATTGTTCTTGCTGCCGCGACTCTGGCCATTTTCGCGGTGGGGTCATTCGTTCCGAATCGCGCCGAGGCTATGACGGTCTCGACGCCTGCCGGTCTTGTTGCAGCGCTGGAAGGCTCCAACCTGGCGCAGGACGTGGCCTACGTCTGCCGTCGGGTGTGGCGCTGTGGCCCGAATGGCTATTGCGGGTGGCGCCGCGCCTGCTGGTACACCGGCGGCGGCCCTTACTACTATGGCTACGGTGGACCGTCCTACTACGGCGGCCCCTACTATTACGGCCGCCCCTATTACCGGCGCTACTGGTGGTGAACTAGGCGACGCTCGGCAGAGCGCGGTTGAGTGCGGCGATGAAATGAGCACGTTCATCGCCGAGCGCAAGACCGCGCGGCTCCAGCACGTGGCGGGTGAGAAAATAGCCGGTCAGCGCGAAGCCGTCGGCGAGATCGCGATTGGCTGGCGTCACGTGATGTTCCCGCAGGAACGTAGGCAGCCGCAGCATTTTGTCAGCCCAAGGCTCGCCGGCAGTGCGTGAGACTGCTCTGCCGGATTTCGGCGAGACATAGCCGAGATCGCCGGAGGCGCCGGTCGCGACGCACCGTTCAAGATCCAGACCGAAGCCGAGCTCTGACAAAAGCTGCAATTCGAACCGCACCACCAGCGGCGCGGCGGCCACCGCATTGTCGAGATGATCGAGAATCTCGTCGAGCGCCGCGTATAGGCCGGCATGGGGATCGCGTTCCGGCAGCAGGCGCATCAGTGCAGCGAGATGGCTGACGCCATAAATCGCGTGCGGGGCAGGAAAGAAATTCGCCGCGCGCAGGCGCAATCCTTCCACGGTATAATTTCCCAGATGTTCATCGAGCCGCGCGCGCCACGTTGCGCTCACGCTATTTCCCGGCTGCAAAATCGGCTTTAGCCGCGAGCCAAAACCCCCGCGCACTAGCCCGAGGTGACGGCCGTGCTCGTGCGTCAGCAATTCGAGGATGGCATTCGCCTCCCCGTGGCGCTTGACGCCGAGCACGATACCTTCCTCGGTCCATTGCATGGGCGACTCAAAGTCCGGTGAGTAGTTCTACGTCACTCCTTCGGAAACTCCAGCCCCATGGCGCGGTATCGTTCCGGGTCTTCGCCCCATCCTTCGCGGACCTTCACAAACAGGAACAGGTGCACCTTTGTTTCGGCGATGTCGGCAATTTCCTTACGCGCGGCCTCCCCAATCGCCTTGATGGTCTGGCCGCCCTTGCCAAGCACTATCTTGCGCTGGCTTTCGCGCTCCACGTAGATGGTCTGCTCGATCCGGATATCGCCGCCGCGAAGTTCCTTCCACATCTCGGTTTCGACGGTCGAGTGGTACGGCAGTTCCTGATGCAGCCGCTCGAACAATTTCTCGCGCGTGATCTCCGCCGCCAGTTGGCGCATGGGAGCATCCGACATCTGGTCCGTCGGATAGAGCCATGGGCCCGGCGGCACCCGCTGCGCCAGCCAGATCTTGAGATCGGCAACGCCGTCGCCGCTCAGCGCGCAGACCATGAAGGTTGCTTCGAACATGGCTTTCTCGTTCGCAGCTTTTGCAATGGCCAGCAGTACGTCTTTGGCCACGATATCTATCTTGTTGAGGATAAGAAGTTTTGGCGGTTTCACCTCAGCGAGACGCGCGAGAATATCCTCCGCCTCCTCATCGAGGCCCTTTCGGGCATCGATCAGGACGCCGACAAGATCGGCCTCATGCGCGCCGCTCCAGGCGGTCGTGACCATGGCGCGATCAAGTCTGCGCCGCGGTGAAAATATCCCGGGTGTATCGACAAAGATGAGCTGCGATTGACCTTCGATCGCGATGCCGCGGATCAGCGCGCGAGTGGTCTGCACCTTGTGTGAAACAATGGTGACCTTGGAGCCGACCACCGCATTGAGCAGCGTCGACTTGCCGGCATTGGGGGCACCAATCAGGGCAATGAAGCCGCACCGGGTATCAGAACCATGCGCGGGAGATTCAGCCATCAAGCTTGTCCGCCGGCACGCCGACCCGCGTGAGCATCTCGGCGGCGGCCGCCTGCTCGGCGGCGCGTTTGGAGCTGCCCAGCCCCTCCGCCGGCGGCCGGTCCGGCAATACAACAGCAACGCGGAATTCCGGATCATGATGCGGCCCAGTGCGCGCTAGTTCCCGGTAGGCCGGGGTTGGAAGTCCGCGCGCCTGCGCCCATTCCTGCAGCATGGTTTTCGGATCGCGCAGCGGTCCCAGCGGTTTGAGCATGCGCTCTTTCCAAAACCGCACGATCAGGTCTTCGGATGCGCTGTAGCCGCCGTCAAGAAAAACGGCACCGACGAGCGCTTCGCAAACATCGGCGAGAATGGTGGTGCGCCGGCGTCCGCCGGCATGCGATTCCGAATTGCCGAGCTTGAGCGCAGGCCCCAGATCCATTGCCCGCGCTACCTCCGCGCATGTGTCCTTGCGCACAAGATCTGCCAGCCGCCGCGACAGCTCGCCTTCGTTCGCCTTGGGGAACGCGCGATACAGCATGTCGGAAATAACAAGGCCGAGAACGTGATCGCCGAGAAACTCCAGGCGCTGATAGCTGGCGGCGCGGTTACCGCCGGACAGAGCGGAAATGTGTGTGAGCGCGCGCTCGAGCAGATCCTTGTCGGCAAACTTGTAGCCGATTCTGGTCTCGAGCGCCGTCCTGTCCCTCGCCTTGCGGCTCATTTGACAATCGTGAACAGCCTGCCCCAGCGCACCGATATCGGCCAGCGCCAGAATTGCCAGGCGCGCTCGCCCTCATAGACCGAGAAAAAGATGATCTGCGCCTTGCCGACAATATTCTCGAACGGGACCATGCCGACCTGGCTGAAGCGGCTGTCGGTCGAATTGTCGCGATTGTCGCCCATCATGAAATAGTGGTCGGGCGGCACCGTGTAGACCTGCGTGTTGTCGGCAAAGCCATTATCCACCAGATCGAGCGTGTAGTAGGTCACGCCATTAGGCAATGTTTCTTTCCAGCGCTTGACCGGTGTTTCGCGCGTACCCTCTTCGGTCTCGACGAAGTCAGGCGCACGCTCGTGCTTGAGCGGCACGCCGTTGATGTTGACCAGGCCGTCGATCACCTGAATTTTGTCGCCGGGCAGGCCTATCACCCGCTTGATGTAGTCAGTCGATGGATCTTTTGGCAGGCGAAAGACCACGACGTCGCCGCGTTGCGGCAGCCAGTCGCCCGGCACACGGCCGGAAAAAATCGGCGGTGAGAGCGGCAGCGAGTATTTGCTGTAGCCATAGGTGTACTTCGACACAAAGAGGTAATCGCCGACCAGCAGCGTCGCCTTCATCGAGCCGGAAGGAATATTGAACGGCTGAAACAGAAAGGTACGGATCACAAGCGCGATGATCAGCGCATGAATAATGACGCGCACAGTCTCGGCGACGCCGCCTTCTTTTCGCTTTGTTCCAGATGTCACGCTCATTGGCCTTTCATCCCACCGGATGTCATGCGCTCCCCGGCGACCTTGTAGCGGCTGCCACCCCTACAGGCAATGAACAACAAATGATTGGCGGGATTGAGATTCCTGCCCTCAACGCGCGCCTGGTGACGAAGACATAGGCACGGCAGAAATTATGACAATGGCCTGCGCGGTTGGACCTTCATCGGTCAACGTGAGGTCGATCCTGGCTTCGCAACCGGGCGGAGTGATCGCCTGCAGCCGCAGCAACGCGCCTCCTGTGAGCTTCATCGTGGGTCGCCCGCCTGCGAGATTGACCACGCCCATGTCGCGCCAAAACACGCCGCGCCTGAGGCCGGTTCCGAGTGCCTTGGCGCAGGCTTCCTTGGCGGCAAATCTTTTCGCGTAGGTTTCCGCGGCATTCGCCCGCCGCTCGGCCTTGGCGCGCTCGGTCGCAGTAAAAACACGGTCGAGAAATCGATCGCCGTGGCGCTCGATGGCCTTTGCGATGCGTCTGATATCGACGATATCGGAACCAAGCCCGATAATCATGCGCGTTGGACCTTCTTGCGGCCGCGGTCCATGGCCGCGCGCATGAATTTCACGCTTTCAGCCAACCCTTCGAAAACCGCCTCGCCGATAAGGAAATGTCCGATGTTGAGCTCGACGATCTGCGGCAGCGTGGCAATCGTTTCCGCGGTTCCGTAGTCGAGCCCGTGCCCTGCGTGAGCTTCAAGCCCAAGGCTTTCAGCCAGCTGGGCACCGGCGCGGATCAATTGCCACTCCGCCTTGGCTTTCTTTTCGCTGCTCTCGGCAAGCGCATCGCACCAGGCGCCGGCGTGGATCTCGATCACCGGCGCACCCAATGCGGCAGCCATCTCGATCTGCGCCGGCACTGCCGCGATGAAGAGCGACACCCGGATGCCAGCATGCTTGAGGGTCCGCACAACCGGCGCCAGTTGATTTTGCTGGCCGACCAGGTCGAGCCCGCCTTCAGTCGTGCGTTCCTCACGCTTCTCCGGCACCAGACAGACTGCATGCGGCTTTGTTTCGAGCGCAATGCGCACCATCTCGTCGGTCGCCGCCATTTCGAAGTTGAGGGGCTTGTCGATCTCCGCCTTCAGCCGAGCGATGTCGTCGTCGCGAATGTGCCGGCGATCCTCGCGAAGGTGGGCCGTAATCCCGTCACAACCCGCCGCAATGGCGAGCTTGGCGGCGCGTACGGGATCCGGATGACGGCCACCGCGCGCATTGCGGATAGTGGCGACGTGATCGACATTAACGCCGAGACGAAGACGCTTCATACGCTAGCCGTTAACCCGTTCGGCTTTCGCCACCACCGACTTGGCGCGCAGCTGGGCAAGAATCGCGGTGAGGTGCTTGAGGTCGTAGACCTCGAGATCGATCGTGACGTCGGTAAAATCCGGCGCTCGCCGCGTCATGCGAATATTGTCGATATTGCCGTCATGCTCGGCAATGATCTGCGCAATCTGCGCGAGCGAGCCTGGTTCATTGACAGACTGGACCGCGATCCGCGCCGGGAAACGCCGTGGTGACCGCTCCTCCTCGTCCCAGCGCACGTCGAGCCAGCGTTCCGGCGTGTCTTCGAACTCACTCAGCGCTGGTGACTGGATCGGATAAATAGTAATGCCTTCGCCGGGGGTCAGAATTCCGACAATACGATCGCCCGGCACCGCGCCACCGTTCGGCGCGAAACGGACAGGTAGATCCCCATTGATGCCGCGGATCGGTATCGCCTGCCCTTCCGCGTCCTGCGGTACCTTGAATTTCACCGATGTGAGTTTCTTAAGCCCAAACCAGCCACTGTCCGATTTCGGCTTGGCGGCCATGGCCGCCGCGCGCTCTTCCTTGTAATCGGGATGCATGGCACGGGCGACGTCGGAGGCTTTCAATTCACTGCGCCCTACGGCCGCCATCACGTCTTCGATGGACGCGCGCGCCAGCCTTGGCAACGCGCCGGTGAGATTTTCATCCGAATAGGCAATCTTGGCGCGCTGGAACAGCCGCTCGACAATGCGAC
>DASPUD010000086.1:0-7171 GCA_035623095.1 Pseudolabrys sp.
CTGGCTGACCACTATTTGATGCATCGTGGTCAGGTCGGTGAAGGGACGGCATGGCCGTTCAAACCGGGCGCTTGACGCCTGCGAGGGCTGAACCCGTGTCCAATAGCCATCAGCGCGTTGAAGCCGCGATCAAGGCCTTCGCCAGAGGCGAGATCGTGGTCGTAACCGACGATGATGACCGCGAGAACGAAGGTGACTTGTTTGTCGCCGCGTCACACTGCACGCCCGACAAGATGGCGTTCATAATCCGCAATACGTCCGGCATTGTTTGCGCGCCGCTCGGCGCCGAACAAGCCCGACGCTTGCACCTGGAGCCAATGGTTGCAGCCAATGAAGCGCCACTTGGAACGGCTTTTACGGTTTCGGTCGACGTCCGCCATGGTCTGACGACCGGCATTTCCGCCGAGGAGCGCTGCAACACTGTGCGAGCGCTTGCCAATGACAACAGCGGCGCCGCTGATTTTGTGCGTCCAGGCCATGTATTTCCGTTGGTCGCCCGCCAGGGCGGGGTGTTGATGCGCTCCGGTCATACAGAGGCCTGCGTCGATCTTTGCCGCCTGGCGTCGCTGCCGCCGGTCGGCGTACTCGCTGAGCTGATGAATGATAATGGCTCGGTGATGCGTGGGCCCGAGGTGTTCGCTTTCGCGCAGAAGCACAAGCTCGCGCAAGTGTCGATTGCCGAACTCATTGCCTACCGCCAAAGCCGCGACAAGCTGGTAGAGCGCGTTGGCGAATTTCCGTTGACCTCGGAGATCGGCAAGCTTCAAGGTTATGCGTATGTAACGCCATTCGACCGCGTCCATCACATGGCGTTCGTCTACGGTGACATCGGCAACGGCAAAGACGTGCTGGCGAGGCTGCACCGCGCGGACGTTATCGGCGATGTTTTCGGCGGCGCCAGGTCAATTCGTGCCAGCCTCGAGCGATTTAAGACCGCCGGCCGCGGCGTTATTGTCTATCTGCGCGATGGCACCGCCGGAGTTCCCGTGTCGGAAATCCCGCACGATGGCGACAGCGGCACCGATGCCGCGCGGTCGCGTCAGTGGCGCGAGATCGGTCTCGGCGCGCAAATTCTGAAAGATCTCGGAATTTCGTCGATCCGCCTGCTCACATCTAGCAAGCGAACCTATGTGGGGTTGGGCGGTTTTGGCATCGAAATCGTCGCGACGGAAACTCTGAAAAACTAGGCCTTCGGCCTTTTTTTCGCCGATGCCTCGTGCCAGCATTCACGCATGGGGCGGCTCTTTCGCAACGTGACTGTCGCAGGAATTTCTGTGGCCGCGGGCCTTGCGCTTGCGGCATCAGCCGCACCAGCGCTACGGCAGCTTGCCGACACGCGCGAGCGTGCCCTTCCGGTCGATGTCGAGCTCGTAATCGCGGTTGATGTTTCCTATTCAATGGATCCCGAAGAACAGGCCCTTCAGCGGGAAGGCTACATTCTCGCGCTCACGTCGAAGGAGTTCTTGCACGCCTTGCGTCAGGGAGCGAACGGCAGAATCGCAATCACCTATTTTGAATGGGCCGGACAATTTGATCAAAAGATTATATTGCCATGGCGGCTCATTGACGGACCGGAAGCGGCCGACGCCGTTGCAGCCGAGATCGCGCGCACACCTTATCGACGCGCGTCACGTACATCGATTGCCGGAGCGCTTCGTTTCGCCAAGCCGTTGTTTAATGACAGCGGCTACAAGGGCCTGCGGCGGGTGATCGACGTATCCGGCGACGGTACCAACAATGCAGGCCCGCTGATCGTGCCGATGCGGGATGAAGTCCTTGCCGCCGGCATCACCATTAATGGCCTGCCGATCATGCTCAAAAGGCCGAATGTCGGCTCGCTGGATATCGAGAATCTCGATGTCTACTACGAGGATTGCGTGGTGGGCGGTCTAGGAGCTTTCGTCATCCCGATCCGTGAGCGCGAAAAATTCATCGAAGCGACGCGCACCAAGTTGGTTTTGGAGATCGCTGGCCGCCAGCCGGAAGCGCGCATCGTGCCCGCCTCCTCGCAGGTGCCTCGGATTTCCTGCACCATTGGCGAAAGGATGTGGCAGGAACGCTGGGGCGGCGGTATCGATTTTAATTAAGCGACGACCGCAGCCGCGACCAGAGAGAACGTAGTTATTTTCGCAACTGCGCCACAATTTCCACATGATGCGAATAGCGGAACTGATCGACCGGCGTCACCCTGGCGAGCGTGTAACCGCCATCAATCAATATCTTCGCGTCGCGGGCAAAGGTTGACGCATCGCACGAAACCGCGACCACGACCGGTACGGCGCTTTTGGCGAGCTCACGTGCCTGTGCATCGGCGCCCTGCCGTGGCGGATCGAATACGACGGCATCGAAATTTTTTAATTCCACCGCCATGAAGGGGCGGCGAAACAGGTCCCGCTGATCAGCCTCCACGGGTTTTATTCCCGATGTACTCCCAGCTGCGCGTTCGAGAGCCTTGATGGCGCTGGCATCGTTGTCGGCCGCGACCACGCGCGCCTGCTCGGCCAACCGCAAAGCGAAAGTGCCGACGCCGGCAAACAAATCGGCCACGCGTTTGGCCTTGCTAACATTGGACGCGACCAGGCGCGCCAATGTGTGTTCGCCTTCCACGGTCGCCTGCAGAAATGCGCCTGGCGGCATCGGCACCTTTGCCCGCCCGATCTGCAACAGCGGCTGTTCGCGCTGCGCGACCAGTTCGCCATGGCGCGTGAGGCGGGCAAGCTTGTGCGTTTCCGCTACCCGCGCCAGCTTTGAAAGCTGCGCAGCACCTAGTGAGCCCGAACCGCGGACGTCGACATCGAGGCCAGAATCGGTGGCGGTTACCTGGATGTCGAGAGGTTTGCTTGCCGGCTTGATCGCCTCGGCAATTGCCCATGCGATACCGACCGCACCCGTAAGCTCGGGCGCCAGGATCGGGCATTCATCGATTGCGACAATATGATGCGCGCGCGGTGCTGCGAATCCCACCTCGAGCAGGTCGTGGGTGCCACGTCGCGCATGCAGCACCGCACGCCGACGGCCCTTGCCATGCGCATCGATCAGATCCGCAACCGGTGCGACCACGTTTGCCTGGGCCAGCGCCTCCACCACCAATGAACGCTTCCACAGGTGATATTCGGCCAGCGACCAGTGTTGCATGGCGCAGCCGCCGCAGACGCCGAAATGCTTGCATGCCGGAGGGGCGCGCTCGTGACTCGGTTTGTCGACATGGACGAGGTGCCGACGATCGGGATGGCCGGCGACGGATTCGACTGTCACAATTTCGCCCGGGAGTGTGTAAGGCACGTAGACCGGTCCGCTCGGCGTGGCGACGATGCCGTCGCCGCGATGGCCGAGGCCCGAGATAGTGACCTGCTCAGTCACGCACCGCCCCGACCAGGAATTCGGCATTGCCGTCGCCGCCTTCGATCGGGGAGGGGATCACCCCGAGAACGCGCCAGCCAAGCGAACGGACGGATTCAACAATATCATCGCAGACAGCCGTGTGGACTGCCGGTTCGCGCACAATGCCTTTCTTAAGCGCGCTGCGACCGGCTTCGAATTGCGGCTTGATCAATGCTACGAGGCGGGCGGCAGTCTTCGCAAGCGCCAACGCTGGAGGCAAAACCAGTTTGAGAGAGATAAAACTGACATCGATAGTAATAAAATCAGGCGCATCGCTTAGCCGGTCCGGCGAGAGTTTGCGGATGTCCGTTTCTTCCATCACGACAATACCCGGCCGCGCGCGCAACGATTCGTGCAGCTGGTCGTGTCCAACATCGACCGCATAGACGAGCTTTGCGCCACGCTCCAGCAGGACTTGTGTAAATCCGCCGGTGGAAGCGCCCACATCCAGGCAGACACGGTCTTTCGGATCAAAATGAAAGTACTCAAGCGCTGCCGCAAGCTTGATGCCGCCGCGAGAGACATAAGGATGCACAGGCGTCGCCTGCAGCACGGCGCTGGCCGCGATTTCTTCCGATGCCTTGCGGACAATCCGCTTGTTAACGGTCACCAGTCCGGCCTCGATTGCAGCCTGTGCCTTGGCGCGGCTTTCGAACAGGCCACGCTCGACCAAAAGGATATCGGCGCGTTGGCGCGACGCCGTCATGGGGTCATTCCTCACCATGGACTGTAACTCTTATCTGGAACAATGTTCCATATCGGGCCGTTCCAGCCGTGGAACGCTTGTTAGGACCGCGACCATCGCGCCCGATTCAGGAGAACGAATATGGCACGTAGATACTCGAGAGGTGTTTCCAAGGACGTCCAACGCGTAATGCGAAAACGAAAAAGGGGCACGCTGAGAAGTGGGCGCAGCGGAAAGAAGGTCAAGAGCCGCAAGCAGGCCATTGCCATCGCACTGTCGGAAGCGCGCAAGAAGGGAAAGAAGGTTCCCCGCAAGAAAAGGCTCTGAGGCGTTCAGGCGAGCTTGATCGTCTCTTTGGCGGCATCCTTGCCGAGCGCTTCGAAGACCTTGGCAACGATTGCGCGCGCGTCGAGGCCGGCCGCCGCGTACATGGCGGCGGCCGTATCCTGATCGAGGAATTTGTCCGGCAACACCATGCAGCGCACGCGCAGGCCGCCGTCGAGCATGCCTTGCTCGGCCAAAGTCTGCAGAACGAAGGATCCGAAACCGCCGATTGAACCTTCTTCGATCGTAATCAGCACCTCGTGCTCGCGCGCGAGCCGGATCAGCAGTTCGACGTCGAGCGGTTTGGCAAAACGTGCGTCTGCCACCGTCGTAGACAGGCCGAGAGCCTTGAGTTCCTTGGCCGCCATCAGGCATTCGCCGAGACGTGCGCCATAAGAGAACAAAGCCACTTTGTGACCTTCCTGTACAATGCGGCCCTTGCCGATTTCGAGCGGCTTGCCTTCGGCCGGCATTGGAACGCCCAGACCTTCGCCGCGCGGATAGCGCAGCGCGCTCGGGCGGTCGTCAATCGCGACCACTGTCGCGACCATGTGCACGAGCTCCGCCTCGTCCGCGGCCGCCATCAACACAAAGTGCGGCAGGCAACCGAGGTAGGCGACATCATACGCGCCGGCATGGGTCGGGCCGTCCGCGCCGACCAGACCGGCCCGATCGATGGCAAAGCGGACCGGCAGCTTTTGAATCGCGATATCGTGCACCACCTGATCGTAGGCGCGCTGCAGGAACGTCGAGTAGATCGTCGCAAACGGCTTGAATCCCTCGGTCGCAAGCCCGCCCGCAAACGTCACCGCGTGCTGTTCGGCGATGCCGACATCGAAAGTGCGGGTGGGAAATTCCTTGGCGAACATATCCACGCCAGTTCCCGACGGCATGGCCGCCGTAATGGCAACGATCTTGTCGTCCTTGCGCGCTTCCTTGATCAGGCTTTCACCGAATACCTTGGTGTATTGCGGCGCGTTCGATTTCGATTTTGCCTGTGCACCAGTCGCCACGTCGAACTTGACCACGCCATGATATTTGTCGGCGGATGTTTCGGCTGGCGCGTAGCCTTTACCCTTCTGGGTGATCACGTGGACCAAAATCGGCCCTGTCTCGGCATCGCGCACGTTACGCAAGATAGGCAAAAGCTGATCGAGGTTGTGGCCATCGATCGGGCCTACATAATAAAAGCCCAATTCCTCGAACAACGTGCCGCCAGTCCAGAAGCCACGCGCATGCTCCACGCCGCGCGTGATGAATTCATCCAATCCTTTGGGCAAATGAGCTGTGAGCTGTTTGCCGACGTCGCGCAGCTTGAGATAAGTCCGTCCCGACAGCAGACGCGACAGGTAGGCGGACATAGCGCCAACCGGCGGCGCGATCGACATTTCATTGTCATTGAGGATGACGATCAGCCGCTCACTGCGTGCGCCGGCATTGTTCAACGCTTCATAGGCCATGCCGGCCGACATGGCGCCATCGCCGATCACGGCGATGACATTATTTGTCTTGCCATCCAGATCGCGTGCTACCGCCATGCCGAGGCCGGCGGAGATCGAAGTCGAAGAGTGTGCGGCGCCGAACGGGTCGTACTCGCTCTCGGCGCGCTTGGTGAATCCCGACAGCCCGCCGCCCTGACGAAGGGTGCGTATCCGGTCGCGCCGGCCGGTGAGAATTTTGTGCGGATAGGCCTGATGGCCGACATCCCAAATGAGTCTGTCAGCTGGCGTATCGAAGACGTAGTGCAGCGCCACCGTCAGCTCGACCACGCCGAGTCCGGCGCCGAGGTGGCCGCCGGTTTTGGCGACCGCATCGATCGTCTCATACCGAAGCTCATCGGCCAGCTGTTTGAGCTGATCGGCTGAAAGATTTTTCAGGTCGCGCGGAAAGTGAACGCGGTCGAGCAGGGGTGTCTTGGACTCTGACAAGAGAAACTCCGAATAATATGGTCATCGCCAGCTGGCGCTGGTGCCCAAAGCGGCCGGGCCAGCCAGACTTACACCAGTTTTGCCGAGACGGACAATTGGACCTATGGGCGCTTCACGAAGTTGTGGTGGTACGATGTTTTCAATCGACGTCGAGAGGCTCGCTGCCAGTGGGTCTACCATTAGCGTCCAGCGTGATCTTTTCGACCCTTGCTTCAGCCTGACGCAGCAATTCTTCGCAGCGTTTCTTCAATGTTTCCCCACGTTCGTAGATCGCAACCGATTCCTCCAGTGGTACTTTGCCTTCTTCCAGCCGCCTGACGATCGATTCCAGCTCCTCAATCGCGCGCTCGAATGTCATTTTCTTGACGTCGGAATTGTTGGATTCAGCCATAATCCACGGTCCGGAATGATTCTCGCGCTCGCATCCTATTCCGCCCTAAGGTGTGGACGATATAGGAGATTTTCCATGGGCTGATGCCAAGGAATTGCGAGCCGATACCGGCGAACGTGCCGGGGGTCAATGGGTGACATGATGCCCGGGCTTCGATATTCCCTAAGGGGCGGTAAAATCAGCACGACATGGGCGATCTGAAGGACAAAATCATTCTGGTTACGGGGGCTGCAGGCGCTATTGGCGGCGCCGCTAGTGCCGCGATCCGGAACGCCGGTGGGACAGCGATCGCGACAGATCTTGCCGGTCGCGCGGGCATCAACATGGCGCTCGATGTCACGGCTGAAGCCCAGTGGCGGGGCGTCATGGACGCGATCGAGCAAAAACAGAATCGGCTTGATGGTTTGGTGAACGCCGCAGGCATCGCTGCGGTCGGAAGTATCGAAAAAACCGACCTCGAAA
>DASPUD010000087.1:0-33685 GCA_035623095.1 Pseudolabrys sp.
GCCCGACGACATGCCGGCGCACGTGAAGACAATGCTGAATGGCGTGTCGCTGCACGTGCCCGTCAACGGCGGCAAGCTGGGACTGGGGACCTGGCAAGGGATCTACCTTGTTGAGCACAGAAAAAAACCGCACAGCCGTGAAGTTGTTTTCCAGTTTGTCGGAAGCCGAAAACAGAAAACGTAAAAAAACGCCCCGCAGTGCGGGGCGTTTCTCTCTTTTGGTGTCTGGCGTCGGTCAGGCCTTGCCTTGGATAGCAACGCCCGATCCACTGACGATATCGACGCCTTTGGTATCGCGCAGGAAGATCAGACCAACGACCAGGGTCATCACCGCGACGATGATCGGGTACCAAAGGCCGGCATAAATATCACCTTGCGCCGCGACCACTGCGGTTGCGAGCAACGGCAACATGCCGCCGAACCACCCGTTACCGATGTGGTACGGCAGCGACATCGAGGTGTAGCGGATCTTGGTCGGGAACATCTCGACCAGGAACGCTGCAATCGGCCCGTACACCATGGTCACGTAGATCACCATGATGACCAGGATCAACTCTGTCATGAACCAGTTGATCTTTTTCGGATCAGCTGCCTTCGGGAAGTTCTTCGCTGCCAGCGCGGCGGTCCACTTGGCATTGTCCCAGCCTTGCAGCTTGGTGCCGCCGAGATCCATGTCGACCGACTTCGAACCAGCGCTGTGCACCGTCGTGAAAGACAGGCCCGCCTTGGTCAGGAAGTCCTGCGCACGGTCGCAATCGCTGAATTTCGACCACGGACCGACAAAGATGTGCAGATGGCACGTCGATTGATCGGCTGTGACCGTGATCGGATTGGCTTTGGCGAAGGCCTCCAGATCCGGATTGACGTAGTGGGTCAATCCCTGGAACAGCGGGAAGTACGTGATAGCCGCAATGGCGCAGCCGGCCAGAATGATCTTGAGCCGGCCAATGCGGTCGGACAGCCATCCGAACACGATGAAGAAAGGCGTGCCGATGACCAGTGACAAACCGATCAACGTGTAGGCCGTGACGTAATCGACCTTCAGTGTGATGACGAGGAAGAACAGAGCGTAGAACTGCCCCGTATACCATACGACGCCCTGACCGGCGGTGGCGCCGAGCAGCGCAAGCAGCACGTACTTGTTGTTCGGATAATGGAAGAAGCTTTCGGTCAACGGAGCCTTGGAGCCTTTTCCTTCGCTCACCATCTTCTGGAAGATCGGAGTCTCATTCAGCTTCAGCCGGATGTAGACCGAGAAGATCAGCAGGATCACCGACACCAGGAATGGAATGCGCCATCCCCACTCGGTGAAATCCTTCGGCACAATATTCCCGCGGCATATGGCGATAACGATCAAGGCCAGGAGCAGCCCAAGCGTGGCGGTGGTCTGAATGTAGCTTGTAGCGTAGCCGCGCTCATGGGGCCGGGCATGCTCGGCGACATACGTTGCCGCGCCGCCATATTCGCCGCCCAGGGCCAATCCCTGACACAGGCGCAAGGTGACGAGCAGGATCGGCGCCAGCCATCCGACACTATTAAAAGTTGGCAACACGCCGACGAGGAATGTCGCCGTACCCATCACCATGATGGTGACGAGGAATGTATACTTGCGGCCGACCAGATCGCCGACGCGGCCGAAAATAATTGCGCCGAACGGACGCACCAGGAAGCCTGCGGCATAGGTAGCGAACGCAGACAGAAGCGCCGCTGTGTCATTGCCCGACGGGAAAAACAAAGCGGCAAAGAACGGTGCCAGCACCGCGTACAGATAGAAGTCATACCATTCGAAGATCGTGCCCAGCGACGATGCGAAGATGACGAATTTTTCGTCCTTCGACATGCCGCGTGACCGGGAAGCGGTACCGGCGAGTGCGCTCATTTGTCAGTCCCCCGTTATTGTGATTTGCAATCACCGCGGGCGTGGCAAGGCACCCCGCTGGCGGTGGTCACAAAACTCTAGTCGGGCTAAGGGGCCGGCTATATTCGACTTTTGTCGAAAACTAGTCGCTTAAAGGCCAGAATTATATGCATTATTTTGCACTGCAGCGTGCGCCGTCGGACTGGGTTTTTGTCGGGAGTTGAAAGGCTTGCGCCGACAAACGCGGGGGAGGAACATGCCACCAACTCGGGTGCGACGCGAAAAACGATGCGGCTCATAGCCGCTGCCACGCCCGGCCGGAGGAAGTTCTGTTGAATGAAGCCCTGCAGTACCGGCTTGTAATCGCCGACGACCATCCATTGTTTCGCGGTGCCTTGCGCGAGGCGGTTGAAGGCCTGTTGCAACGAGCGGAAATTTCGGAAGCGGGCACATTCGACGAACTTGTCAATTTGCTCGAGCGGGGCGGCGACGTCGATCTCGTGCTGCTCGATCTGACGATGCCGGGCGTGCGCGGCTTTTCCGGCCTCATGTACATGCGCGCGCAATACCCGGGGGTGCCGGTCATCGTTGTCTCGGCCAATGACGACCCGGCGGCCATTCGCCGCTGCGTGGAGTTTGGCGCTTCGGGCTTCATCCCCAAGACGCTCGGCGTAGATGCGATGCGTACGGCTATCTCCCGTATTCTCGGGGGAGGCGTATGGACGCCGCCCGACGTCGATCTTGCCGCCAGCTCCGATACGGAAGCGGCAGAACTGATGACGCGCATGGCAACACTTACGCCTCAACAAGTGCGCGTGTTGATGATGCTGTCGGAAGGCCTACTGAATAAACAGATCGCCTATCAGCTCGACGTGTCGGAGGCGACGGTCAAAGCGCACGTCTCCGCCATTTTGCAAAAGCTTGGCGTCGAAAGCCGTACGCAGGCTGTGATCGCAGCAGCCAAGATCGAAACCGGCCAGTGGCCGCAAAGCGTCAGCGCCGAAGGTTGATTTATTCTGCAGCCGCCACTCGCAGAACACGCCACTGCGCCAACAACGCACGCAGCGCCGCAGGTTTGATCGGTTTGTGCAGCACCTGAATTCCGATCGCTCTTGCTTGCTCACGCACGGCGGGCGAACGGTCCGCAGTGATAAGGATGGCGGGCAGATCACCCAGGCGGCGACGCAATGCGACGATTGCCTCGATGCCGTTACCCTCGTCGAGATGATAGTCGACCAAAAGCCCATTCGGTGTCGCGTTGCTTTCCGAGATTGCCTTCAGCGCAAACGCCAGATCCGGCGCTTTTATTGCGGTACAGCCCCAGCCACGCAACATCGTCTCCATGCCGTCAAGCACCGACGGCTCGTTGTCGATGCACAGTGCGGAAATGCCCGCGAGTTGGCTGGGATCCACGCGAGCAATTTCGTGAGCAAGCAACTCGATTGGCGCCTCGCTTGAAAGCGGCACGGTGACCGCGAAATGCGATCCACGTCCGTACTCCGAGTCAAGTTCGATCTTGCAGCCGATGACCCGCGCCACGCGCTCGACGATTGAAAGCCCCAAGCCAAGTCCGCGCGCGATTTTCGCGCCTTGGTCCAGTCGGTGAAACTCGATGAAGATATCGCGCCATTTTGATTGCGGAATACCAACGCCCGAGTCGTAGACATCAATTCGCAATTCATCGCCGCGGCGCCGGCATCCGACCAGCACGCGGCCTTCGGGCGTGTACTTGATCGCATTCGAAACAAGATTCTGGATCAAGCGCCTCAAGAGTCGCCGGTCCGATCTGATAACAAGCGTGCAAGGCATGATCGTAAAGTCGAGCCCCTTGGAGCCGGCGAGGGGCGCAAATTCAAGTTCGATTTGGCGCATCAATTCGTCGATACGGAAGCTGGCGAATTCCGGACGCAGCACACCGGTATCAAGGCGGGACATGTCGAGCAGCGCGCCGAGGATCTCTTCCACTGCCTCGAGCGAGGCATCAATATTGTCCACCAGACGGCGGTCTTCCCGACCTCCACGTTCAATGAGGCTGGTGACGTAGAGCCGTGCCGCGTTGAGCGGTTGTAAGATGTCATGGCTGGCCGCGGCCAGGAACTTTGTCTTGGAAATATTGGCCGCTTCGGCCTCCCCTTTGGCATGGGCGAGGGCGTCATTGAGGAGGGTCAGTTCCTCGGTGCGCTCGCGCACGCGCCGCTCAAGCGTCTCGTTCGACCGCTCCAGTGCTTCCGCCGCTTCTACGCTGGCGGTGATATCCGTGAACGTGGTGACAATACCGCCGTCCGGCATTCGATTGGCGCGTACCTCGATCACCACGCCTTCGGCAAACCGCTCCAGGAAGGGCTCGCGGCCGGAAATATATCGTTCGATCTGTCCATCCACGAATTCTTCAGCGGTCGAGACCCCGTTGCGTTCGTTGTTGGAGCGCAAAATGTCCGCAAGTCCTGCGCCAACGCGGATCAGGGCCGGCGGCAGGTCGAGAATTTCGCCGAATTGCCTGTTCCAGCAGATTAGTTGCAGGTCTTTATCGAATACCGCGATGCCCTGGCGCACGTGGTCGAGAGCAGTCTGCAGGATTTCACGATTGTATTGGATCGCAGTATTTGCATCGTCTAACAGTTTTAATGCGGCCTTTGTCGATACCGTCCGCTTGCGTAGAAGCAACGAAAGCACCAGGCGGGACGAGGCGCCGCCGATCGCGGAAGCAAGTGTGTGTTCCGCATGACGAACCAGCCGGAAGTCCGCTTCGTCTTTGGGCTCCAGGCTGATACGGTGTGTCGCAGCGAAGCTGTTGAACGCGGAGCGCGTCCGTTCTTCGCCGAGATAACGAGCAACCGTGGTTGTAAGTTCGGCAACCGTAACGGACGAGCGCCAAAGCCGGAAACTTGGCGCAATCGGTGTGAAATTCGAGGGCACGAACGTATTGGCTTGCAGGTGCTCGATTGAAGAAGGCGCGCGCCGCAAGGAAAAGCCGACATAGCACAGGATATTCAGTAGCAGACTCCAGACGACACCATGGACCAAGGGCGGCAGTTCGAGCCAAAACAGATGTTGTGGCCGCAACATGCTCACGCCGCCGGGGCCTTCAGTGAGGATGCGCTCGCCGATCACGCCGATGTCGGACAGTGTCGGTAGGAGGAGGGTGTAAGCCCAAACAAGGAAACCGGCGGTCATGCCGGCAATAGCTCCGGCCGCGGTCGCGCGCCGCCACAGCAACCCGCCGAAGAAGGCCGGCGCCAGCTGCGCGATCGCCGCGAACGAAAGCAGACCTATAGAAGCGAGCTGTGTTTCACCGGCGGATCGGTAGTATGCGTACGCAAGCAGCAGAATCGCGAAGATCGACAGCCGCCGCACCGTCAGCAGCATGGAGCCGACATCCTCCTTGCCGCTGATCAGGCTTCCACGCCGCTGCAAGACCAAAGGCATAATGATGTCATTCGACATCATTATAGATAGCGCGACCGATTCAACGATGACCATCGCGGTGGCGGCTGAAAGGCCGCCAACAAACGCGGCGAGAGTAAAAAGGCTGGATCCGCTGTGCAGAGGCAGCGCCAGCACAAACATGTCGCTGTCGACCTTGCCGGCGGGAAAAGTGAGCAGGCCGGCCACTGCAATCGGAACCACGAAAAGATTGATCAAAATCAAATAGACCGGATACAGCCAGACGGCGCGTCTGATTTCATCCTCGTTGTTGTTTTCGACAACGGCAACGTGAAATTGCCTCGGTAGCAAAATAAATGCCACGAATGATAAAAACGTCATCGCAATCAACGTGTCTATTCGGGGCTCGCGGCCGAAAATGGCGGAGGTTGCCGGTCTCTGCATTGCCTCTGTAAAGAGAGCAACAGGGCCGTCGAACATCCAGAAAGTGACGAAAATTCCTACTGCAAGAAACGCCACCAGTTTGACGATCGATTCTGCGGCAACTGCCAGCATCAGGCCATGCTGGTGTTCGGTGGCGTCGATGTGGCGTGTGCCGAAGAGGACGGAGAAGGTTGCCATCGACAGCGCGACGAACAGAGCGATATCGCCGAGTAGGGGACGGGTAACCTCGGTGCCCGCGGTGATGTGAGCCAGAATGGTTTCAAGAGAAGATGAAACAGCTTTAAGCTGAAGCGCGATGTAGGGGATGGTGCCGACGATCGCGATCAATGCGACGGCTGCCGCGACCGCCTGGCCTTTGCCGTAGCGCGCAGCGATGAAGTCGGCGATCGAAGTGATGTTGTGTGCCTTTGCAAGGCGAACGACCCGCATCAGCAGCGGGCTGCACAGGCCGATCATCAGCGCAGGGCCGATGTAGATAGTTATGAAGTCGAGGCCCGTGCGCGAAGCGAACCCGACCGAGCCGAAGAAAGTCCACGACGTGCAATAGATTGCGAGCGACAGCGGGTAGATCAGCAGGCGTGCGCGTCCATTGCGACCAAGACCGCGCGTACGGTCACCATAGCTCGCCACCAGGAAGAGCAACCCGATGTACGCAAGCGCAACCGCAATGACGACCCAACCTTGCAGCATAGACTCTCCAGATCGGGACTAACGCGAGCCGCGGTCACTCTAGCGAGCCAAGTCCCTGCAGAACACTCTGGCACGATGCTTCCGCGAGGGTGCCGGACTTCGCGGCAATCATATCATAAGCTATTGCGAAATCTCCATTTTTAACCATGGCATAGCGGTTTGACGTGGCCCTTCGCACGCGGCATTGATCGCAGCAAATGAACGCGGCGCAGGTGCGCCTCGCTCCATAAAGAATGCCTGGCCTTGTCACCGCTCCCGCCAATTGACCGCTTCCTAAGTCTGCGCCGCCTGGCCGAGACGCTGGCTATTGCCGCTGCAGGTGGGGCCGTGCTGGGCCTCATAGGGGTTCCCGCAGGTTGGCTATCGGGTTCAATTCTGGCGGTTGCCGGTGCTTCGCTCGCCGGTCGGCCCATGTACATTCCGACCTTGTTGATGCGCACGATTTTCGTGCTCATCGGAATATCGCTCGGGGCAGTCGTTACGCCGGAAACACTGCACGGCATGGCGACTTATCCGATCAGCATAGCCGTACTGCTTCTGGCTATGGCGGTCATCTCCGTCGTCGGAGCCGCATATCTCCAACTCGTGCACCGATGGCCGAGAGTCGATGCGTATCTGGCGGCGGCTCCAGGCGGGATGTCGCAGGTCCTCGCTTTGGCGATCGAATTCGGCGGCGATCTGCGCGCAATCGCGATTGTGCAGAGCATCCGGGTGGTCGTCATTGCCGTCGGTCTGCCTACGGGGCTTTCGCTGCTCGGTCTGGTCGGTCAACCAGTAGCGCGAGCTTCAGGCACGCTCAGCATCGCGGTGCTCGACGAGCTTGCGATTCTTGTCGCCGTTTCAAGCGTCGTCGCGATTATCGCGCACCGCGTCCGCTTTCCCGGCGGGCTTCTGTTTGGCGCGATGATCTCGTCAGCCGTGCTGCACGGCACCGGCCTGATACATGCCGCGATGCCCTGGTGGGTTGCAAATACCGCAATGGTCGCGATGGGAGCCGTTACCGGTTCACGCTTCGCCAACACATCGCCGCGGCTGCTGCTGAACTTCGTTGCCGCTGCGTTTGGGTCGTTCGCGGTGGCGGTGGCAATCTCGGCCGTATTCGCGGCCGTTCTCATCAGTCTGCTCTCGGTGCGGGCGGGCGAGGCGATGATTGCCTTTGCCCCCGGCGCCGTCGATGCAATGATGCTGCTTGCGCTGGCACTGAGTCTCGACCCGGTTTATGTCGGGGCGCACCATCTCACGAGGATCTTTTTCGTATCGCTGACCATGCCGCTGGTGGCGCGCTGGAACGCACGCTCGCTCAGGATCAAGAGCGAGCCAAAACCACCGCTGAAACGGCCGCCATTCCAGGATTGAATAACGAAGCGCGGTTATTCCGCGGCGGCTGCGCGCTGGCGTCGCGGCAGATCGAGCCGCTCCCAGACGTCGATCAGCGCTTCTGCCAGGGCGTCCACCAGAGCGTCATCATGGTAGGGCGAAGGCGTGATGCGCAAACGTTCCATGCCGCGCGGTACGGTCGGGTAGTTGATCGGCTGAATGTAGATGCCATGCTCGGAGAGCAGCAGGTCGCTCGCCGCTTTGCACTTCTCCGGATCGCCGATGAGCACGGGCACGATGTGGGTCGAGGTCGGCATGACGGGCAACCCCGCGCTATTGAGTACCGCTTTCACGCGGGCCGCGCGTTCCTGGTGCCGCTCACGCTCCCAACTCGAAGTTTTCAAGTGGCGGATAGCCGCGGTGGCCGCAGCGCAAATCGCTGGCGGCAGGGCCGTAGTAAAAATAAAACCCGGCGCATAGGAACGCACCGCGTCGACCAGGTTCTGGCTGGCTGCGATGTAACCTCCGAGACAACCGAATGCCTTGGCAAGAGTCCCCTCGATCACATCGACACGCTGCATGGCGCTTTCGCGATCGCAAATACCGCCCCCTTGAGAACCATACATGCCGACGGCATGAACTTCGTCGCAATAAGTCATGGCGCCGTAGCGTTCAGCAAGATCGCAGATCGCATGCACGGGCGCGACGTCACCGTCCATGGAATAAAGGCTCTCAAACACAATGAGCTTCGGCTGTGACGGATCGGCTGCTTTCAGCAGTTCCTCCAGATGGCCGAGATCGTTGTGCCGCCAGATCTTCTTCTCGCAGCCGGACTGGCGGACGCCTTCGATCATGGAATTGTGGTTGAGAGCGTCGGAAAGCAGCAGGCAGTTCGGCAAAAGCCTGGCGATGGTTGCGATGCCGGTTTCGTTTGAGACATAGCCGGAAGTGAAGACCAAAGCAGCCGGCTTGTTGTGCAGATCGGCGAGTTCGCGCTCAAGTTCGACCAGCGGATGATTGGTGCCGGCAATATTGCGCGTGCCGCCAGCGCCCGTGCCCATGCGGGAGGCCGCTTCGACCATGGCCCCGATCACCTTTGGGTGCTGCGCCATGCCGAGATAATCGTTGGAACACCAGATCACGACATCGCGCTTGCCTTGCGCAGAATGCCAAATGGCGTGCGGGAATCGGCCGGCAATTCGCTCGAGATCGGCAAAGACGCGGTAGCGCCGCTCGTCACGTAACTTGTTGAGTGCAGACGCAAAAAACTGTTCGTAGTTCATGTCTATTTCTGTCCCCGCCCCCGCGGCAACTATGTTTTAGAAGGGTTCTAGGGTCCTTGTCGAGGCAAGATTCGTCACACGCGCGCATCGCGCATTGATTGGTGTCAATAACGACACAGACCTAGCGTGGGCGATATATTTACCGATTTTCAGCGAGCCAAAGCGCCCACGGCGGAGCCAATGAAACCCCCGCCGCCGATAACAAGGATGCGGTTCACGCGCGCATCCCCTCTTCTAGGGTTCCCGGCGAAACATCGATCCAGACATCCCGTCGGTGCGACTGCCGCGCGGCGTCGATGAGTTGCTGCACGCGGTAGCCCTCGACAAAACCCGGAGTCGCAACGCCGCCGGTTTCAATGGCGTCAAAAAACACCTTTGCCAGCCGTGACACTGGTGCGATTCGACCATCGGGATATTTGGAGTCGATTGGGTCTTGCACCACGATGCGCTCAAGTGTCGTCGCCGGCCGCTTGGCAAGTGTCAACTCGAAGCCGCGCATGTAGTCGGCGGCGGGATTGTGTAACGTCAGCGAACCATCCTCCCCGAAAAATTCTAACTTATGGCCGCCGCCGAAAAATGACGCGCAACTCATCGACAGGCTGACCAGCGGTCCGGACGCGAATTGCAATGCCATCGCTACTGTCGTTTCAAGCTCGTCGTCTTCAGGTAATCCGCCCACACGTGCCGAAAGACCCGTGATTGGTCCGCAAAACCATTCGAGGTAGTGAAAGCAGTGCGAGATGAAGTTGCCGATCACTCCGCCGCCGTCGTCGCCAAGGGTCTTCCAGCTTCGCATGCGTAACTGGATAGTGCGGCTTTCCACGTGCCAGTGGACCGCCACGTGACGCAAAGCGCCAATGGCTCCGCCATCAAGCAGTGCCTTGGCGCGCTGCCAGCTCATGATCTGGTGAAAATTAAAGTCGATCATGGTCGGTTTGCCGCTGCGCCTCGCCTCGCTCAGCATGGCGCGCGCGGCAGCAAGATCGGTCGCCATGGGCTTTTCGCCAAAGACCGGCTTGCCGAGCGCGAGCGCATGCATAGCGATTTGAGTCTGTAAACTTGGCAGCGTGGCTATGGCGACCGCTTGCACGTTCTTGTCTTCGACCAGAGCGCGCCAGTCGCCATACGCTTTCGGTACCGCGGCTGTCTTGGCAGATTCAGCCGCGCGCGTTGGATCGCTTCCGGCCAGCGCGACCACCTCGCAGCGCGGGTCGGCACGGAACGCCGGCAGCTGCACAGTCCGTCCATAGTTAGTGCCGACTATCCCCAAACGGATCACGGTTTGAAAAACCCCGCCGATTTGTCAAGTGACGCATGGATTTGAGCCAATGACGGCGGATTTGAGCCAAATCGACTTGCTGCGCAAGGCTGAGTTGCATTCGCGCTGCACCCGGCCGGTTTGCCTCAGATCTTGGCCGCAGCGGCTTGCATCCGGCCTCGCCTGGCGGCAAAAGCATCGGCATGAACGATAAGCCCACCGGCGTCGCCACCGGCCTTACGAACTATGGTGATCGCGATTTCTCTCTTTATCTACGGCGTTCTTTTGCGCAATCGATGGGTTATTCCCGTGCCATGCTGGCCAAGCCAGTGGTCGGCATCGCCTACACACCTTCAGGTTTCAACAATTGCCACCGGCATTTTCCGGAATTGCTGGATGCGGTGAAACGCGGCGTTCTGGCCGCCGGAGCGCTGCCGATCGAGTTTCCGACCATTTCACTCGGCGAAGTGTTCCTCAATCCGACCAGCCTCAAGTTCCGCAACCTCATGTCCATGGACACCGAAGAAATGGTCCGCGCGCAGCCGATGGACGCGGTCGTGTTGATGGGCGGCTGCGACAAGACAGTACCGGCCCAGCTCATGGGCGCGGTATCCGCCGGCAAACCTTCGATCGGATTGGTGGCCGGCCCGATGATGACCGGGCGTCATCGGGGGGAGCGGCTCGGGGCCTGCACCGATTGCCGCCGTTTCTGGGCGCAATACCGCGCTGGCAAGATCGACAACAACGAAATTGCCGAGGTGGAGGGCAAGCTCGCAACCACCGCCGGCACTTGTGCCGTCATGGGCACTGCGTCGACCATGGCCTGTATCGCGGAAGCGCTTGGCATGATTTTGCCCGGGACCGCCGCGATTCCCGCCGTGCATGCCGATCGACTCCGCGCTGCGGAAGCAACCGGTGCCGAGGCGGTCAGGCTGATTGGCTCGAAACTTACTCCCGATAGAATCGTCAACCAGAAATCGGTCGAGAATGCGCTGCGCGTGTTGCTGGCCATCGGCGGTTCGACCAACGCGGTCATTCATGTGACCGCGATCGCTGGCCGCGCCGGCATCCCGGTGTCGTTGCAGCGTCTGAATGAATTGTCGGACTCGACCCCGGTGTTGGTGAATCTGAAGCCAGTCGGTGACGGTTATATGGAGGACTTCTTTGCCGCCGGAGGCATGGGCGCGCTGATGCGTGAATTGAAAGACTTGCTGCATCTCGACTGTCTAACCGTCACGGGCGAAACGCTCGGTGATCGACTTGCGCATGAGAGCGGCGAGTGGGTCGATCGGAATATTATCGCAGAACGCAAGAAGCCACTGGAGCCGCAAGGAGGGCTCGTGGCGCTGTTCGGAAATTTGGCGCCGCAGGGCGCTATCCTCAAACGCTCGGCGGCTGACGCCAATTTGTTCGAGCACGAAGGTCGTGCAGTGGTGTTCTCGTCGCTCGAAGATCTTGCCGCGCGCGTCGACGATCCGGGCCTCGATGTTGACGCCAAGGATATTCTTGTGTTGCAGAACGCCGGACCGCATTCGGTGTCGGCCATGCCCGAGGCCGGCTACCTGCCGATTCCAAAAAAACTCGCCGCCAAGGGTATCAAGGACATGGTGCGCGTATCGGATGCGCGCATGAGCGGCACCGCCTTTGGAACGGTCATCTTGCATGTAACTCCCGACAGTGCTTCCGGAGGGGCGCTAGGCCTCGTACGCAGCGGCGACCGGATCCGCCTGTCGGTCAAGCAACGGCGTATCGACCTCGTGATTGACGATGCCGAACTCAAGCGTCGTGCAGCGGCATCAAAGGCGGCAGTCGAAAAGCCTTCGCGTGGCTACGCCCGCCTTTATGCGCAGGAAATTCTTGGCGCCGACCAGGGCTGTGATTTCGCTTTTCTGAAACCGCGGTGATTGCGGCCAATGCAACCCGTGTGTCTGATCACTGGTGCTTCGGCCGGTATCGGTGCCGAGCTTGCCCGGGTATTTGCCTCGCACGGTCACGCCTTGGTACTCACCGCGCGCCGCACTGCGAAACTGGATTCTTTGGCCGCCGAGATCGCTGCTGCCGGCCACGCGCGCCCGAATGTAATTGCCGCCGATCTCGGGTTGCCCGACGCGCCGGCGCGCCTCGCGAAAGAACTGACCGCCGCCGGCCTTGAGCCTGCAATCGTGGTGAACAATGCCGGCTTCGGACTACTAGGCGCGGCGGCAGATCTGCCGCACGATCAGGAGCTCGCCATGGTCGATCTCAACGTTCGCGCGCTCACTGACCTGTCATTGCGGTGGCTGCACAGCATTACCCGGCACCGTGGCGGTATCCTCAACGTTGCTTCTGTGGCCGGCTTCATGCCGGGTCCCGGTATGGCGGTCTACCATGCCACCAAAGCTTATGTGCTCTCGCTTACCGAGGCCTTGCATGAAGAGTTGAAAGAGAGCGGCGTGCGCGTCTGCGCGCTTTGCCCGGGCCCCGTCGAGACCGAATTCTTTGACCGGGCGGGAATGCCACCTGGCTACTTTCCGAAATTCATCGCCCGCACGGCGGAACGGGTAGCGCGCGAGGGCTATGCAGGCTTTATGTCGGGCCATCGTGTGGTGGTGCCAGGCACAGTCAATCGCATCGCGACTTTGCTGCCCCGACTGCTGCCGCGGGCTGTAATGCTGGCGATGATCCAGTGGCGGTGGAATCGGAGCAAAGACTTGGGCTAACTATCGTCACTTTGTTTAAAGGAAAGCCGTGTGCCAGCCGTTACCAACCGAACCACTGCCGCTCCGATCAAGCGCCGCCGCGTCATTTATGTCCATGGTTACGATCCGCAGGGGGCCGCCGGTTACTACAGCCTGTTTGAATACGGTTGGAAAAGATTCAAGAACGTCTGGTCGGTCAACTCGACCCTCGGTCCGCTTGAAATAATCTCCAATGAGCTTGCAGCCTGGAACGTGGCGACGTCCGGTCCCGACTGGGAGGTTGCGACTGACTACGAATTTATTCGGTACGAAGACCTGCTCGAAGAGAAGCTCAGTCGCCCTGCTGGTTGGCAGGTACTTGCCGCCCTGCAGTGGGCGGTGGGCGATGTCATCAGCGGAGCGACGGCGCGGATCATCCGGGCATCGTGGAAATTTGAAGTGCACCATCTGTTATTTCAGTTGCTGATGGTGCTTTGGCTCGTGATTTCGGCCGGAGCCGGGTGGATTACACTGTCTGTCGTTCGTAGTTCTCTTGGGCTGACGATGTGGATGGCTGTACCGCTCGCGGCCGCCATTGCGGTCGCTGTATTTTTCGCGCTGCGGCCGCTTGCGGAGCGTTTTCTGATCATAAGGATCAATAATGGCTGGCCATACCTGCGCAAGTTCGGCCGCGGAGAGTCGACATTCTTTGATCGCCCGATCAATACCGCCGCGGCTCGATTGGTCACCGCCGCTAACGCCAGTGATCTGGATGAAGTTATCCTGATCGGGCACAGCGGGGGCGCGCCGCTGGTGCTGCCTATAATCGCGCGCGCACTCGAGCGCGATCCTGATCTAGGCCGGCGGCTTCCTTCGGTCGTGGTCATGACGCTTGGTTCGATCATGCCGGGTGTCGCGCTTCACCCGCGGGCGCAATGGCTGCGCGACATCATACGGCGTGTCGCCAACGAGCCGTCGGTGCGGTGGATCGACTGTCAATCGCGCAAGGACGTCCTTCAATTCTGGAATTTCGATCCTGTGTCGGGCGTTGGCGTGGAAGCCGGCCCGCAGCGTTGCAATCCCCTGATATGGCAAGTTCGATTTCGAGATGCAGTGTCACCCGAACGCTACGAACGCATGCGGTTTAATTTCTTTCGGCTGCACTATCAATTCATCATGCCATCTGACGTAAGAGCTCCCTATGATTATTTTGCACTGACCTGCGGGCCTTTTCCGGCGGCTGACTGGGTACAGCGGGGCCGCGAGATTGCATCGGCCTGGCCCGCGGCGCCATCGATGCCCTGAGGCAATCAATTTTTTTTGCGCAGCAGATCCCCCGGCGAACTTTTCGTTTTAAAACCGACGGTTGCGCTGTTCACGCGTGCGTAGTGTTAACGCCGATTAACCACCGCGCGGCTGGGAATTTAAGACGACCACAGAATTGATACTCCAGAATCCGGAAATCTGTGTCCGTGGACCGACTTACCGCGGTCGATCAGGTGCGAGAGCATGTTCCGGACCTTGAAGTCCTTTGGCGAGTCCCGAGACCTGCGAATACTCCTGTTCGCCGGCCTGCTGGGCGTCGCCGTGGCTGTCGCGACAGTTGCAATCATCCACTTCTATTCGATGTTTTCAGATTCGCTGCCGCTGGTTTTGGCGGCCGTTGCGGGAGCCTTTGGCATTTGTTTGGTCGGATCAATGTCTGTCTGGCGGATCCGACAGAAACTGAGCGAGCAGGATCGTCAGCTCGACGTCGCGCTCAATAACATGAACCAGGGTCTCTGTATGTTCGACGCGGAGAACCGCTTGGTCGTATGGAATGAGCGTTACCAGGAAATGTACAGCATCGATCCCCGCCACATCTGGCGCGGTTGCACGGTCCCGGATCTCATCGACGCGCGCATCGCGGCCGGAACTTTTCCGCTCGATCCCGCGCGCTACGATTCCGATCTGCGCTCGGCGCTCAAGCAGGGCAAGGCTTTCACGATCAATGTCGAACTTAATGATGGCCGCGCCATCGCGGTCGTCAATCAGCCGATGAAAGACGGCGGTTGGGTGGCGACCCACGAGGACATGACGGACCGCAATCGGGCGGAACGCGAGCTGGAACGCACGCGCTCCTTCCTCGATACGATCATTGAGAACGTCCCGTCACCGATAATCGTGAAGAGCATTCCGGATCGGCGATATTTGCTGATCAATCGCGCTGCCGAGGAGTATCTCGGATTGAAACGTGACGCCATGCTCGGCAAGACCGCTGCCGACGTCATGCCGCCATCGAGTGCCAAGCATATCGATGCTGAAGACCGCAAGCTGATCGCGTCGGGCGGGATAGTTTATATGGGCGAACATTCGGTTGCGACCCCGGGAAATGGCACGCGAATTGTCACGGCGACGCGGCTGCCGGTAAGGGCGGCAGATGGGAAGCCACAATATCTCATCAGCATGATCAACGATCTGACCGAGCGGAAACACGATGAGCAGCGCATCGAGCATATGGCCCACCACGATCCGCTCACTGATTTGCCCAACCGCGCCGCCTTCAACAACTGTCTCGTTTCGACGATCGGACTCGCGGCAGTTTCGGGTGAAAGTTTTGCCCTGATCTGCATGGATATAGACCGTTTCAAGTCGGTGAACGATGTATTTGGCCACGGTGTCGGCGATGCTTTGCTGCGCGAAGTGGCCCGCCGTCTCGGGTCTGCGTGTCAAGGCACGTTTTTCGCGCGCCTCGGCGGCGACGAGTTCGCCGTCATTACGCCGACAGGCACTAAACCGGCCGCGGCCGAGACCTTGGCCGAACGCCTGTCCGCGACGCTCGATTCGGACATCGATATCAATGGCAATGCGTTGCGCGTCGGCCTAACTATCGGCGTCGGCATGTACCCACAGGACGGATCAGACGCGCCGACGTTGCTGGCGAACACCGACGCCGCGCTGTTCCGCGCCAAATCGGAAATGCGCGGATCGATCCGCTTCTTCGAAATGACGATGGACAAGCAGCTGCGCGACAAGCGGGCGCTACAGCAGGATCTGCGTTCGGCGATTTCGCGCGACGAGCTCGTGCTTCACTATCAGCCACAGGCGCATATCAACGGCGAGATAACGGGATTTGAAGCGCTGGTGCGTTGGCATCATCCGCGTCATGGACTGGTACCGCCCGGAACATTCATTCCGTTGGCCGAGGAAAGCGGCCTCATTGTCCCGCTGGGCGAATGGATCCTGCGCACGGCGTGCCGCGAAGCGTCGTCATGGCCGCGTCCGCTGGACATCGCGATCAATCTGTCGCCGGTGCAATTCCAGCACGGCGACCTGCCGCGAATGGTACACGAGATTCTGCTCGAGACTGGCCTATCGCCGTCACGCCTGGAGCTTGAAATCACCGAAGGCGTGCTGATCGGTGACTTTACGCGCGCCGTCGCGATTTTGCGTCGCCTGAAAGCGCTTGGCGCACGAATTGCGATGGACGACTTCGGCACCGGCTATTCGTCGTTGTCCTACTTGCAGTCATTTCCTTTCGACAAGATCAAGATCGACCAGGCTTTTGTTGCCAATCTCGGGCAAAGCCAGCAGGGCGCCACGATCATTCGCGCAGTTATCGCACTTGGCCGCGGGCTCAATCTCCCGGTTGTGGCCGAGGGCGTTGAAACCGAGGAGCAGCGCCAATTTCTCGCAAGCGAGAATTGCAGCGAAATTCAGGGTTATTTCGTCGGGCGCCCGAAGCCGATCGACGAATATGCGGAGATTGTTGGCCGCGCGCGGACGGCCCGGCCGCGGGCCAAGACCTTGGCGGCTGGCTAGCTTGTTCCCCTAAAAGTTGATTTGCCGAGGCGCTGTGACGCCCTTGGTAAGCCCTATTTACCGCGGAGGAAGGGGGATAAAATCCAGGTAGGCTTGGGGGTAGTAGGGTCGGGCTGGGAGATGCCCTGACTTCGGGGAGAAAAATCATGGCTGAGCAGCTTCATCCGGCTGCGACTCATCATCTTCCGATGTTCATCACGGCGCCCGGTGAGACCGACGTGCTCATGGTTATCATGGCCATTGTTCTTGCCGTGTGTGTGGTGGGTTTTGGCGTCCTGTACTTCCGCCTGCATTCTTTGCCAGAGCAAATAGCGCACAAGGGGCAAAAGGTGCAGTTCGAGATCGTCGCCATCCTTGGCCTGATCTCGCTCTTCACCCACATGCACATTTTCTGGATTATCGGCCTGCTATTGGCGTTTGTTGATCTTCCCGACTTTACCGGTTTCCTAGGTCGCATCGCTGGCTCGGTCGAAAGGATTGCCGGCGTAAAGCCCGGCGCAGGCGCGGAGGGCGTGCCGGACCGCAGGCCCGTGCATGCTGCTCACGACGGCCACGCTGACGACGACGCATCTGCGTCGCGAAAGCCCGCCCGAATTGTCGCCGGCAGGAAGGAGTTCGACCATGCTTGAGATGCTTCTCTGCTCGCTGGTGACGCTGCTTCCCGATTATCTCTATCGCCGTTATGTCCAGGGAAAGCGGTTCGGCAAGGAAATAACGTTGTACTCGATGTGGTTCGAGCTGCGATGGGGCATCACCGGATGTCTCGTACTGACGGTGCTACTGATCACAACCGTGTTCTATAACCACCCGTCCACCAGCGCCGTGACGCTATTTTTCCGTACAATTCCTATTCTGCCGGAAACGAATGGTCGCGTCGCCGAAACCTTCATCACCGGGAGCGGCTCTATTGCCAAAGGTGCTCCGATCTTCCGGCTCGACAGCTCAAAGCAGGAGGCTGCGGTTGAATCAGCTCGGCGGAAGATTGCCGAGATCGATGCTCAAATGGTGGTGGCGCGGGCGGACGTGGTGAAAGCGGATGGTCAGGTGCAGGAGAGCAAGAGTCAGCTTCAACAGGTAAGGGACGAGCTGGAGACGAAGCAGGAACTATATCGGCGTAACCCGGGTAACGTTCCGTTCCGCGAGATCGAACGGCTGCAGGAGCGTGAACGTGGGCAGCTCGGCGCGCTGACGGCGGCGACCGCTTCAAAACAGAGTGTCGAGGAAAGGATTTCGTCGCTGCTGCCGGCAGAGAAAGCCACCGCCCAGGCCGAACTCGCACAGGCCCAGGTCGAACTCGACAAGACAGTGATCCGTGCCGGCACTGCAGGGCGGGTGGAGCAATTCTTTCTGCGCGTCGGCGACGTCGTCAACCCGTTGATGCGTCCCGCCGGTGTCCTGATCCCGGACGCGGTTGAAGGCGGCCGGGCTTTGCAGGCCGGATTTAACCAGATCGAAGGTCAGATCATGAAAGAGGGAATGATCGCGGAGGTCACCTGCGTCTCCAAGCCGTTCACCATCATCCCGATGACTGTAACACTCGTGCAGGACTACATTGCTGCCGGTCAGTTTCGCGGCGGCGACCAGTTACTCGATCCGCAGCAAGTCACGCGGCCCGGCACACTTCTTGTTTTTCTTCAGCCTCTTTACAAAGGCGGTATTGATGACGTCACGCCGGGCAGCAATTGTATCGCCAACGCCTACTCGAACAATCACGACGTGATTGTTGCGAAAGACACCGGCACCTTCCGCGCTATAGCGCTCCACGTCGTGGATGCGCTGGCACTCGTGCACGCCTTGATCCTACGGCTCCAGGCATTGGTGCTACCGTTCCAGACGCTGGTGTTCGGCGGGCACTGACGCTCTATATTGCATCGGTCGACGCAGCTTAGTTCCGCTGCAGCAAGGTTGCTTGCGCCTATCATTCTACCTGCAAAATTTTAATGCCGACGCGTTGATTCAAATCAATCCCTTGCGACAGAAGAGATGCGAATAGATTTTTGGGGAGGTCCGTCATGATTTCTCTGGAGGACTGCATCGCCTTTTGCGGTCTGGACGAAAGCGAAGTTGCTGCGATCAGCGAGCACGAGCACATTCCAGAAATCGCGGCAACCGCTCTTGCGGCTTATTTGCTCAAGCAGCCTCATGGCGGTGAGGCCATACGGACGATGATCGTCGAGGATATTCACAAGGCGCTGGACGACGGACGCATCAAGCACGCCCAGGAGCTTCTTATGGCGCTGCGCCACTTCCTTAGCGAACATCCCGACGCGCGCGCCGGCATCGAAGCATGACACGAGCTGATGGTGCTGCCGGTGTGGATTGAACACACGACCTCCCCCTTACCAAGGGGGTGCTCTACCACTGAGCTACGGCAGCAGGAGCGCGCAAGCACAAAACGCGGCGCAACGCGGCGGAAACTGCCATAACGGCCCCCGGTGGCGCAAGACAAGTGCTCCGCTTGCGCAACATCTTTCCAGGCGGATAATGCGGCCATGGTGCGGGTCGGCAAGGACAACAAAAACGAAAAACAATCCGGCGGCCGCAATGAACGGCTGCGGGCCGCCTTGCGGGAAAATCTGCGCCGACGAAAGGCGCAGGAGCGAGGACGCGGGTCATCGGCATCACCGCCGCCCGAAGGCAAGGACCGGGTTCCGGAAAACGACCGAAACGACTGACCATCTGAGGGGTCCGACTTTCGCCGCAATTGCGCGGCGAAGGTGCTAAGCTGACGGCACAACGGACCTTCAGCGGCCGCAACAAGCGGGCGGGGCGAACATGGATCGTATACGTATCGTCGGTGGACAGCATTTGAAGGGGACGATCCCGATTTCAGGCGCCAAAAATGCAACTCTCCCGCTGATGATCGCTAGCCTGCTGACGCCTGAAACCTTGATCCTCGATAACGTTCCGCGGCTGGTCGACGTCATCCAGCTTCAGCGCATACTCGGCAATCACGGCGTCGATGTGATGATCGCCGGCAAGCGCGCGGGCGATGATCCCAACAATGGACGTACTCTCCATATCTCTGCAAAGGAAATCGTCGACACCACAGCGCCCTATGAGCTGGTCTCCACGATGCGCGCCAGCTTTTGGGTGGTCGCGCCGCTCGTCGCGCGTATGGGCGAGGCCAAGGTCTCCATGCCCGGAGGCTGCGCGATCGGCACGCGCCCGGTCGATTTGCTGATCATGGCGATGGAGAAACTCGGCGCCGAAATCGAAATCGAAGGTGGTTACGTGATTGCGCGGACCAGAAAAGGTCTGCGTGGCGGCGAAATCGTATTTCCGAAAGTGACTGTCGGTGGCACCCATACAGCATTGATGGCTGCATCGCTCGCCAACGGTACTACGGTAATCGAAAATGCGGCGCGCGAGCCCGAGATTACTGACGTCGCCGATTGTCTCAATAAAATGGGCGCTAGGATTTCGGGCGCCGGCACGTCGCAGATCGTGATCGAGGGTGTCGCAAAATTGCACGGCGCGCGCCATGCGGTTTTGCCCGATCGGATCGAGACCGGGACCTATGCCATGGCGGTCGCGATGACCGGCGGCGATGTGTTGTTGCAGAATGCGCGGCCCGAACTGCTTCAAGCCGCGCTTGATGTGCTGGGGCAGACAGGCACGATCGTGACGCCGACCAACGAGGGAATTCGCATTGCGCGCAATGGCGCGGGGCTCGCGCCCGTTGATGTGACCACTGCGCCGTTTCCGGGCTTTCCGACCGATCTGCAGGCGCAGCTGATGGCGCTGATGACACGGGCCGATGGCACGTCGCGCATCACCGAAACCATTTTCGAAAATCGGTTCATGCATGTGCAGGAGCTTGCCCGGCTTGGCGCCCGCATCAGCCTCGACGGCGAAACAGCGACGATTGAAGGCGTCGACCAGCTTAAGGGCGCGCCGGTGATGGCGACCGACCTGCGCGCCTCGGTATCGCTGGTCATCGCGGCACTGGCCGCCGAAGGCGAGACTATGGTCAACCGCGTCTATCACCTCGACCGCGGTTTCGAGCGGCTCGAAGACAAGCTCGTGCGCTGCGGAGCAGCCATCGAACGCCTTAGCGCCTAAGCGCTCGCCGCTCATCCCCGCGAAGGCGGGATCCAAACTTTTTCGAGACGCGTTTTGTGGATTCCCGCTTGCGTGAGAATGAGCGGTTGAGGACAATTCCGTCGATGACGGACTAGAACACTCGTGGGATCAGCAAGGGAGTCGTCGGGTGGCTACAATCAAGGTAATGAGCGCCGGCGCCGTGAAATCGATGGTGGCGGCGCTCGCCGCCGAGTTCGAACGCGAAAGCGGCAACAAGCTCGATCTCAATTTTGGGACGGCCGGGTCGCTGCGCGAACGGATCAAAAACGGAGAGCTCGCCGACCTCGTCATTTTGTCCGAATCGGCAATCGCCGAACTAGCAAAATTTGGTATTGTGGTTTCGAGCAGCATTACTGACCTTGGCCGGACCGTCACTGGCGTGGTGATCCGCGAGGGCACGAGAGCGCCTGACATTTCCACGCCGCAAGCATTTAAACAGGCTCTGCTGAACGCGCGCTCGGTTGCTTACACCGATCCGAAAGCTGGCGGCTCGGGTGGCATCATGTTCTCCGCCTTACTGGAAAAGCTTGGCATTGCTGATGCGATCAACAAGAAGGCAGTCCTTGGCAAAGGCGGCCACGATGTAGCGGTGTCGATTGCCGAGGGCCGGGCCGAGCTCGGGACCACATTTATTAGTGAAGTCCTCCCGGTGCGCGGCGCCAAGGTGATTGGCCCGTTGCCGGGTGAATTGCATAACGCAAATACCTACACCGCTGCGATACATGCCAAGGCAACCGAGCGTGACGCCGCCGCCGCCCTGTTGCGTAAGCTAACCGACCCCGCCACCCGGCCCCGCTGGACAACAGCGGGTCTCGAGCCCGCGTTCGGCGGCCGTTGAGGGCCTTGCGCGTCTTCATGGTCTTGCCTAACTACGGCGGGAAGGGAATCGAACGGCCATGGACGCGATCAAATTCGTGGTGCTCGATGAAGAGGACCTTGAGGTCGCTTCGACTCACCTGCAGGATGCGGTGGTCAAGGTCTCCGACGTCCTTTGGCGTCCGCGGGAAAAACGCGTCGTAGTTGCGCTCAACCGTTTTGACTGGGAAAACACCAACGATCCCAACCACGAATATCACCGGCGCCGCGCGGCTTTGCGTTTCGAACGTGTCCTGTCCTGCAAATGCCGGGAGGTAGATCCGGCCCGCAAGGATGCGGTTCTCAATCTGCTCGCTGTGTCGTTCGATGAAGCCGACGCCCCGGCCGGCACCGTCACGCTCATGTTTTCCGGCGGAGCAACGCTGAAGCTTGAAGTTGAATGCCTGGAGGCCGAACTCGCCGATCTGGGGCCATCCTGGACCACCGCCGCATGCCCGGCTCATGCCGGTCTCGACAAACCGGCGGCAAAATCCAACCGCGCCTGACCTTAACCCTCGGTATCCTTCGCTCGCTTGCGGTTTGGCCCCTTCGTCAGGGTTGACGGCAAGGCGCGCATCACCCATTGACCTGTCGTGCGGGTAATAACCCCGGCAGAATCAGGCCATGCCCCTTCGGTTAGACAATCAAAGCACCGATTTCGCCGAGCGTTTTCGCAGCCTTCTTTCGGTCAAGCGTGAATCGGCGCAGGACGTCGAGCAGGCTGTGCGAGGTATTGTTGCCGACGTGGCGGCACGCGGCGATGCCGCGCTGTTCGAGCTCACCGCCAGGTTTGACCGCATCGATCTCGCCAAAGTTGGTCTGCGTGTAACTGCGGACGAAATTGCGAAGGCCGAGAAGGCCTGCAACGGGGAGGCGTTCGCCGCGCTCAAGCTTGCGCGCGATCGCATCGAGGCTTTTCATCGGCGCCAGAAACCGAGCGATGAGCGTTTTACTGATCCGCTTGGCGTCGAAATGGGAACCAGATGGACCGCAATTGAAGCGGTCGGTCTTTACGTGCCGGGCGGAAGTGCGGCTTATCCGTCGTCGGTTCTTATGAATGCGGTGCCGGCCAAGGTGGCCGGAGTGCCGAGAGTAGCGATGGTAGTGCCTGCACCGGACGGCAAGCTCAACCCTCTGGTGCTGGCTGCTGCGAAACTGGCCGGTATCGACGAGATCTATCGTATCGGTGGAGCGCAGGCGGTCGCCGCGCTTGCCTATGGCACGCAAAGCATTGCACCGGTCGCCAAGATCGTCGGGCCCGGCAATGCTTACGTGGCGGCGGCCAAGCGCATGGTGTTCGGCAAAGTCGGCATCGACATGATCGCTGGCCCGTCGGAGGTGCTGATACTTTCCGACAAAACCGGCAATGCCGGCTGGATTGCGGCCGATTTGCTGGCGCAGGCTGAACACGATGTCAGCGCGCAGCCAATCCTGATTACCGACGATGCCAGCCTTGCAGATCAGGTGGAAAAGGCCGTCGCTTCGCAGCTCAAGACGCTGCCGCGCGCGAACATTGCCGCCGAAGCATGGAACAAATTCGGCGCTGTAGTTATTGTCCGAAAACTGGACGATGCCGTTACCTTGGTCGACCAACTCGCTCCCGAGCATCTGGAAATCACAGCCGCCGACGCCGAAAAGCTTGTCGCGCGCATCCGCAATGCAGGGGCAATTTTTATCGGCGCGCACACGCCTGAAGCGATCGGCGACTACGTCGCGGGCTCAAATCACGTGTTGCCGACCGCGCGTTCGGCGCGCTTCTCCTCCGGTCTCGGGGTGCTCGACTTTATGAAGCGCACGTCCTTGCTCAAATGCGGGCCGGAGCAATTGCGTGCGCTCGGACCCGCTGCGATCGCTCTTGGCGAAGCAGAAGGGTTGAGCGCGCACGCCCGCTCCGTCGCGATGCGCCTCAATCAAAAATGAGCCCGGCGAAATCAACGCATGGTGGGACCAAACGGCGTCTCGTTGCCGTGGTCCTCGATGAGGAATCGATCGGCCGCTCCAATCCGGACGTTGAGCATGAACGTCAGGTCGCGATTTACGATTTGCTGGAGCAGAACTCGTTTGCGCCGGTCGATCACGATGATGGGCCATACGCTCTGCATCTGAGCATCAACGGTAACCGTCTGGTATTTGATATCCGTCAGGAGAACGGAACGCCGGTCATTGCGCACCTCTTCTCACTCACGCCGCTGCACCGGATCGTCAAGGACTACTACATGATCTGCGACAGCTACTATCAGGCCATTCGCACGGCGACGCCGGACAAGATCGAGGCCATCGATATGGGCCGCCGCGCCATTCACAACGACGGGTCGAATATTCTGATGGAGCGGCTGAAGGGGAAGGTGACGGTGGACCTCGATACGGCGAGGCGGCTGTTCACACTGATCTGCGTGCTGCATTGGAAGGGCTGAGCTGCGGATGGCCGCGTCCGAGCGCCCGCCGCGCCCCCATGCCGTACTTTTTGCCTGCGGCATGAATTCGGTGCGCTCTCCTATGGCCGCTGGCCTGCTTCAGCAGATGTTTGGAAAAACCATGTATGTCGGATCGGCTGGCGTGCAGAAGGGCGAGCTCGATCCCTTTGCCATCGCGGCCATGGAAGAGATCGGCATCGACATTGCCCGGCACAAGCCGATCACGTTTGAAGAGTTGGACGATCTGGAAGGCCTCAACTTCGATCTCATCGTAACTCTGTCACCGCCAGCCCATCACCGCGCCCTTGAATTGACGCGAACCAGTGCGGCTGAGGTGGAATATTGGCCAATGATGGATCCAGCTGCCACAGAAGGTAACCGCGAGCAGCGGCTCGATGCCTACCGTCAACTGCGAGACCAATTGATGGCGCGCATCCGGGAGCGCTTTGGCCAGTCCGGCGGCGGTAACGAATGAGGGCGCCGGCCGCCTTGGGTTGTGAAAACAAGCCTATTCCGCTAGTTTCCGCGCCCACTCCCGACGGTTTCATCAACGCTCTCGTATCAGCGGACAAATGATCGGTCGCCCTAAACTCGTGCTCGCTTCCGGCTCTCCCCGCCGGCTCGCGCTGATCAATCAGGCTGGCATCGAGCCGGACGCGCTAAAGCCCGCGGATCTCGATGAGACTCCGCGGCGCGGCGAGATTCCGCGCGCTTACGCAACGCGGCTGGCGCAATCAAAGGCGGCAGCGGCGCTGGAGAACGTGAAGCTCGATGACGAGTTGCGCGGCGCCTACATTCTCGCCGCCGATACGGTCGTTGCGGTCGGCCGGCGCATCCTGCCGAAGGCAGAGTTGCTGGATGAGGCTGCGCAATGTCTGCGGCTCCTGTCGGGACGCAATCATCGCGTCTACACCGCGATCTGCCTCGTTACCCCGAAAGAGACATTCCGCCAGCGCCTGGTCGAGACGCGCGTGCGCTTCAAGCGGTTGTCGGAAGAAGATATCGAGGCTTACCTTGCATCGGGCGAATGGCGTGGCAAGGCCGGGGGTTATGCAGCGCAGGGTATTGCCGGCAGTTTCATCGTGAAGATTGTCGGCTCATACAGCAACGTCGTCGGCCTGCCCCTTTACGAAGTGATGACGTTGCTGGGCGGTGAGGGTTACCCCATCCGCTTCGGTTGGTTGAACGCCGTGATGTAATTCCATGAATGAGATCGATCGCAAAACGTCCGCGGTGCGATCCTGCCCGATCTGCGGCAAGCCGGTCGAACCAGCGTTCAAGCCGTTCTGCTCCAAACGCTGCGCCGATATCGATCTGAACCGCTGGCTCTCCGGCGTCTATGCGATTCCGGCAAAGGAAGAAGAAGACGAAGACGGCGAGCGGCCCGCAGAGGGTGAGGCCGGCGAAAAATGAGCGCGCACGCCCATGACTGGCCGGATCGGTTGTTCGATACGCTCAAACGTGGCGGCATACGTCAGGTCGGCTACGTGCCCGACGCGGGTCATGCGCGTTTGATCGAGCGTTGCCGCGCTGATGATGAAATCCACGACGTTGCGCTCACGACTGAGGAGGAGGGCATCGCACTTGCGGCGGGCGCCTGGCTTGGCGGTGAACGCGCCGCGCTGCTGATGCAATCGAGCGGACTCGGCAATTGCATCAATATGCTTTCGCTGGCCCGTACTTGCCGTTTTCCGTTGCTGATGCTCATCACGATGCGCGGTGAGTGGGAAGAGTTCAACCCGTGGCAGGTACCGATGGGCTCGATCGTCGATCCCGTCCTCAAGCTGTGCGAAGCGGATATCTACCGGGTGCGCGCGCCGGACGAAGTGGCCGGCGCCGCCGAACGCGCCGTGCAGCACGTATTCGGGGGCGAGCACATCGCTGCGGTTATTCTGTCGCAGGAATTGATTGGCAAGAAGGTGTGGACCAAATGAGTCTCGAACGCCGCGACGCGATGGCCGCGTTGCTCGCAGGCCGCGGCGACGATCTGCTGCTCGTTCCGGGTCTCGGCTCGACCACATGGGATGCGATGGCAGCCGGCGACAACGACCGCAATTTCTATCTGTGGGGCGCCATGGGTGGCGCTACGATGATTGGTCTTGGACTTGCTTTGGCGCAACCCAAGCGCCGCGTTGCGGTGATCACCGGCGACGGCGAGATGTTGATGGGGCTTGGCTCGCTGGCGACCATCGGGATCCGGCAGCCGCGCAACCTCGCGGTCATCGTCTTTGATAACGGCGTGTACGGCGAAACCGGCATGCAACCGAGCCACACACAAGGCGGGGTCGATTTGATCGGCGTAGCCGAAGCCTGCGGGATAAAGCAATGTCTCGATGTGCGCGATCAGGAGGGTCTGGACGATCTGGCGCGCCGTCTGAAGAGCCTGCGCGAGACGCTTTTTGCCCGCATTATCATTGCTGCCGATGAGCCGCTGCGCGTGCTGCCGCTGCGCGACGGTGTTGCATTGAAAGAGCGGTTCCGCGCTGCCATCGGTGTTAAACCGTAAGCAGCCGAGGCGTTCTGGACAGTGCGGATTCGAGCCTTTATAACGCCCCGCGCTTTGCTGAGCGGCCTTACGGGGCCGGCCCGGCGCCCAGGTAGCTCAGTTGGTAGAGCACGTGACTGAAAATCACGGTGTCGGTGGTTCGATTCCGCCCCTGGGCACCACCCTCACACCTCGCTCCTGATCGAACAATCACTTAGGACGAGTTTTTGTCCCACCGGCGCGTTTTTTGATTCGAGAGTGGGACACTTTGTTCACCGTTTGACCGGCGCTGAGCTTGGCCATCGCCCGCTCCGCCAAAATTTTTTGACGCGCGGCCTGCGTGTAACGGACGACCTCCTGGACTCTCCAAACAATCTCGAAAATATTTTCTCCACTATCGCCAAAAAACACGCTGGCGCGCTGATTGTGAGTGCCGATTCAATGTTCTTGAGCTATCGCGATAGGCTCGCCGCATTGGCTAAGCAAAACGCTATACCGACCATCTACTTTGCGCGCGAGTTCGTCACAGCTGGCGGTCTAATTAGCTACAGCCCAAGCTTTGTCGATTCAATCCGCAAGGCGGCGGCCTACGTGGGCCGAATACTTAAGGGTGAAAAGGCCGCCGACCTCCCGGTTTTGCAACCAACAAACTTCGAGATTGTCATCAATCTCAAGACCGCTAAGGCACTTGGCCTCACGGTGTCGCCGTCGCTGCTCGCCCGCGCTGATGAGGTGATCGAATAACTTCACAGATGTCCGCTTTTGGCCCTTAGCGGATATGCCGCTGAACCCCCTTCCGGCGGCGTATGCTGAACCGTTACGATGCCGCTCGTCGACACGGGAGCCAGCATGGAGCGGCGCAAATTTATTGCTTTTATTTGTAGCGCGATAGTAGCGCCCTTTCTGGCTCAGGCTCAGCAAAGCGAACGCACTCGACGTATTGGGGTGCTAATGCCGTTTGCTAAGGACGATACGGAAGGCCAGGCGCGCGTCACCGCCTTTGTTCAGGAATTGCAGCGATTGGGTTGGACTGAAGGGCGCAATCTGCAAATTGAATATCGATGGGGTACGAGCGATCTAAGGAAAGCTGCAACCGAATTGATTGCTTTGTCTCCAGAGGTCATTTTTGCCAGCACCACACAAGCCACAACTCCACTGCAACAAGTGACCCAAACTGTGCCGATTGTATTTGCACAAGTTGCCGATCCTGTCAGTGCCGGGTTTGTCGTCAGTCTGGCAAAGCCGGGTGGCAACCTGACAGGGTTCACGAATATTGAATACAATGCCGGAACAAAATGGTTGGAATTGCTAAAAGAAATAGTGCCCTCAATAACCCAAGTCGGAGTCATTCGAGACCCGGGTATCACTGCGAGTATCGGTCAGTTCGGCGCTATTCAATCAGCCGCAAGAAGTTTTGGAGTTGAGGTGGTCCCGCTGGGCGGTCGGAATGCTAAAGAGATAGAATACAGCATTACTGAATTTGCACGCGGATCAAATCGCGGTCTGATCGCGGTGGCGACCCCGCTAAACATTACCAATCGTAGTCTCATCATATCTCTCGCCGAGCGATATCGGTTGCCCGTGGTATATCCATTTCGACGCTACGTCGTTGATGGAGGTTTGATCTGTTACGGACCTGACACGATTGATCCACACAGGCAGGCTGCCGGGTATGTCGATCGCATCCTCAAGGGCGAGAAGCCTGCTGACCTGCCGGTTCAGGCCGCAACGAAATTCGAATTAGTGATTAACCTCAGGACCGCTAAGGCACTTGGTCTCACGATGCCCAATTCGCTTCTGTCTCGTGCCACCGAGGTCATTGAGTAAGTCTCGCGGTGTCCGCTTTTGGCCCAAAGCAGACATAAGGTAGTGCACTGCAAATGTCCGCTAACGGGGGTAGAGCGGACATGGCTTGTTGCGCCGCATACGTCTGCTTTTGACCCAAAGCGGACATGCCTCTTTCAGTTTAGCATTTAGCCGCTACGATGACGGCTTCTAGATCGGGGGCAAACTTGAGGCGCCGCGAATTTCTCACCCTTCTGGGAGCTGCCGCGACTTGGCCGGTCACGGTGAGGGCACAACAGGGCCGCCGTCCGGTTCGTATTGGCTTCGTGCCCATCGGCTCTCCCAACAACAAATATGACCAGTCACTCGTTGAGGCGTTTCGACAGGGTCTACGTCAAACCGGTCTCGTCGAGGATCGAGATATCGTTCTCGATGTCGTCTGGCCTAAAAATGATCCTAACGAGGCAGTGAGTGAGGTGTTGAAGCGTGGAGCCGACATGATGATTCCGTGCGGCTCAAGCGCATCCGTGGCTGCAAAACGGCAGACCTCGACTATTCCTATCCTGTTTCTCAATGTCGGCGATCCGATTGCAATGGGATTGGTTGAAAGCTTTCCGCACCCTGGGAGTAACGCGACGGGGTTCAGCGACAATCTTGCGGATCTGAGTGGCAAGCTGTTGGAACTTGATAGAGACCTGAGCTTGGAGCGCGTTATCATCGACTATTTTTGGTATACGGCCTGGCCGGACGGGCAAAATCGTTACAAAGCTACAGAGCAAGCGGCAAAAGTGGCCGGAATGACGCTTCGATCAAAAGGTATTTCTGATGTCACTCAATTGGACGACGCGTTTGTTACAATAAAGCAAATGGGCGCGAGAACTGTTGTTGTCCAGCCGAGTCCTTTTACCTACGGACAACGAGGGGTGATTATTGCATCGGCTACGAAAAATGGGCTTGGTACAATTTTCGCGTTTCCAGTAGCTGCGAGAGAAGGTTCTTTGATCGCATATGGCCCTGATTATCTTCACATGTATCGGCGAGCTCCTCTTTATGTCGAGCGTCTACTCAAAGGCACCAAGCCAGCCGATCTACCCGTTGAACAGCCCAGCAAGGTCGAACTACTTGTGAATACGAAGACTGCCAAGGCACTCGGAATTGAGCTGCCACTGCCTTTGCTCATCCGTGCCGATGAGTTAATCGACTAATCGATAATGTCCGCTATTGGCCCAAAGCGGACATACCTCACATGTCTCCTTTTCGGAGGCAAAGCGGACACCGGCTAAAGTTTTAGTGGTAAAAGTGAAAGCCTCGGTTCAACGCCCGAGGCCTTCTAATACCCTAGCAGGCGCTATCAGTTTTCGTTCGCAAAACCATCGCGCATCAATTGAAAGCGAATGTTGCGGTCAGGGTCGGCACCAAGGACGCGGCCGTCCCAACCGATAACTGAGTAGACACCTTTGGACGGAGCCATTGCATAAGCTTCCGTTGCTTTACTGGCAGACGCGGGAGTGGCGAGAACGGTGGCCACTGCGACAGTGCCCAGAACGAGTGCTATCGAGCGCAAGATCATTTAAGGCCTCTTTGGTACCTCCGCCCCATGTACGTTATGCATAGCACCTACGTTGCAATGCCCAATTGATTGCGAACTCTAATCTTTATTTTGATTTTTCAGGATGCGTTAGCTTTCCTTTAAGCGGAGTGGCCGGTTTTGGTGCTCTGCGTGCCGACGGCCCAGTTAGTTTTCCGACTCGAACTTGACACCGAGGAGCGTGTCTGTTCGCCACTGCGAGCGGCAACGGCGCTTCGTGCCGTCCACTATGACGTCGAAATTCCCGGGAATGCCGACGGTGGTCGACATCTGCAAAGTCGCGCCGCTATCTGAAACATTTCTGATAGCGCATTCTAACTTTGGTGCTTTCTCTCCAAGAATAATGACGCCCGTCTTGAGTACGCGCTGTCGATAGACAGCTCGCCTTTCCATTATGGCGACCCGCGTCATGCCGCATTTCCCAAGGCAATGTGATCTGGCGCGCGTGCTTGTAGTGGCTAACCGTTTGGTTTCGGCAAAGCACAGGTTTGCAATTCAGGATATCTTGGTAAGCACATTTTAATTGGCGGTTCGATGATTTTTGCTTCTAACTCGCCTTGCGCCGACAGAATAACCGCGCTGTCCATGATGTCCGCTATTGGCCCTTAGCGGACATGCCGTTTTGCACTGAGGCGCCCGTCTTTGACATTGGCGCCCCCGGCTCGTAGTCGAGGGATGTCACAGACCAAGAGCTGGAGACGAGAGAACTTGGTGCTCGCCAAGTGGATGTACGCGGTACACAAGCAGCCCGAGCCCTCCAGGAAAAATAAAACCATGATGCAGGCAATCGGGTCTTGACCTGTATCAATCCCCAATAGGGTACAATGTCCGCTTCTGGCCAACAGCGGACATTGCGAGTCCCCGATCCGGTTATTGCTACCGACCAATTCGACCCCTAACTTCGTCGTCCCGAGTCGATCTGGATCAGGGGGGAATACATGTGTGGACTTTGCACGGTATCGCTGGCGCGACGACACATTTTGAAACTAGCGACGGCCGCGGCTGTAGGATTGGCTATCGCCCCGGACGCATTCGCCGCAAAAAGCAACGCGCCGCCGAAACCACAAAATGTCCTTTCTCCAGACGCCGCGCTCGAGCGCCTGATGGACGGCAATCGCCGTTATGTCCAAGGTGTCAGCAAGCGGCACGACTTCCAGCATGAGCGCGAGTCCTTAAGCTCAGGGCAGAACCCATTTGCGGCGGTCCTGAGCTGCGCCGATTCTCGGATCGCGCCCGAATACTGCTTTGACACGGCGCGTGGTGACGTTTTTGTGTGCCGCATCGCCGGCAATTTCGCGAGCGACGAAATGATCGCTAGCCTCGAATATGCTGTCCAAGTCCTGAACACGCCGCTCATCATGGTGCTCGGCCACGAATCCTGTGGCGCGGTTGATGCCACGATTAAATCTGTCAAGGACGGCACCGCGTTGCCAGGACATTTGCCGACGCTCGTGGCGGCGCTTACCCCTGCAGTCAAGTCCGTCCAAGGAGCGCCCGGCGATCTTTTGGCAAACGCCACGCGCCGTAATGTCGGCATGAATGTCGATAAGCTCAAAAACGCGACGCCGATCCTGAAATTATTCAATGATGATAAGAAAATCCGCGTCGTCGGCGGGATCTATCAGCTTAAATCCGGGCGCGTCGAGCTGTTAACGTGAACACGTCCGCTTTCGGGGGTAAAGCGGACATCGCCTGTTGCGGTGCAATTGTCTGCTTTTGACCCAAAGCGGACATCTGGCCAGACAAAAACACTAATGTTGAGTAGTGTTGGCCTCAGTATCTATTGATTTGTGTGGATACATAGGAGGCCATCATGGCGAACCGGCGTGAATTCCTGCGCGCCTCCGCGGCGATGGCGTTGACCTCGGCGGTGCCGACCGATCTCTTCGCGCAGGCAGCGAATCCGAGGGCTCCGGCGAACGTTACATGGGATGGCGGTTCCCTTCGTCATCTCTTGCCCGGCGTCAGCGACACGCGCTTTCTGATCAAAACGTCGTTCAACGCGCCGCTCGCAGAGGCGCCAACGCTTCGTGTCGACGGCACCGCCGTGCATGGCCGCATGGGTGACACCCGCGGCGAACACTGGCACTTCTATGTCACCGATCTGAAGCCGGGTCGGCCGTACCGGCTCGCGCTCACTGGAGCGAGGGGGCGCAGGCTCTGCGAACCCTGGGAGCTAGCGACCCTGCCAGGGCCCGATGACCGGCCGCAAAGCTTCCGATTGTTGATCTACACCTGTGCTGGCGGCCACGAGATTCACAAATTCCTTCCAACCACGACGCGCAACCGGCTACTGCGTCGCGCGCTGTCGTTTCAACCGCAGGCCATGGTTGCCAACGGCGATCATATCTACTGGGACCTGCTGGCGCCGGTCGGAAGGACGCTGCTTGGCATGTCGCCCGAGGCGCTGGCTTATTCGCCAACCTTTGATCGCTCGCAGGTCGTACTAGGTAGCGACAATGAGACGATCCTGAAGCGCGTTGCGAGCCCGCAGATCGTGCCGGTCTACGGCACCGACTTCCGCTCGACCCCTGTGTTTTTTATGCAGGACGATCACGACTACTTCGACAACGACGAGGCGACCGACGAGATCGTCACGTTCCCGCCCTCTCAATTCATGCTGTCGCTCGCGCGTGCCACGCAGAACATATACTACCCCGAATACCTCCCGGACGTCACCCGTCCACTTGGCCTGCCATTTTCGTCGGCCGGCGACCGAGTATGGGGAATATCTGAGAGCTTCGGTACGGTCCGCTATGGCCGACTCGCCGAGTTGTTGCTCTATGACGTGCGCCGGACGCAGACCATGGCGGGACCAAGCGCAGTCTATGTCGATCCTCAAGTGGAGGCGTGGCTCAAAGCACGCACCGCCGCGACCGAGGTCACGCATGTGGTGCATGTACCGTCGAACCCACCGGGCTGGACTGCCGGCAAGTGGGGAGAATGGTATCCGGACGTGCTCGGCGATGACGGCAAGCTGACCGTGAAAGTGCCAAAGCCGTATTGGCAATCCGGTTGGCTGAAGCAGCACGACCGATTGATGGCCGCGATCGGCGCGATGAAAAGTCGCGCGCCACTGGTGATGAGCGGCGACCTCCACGCGATCGGCGCCGGGCGGATGCTACGCTCGGGCGATCTCGACTTCAAAGCCAATCCGATCACGGTGGTGCTGAACGGACCGATTGGCTGTCGCACTACCCCGAACGGGTGGCCGTCCGGGCGGCGGGGCACCGGAGCGCTACCGCCGGTGCATCTCGACATGGACGAAACCGTCAAGCCGATCGAACAGCACGGCTTTTCGATCGTCGACTTCACGCCTGACAAGATGACGGTGCGACTATTCAAATGGGACTGGAAGACGCAGAAGACCGAAGAGATCGACACGCTGCGGCCGTTTCACACCTTGGAGTTGGCACGCCCGGTCTAGGCCACCTTATTGCTTCGCGCATGTCCGCTATTGGCCCTTAGCGGACATCGCTTTTGCACCGCATATGTCCGCTTTTGGGGATAAAGCGGACATGATGCAGGGGCCTTTTCCGGTACGGGTTTAAGCCGGTACGATCCCCAGTCTGAGCGTCGGGGGAGGCAATGAGACGGCGCGAGTTCATCAAACTTCTTGGGGGTGCAGGGGCCGCTTGGCCGCTCTCAGCTCGTGCGCAGCAATCAGCGATACCGGTTATCGGATATCTTGATTCGCGGTCCCCTGAGGCCGTGGAAAATCGCCTGCGAGGATTTCGTCAGGGCTTGAAAGAGGCCGGCTACATCGAGGGCGAGAACATA
>DASPUD010000088.1:0-5440 GCA_035623095.1 Pseudolabrys sp.
TGGTCGCAAAATCCGCGCCGGACGGATACACCATCGCGATTGCCAGCGCCGGCGCACTCGCCATCAGCCCGAGCATGGAGAAGGTCGCCTACGATACGCTCAAAGACCTGCACCCGATCACGCTTGTCGCCAAGGTTCCGGAAATGCTTGTGGTGGCTACCAGTGTCCCTGCCAACGACATGAAAGAACTGGTGGCCCTGGCAAAGTCACAGCCAGGCAAACTCAACTTCGCTTCCTCGGGCCCCGGCAGCATGCCGCACCTCGCCGGCGAATTGCTCAAGCTGACGGCCGGTATCAATATCGTGCACGTGCCTTATCGCGGCGCCGCTCCAGCCGTGAACGACCTGCTTGCGCAGCAAGTTCAGATGGTGTTCCTCGATCTCCCGGTACTGCTGCCACAGATCAAGGCCGGCAAACTCAAGCCGATTGCGGTCGGCACCACGCAACGCGTGCAGAGCGCACCCGATGTGCCGACCACAGTGGAAGCTGGCATGCCTAATCTGCAAACCGAAAACTGGTATGGCATGGTCGCGCCGGCCAAGACCCCGCCGCAAATCGTCGCCGCGCTCAACAAAGCCGCGGTCGAAGCGATGAAAGATCCGAACGTCATCGAGAAGCTATCGAGCCAGGGCGCGATCCTGGTCGGCGATTCACCAGAGCATTTCCGCGACTATATCGACAGCGAAACCAAGAAGTGGGCGAAGGTGATCGCGGACGCCGGCGTCCACACGGAGAAGTGAGCTAACCCCGCGGTTTCGTGTATGCCCACATCGGACAATTTTGTACTGCGCTCGACACTGACCTCGCCGTTCGGCCGCAAGGTGCGCATGGCAATCGAGGTCCTGGGCTTGAGCGGGCGCGTCACGGTCTCCCCCGCCGATCCGCTCGACGAGCACGACACGCTGAGACAACAGAACCCGCTCGGCAAAATGCCCTGCCTCGTGCTCCCCGACGGCTCAGCCATCTATGACAGCGGAATCATTATCGAGTTCCTGCAAGATGTCGCCGGCACCGATCGCCTTTTGCCGCTGCGCGGTCCCGAACGTTTCAAGGCGCTCACACTTTCTCGGCTCGCAGATGGCATCATGGATGCGTCAATCCTTGTCGTTTACGAGAACCGCTTCCGGCCCGACATACCGCATTCGCCGAAGTGGCTTACCCACCAGCGCGGGAAAATCCGGCGCGGGCTCGCAGCCTTTGAGGCCATCCCGCCCGACGCCTACAAGGCCGATGTGGTCTCGATCGGCCTTTCATGCGCGCTCGGTTATCTCGACTGGCGCAAGCAAGTGGACTGGCGGCCGGCTTATCCGGATCTGGTCAGCTGGCTTAATCGATTCTCCCTGCACGTGCCGGCGTTTGAACACACACGCGCCAAGGAGATGTGATGGAGCACACCGCCACCACGCCGGCCGACCCGCCTTACTGGATGGCCGCGCCGAGCAAGCCGAGGCTGAAATTGCCGGTCGGTGCGTGTGACGCTCACGTGCATGTTTTCGGACCACGGGCCCGCTTTCCCTTCGCCAACGGGCGCAGCTACACGCCGTCCGACGCAACGAAGGAAATGTTGTTCGCATTGCACGAACGGCTTGGCATCCAACATTGCGTTATTGTGCAGCCGAATTGCCACGGATACGACAATGCCGTCACCGTCGATGCTGTCGAAGCGACCGGTCATGCCTACCGTGGCATCGCGCTTGTACCGGTGACGATGTCTGATGCCGAGCTGAAGCGGCTTGACGCGGCCGGCCTGTGCGGCGCGCGTTTCCACTATGTGACGCACCTTACCAAGGCCGTGCCGATCAGCGAGGTGATGACGCTTGCCAAACGCCTTGCCGATATCGGTTGGCACTTGCAGATCCACATGGAAGCAGGCCTGATCGCTGAATTGACGCCCACCCTCAGGCAATCGCCAGTGCCAGTAATGATCGACCATATGGGGCGGATTGACGCCTCGCTCGGTCTGGAGCAACCGGCGTTCCGCGCGTTGCTGGCGCTGATGGCCGATAAAAATGTGTGGGTCAAAGTGAGCGGAACCGACCGCGCAACGCGTCAGGGCCCACCCTACGCCGACGCCGCGCCTTTCGCTCGCAAGCTGGTGGCCGAATTCGGCGACCGGGTCGTCTGGGGGACCGACTGGCCCCATCCAAACCACGCACCGCCCGTCGTCGATGACGGCCTGCTCGTCGACATTCTCGCCGAGATCGCACCAAGCGAAGCTGCCCGCCACGCGCTGCTTGTGGATAATCCGCAGCGGTTTTACCGATTCGCGCCGGCGCGCCGCCTGACCGGGGCAGCATGAGCGGGCGTCTGCAAAATCGGATCGCGATCGTCACCGGCGCTGGTTGCGTCGGCCCCGGCTGGGGCAACGGCCGCGCGACCTGCGTGCGCTTTGCCGAGGAAGGCGCCAAAATTTTCGCAGTCGACCGAGACCTCGATAGCGTCAAGGAAACGGTCGAACTCGTAAAAGCCGCAGGTGGCGAGATCGTCACTCACCAATGCGACGTCACCGGCGCCAACTCCGTCGAGATCATGGTGAAGACTTGCCTCGATCAATTCGGCCGTATCGACGTATTAGTCAACAATGTCGGAGGTTCGGCACATGGTGGACCGGTCGAGATGAGTGAGGAGGTCTGGGATTCCCAGATCGATTTCAATCTCAAGAGCGTGTTCCTTACCTTGAAATACGTGCTGCCAGTCATGGAAAAGCAAGGGAGCGGCGCAATCGTTAATATCGCATCGACCTCCGGCCTGCGGTTCACCGGTTCAGCGCAGGTCGGCTACGCCGCGACCAAAGCTGGCGTTATCCAGCTTTCGCGCGTGGTCGCTGTGCAGTACGCCAACAAAGGCATCCGCGTGAATAGCGTTGTCCCCGGTCAGCTGCATACGCCGATGGTGGAGGCGCGGCTTGCCAAGCAACGTGCCGGCGGCGATGTCGAAGCGCTGCTGAAATCGCGGCTGGCGCGAATTCCGATCGGGTTCATGGGGGACGGCCGCGATACTGCAAATGCGGCATTGTTTCTCGCCTCGGATGAGGCGCGCTTCATTACCGGCACCGAAATCGTTGTGGACGGCGGAATGGTCGCACGGTGCGACTAACGAGTACTGCTATCGATTAAGCCATCTCCGCGCAAAGCCAAGCAGGCCCTGCGGCAGAAAAATGATCATCACAATGAAAACGACTCCAAGAGGAATGAGATAAGGGAACTGGTCGCCGAACAGGCGCGACAGAAGCTCTCGCATAAGCTGAAAGAAACCGGCACCGACGATCGGCCCGACCAAGGTGCCGATGCCACCCATGACGTTGAAAATTACCGTCTCGCCCGATACCAGGAAAAAGATGAAATCCGGAGCCGCGAAACGGTTCTGCACGGCGTAGAGAACGCCGGCCAAACCAGCGAACAGTCCAGAGAGCATGACAGCCACAATCTTGTAGCGCTCGACCGGATAGCCGATGGCACGGGTACGCGGCTCGTTCTCGCGGATCGATTGCAACACCATGCCGAAAGGCGAGCGCGTGATGCGCCGCAGGATGAGATAGGATGCCGTCACGACCGCCAGCACGAACCAGTGCATTGTCTCGGAATTGAAAGGTATGGAAAACAGCCCCGGGATTGCCAATGGCGGACGGCGGAAGTTGAGCCCATTTTCGCCACCCGTGACTTCCGTCCAGGTGAAGACGATGACGTAAAAAATCTGCGAGAAGATCAGTGTCGTGATGGCGAAATAAATATCGCGCAGGCGCGTCGAGAAATAGGCGACAAACAACGCGATGACGGCTGAAGCCACCAGACCGAAAGCCAGCGCAAGCCAAAGGTTCGGTGGAGAAAACATCAGCAGCGCCGCCGCGGCGCCATACATGCCCAGCCCGAAGAAGGCTGAGTGACCAAAGGACACCATACCGGTGTAGCCGATCAATAGATCGGATGACATCGCCAGCAGGCCCCAGATCAGTACTTCGGTCAGGAAGCGCCGCCAGAATTCCGACAAAACCAGCGGCGCCACGATCAACAGCGCCATGACGACTGCGAAAGCAAGCCAGAATGTATTGTTGGTACGTTTTTTCATTTTGGAGTCGGAACGAAAAGACCGGTCGGCCGGAACAGCAGCGTGAGGATCAGAACAATGAAAGAGACAATCACCGCCTGGGCCGGACTAACCCAGATCGATGCGTAGGCTTCCAGCAAACTGATGAAGATTGCCGCAGCGATCGAGCCGCCGAGATTGCCCATGCCGCCGACGACAACGACGATGAAGGCCTTGAGTACCCAATCCAGGCCCATCGTGTGATTGACGCCCACCAGCGGCCCAAACAGGACGCCGCTCGCAGCCGCCATGCCGGCGCCTATCGCGAACGCCGCGGTGTGCACCCACGGCACCGGAATGCCCATGGCCTGGGCCATCACGCGATCCTGCGTGGTGGCGCGGATCCAGATTCCGAATTTCCCGTGTTTTAGAAACAGCCAGAAACCCCCGATAATGGCCGCGGAGAGTCCAGCGATCACCAGGCGGTACCAGGGGTATTCGAGATAGAACAGCGTGAAATGGCCGGTGAACGGCTCTTGAATTTTCCGCGCCACAGGGCCGAACTGCCACAGCGCGTAATTCTGCAGGATCAGCGAGACGCCGAAGGTGGCCAAAATCGTTGTGAGCGGATCGCGTCCGAGCAACGGCCGCAATGTTGCGATTTGTATGGCGGCACCAAGCAAAGCCACCACCAGCGTTGCGATCAGCAGCGCCAGCCAGAAGTTCCCGGTTGTCGCCAGCACGACCACGCCGATATAGGCGCCAAGCATGAACAATTCGCCGTGCGCGAAATTGACCACGTCCATGATGCCGAAGATCAGCGTCAGCCCCGATGCGATCAGCGCCAGGATCATGCCGGTGACGATGCCGTTCACCGTCTGAATCAGGACTTGATCCCAGGGAATCGAGAAGAGCACCGCGGTCAGCTGCATCCTACACTCCCAAGTATTGGTGAATGATGGCGTCATTCACCTTTAGATCGCGAGCGGCGGCGTGATGGCGAACCGCACCTTTTTCCATGATGTAAACGCGCTCGCTGGCTTCCAGCGTGAGCGGAACATTTTGTTCGACCAGAAGAATTGCGACATCTTCCTTGTGCAGAATGTCGATGATGTTTCTGATCTGCGAGACCATCCGCGGCATCATGCCCTCGGTCGGCTCGTCAAGGAGAATAATTTTTGGCTCGAGCATCATGGCACGCGCGATGGCGAGCATCTGCTGTTCACCGCCTGAAAGAGTGCCGCCGGCCTGATTGCGCCGCTCAGCCAGTACGGGGAAATAGGCAAAGACCTTGTCGAGCAGACCGCGCCGTTTTTCCTCCGTCACGCCGTCACGATCGAGGCCGGTGCGAAGGTTTTCCATCACGGTCAGCAGACGAAAAATACGACGGTCCTCGGGCACATAGCCGATTCCAAGA
>DASPUD010000089.1:0-5039 GCA_035623095.1 Pseudolabrys sp.
ATCGCGCATTTCGCGGCTCGACATGAAAGCATCGAAAGGGATTGGTTGGTTCTTGGTCCATAGCCCGCCAGGCGACCGGAAATCAGGTATCCCGCATTCAGTGGAGATGCCTGCCCCGGTAAATGGGACGATCACCGACGCATCGCCGATGAGTTCACGCAAACGGGAGACTGTTGTCCGGAGATCGGAAGCGGCCATTTCTGTATAGTGCTCACGTCCTGTTGGTCAGTCTGTGAGGTTTAGCCCATGCGATATCTGCACACCATGCTCCGCGTCCGCGACCTGGATGCCGCGCTCGATTTTTATTGCAACAAACTCGGCCTGAAGGAGACCCGCCGCCGGGTCGATGAGAAGAACCGCTACACGTTGGTGTTTCTGGCCGGCCCCGCTGACGAAAGCCTGGTCGAAAGCAGTAAAAAGTCCGGCCGGCCGGGTCCCGAGGTAGAGCTGACCTACAACTGGGATACTGAGGACTACGGCGAAGCCCGTTATTTCGGCCACCTCGCCTACGAGGTCGACGACATCTACGCCACCTGCGATCGCCTCATGAAGGCCGGCGTCACCATCAACAGGCCACCTCGCGACGGCGTCATGGCCTTCGTGCGCTCACCGGACAAACACTCCATTGAGCTGTTGCAGAAGGGCTCGGCCAAGCCGCCAGAGGAACCCTGGAAATCGATGCCGAATACCGGGAAGTGGTGACTTCCGCTTGCTTGCCGCTGGCGGGGAAGCTCTTTATACGTCCCCGCGGCGGGCCGGTCCGGCTTTCGCTATGCGCCCTTCGTCTAGAGGCCTAGGACACCGCCCTTTCACGGCGGTAACAGGGGTTCGAATCCCCTAGGGCGCGCCAGTCAAATCAATCATTTAGGCTGAACCGGCGCGCGGTTGTGCTCGCTCGGACACACCTCGCCTTCCATCCACAGCAATCCGCCGTTTTGTGATGGCCATCACAGCCAGCGCATCCGGCGTCTCTACGCTTACTGGCAGAACTCTGTCAGGCGGACCACTTGCACGGGAACACGACGAGGAGAAAGCCAACCTTCCACTAATCGCGCTCGGGGGACTTACATGCCGCATTAAGCCGGTCATCCGCTCCATTCTCCAACCGGGTGACAAAGATGCGAATAATCATATTGGCGGCACTCGCCGCGATTCACCTGCAAACTGTTGGCGCCGGCGCCCAGCAGCAGAGAGATCCTGTTGTCATCGGACCCGAACGAAACAAGTGTTTCGATATTCTCGAATTGCAAAAGCTGAATTTTGATCCCGAGCGGAACATCATCAAGCTAGATTACCTTCACCCGCAACGCGGCGCCGACTACATGGCCATCGTGGGCTGGCTTCAGGGATTTTTTTCGGCTCGAAATCTTTTCGATCTCACGATCGACGGCGACTTTACGCAAGGATCAAAGCAAATCGATTGGATGAACTGGATATTCAGCTATTGCCAGGCTCACCCGACCAACACGCTGTTCGATGCCGGAATCGGTCTGTCACAGGTTCTGGCCAAATCGTACAAAGAAACGCGAAGCAATAAATAACGCAATCCGCCAGCGTTCTTACGCGCGCAGAGCATTGTCAAAAGCGCGTTTGAAGCAGACCCGCCCCGGATCGTTTGTCCGACCCATCAGACCCATCAGCGTGATCCACTCCTCATCAGAAGCCTCCGCCGCGTAGCGCTGCAACGCAGCTCTGGCAAAGGTGGCGAGATCAACGCCTGCGGCCTCAGCGCGTGCCCGCATTGCTACAAGCATCGGTAGGTCACCCATATCAAGGATGATTTCCGTCGCTCGGCCGTCGTCTGTCAGGCGGTTCAATATTTCTCCGAGCAGCATCGTAGTGATCCTCAATGCACCCGCAGCGCGTCAGCATCGGCAAGCGCAATACCTTCGATCTTTGCCGCCGATGCCAGTCGCGCGATGTACTGAGCATCGGCTCGCCGGCGCACGCTCTCGCGCAAATAGGCGGCGATGCGGTCAGCCACGAGCTCGTACGGTAGCGTACGCCCGGTGCATTTGCGTTCGAGACGAATTATGTGAAAACCGTAGCGCGTCGCGACAGGCCCGGCGCAAAGTTCGCCCGGCGCGAGCGCCAGAAGTGCTCGCTCGAATTCCGGTGTCGTCTGTCCTTGCGTAATCTGGCCAAGATTGCCGCCCTGCTCCGCCGACGGACAACGCGAATGAGCCCTGGCTAGCGCGGCAAATCTCTCAGGATTGTTTTTGAGCGTGTCCAGCACCGCCTCGGCATCCGCCCGTGCGCGCGCGTAAGCCTCAGGGTCAGTCGTTAGCGCTGCAAAAAGGATGTGTGACGCTTCGTAGATGTCGGACGAACGAAAGCGCGCCACATGACGCTCATAGTAGCGCCGGCAGGTTTCATCGTCCGGTTCGGGCACCTTGACTTCCTGGTCGACCACCGCCCGAATTAGCGCTTCATCCTCGGTCTCACGACGTCCTGCGTCGTCGCTTTGCGGCTCAGGTACGATTCCAAGATATTTCGCGCGCTGCAAGAAAAGTTCCTTGATAACCAGCGCCCTCGCCGCTTGCTGCCAGGCCGCAATCGGCTTTTCCGCCGGATGATGTTGCATTTCACGAACGATCGCATCTCGCGCGATCGCGATGCCGTTGACGCTGACCGTCACCGGCTTGCCAGTCGGAAACTGGACATGCACCGAGCAAGCCATGGACTTACTCCGCCGGCACTGGCCGGCCGCGCGAGGACGCAATGCGCCGGCCGTCGCTGCGCACAACCTGATAGCCGCGCCGCCCGATGTACCAGATCGGCGCGCTCCAGACGTGCACAAGACGAGTGAACGGGAAGACCAGGAAGAGCGTCATTCCCAGAAATAGGTGCGCCTTGAAAAGCGGGTGCGCGTTGGCGATGAGGTCGGCGACGCCAGGCTGAAGCGTGAGAATTCCCTGCGCCCATGTCATGAACTTCACCATCTCGTGGCCATCGAGATGATTGAGGGAAACGCTTATGGTCGCCAGTCCGAGGATGAGCTGCGCGTAGAGCAGCAGGAGGACCGCGATATCGCCAAATGACGATGTCTTGCGGATTCGCGAATCAAACAGCCGGCGGTGCACAAGCAGCGTAATCCCGATGAAGCAGAACGCACCGGCCACGCCGCCGATGATGATTGCCATCCACTGCTTGAAGGTATGGGAGATCCCGAGGGCATCGAACACCCAGATCGGGGTCAACAGTCCGATAAAATGCCCGAAAAAGATGACCAGGATCCCGACGTGAAACAGGTTCGAGCCCCAGGCCAGTTGCCGCCGCCGCAGTAGCTGACTCGAGCCGCTACGCCACGTGTATTGCTCGCGGTCGAAACGCACCCAGCTGCCGAGCAGAAACACAGTCAGGCAGAGGTATGGATACCAGCCGAACACCGCGTAGTTGATCAGATCGCGCATTGGACTTTCCTCACGGGCGCTGGGTGGATCGGGACGGAGTTGAGACGCCAGGCGCCGGACGCATGGCGCCCCGCACACGGGCGATCAGACCATCCTTGCAACTATCGCCGGCGCCAGGCCCGAAATTCACCGGTTCATCCTCCCAGGCAGCATCAAGCGCCGCGAGGTCGGTGGCATCGGGATCCGGCGACTGGAGCAGCGCCGAAATATCGGCGTCCTTGGGCTTTGCTGCAGCCAGTGCAATCAATGCACGCAATACAGCTTCGTAAGGCGACTGGCGTTTCCGTAATCTTTCTGCCAGCGCACCAAAGATGTGTGCTGGCTGGGCTAGGGCGTCGCAGGCTTCCTTTGCCGGGCGCATAGCGAGGTACTCCAGAAACAGCGGCAGGAAATCCGGAAGCTCGGCAGCGCTCATGAGCAAACCCGCCTGCTCATACTGCGATTTGAGGTCAATCATGGCCTGCCCACGATCCCGGCTCTCACCATGCACGTGTTCGAAAAGATGCAGCGACAGCGATCGCGTTCGATCGAACAGCAAGACGTATCGCTCCTGCAGGTCGTAGAGGTCGCCGGTGGCAAGCTCGCTGACCAGACTGTGCAGCTGGTCGCGAATGCGGCCCGGAATCAGTGCGTCGGCATCGAGCACCTCGCTTATTTCGCCGGCCGCAAGCTGCAACTGCGCAGTTGGATAAGTCAGCAGCGCGGACAGCGCTTTAAACGTCTTGTTCATTAGACGACCTCCATCGGCGTCTTGGCGCGCTTTGGCGTGCCGAACAGATTGGTTTCGCTTACCCCGCCCGAGCAGCCGTTACCGAATGAGAAGCCGCAGGATCCGCGCAAGTCATACGCATCTTCATTGATCTCGCGGTGAGCGGTCGGAATAACGAAGCGATCTTCGTAGTTCGCGATCGCCATCACGTGATACATGTCTTCGATTGCAAGCCCACTCAGGCCGACGCGGCGCGCGATGTTCTCGTCGATGACGCCATCCACGGTCTTCGCACGCATATACGCCCGCATCGCCAACATGCGTTCGAGCCCAAGCGCGACCGGTTCCTCTTTGCCGGCTGTGAGGAGATTGGCGAGATACTTCAGCGGAATGCGAAGGCTGCGGACGTCCGGCATTTCGCCATCGTGACCGATCTTGCCGGCCTGCGCGGCCGACTGAATTGGTGAAAGCGGCGGCACGTACCAGACCATCGGCAGCGTGCGGTATTCCGGATGAAGTGGAAACGCGACCTTCCACTCCATCGCCATCTTGTAGACCGGTGAGCGCCGCGCGCCTTCCAGCCAGTTTTCGCTGATGCCGTCGGTGCGCGCCTGGGCAATCACCGCCGGATCGTTCGGATTGAGGAAGACATCGAGTTGCGCCTGGTAGAGGTCCTGCTCATCCGGCACGCTCGCCGCCTGCTCGATGCGATCGGCGTCGTAAAGCACGACGCCAAGATAACGGATGCGGCCGACGCAGGTTTCCGAGCACACCGTCGGCTGCCCGGCCTCGATGCGCGGAAAGCAGAAGATGCACTTCTCGGATTTGCCGGAGCTCCAGTTGTAATAAATCTTTTTGTACGGGCAGCCGGACACGCACATGCGCCAACCGCGGCACTTGTCCTGATCGATCAGCAC
>DASPUD010000090.1:0-19203 GCA_035623095.1 Pseudolabrys sp.
CGGCGATCTCGACGAAGACGAGATCATCTTTGCCGAAGCCGCGACCATGGTGGCGGAAGACGCACTGGCGATCCCACCGGCAGTCGGTCCACTGGAGCGGCGACTGATGCTCGCGCAGCTCATTGCAAAATGGGCGGACTCCGTACGCTCCGAGAAAGGGGCACCGCTGATCGCCAACACCCCGGCGGCGCGGCTCGCGCTCGCCGAGGATCTCGGGCGGCTGATTGACGACGCCATAACCCGCAAGATGGAGTGGACGCGGCTCGACGGCCTGGTGCCGGATCAGTTCGACAAATATTGGCAGTTCACGCTGGAGTTTCTCAAGATCGCACGCAGCTTTTGGCCGGAGCGCCTTAAGGAGATCAGTGCAATCGACGCGGCGACGCGGCGCGACCGGCTCATCGACGCGGAGATGAAGCGTCTCGCCAACAGCAACCAGCCGGTCATTGCCGCTGGCTCGACCGGTTCGATGCCGGCAACGGCAAAGCTGCTTGCGGCAATCGCGCGGCTGCCGCACGGTGCGGTCGTTTTGCCTGGGCTCGATACCGATCTCGATGAAGACTCTTGGCGCGAAATCGCCAGCGGCGCGGACGAAAAAAATGCGGCGGGCGCCGTGCACCCGCAATTCGCCATGCATGCCCTGCTGGATCGCATGGGCATTACACGTGACGCAGTTAAACAGCTCGCCGACCCACGCGCGCACGGCCGCGAAATGCTGGTTTCGGAAGCGTTGAGGCCTGCGACAACGACCGATCGCTGGCAACCGCGTTTCGGTACCGCCGATTTCGCCGCTGCCGCCGACAGAGCGATGGCCGGCGTTAGCGTGATCGAAACCGCCAATGTCGAGGATGAAGCACTGGCCATCGCGGTCTACCTGCGTGAAACAGTCGAAAAAGGGGGTAAAACCGCTGCGTTGGTGACGCCCGATCGCGCGCTCGCGCGCCGGGTGGTGGCAGCACTAGAACGCTGGCAGGTCGAGGTTGATGATTCCGGCGGCGATGCGATCGCCGATACGCGTGCAGGAATTTTCGCGCGTCTGGTGGCGGAAGTCGCGTTGCAGGGACTTGAGCCGGCATCACTGCTGGCGCTGCTCAAGCATTCCTTGCTACGGCTTGGCGCCAAACCCAACGCGTATGCCCGTGCGATAACCGCGCTTGAGTGCGCGGTGCTGCGCGGCCCGCGGCCACGGCGCGGCCCGGCTGGTCTCGCGCATGCGCTGGCGACCTTCAAGGCAACGCGGGACGAACTACACCACAATGATCCGCGCAAGTTCGTGCCGGTGGCTGACCTTGATGCCGCGGAACAACTGGCCGACAGACTCAAGAAAGCGCTCGCACCGCTGGAAGCGCTCGCCGACCAATCTGCCAGCTTGCGTGAATTGGCCAAAGCACATGAGGAAACGCTTGAGGCACTCGCCGGCCACGACGGTGTGATTGCCGCCTATGCCAATACTGACGGCCTGCAATTGCAGCGCGTTTTCGAAACTATTGAAGATAGTGAAGCATCCGAAACGCTCGTGCTCGCAGCGGCCGACTATCCAGACGTTTTTCACGCGCTCTGCTCTGGCCGCGCCGAGCGGCGCCCCGAAACCGGCAATCCGCGCGTGCATATTTTTGGCCTGCTTGAGGCTCGGTTGCAGAACGCGGATCGCATCGTGCTTGGCGGGCTCAACGAAGGCACGTGGCCGCCCGACACGCGCAGCGATCCTTGGCTCAGCCGCCCGATGCGGCTCGAACTGGGTCTCAATCTGCCGGAGCTGCGGGTCGGCCTGTCAGCGCATGATTTCGCGCAAGGCTTGGGCGCGCCCGAGGTCATCCTTACGCGCGCCGCCAAGCAGGCGGGCGCGCCGACAGTGCGCTCGCGCTTTCTCCAGCGGCTCGCGGCGGTCGCGGGCGAAGCACGCTGGAATGACGCGCTGAAACGCGGCGCCATTTATACGAAATACGCACGCGCGCTCGATCATCCCGCGAAACTTTCGCCCGCAGCGCGGCCACAACCAGTGCCGCCGCCGGAAGCGCGGCCAGCGCGGCTGAGCGTCACCGAAATCGAGAACTGGCTGCGCGATCCCTACACGATCTACGCAAAGCACGTGCTGCGATTGTTACCGCTCGAGGCGATCGACACACCGCCCGGCGCCGCCGACCGCGGCACTTTCATCCATGAAGCGGTCGGTGAGTTCACAAAGAAATTTGCCGATGCTTTGCCTGCAGACGTCACGCGCGAGCTCACCGCGCTCGGCGAGAAGCATTTTGCGCAACTCAAAGACTATGAGGAAGCGCGCGCGTTCTGGTGGACGCGTTTCCTCCGCATTGCCGGCTGGTTCGAGGGTTGGGAGCGCGAGCGTCGCGCGACAGCAAAAAAGATTTTCGCCGAGATTGCCGGCAAACACCCCATCCCGCTTGGCAAAGCCGATTTCCTTCTCACCGCGCGCGCCGATCGCATCGAGCAGCGCGCCGACGGCAGTTACGCCATCCTCGACTACAAGACTGGACAACCGCCGACCGAGCCACAAGTACGGACCGGGCTCGCGCCGCAACTCACTCTGGAAGCGGCAATCCTGCGCAACGGCGGCTTCCCCGGCGTCGCCGCCGGGTCGGTATCCGAGATTACATATGTCCGGCTCAAAGGCGGCGATCCGCCCGGTGAACCGAAGAACATCAAACTCGCAGCCGGCACGCCTGACAGCAATGCCGACGCCGCACTCCAGAAACTGACCGACATTGCAAAAAAATTCATTGTCGAGGGCGAGCCCTATCGCTCACTCGTCCATCCCATGTGGAAAAAACATTACGGCGAGTACGACCATCTTGCGCGCGTCAAGGAATGGGCGGCCTCGGGCGGCGAAAGCGAGTACGAGCCATGACTCTTGCCCGCGCGATTCCCGATGCCGCCAGGGCGCGCCAGACCGCCGCCGCTGATCCCGAACGCTCGGTTTTCGTCTCCGCCAATGCCGGCTCCGGCAAGACGCATGTGCTGGTGCAGCGGGTGATCAATCTGCTGCTGCGCGGCGAAGATCCTGCGAAGATCCTCTGCATCACTTTCACCAAGGCCGCCGCCGCCAACATGGCGACACGCGTGTTCGATACGCTGGCGGAATGGACCACGCTTGACGATGCCGCGCTTGACGAGAGGATCAGGCTCGCGACCGGCAAGACACCGGATGCAATCCAGCGCGTCATCGCGCGGCGGTTATTTGCCAATGCGCTGGAGACGCCAGGCGGACTGAAAGTGCAGACCATCCACGCCTTTTGCACGCACCTGCTGCATCAGTTCCCGTTCGAGGCCGATGTTGCTGCGCGCTTCGAGGTGCTGGATGAGACCGCGACCTCGCAGCTTCTGAATGAATTGACGCTGGACGTCCTGCTGAAAGGCGCCACCCAGCAGGAAAGCGATCTGGGCAAGGCGCTGGAGACGGCTATCGCCGCCGCCGCCGATGTCACCTTCAAGGACGTGATCGCCGAAACCATCCGCAACCGCGATCTGATCACCGAATGGACAACGCGCGCCGGCGGCGTCCAACAGGCCATAGCTGAACTGACCCGAAGTTTCGGGCTTGCACCGGGCGACAGCCTCCAAGCCATTGAAACTGAATACTTTTCCCAATCGTTGATCCCGCAAGCTGAATGGCCGGCGCTGATCGATGTCTTTTCGTCCGGCTCCAAGACCGACCAGGAGCGCGCCTCCTCGCTGTCAGATGCCCTACGCGCCACCGGACGCGAACGCATCGAAAATTATCTCGATGTGTTCTGCACCGGCGATCGCAAAGGCCGCGCCAGCGTGCTGACCAAAAAGCCTGCCGAAGCCAACCCGCAATGGGCCGCGCGTCTCAACGCCGAAAAGGACCGCGTCTGCCAATTGCTCGCGCGTGAATTCGCTTTGCGGGCGCGCGACCGCAGCGCGGCACTGATCACGGTCGCGGCCGCGGTAATCAAACGCTATCGCGCCGAGAAAGAGCGCCGCGGCCTGCTCGACTATGAAGACCTGATCGACAAAGCGCTCATGCTGCTGCGCGATGCTTCCACCAGAAGCACGGCGGCGGCCTGGGTGCTCTACAAGCTCGATCTTGGCATCAATCATGTACTCGTTGACGAAGCGCAGGACACGAGCGATAAACAATGGGAAATCATCAAAATTTTAGTTGCAGAGTTTCTGCCGGGCGGAGCCCGCGGCAATGTGCGCCGAACCTTGTTCGCGGTCGGGGATGAAAAGCAATCGATCTTCTCGTTCCAGGGAGCGTTGCCGCACAAGTTCGCGGAAATGCGTACGCATTTCAGTACGCTGCACAAACAAAATGATGTCGCGTTCGCGACCGAGAAGCTTGATTATTCATTCCGTTCCGCAGCCGGCGTGCTCGAAGCCGTTGATACCGTATTCAAACAGCCGGCTGCATTCCGTGGCCTCAGCGCCGATCCAACATGGACCGTGCATCAAGCCCTGCCGGACGCCCTGCCCGGCGAAGTGGAAATCTGGGACCTCATCGGGCCCGACGAGAAAGAAGCCCGCAAAGAAGGATGGGATGCGCCGTTCGACACCACCAGCGAGACGAGCCCGTCGGTCAAGCTTGCCGTCAAGATTGCGCGCACGGTCAAAGAGTGGATTGCGAAAGGCACGCGCCCGGGCGAAGTGTTGATCCTGGTGCGTCAACGCGGACCGATGTTCGAAGCCGCGATCCGGGCACTCAAGCAGGCGCAGATCGATGTTGCCGGCGCCGACCGGCTGGTGCTGACCGAACACATTGCGATTATGGACCTGCTGGTGCTGGCCGACGCCTTGCTGCTGGCGGATGACGATCTCGCGCTGGCGACCGTACTGAAAAGCCCGCTGTTTGGCTTCGATGACGACAGGCTTTTCAAGCTCGCCTACCGGCGCGAAGTGTCATTACGCTCGGCGCTGCGCGCTCGGACCGGTGAGGACGCCGCATTCGCCGAAGCCGCTTCGGCACTCGATGCTCTGGCGGAAAAGGCGCGCAAATTGTCACCATTCGAATTCTACGCGCATGTGCTCGGGACGTTTAAGGGCCGCGCCAGAATTCTTGCCCGGCTCGGTACCGAAGCCTCCGATCCGCTCGACGAGTTTCTCAATCTCGCCCTGTCCTACGAGCAGCGCGAGACGCCGTCGTTGCAGGGCTTCCTCAACTGGATTCGTGCGGCGCAAAGCGAGGTCAAGCGTGACATGGAAATGGCGCGCGATGAAGTGCGCGTGATGACAGTGCACGGCGCCAAGGGGCTCGAAGCAAAAAACGTCATCCTGATCGATCACACCACGACGCGGCCGGAAGGCGCGCATCCACCGCGGCTGCTGACCATGCCGATCGCCGGAGCGCCGCCGGGAGCTGCTGCTTTGATCTGGGCGGTGGCCAAGGACAAGGATACCGGTCCAATGGCGCAGGCGCGCGCGCAAGCAATCGAAGCGGCGTGCGACGAGTACCGCCGGCTCTTGTATGTGGGTTTGACGCGCGCGGCCGATCGGCTTTTGGTGTGTGGCGCCAAAGGCGTCAACAAGGCGCCTGCAGGCTGCTGGCATGATCTTGTGCTCAGCCCGCTGCAACCCCTATCCGAAGAAGACAGCGACGCCGACGGCAAGATCTGGCGCTTCCGCAAAAGTACTGAACCCGCAAGATTGGTCGAAGTCGCGGTCGCTAAACAAGAGGCATTGCCAGCCTGGCTCACGACCAATGCGGCACCTTCTCCTCCGGTGCCCATGCTCATCCGTCCATCCGATATGGCGGACGATGAACCGCGCCGGCGCGCCGGCGGCGGGCGCGAGGCGGCGCGGCTGCGCGGCACGCTGACCCATCGGCTGTTGCAGTCATTGCCGGATATCCCCGTGGCGCGCAGGGAAAAGACCGCGGAAGAATTTCTTGCGCGGCGCGGCGGCAAATTGCCGGCGGATCAGCGCACTGCCCTCTTGCGCGAGGTTTTGCTTGTGCTCGGGGACAAGGATTTTGCCGCACTTTTTTCGCCCGGCAGCCGGGCCGAAGTCCCGATCGTCGGTACGCTGGGTGACCGACGCGTCGTCGGCCAAGTCGACCGCCTCGCAGTTACGCAGGACGCGATCCTGATCGCCGACTTCAAGACGAGCCGGAATCCGCCGCGAATCGAGGAGGTACCGGACAGCTACGTGAGGCAGCTCGCGGCCTATCGCGCTGTGCTCATGAAACTGTACCCGGATAGACTGGTCCGCGCCGCTCTGATCTGGACCGAAGTACCTGATCTAATAGAGCTTTCCCCCGCCGTTCTGGGGCGGGCCCTGGCCGATCACGTGGCTGCGAGAGCGCCTTGACGCTGCGGGGGTGCGTTCATAGTTTCCTGCCCTCGCAATTTTCGGGGAGCGATTCTCCCCACTCACACTAAAGAGGTAACTGTCATGGCCGTCGGCAAGGTGTCGGACGCTAGCTTTGAATCGGATGTGTTAAAGTCTGCCGAACCGGTCGTGGTCGACTTCTGGGCGGAATGGTGCGGCCCCTGCCGCATGATCGCCCCGGCACTGGAAGAGATCGCCGGGCAGCTCGGCAGCAAGGTCAAGATCGTCAAGCTTAACGTCGACGAAAATCCGAATACCGCCGCCAAGTATGGCATCATGTCGATCCCGACGCTGATGCTGTTCAAGAACGGCGAGATCGCGTCGCGCCAGGTCGGCGCAGCGCCGAAGCAGAAACTGCATCAGTGGATCAGCGGCGCCGTCTGACGGCGATCTGAACGATTTCTAGAATGGCCGGCCTCTGTGCCGGCCGTTTATTTTTATCAGCCGGGCAGCGTACCGTTTTCCCGCAACGCTTCGCCGGCAAGATAAAGCGAGCCGGTGATCAGAATGCGCGGCGGCGGATCGAGGTCGAGCTTGCGCGCGGCCTCGAGCGCCTCGCCGAGACTGTCGCGGCTCGTCGCCGATAGTCCGATGGCGCGTGCGGCGTCGGCGACTGCTTCTGCGCTCAGCCCTTTCTCGGCGGCCGGCACAGGCACGGCGATCGTGCGGCGCGCGAGCCCGGCGAAATTATTGAGAAAGCCGGCGCAGTCCTTGCTGGCCAGCATTCCGACAATCAGCACCAGCGGCCGCGATACGCGTTCTTCCAGATCGGCCAGCGCCGCGGCGATCGCGCGGCCTCCATCGGGGTTGTGCCCGCCGTCGAGCCAAAGTTCGCTGCCGCTGGGCGCGAGATCGACCAGCTGGCCTTGGCCCAACCGCTGCAGCCGCGCCGGCCAATCGGCCTTGGCCACGCCGGCGTCGTAGGCGGCGGGCGGAATCGCGAGTTGCTTGGCCATGCGAAGTGCCGCAATTGCGAGGCCGGCGTTCTCGAATTGATGACGGCCATAGAGCCTCGGCGCCGGCAAATCGAACAGCCCCTCCTCGTCCTGATAGACCAGACGGCCGCGTTCCTCGGTAGCGGTCCAATCCTCGCCGGCGATTTTCAGCGGCGCGCCAAGTTTGGCGGCCTGTCGTTCGATGACAGCCAATACGTCGCGCGGTTGTGAAGCGATGATCGCAGGAACGCTGTGTTTGAGAATGCCTGCTTTCTCGGTGGCGATTTTTTCCAGTGAATCGCCGAGGAAATCCACATGATCGATCGAAATGCGGGTGATGATGGTCGCCAGCGGCTTCTCAATCACGTTGGTCGCATCCAGCCGGCCGCCAAGGCCCACCTCCATCAGCAGGACATCGGCTGGATGGCGCGAAAACAGCAACAGGCCGGCGGCCGTTGTTATCTCAAAGACGGTGATAGGAGCGCCGGCGTCTGCATGCTCGCACTCTTCCATAGCCGCAATGAGTTCGTCATCCGAAACCAGCCTGCCTTCGCCCGGCCCGCCGATGCGAAAGCGCTCGTTGAAACGCACCAGATGCGGCGAGGTGTAAGTGTGCACACGTTTGCCCCCGGCTTCGAGGATCGCGCGCAAGAAGGCAATGGTCGATCCCTTACCGTTCGTTCCGGCAACATGGATGACCGGCGGCAATTTTTTTTCGGGATGACCGAGCGCGGCAAGCAGCTGCTGAATCCGGTCAAGCGACAGGTCGATGCGCTTGGGATGCAGCGCAGTCAGTCGCGCAACGATGGCGTCTATGTGGCTCATGCAATCTTCGCTGGATGCCCCGCCAATGCGGATCATCCCATAATCCCTTTCATTGCTATTTTAGAACAGTGCGGCGACAGGATCACCCGCGTTCACGGATGACAAACTCACGCATGCGCCGGCACCGGCAGTTGCTGCTGGGCAGGCGTCGGCGTTCGCGTCAGCAGCCGGCAAAGCTCGGCAAGCGTGGCGCGCAATTTATGCCGATGCACCACCATATCGACCATGCCGTGTTCGGCGAGATATTCGGCGCGTTGAAAGCCTTCCGGCAATTTTTCGCGGATTGTCTGCTCGATCACGCGCGGTCCTGCAAAGCCGATCAGAGCGCCAGGTTCCGCGATCTGCACGTCGCCAAGCATTGCATACGACGCAGTCACGCCGCCGGTGGTCGGATTTGTCAGCACGACGATGTAAGGCTTGCGCGCCTCGCGCAGCATCTGCACGCCGACGGTCGTGCGCGGCAGCTGCATGAGAGACAAGATGCCTTCCTGCATGCGCGCGCCGCCGGAGGCGGCGAACATGATGAAAGGAGTTTGCCGGCGTGCGGCTGTCTCCAGACCGGTGATCACCGCCTCGCCGGCCGCCATTCCGAGTGAACCGCCCATGAAGTCAAAGTCCTGCACAGCAATAGTGACCATCTGCCCTTCCAGGCGCCCGATGCCGAGCTTCACCGCGTCTTGCAACCCGGTCTTGGTGCGTGCATCCTTCAGGCGATCCGCGTAGCGCCGTTCGTCGCGAAACTTGAGCGGATCGAGCGGCACCTCGGGCAAGGAAACGTCTTCAAATTCACCCCCGTCGAACATGGACTTCAGGCGCTGCGGCGCGCTGATGCGCATGTGATAGTTCGAGGACGGGATGACGAACTGGTTGGCCTCGACGTCCTTGTAGAAGACCAGCTGGCCGGTCTCCGGACACTTGATCCAGAGATTTTCCGGGGTCTCGCGGCGCAGGAAACTGCGAATCTTGGGCCGAACGACGTTCGAAATCCAATTCATGGTTCGCTTATATAGCTTTGATTTGGCGAAATTATAACTGCCCAGTCGGAGGTCACTTGGCCGCGACACGGCGGGCAGACCGCACGCCTTGCGCCAGCGAAGCTACTAACTGGCTTATCGCTTTTACCGTTCCCGGGCCGGCCTTGCCGTTGCTGTCGAGATTTTGCCGCAAGGCGTCAACCAGCGCCGAACCGACAACCACGCCGTCGGCGCCTCCAGCGATGGCCTGCGCCTGTTCTGCTGTGCGCACGCCAAAACCGACCGCAACGGGCAGTTTGGTGTGAAGCTTGATGCGCGACACCGCAGCCGTGACCTTGGCGGCGTCAGGGGCAGCTGCGCCGGTAATGCCGGTGATCGAGACGTAATAGACAAAGCCGGACGTGTTATTGAGCACAGCCGGCAGACGCTTTTCATCAGTTGTCGGCGTTGCCAGCCGGATGAAGTTCAATCCGGCTTTGAGCGCCGGAATACAGAGTTCGTCGTCTTCCTCCGGGGGCAAATCCACAATGATGAGGCCGTCGACGCCAGCCGACTTGGCGTCAGCAAGAAAGCGGTCTTTGCCGTAAATGTAGATCGGATTGTAGTAGCCCATAAGCACGATCGGCGTCTCGTCATCACCTTTGCGAAACTCGCGCACCAGCGCGAGAGTCTTGGTCATGCGCTGGCCGGCTTTGAGTGCACGCTGGCCGGCGGCCTGGATCGCCGGGCCATCGGCCATCGGATCGGTGAATGGCATGCCGAGTTCAATCACATCTGCGCCGGCCTTGGGCAGGCTTTTGGCGATGGCGAGCGACGTGTCGTAGTCGGGATCGCCCGCCATGGTAAAAGTAACCAGCGCGGCACGGCCTTCCTGCTTGAGCGCAGCAAAACGGCCTTCGATGCGGGTCGTCATCGGCTCTTGCTTCCAAGGAAAGCTTCAACCGACGCCAGGTCTTTGTCGCCGCGTCCGGAAAGGTTGATCACCATCAGGTGATCCTTCGGCTTCCTTCCCGCGATTTCCGGCACTTTGGCCAGCGCATGCGCCGATTCCAGCGCCGGTATGATGCCTTCCAGTTTGCTGCAAAGTTGAAACGCCGCTACCGCCTCATCGTCGGTCGCTGAAAGGAATTTCACGCGACCCATGTCATGGAGCCAGGCGTGTTCGGGTCCGATGCCGGGATAGTCGAGGCCGGCGGAAATGGAATGCGCTTGCTCGATCTGGCCGTCGTCATTCATCAGCAAATATGTGCGATTGCCATGCAGCACGCCCGGCTTGCCGCCGGCAATCGACGCGGCATGCTTGCCGCTCTTCAGTCCATGCCCGGCCGCCTCAACGCCATAGATCTCGATCGCGCGCTCATCGAGGAACGGATAGAACAGGCCCATCGCATTGGAGCCGCCGCCGATGCACGCGATCAGTGAATCGGGAAGCCGACCTTCGGCGGCTTGCATCTGCTCGCGCGTCTCACGGCCGATGATTGACTGGAAGTCGCGCACCATCGCCGGATAGGGATGCGGGCCGGCCACGGTGCCGATGCAATAGAATGTATCGCTGACGTTGGTCACCCAATCGCGCAGCGCCTCATTCATGGCGTCCTTGAGCGTGCGTGCGCCCGATTCCACCGGCCGCACTTCCGCACCGAGTATCCGCATGCGCAGTACATTCGGCTTTTGCCGTTCGACGTCGACGGCGCCCATGTAAACGATGCACGGCAAGCCGAATTTGGCGCACAGCGTGGCGGTCGCAACGCCGTGCATGCCGGCACCGGTTTCAGCGATGATGCGCTTCTTGCCTATGCGGCGCGCCAGCATAATCTGGCCGAGCACATTGTTCACCTTGTGCGCGCCGGTATGGTTGAGATCCTCGCGCTTGAAATAAATTTTTGCGCCGCCGCAATGCTGCGTGAGCCGCTCGGCAAAATACAGCGACGAAGGCCGCCCTACATAGTGCGTAAGATAGCCGTCCATTTCTTTCTGAAACGCCGGGTCGGCTTTGGCTGCGGCATAGGCTTTTTCCAGATCGAGGATGACCGGCATCAGCGTCTCCGCGACAAAGCGGCCGCCATAGATGCCGAAATACCCGCGCTCGTCGGGGCCCGTGCGGAATGAGTTGGGTTGCTGCACGGTCATGCCAGAGAGCCTTTATTTGACCGGGCGCACGATCGAGCCCTCTCCCAGCTGAAGCGGCGCGGAAGACTTCTCGGCCTCGGCCGCGCGCGCGGCACGGATAAAGGCACGAATCTTATCGGGATCCTTTTCGCCGGGCGTGCGCTCCACGCCGGACGAAACGTCGACACCGGGCGCGCGCGTAATGCGCAGCGCCTCAGTCACATTGCCTGCGTCGAGCCCGCCCGACAGCATGAACGGCACGCCGAAATTGAGGTCTTTAAGCAGCGTCCAGTCGAACGGCTTGCCGAGACCGCCGGGGCGGGACGCGTCCTGCGGCGCCCGCGCGTCGAAGATCAGACGGTCCACCACCTGCGCGTATTGGCGGGTCGGCGAAAGGTCTTTGCGCTCGGCGATCGGCAACGCTTTCATCACCGGAAGACCAAAGAGGCTGCGCACCACTGCCACACGTTCAGGTGTCTCGCTGCCATGGAGCTGCAGCATGTCGGGCTTTAATGCCTCGACGATGTCCCCCAACATCTGATTGTTGGCATCGACTGTAAGCGCGACCTTAATCGCGCGGCCCTGTGCGCGTTGCCCGAGTGCACGCGCGGCCTCCCAGCCGAGATGGCGCGGGCTTGGCGGAAAGAACACGAAGCCAACCATATCCGCCCCGGAATCCAGCGCGACATCAAGCGCTTGCAGGGTCTTGAGGCCACAGATCTTGATCGACAGGGGCATGGTGAGCGCGTTCTACCGCCTTCTTTCCTTCGCCGCAAAGCAGAACCGCCGGCTACGTTAAGGAATTGGTGGCGGAATTACGGTGTAGGCGGCGGACTCTTGCGAAGTCGCCGGCGTTTCCGGCGCAAAACGACGCCGGATTGCGGCGAGCTCCTGATGCAACACGCGGACGTCGGCATCGAGTTTGCGCGCCGTGCGCCGCCATTTCGTCTGACCGATCCAGGCGGCAATGCCGCCAATCAGCACGCCAATAATCAACATCATGAAGATCACCACGAACAGCGGCAGCGTCGCGGCGTAAGCAGGACTCGTCGACGAGAGAGGATCGAATGAAAGCGTAACGGACTGCCGGTTCGCCACCGCGAAGGCGATAACGATCACCGCCAACGGAAAGATAATGAGTGCCGAGACAATCCTGCGGAACATCGTGACGAACGTATCCAAAAAAATAACGGCCGGGACGAACCGGCCATAACCATAGCATTCTCAGTAATAGGCGAAACGGGCGATCCTAGATCGCGCCTGGTCTGTTCAGCCTTTCGCGCATTTCCTTGCCGGTCTTGAAGAATGGCACTGATTTCTCGTCGACCGCTACGTGGGCGCCGGTTCGCGGATTTCGGCCGGTCCGGGCCGGCCTATGCTTGACCGAAAACGCGCCGAACCCGCGCAGCTCAACGCGGTCACCCTTCGCCATTGCGTTGGTGATCTCGCCAAGAATCGCGTTGACGATGTTCTCCACGTCGCGCTGATAAAGATGAGGATTCTGGGAGGCAATACGTTGGACAAGCTCTGACTTGATCATTGACGCCGCCCTGCCCGCTCTGGAAGTCAATTGGTAGAGGGAGGGTGCCAAAGCGCCAAGAGACCGTCAAGGTTTAGCCGTTCAACCGCCTGCATTGCGCCCCATTCTTCGATGCGGTGCGCAATAGCGCTCAATCCCACCGCCTCGAAGCTCCAGACGGCAACGTGCAGGAAGGAAAGCTCGCTGAAGCGCGGTTGTAGCGAATAGTCTCGGACCGGCGTGTTTGCCGGCACCTTCTTTTCCTTCTCCAGCCATGCCAATGCGGTCTTCTCGTCTCCAAGGCCATCGATCAGCTTGAGAGGGACGGCTTGCCGGCCGGTGAAAACACGACCATCGGACACCCGGGCAAGCAGCGCGTCGTCCATTTTACGGCGGTCCTTCACCAGGCCCTTAAACCAGGCGTAGGAGTCGAGCACGATCGCCTCAATGGCGGCGCGTGCTTCCGGACTGGTCGGCTCGAACCCATTGGGTGCGGCCTTCAGCGGGGAGGATTTCACCTCCTCGACCTTGATGCCGATGGTTTTGAGCACTTCCGTGAAATTTGGATACTGGAACAGGACCCCGATGGACCCGACAAGCGAGGTTTCATGCGCCACAATGTGTTCCGCCGAAAGTGCCGCAATGTAGGCACCGGACGCTGCGAGGCCATCGACCACGACGACCATCGGCTTCTTTCCCTGCAATTCGCGCAATGAATCGTAGAGCTGTTCGGAACCCGCCGTAGTTCCGCCGGGACTATCGATATGCACGATCACCGCCCGCGCGCGCGAATTTCCGAGCCGGGTGAGCGCTTCAACGCGCGCCTGGTTGCCGCGGATCAAACCCTGGACCTTGATGCGGGCAATATACGCACCGGTCGGCATAAAGCGGTTGCCCGGGACCAGCATCGCGGCGGCTCCGACAACTGCCAGCACGGCGATGAGCACCGCGCTGACACGCCAAAACGTGAGCTTGCGCCGCATGCGGCGGCGATCGACGATGGCATCTGCATCGAACGACATGACGTTGGTCCCTCAGTCGGGCCGTGCTTCGCGCCGAAGCACGATTTTAGACTTTAGTCCTCGGCCTTTTCGGTTTCAGTCTCCGGCTTGTCGCCGGCGCGCTGCTTGAGCGCAGCACCCAGGATGTCGCCGAGCGAGGCGCCTGAATCGGCGGTGCCATATTGAGCAATGGCTTCCTTCTCTTCTGCAACCTCCAGGGCCTTGATGGACACGCCAACTTTGTGGGTTTTGCGGTCGAACTGCGTGACACGGGCATCCACTTTCTGACCGACCGAGAAGCGGTCGGAACGCTGGTCACCGCGCTCGCGCGCGAGATCCGCACGCTTGATGAAAGCGGTGAGATCGGTCCCGACAATTTTGACGTCGATGCCACCCTCTTTCACTTCGGTCACCTCGCAGGTCACCACGGAACCCTTCTTGAGATCACCAGCCGATTCCATGGGGTCGCCCGCGAGCTGCTTGATGCCGAGGGAAATACGTTCTTTTTCGACATCAACATCAAGGACCTGCGCCTTGACCATGTCGCCCTTCTTATATTCCTCGATCACTTGCTCGCCCGGGCGTTTCCAGTCGAGATCGGACAAGTGGACCATGCCGTCCACATCGCCATCGAGGCCGAGAAACAGGCCAAATTCGGTCTTGTTCTTGACCTCACCTTCTACCGTAGAGCCGGGCGGATGTTTCTCGACGAACACTTCCCATGGATTGCGCATGGTCTGCTTGAGACCGAGCGAAATGCGGCGCTTGACCGGGTCAACCTCGAGGATCTGCACTTCGACTTCCTGCGAGGTTGAGACGATCTTGCCGGGATGAACGTTCTTTTTGGTCCACGACATTTCGGACACGTGGATCAACCCCTCGATGCCTGGCTCGAGTTCCACGAACGCGCCGTAGTCAGTGATGTTGGTGACGCGTCCCTTGAAGCGCGCACCGATCGGATATTTGGTCTCGATGCCCTGCCACGGATCGTCAAGCAATTGCTTCATGCCGAGCGAGATGCGGTGCGTCTCGTGATTGATCTTGATGATCTTGACCTTCACTTGCTGGCCGATATTGAGCACCTCGGTCGGATGATTGACGCGCCGCCAGGCGATGTCGGTCACGTGCAGCAATCCGTCTATGCCACCAAGATCGACGAACGCGCCGTAGTCGGTGATGTTCTTGACGACGCCGTCGATGACCTGACCCTCCTCGAGGTTCTGCACCAGCTCCTGACGCTGTTCGGCGCGGGTCTCTTCCAGCACCGTGCGGCGTGAAACGACAATGTTGCCGCGCCGGCGATCCATCTTCAGGATCTGGAATTGCTGCGGCACGTTCATCAGCGGAGTGACATCGCGGATCGGGCGAATGTCGACCTGCGATCGCGGCAGAAAAGCCACCGCACCATCGAGATCGACGGTGAACCCGCCTTTGACCTGATTAAAGATGACGCCTTGCACCTTCTCGCTGCTGTTGAATGCCTTCTCCAGCTTGCCCCAGCTTTCCTCGCGGCGCGCCTTGTCGCGCGACAGCACGGCCTCGCCCAGCGCGTTTTCCACCCGCTCGAGATAAACCTCGACGTCATCACCAACTTTCAGGTCGGCTTGCCGTCCTGGCCCGGCGAATTCGCGCAGGGCCACGCGTCCTTCGGTTTTCAGACCGACATCGATGACGGCGAATTCTTTTTCGAGGCCGACGACCTTGCCTTTGATGACGGAACCTTCCTGAAGGTTTCCGCCGCCGAAGGATTCCTCGAGCAACTTGGCGAAGTCTTCACGCGAGGGTGCTGTAGCGGTGGCCATGGGGTCTCCTGTTTGCGGCGCGCCGGCGGGTTTGAATGGCGTTCCGAACGCGCGGGCCGAAGGTCCCGCAGACCAACAGCGGCCTCCGGAATCCCGGACGGCCGGCGCAAATACCGTGCTTTCGGAACGATGGTTCGAACAGGCGCGCTTTACGCAAAGGCTCGAGCGGGGCTTTGTCCTCCAACACGAGGGGCGATCAGCCGCGCCCTCGGCCCGCTCGGGTGGCCTCGACGATGTCGATAGCGGCCCGGATTGCGGCGTCTATATCCAAATGCGTGGTGTCGAGCAAGTGCGCATCAGGGGCTTGTTTTAATGGTGCCGCAGCGCGGTTTTGATCGCGTTTATCGCGCTGAATAATGTCCGCCAGGACCTCGGCTTCGTCGATATTGCGGCCCTGGAAGCGGTATTCGGCGGTGCGGCGGCGGGCCCGCACCTCGGGTGTCGCGGTAACAAAAATCTTAACATCGGCCTTCGGACAAATGACCGTACCGATATCGCGCCCATCCAGCACCGCTCCCGGCGGCTGTGCCGCGAATGCTCGCTGGAAAAAAAGCAACGCGGCACGGACTTCGGGAATGGCGGAGACGATCGAAGCCGTTTCACCAATGCTATGGGTCTTCAACACAGTTTCGTCGAAACGCGAGGGATCGAGTATTTTTGCCGCAGCAGTTGCGGCAGCAACATCGTTCGGGTTCTGCCCCGCATCCATCACCGCCTTGGCGACAGCGCGATAGATCAGCCCGGTATCAAGATGACGCAGGCCGTAGTGCGCAGCGAGCCTTTTGCCGAGTGTGCCTTTGCCGGAAGCCGCCGGTCCATCGATGGCAATGATCATCAAGTCACTTTAGTTGTGGAGTTGCCCGGCCTGGATGCTATTTGTGCCCTCGGCTAGGTTGTTTATCAAACAACTTGTATATTTTGCACGTCCGGAAAGGAGTCAAAGAGCGTCGCATGGCGAACCCGCAAGTATTCAAGCGAATGTTCAAGTCGTCCCCGTTTCAGTGGGTGCTCACCGCAACTGGCATCTTTTACGGTTATTTGGTTGCGCTGACGTCACGGCTTGACCGTCCGGCGCCTCCGCCAGGCGGCCCCTTCGTGCTGGCGATGTGGCATGGCCGGCTGTTCATGCTCGATTTTCTGCGGCCAACCGGCCGCGCGATCGTCACTTTGATCAGCGGTCATCGCGATGGCCTCCTGATCAGCAGGATCGCTTACTTCGGAACGTTGGGCAAAATCCGGACGGTGACCGGCTCTTCATCGCGCGGCGGCAGCAAAGCCATACGCGAACTCGTGCGCCACGCCCATGCCGGAGAGTCGATTTTTGTCACGCCGGACGGTCCACGCGGACCGAACATGCGTGCCCAGCGCGGTGTCATTGAAATCGCCCGTCTCGCGAAGTTGCCAATTCTGCCGGTCTCGGCGAGCGCGAAACGGCGGACGCAGCGTAAAAGCTGGGATCGCTTTATGGTCCCTTACCCGTTCACCCGTGTGGCGGTCCGCTGGGGCGAACCGATCCATGTGGACGCTGGTGCCGATGCCGACGCCCTGCTAGCCCAGCTAGAAGCAGCACTTACGGCCTGCCAGCGTGCGGCCGATGAAGCCGTCGGCGGCGATCCGGAACCGGTCGATGTGGACATGCGGCCGGCTCTGCAAGCCACCCGCGACGGCCGCCGCGACGCCAAGATCAGCTGAAGTCGGCGCCCAGACTCCGCATTAATTCGACGAAACCTGGAAAACTCGTGGCGATGAATGCGCTGTCGTCGATGCGCATGGCGTTCTCGCACGCGAGACCCATCACCAGCGCCGACATGGCAATGCGGTGATCCATCTGCGTCTTCACTTCACCGCCGCCCGCCGGACGCCCCTTGCCCTGCACGATCAAATCATCGTTCTCGATTTCCACGGCGACGCCATTGGCGCGCAGCATCTCGGCAGTCGCCGCCAGCCGGTCGGATTCCTTTACCCGCAACTCTTTCAGGCCGCGCATGCGCGTGACGCCTTCTGCAAACGAAGCGGCAACGGCGAGAATAGGATATTCGTCGATCATCGACGGCGCGCGTTCGGGCGGCACATCCACGCCCTTGAGTGCCGACGCGCGCACGCGCAAGTCGGCAACTTCCTCGCCGCCGTCGTCACGCGTTTCTACCGCCTCGATCGAAGCGCCCATCTCGCGCAGGGTGGTCAACAATCCAGTACGCAGCGGGTTGGTCATAACGGCTTCGAGGATCAATTCGGAGCCCGGCGTGATCAATGCGGCAATCAGGGGAAATGCCGCGGACGAAGGATCGGCTGGCACAATGACCGGTGCCGACTCGAGCTCGGGCTGCCCTTGCAGGACAATACGGCGTCCATGATCGCCATGCGGCTTGCTGGTGAGCTTGGCGCCAAAGTGCTTCAGCAGCCGTTCCGTGTGGTCGCGCGTCGCTTCCGCTTCGATCACCGTGGTCTCGCCGGGTGCGGCAAGGCCCGCCAGCAACACTGCCGACTTGAGTTGAGCGGAAGCGACCGGTGGCTCGTAGACAATCGGGATCGGGTCGATGGCGCCCTGCAGCGTAAGCGGCAACCTGCCATCGTCTGCGACCTCAACCACGCGCGCGCCCATCTTTTCCAACGGATCGAGCACGCGTCGCATTGGCCGGCTGCGCAATGAATCGTCGCCATTGAAAGTTGCCGTAACTGGAGAGCCCGCGACAGCACCGATCGCCAGACGGACCCCCGTGCCTGAATTGCCGAAATCGAGCACGCCGGGCGGCTGCGCAAACCCGCCGACGCCGACGCCGTGGACCCGCCACACCCCATCGCCGGTGCGTTCAACCCGGGCACCCAGCGCCCGCATGGCGTCAGCGGTATGCAGGACGTCCTCGCCTTCCAGCAGTCCGTTGATGGTGGTTTCACCGACAGTCAGCGCCGCCAGGATCAGTGCCCGGTGGGAAATGGACTTATCGCCCGGCACGCGCGCCCGGCCCTGAAGGGGGCCACCCTGGCGGGCGGTCAAAGGGATCAATTCGGCACCGTTCACGGGGGGAGTATCCTTAGAACTGCGCCGTCCTACCACGCAGCCGCGCGCGCCGTCATCCCGGCCCTTTGGCCCTGTTTACCGCACTTGCGCTATTGACAGGGGCCTCGCAACTAGCCAAGTGAAACCCCGATTTAAACGACCCCTGTCCCCGAGGAACTTCGACCGTGGCTAAACCTGATCTCGGCACCAAGCGTGTCTGCCCCGATACCGGTCGCAAATTTTACGACCTCAACAAGACGCCGGTAATTTCACCCTATACGGGCAAAGTCGTCCCGATCGCGGCGCCGGCGCCGCCACGCGCGCGAGCCGAGGCGCCGGTGACCCCCAAGGCCGCACCGGTAGCGCCCACCGAAGCTGTCGTGCCGGAAACCGCGGACGCCGAATTTGTTTCGCTCGAGGATGCCGAGGCCGAACAGCAGGGCAAGAAGAAGCCGGCGGCGGCCGAGGCCACCGCTGCTGCGGGCGAGGAAGAAGAAGTCGAGATTGCCGGCGACGAGAGCATGGACGACGCCGCCTTCATCGAAGAGCAGGAAGAAGGCGACGCCGACGTGACCGACATCATCGGCGAGTCTATCGAGAAAGAAGAAGAAAGCTGAAGCGCTTCCGCCGTTACCCAAAACGGCGATCGGATTTGCGAACTGGGGCCATAGCTCAGTTGGGAGAGCGCGTGAATGGCATTCACGAGGTCGGGGGTTCGACTCCCCCTGGCTCCACCA
>DASPUD010000091.1:0-2948 GCA_035623095.1 Pseudolabrys sp.
GCGTGCTTGAACCGGGCCTGACTCCGCTCAAGGACCGTCAGCTCCTGTCCGAGGATGAGTACATCAAAGCGCAGGAGGAGTACGGCACGGACAGCTTTACCGCGACGATTGGCGCGGAAGCGATCCGCGAGATGCTCAAGGCGATCGATCTTGAAAAGATGCAGGCCGAATTGCGCGCCGAACTCGCCGAATCCGACAGCGACATCAAGAAGAAGAAGATTGCCAAGCGGCTCAAGCTGATCGAGGCCTTCATTGCTTCAGGCAACAAGCCGGAGTGGATGATCCTCACCGTAGTGCCGGTGATCCCGCCCGACCTGCGCCCTCTGGTGCCGCTCGACGGTGGCCGCTTTGCCACGTCAGATCTCAACGATCTTTATCGCCGTGTCATCAACCGCAACAACCGCCTGAAGCGGCTGATCGAGCTGCGTGCGCCGGATATCATCATCCGCAATGAGAAGCGCATGCTTCAGGAAGCGGTCGATGCGTTGTTCGACAACGGCCGCCGTGGCCGCGTTATTACCGGCGCCAACAAGCGGCCGCTGAAGTCGCTGGCCGACATGCTGAAAGGCAAGCAGGGCCGCTTCCGGCAGAACCTGCTCGGCAAGCGCGTCGATTATTCCGGCCGCTCGGTGATCGTGGTTGGTCCCGAGCTCAAGCTGCACCAGTGCGGCCTGCCGAAGAAGATGGCGCTCGAACTGTTCAAGCCATTCATCTATTCGCGGCTCGACGCCAAGGGCCTGTCAACGACGGTGAAACAGGCCAAAAAGCTGGTCGAAAAGGAAAAGCCGGAAGTTTGGGACATCCTCGACGAGGTGATCCGCGAGCATCCGGTATTGCTCAACCGCGCGCCGACGTTGCACCGGCTTGGCATCCAGGCGTTCGAGCCGGTGCTGATCGAGGGCAAGGCAATCCAGCTGCATCCGCTGGTCTGCGCCGCATTCAATGCCGACTTCGACGGCGACCAGATGGCCGTGCACGTTCCTCTTTCACTGGAAGCCCAGCTGGAAGCACGCGTGCTGATGATGTCGACCAACAACATTCTGCATCCTGCCAACGGCTCGCCGATCATCGTGCCCTCACAGGATATCGTGCTGGGCCTCTACTACCTCACCATCATGGCCGAGGGTGCCCCGGGCGAGTGGAAACTCGAGTTGCACAAGCCCGAGGAGTTCAAGCGCGATTCTAAACTGCAGAACGTTGTGCGCGGCTTTTATCGCGACATCTCCGAAGTCGAACACGCGCTGCATGAACGCGTGATCAGCCTGCACAGCAAAATCAAGTTCCGCTGGGAGGGCGTTGACGAAAAAGGCAAGCCGAAATTCCAATGGTACGAAACCACCCCCGGCCGCGCACTGCTCGGCAGCGTGTTGCCCAAGAGTGTCAAAGTACCGTTCGACATCGTCAACCGCTTGATGACCAAGCGCGAGATCTCGTCGATGATCGACACCGTCTACCGCCACTGCGGGCAGAAAGAGACGGTCATCTTCTGCGACCGGATCATGGCGCTCGGCTTCTATCATGCGTTCAAGGCCGGCATTTCGTTCGGCAAGGACGACATGGTGGTGCCGGATACTAAATGGCAGATTGTCGAGCGCACGCGCGACCAGGCTAAGGAATTCGAGCAGCAGTACAATGACGGCCTGATCACTCAAGGCGAGAAATACAACAAGGTGGTCGATGCTTGGTCGAAGTGCACCGAGGCGATCGCTGAAGCGATGATGCGCGAGATTTCGACGGCCCGGAAAGGGCTGGACGGCAAAGAAGCGCAGGTCAATTCGATCTACATGATGGCGCATTCCGGCGCGCGCGGCTCGCCCGCGCAGATGCGTCAGCTCGCCGGTATGCGCGGCCTTATGGCCAAACCGTCGGGCGAAATTATCGAAAGCCCGATCATTTCCAACTTCAAGGAAGGCTTGTCGGTTCTCGAGTACTTCAACTCGACCCATGGCGCCCGCAAGGGTCTGGCCGATACCGCCTTGAAGACGGCGAATTCGGGCTATCTGACGCGGCGTCTGGTCGACGTGGCGCAGGACTGCATCATCACGGAAGAAGACTGCGGTACGAAAAACGGCATCAAGGTGCGTGCCATCATTGATGCCGGTACCGTGGTTGCTTCGCTCGCCAGCCGAATCCTCGGCCGTACCACGGCGGAGGATGTGAAAGATCCTTCCACCAGCAAGACGCTCATCAAGCGGGCGACCTTGTTGGAAGAGCCGGAAGTGGAGCAGATCACCAATGCCGGTGTGCAGGAACTGCGCATCCGTTCCGTTCTGACCTGCGAAACCAAGAACGGCGTATGCGGAGCGTGTTATGGGCGCGATTTGGCCCGCGGCACTCCCGTGAACATGGGTGAGGCGGTTGGAGTCATCGCCGCCCAGTCGATCGGGGAGCCGGGTACCCAGCTCACCATGCGTACGTTCCATATCGGCGGCGCAGCGCAGATCTCCGAACAGTCGTTCATCGAGTCGAACTTTGACGGCAAGGTCAAGTTCAAGAGCAAGAACGTGGCGAAGAATTCGGACAATGAAGTCGTGGCGATGGTCCGCAACATGGTCGTTGCGGTTGTCGATCCGGACGGCACTGAACGTGCCCATCACCGAATTCCATACGGTGCCCGCTTACGTGTCGAGGATGGCGAGAAGATCAAACGCGGCCAGCGAATCGCCGAGTGGGATCCCTATACCCGGCCGATCCTTACCGAGGTCGAGGGCGGTATTGCCTTTGAGGACCTGGTGGACGGATTGTCGATGTCGGAAGCTCTCGACGAATCGACTGGTATCGCCAAGCGCGTGGTCATCGACTGGCGTACGGGTTCCTCGCGCAACCAGCAGGATTTGCGTCCGGCAATCGTGATCAAGTCGGGCAACAAGATCCTCAAGCTGGCTCGCGGTGGCGAGGCTCGTTATCAGCTTGCGGTCGACGCAATCATCTCGGTAGATCCAGGCGCT
>DASPUD010000092.1:0-21310 GCA_035623095.1 Pseudolabrys sp.
CATCGCACCGCCGATGATCAGTGCGTCGACTTTATCGAGCAGATTCCCCAGCAGATCGAGCTTGGTCGAGATTTTCGCGCCGCCGACGATTGCCGCCACCGGCCGCTCCGGATGCTCCAGCGCTTTTTCGAGCGCGTCGAGTTCGGCCTGCATCGTGCGCCCGGCGTAGGCCGGCAGCTTGTGGCCGAGGCCTTCGGTCGATGCATGCGCGCGATGCGCCGCCGAGAAAGCGTCATTAACCCAGATGTCGCCGAGCTTGGCGAGTGCGTCGACAAACGCAGGATCGTTTTTCTCTTCGCCCGCGTGGAAACGGGTGTTCTCGAGACAAATAATGTCGCCGGGCTTCATGGCGGCGACCGCGCGCTCGGCCTTCTCGCCGATGCAGTCGTCCACGAATCCGACACGCCGCTTGATGATGCGCGCAACCTCGGCGGCAACCGGCTTGAGCGACTGTTTCGGATCGCGCCCCTTGGGTCGGCCGAAATGGGAAAGCAGGATGACCTTGCCGCCCTTGTCGGCGATTTCGGTAATCGCCGGTCCGGTGCGCTCGATGCGCGTTGCATCGGTGACGACGCCGTTCTCGACCGGCACGTTGAGGTCAACACGCATCAGCACGCGTTTGCCCTTTACGTCAACGTGGTCGAGGGTGCGGAAACTTGCCATCGAAACACTCATTCGTCGTGGCAGGACTTCAATCGCCAGACGTGGATGCCCGGCACAAGCCCGGGCATGACAAAATCAGATCACGCTAAAGAAGCTTGCCCATCGCCACGGCGGTATCCGCCATGCGGTTGGAGAAGCCCCACTCATTGTCATACCAGGACATCACCCGCACCAACGTGCCGTTCATGACCTTGGTCTGGTCCATATGGAATGTCGACGAGTGCGGATCGTGATTGAAATCAATCGAAACGTTCGGATCCTTTGTGTAGGCGAGAATGCCTTTGAGCTGCTGCTCCGATGCGCGTTTCACGGCATCGTTGATCTCTTCCTTTGTCGTTGCCCGCTTGGCTACGATCTTGAGATCAATCACCGAGACGTTTGGCGTGGGAACGCGGATGGCGACGCCATCGAGCTTGCCATTGAGTTCGGGAAGCACCAGGCCGATCGCCTTCGCCGCACCCGTCGAGGTTGGAATCATCGACAGCGCCGCTGCACGCGCGCGGTAGAGATCCTTGTGCATGGTGTCGAGAGTCGGCTGGTCGCCGGTATAGGCGTGGATCGTGGTCATGAACCCGGTCTCGATGCCGACCGCGTCGTTGAGCACCTTGGCAACCGGTGCCAGGCAGTTGGTGGTGCATGAGCCGTTGGAGACGACCTTATGATCCTTGGTGAGCTTGTCATGATTGACGCCAAAGACCACGGTCAGATCCGCGCCATCGGCAGGCGCGGAAACCAGCACGCGCTTTGCGCCGGCGGTCAGGTGTGCAGAAGCTTTGTCCTTTGCCGTGAACAGGCCCGTGCACTCGAGTGCGATATCGATTCCGAGATCTTTCCAAGGCAACTTCGAAGGATCGCGCTCGGCGGTCACTTTGATGGAGCCATTGCCCACGCTGATGGTGTCGCCTTTAACCTTCACTTCGCCGGGAAAGCGGCCGTGCACGCTGTCGTAGCGCAAGAGATGTGCGTTGGTTTCGACGGGACCCAGGTCGTTGAGGGCAACGACCTCGATATCCTTGCGGTCGGCTTCGGCGATAGCGCGCAGGATGTTGCGGCCGATGCGGCCAAATCCGTTAATTCCAACACGTACTGTCATTATAAAGCTCCCGGCTTAATCGGCTTGCCGCGGTGACGATGTACCACGGCATATATAGTCGTCCGTTACATCTTCCCAAGTTTGGTTAGCGCCGCGTGGGCGACCGCTTCTGCGGTAATCGCGAACTTTTTATAGAGTTCCTTGTATGGCGCGCTGGCGCCGAATGAAGTCATGCCAACAAAAAGGCCGTCGGAGCCGATGATTGCATCCCAGCCTTGGCGCACGGCCGCTTCCACGCCGATCTTGATCTTGGCATCTCCGATGATCGCGCGGCGATAGTCTTCCTTCCGCTCGAGGAACAATTCGAAACAGGGGACGGAAACCACGCGGGCGGCGACTCCGCGTTCCGCCAGAAATTTTGCGCCGGCGACTGCGACGGCAACCTCGGAACCGGTTGCAAAAATGGAAACTTCGGCGCGGCCATCGGGGCCGGCGATCTCGTAAGCGCCATGCGCGCAAATATTGTCGGCGTCGAACTGGTTGCGCAGTTGCGGCACCGTCTGCCGCGTGAGCGCAAGGATGCTCGGCCGATTCTTCGTTTCAAGCGCAAGCTGCCAGCACTCGGCGGTTTCCACGGCGTCGCACGGGCGGAAGACCAGCAGATTTGGTATCGCGCGCAACGCGGCGAGGTGTTCGATGGGTTGATGCGTCGGCCCGTCTTCGCCGAGACCGATGGAATCGTGAGTCATCACGTGGATGACGCGCTTTCCCATCAGCGCGGCAAGCCGAATTGCCGGGCGGCAGTAGTCAGAGAAGACGAGAAACGTCCCGGAGTACGGAATGATGCCGCCGTGCAGTGCCATGCCGTTCATGGCGGCGGCCATGCCGTGTTCGCGCACACCGTAGTGGATGAAACGGCCCGAGAAATCGGCCGCCGAAATCACTTTCTGGTTCTTGATCCGTGTATTGTTGGATCCGGTGAGGTCGGCGGAGCCGCCGATCATTTCCGGCAGCGCGGGGATAAGACTTTCAAGCGCGAGTTCGCTCGCGTTACGGGTGGCAATCTCTTTCGGCTGCGCTGCGAGCTTTTCCTTTAGTGTTCGTACGGCATCCGCCAGCGCCTGCCTGGCCAAATCGCCTTTCATGCGGCGGTCAAACTCCGCACGCTTGCCGCGATCAAGTTCGTTGATCCGCTTGTTCCAGTCGGCGTGCGCGCTTTTGGCATGCGTACCGGCCGTGCGCCACGCTTTCAAGATGTCAGCCGGGACCTCGAACGGTGCGGCGGTCCAGCCCAGCGCCTTGCGCGCCCCGGCGATTTCTTCGGCTCCGAGCGGAGAGCCGTGCGATTTCTCCGAGCCTTGCTTGGTGGGCGCGCCAAAACCGATCTTTGTCTTGCACGCAATCATCACCGGCTTGTTCGACGTCTGGGCTTTTTCAAGAGCAGCACTGATCGCGGCGGGGTCGTGGCCGTCAATGCGTGAAGCGTTCCAGCCGGCGGCCTCGAAGCGCTTCACCTGATCGACTGAGTCCGCGAGCGCAATCGCACCGTCGATGGAAATGCCGTTGTCGTCGAACAGCACGATGAGCTTGTTAAGTTTGAGGTGTCCGGCAAGCGCAATCGCTTCCTGACTGATGCCTTCCATCAGGTCACCGTCGGAGGCGATCACATAGGTCTTGTGATTGACGATGCCGTCGCCGAACTCGACAGCGAGATGCCGCTCCGCGATCGCCATGCCGACCGCATTGGCGAGTCCTTGTCCGAGCGGGCCGGTGGTCGTCTCGACGCCGGGTGTGTGGCCCGACTCCGGATGTCCGGCCGTGATCGAATCGAGCTGGCGGAAGCGCTTGATCTGTTCGATCGTCATCGCTTCGTAGCCGGTCAGGTAAAGCAGCGCGTAGATCAGCATCGAGCCGTGACCGGCCGAAAGCACAAAGCGGTCGCGGTCAGGCCAGGCGGGTTCCGCCGGGTTGAATTTCAAAAACCCCGTGAACAACACTGTCGCAACGTCGGCCATGCCCATGGGCATGCCCGGATGGCCCGATTTGGCTTGTTCCACGGCATCCATGGCCAGCGCGCGGATGGCATTTGCCATGCTGGCATGTGCAATAGCGGTGCTAGCGGCCGGTTGCTCGCGACGCTCTGCAGGCGCCACGGCTGCCGTCGGCGAGGCTTTTGCGCTCATAGAAAGGGCCTTTTGCGGGGTGGATAGCATGTGATGCCCCCGAGTCAATGTGACGGCCGCCCCGTGCATCCGCCATGCACAGGCCAGCGAAAAACAGCTGGGCAAATCCTCGTTCGAGCGTTGACGCCGTGGTCGTGCAGCACGTAAAGTTCTTTGCCTAAATATCTGCCACCGCTAGAGTTTTTGAGCAGATTCGAGGCGATGTCGGAGCAAAGCGCAATCGATACCGCGGTCAGGCGTCTGGCGCTCGCGCTGGACGCACTTGATGCTGCCGTCGAACGGCGGCGGCAGGCCGATCGCAATGAAGAAGGCCTCGCTGCGCAAGTACAGGCGCTTGGCCTCGACCGTACGCGCCTGGCCGCTGCACTTGATGGAGAGACCGCGCGCTCACGCCGGCTGGAGACAACAAACCGCGAAATTGCCGAACGTCTCGACGTCGCAATGACCTCCATCCAATCGGTGCTGGACTTGAACGAGTGAACTAATGGCTCAGGTCAACACGTCCATTGCCGGTCGCCAATTTCGTCTCGCCTGTGAGGATGGGCAGGAAGAACATCTGCAAGCACTCGCCAAAGACATCGACCAGCGCATTATCGATCTGCGCCGCAAATTCGGTGAAATCGGCGACACCCGCCTGACCGTGATGGCGGCTCTCATGCTCGCGGACGAACTGGTCGAGGCGACGCACAAGATGCGCCGCTTCGAAGAGGAGATTGCGGCTTTGCAGGACGCGCGCCTGGTCGCCTCCGATCGCGCCAAGGCTGCCTCCGCCGCGGTGGTCGGTGCCTTCAACTCCGCGGCCGAGCGCATTGAGGGCATTACAAAGAAACTTAACCAAACGCTCGGCAACGGCGTCGCGATCGGCTGAGCACGAGTGGCGTCCGTACGCCATAACCATTACATTCTATAGGCGGGGCTGCGGGGTGCGTCAGGAGACACAATCCCCGGGGCCTTATCGATCCTTAAGGGAGCTGTCCCTGACCGGGCTCGTGGGCTCGGACATATGGCGCCCACCTACTTTCGTAGGGAACCCGGGATCGATGCTCCGACGGCCATCGCGGCTCCGCACCTCATCGCAATGACCAACGACACCAACTCCCCGAAAGCCCGGCTCCGCGAACAGGCGCTCGCTTCTCGCGACGCTTTGCCGGCGGCGGAGCGCGCAGCCGCCGCCGAAGCTATTGCGGCGCGGTCGTTCCCGGTCTCGTTCCAGCGCGGCACGATCATCTCCGGATTTTCGCCGATGAAGACTGAAATCAATCCCATCCCGCTGATGCGCAGGCTGGCGGATGCCGGCGCGCGGCTTGCGCTGCCGGCAATTGCCGGCCGCGGCAAGCCGTTGATCATGCGCGCGTGGAATTTCGGCGATGCGCTAAAAAGCGGGCAGTGGGGAATTCGTGAGCCGAGCCCCGATGCGGCGGCGGTCGCGCCCGATATCATCATCGTGCCGCTTGCGGCATTTGATCGCGTCGGCCATCGTGTTGGGTATGGCGCAGGTTATTACGACATGACGATCACCGCCTTGCGCGCAAAGAAGCGCGTGACAGCCGTCGGCATTGCTTTCGCCGCCCAGGAAATTCCGCAGGTCCCCGCCACGGCGCGCGACGCGCGCCTCGATCTCGTGCTAACGGAGCGCGAGATAATCGATCTTCGCGAGACCTGAAACCGCATGCGTATCCTTTTTATCGGTGACGTTGTCGGCCGCTCCGGGCGCACAATTGTGATGGAACGGCTGCCGGGATTGATCCGCGAATGGAAACTCGATCTCGTCGTGCTCAATGGCGAAAACGCCGCCGGCGGTTTCGGCATCACCGAAGTCATCTACAATGAGCTCATCGATAGCGGCGTCGATGCCGTCACGCTGGGCAACCACGCATGGGACCAGCGCGAAGCGCTGGTGTTTATCGAGCGGGCGCCGCGCCTGATCCGTCCGCTGAACTACCCCAAGGGGACGCCGGGCCGCGGTGCAGCGGTGATCGATACCAAGAACGGCAAACGCGCGCTGGTGATCAACGCCATGGGCCGCATTTTCATGGATGCGCTTGACGATCCTTTCGCGGCAATCGAGCGCGAGCTTTCAGCCTGTCCGCTCAAGTCCGGCGCAGACGCGGTCATCATCGATTTTCATTGCGAGGCTACCAGCGAAAAGCAGGCGATGGGCTACTTCACCGATGGGCGAGCCAGCCTGGTCGTCGGAACCCATACGCATGCGCCAACTGCCGATGACCGCATCCTGCCGAACGGCACGGCATTCGTGTCAGACGTCGGCATGACGGCCGACTACGATTCAATCATTGGCATGAACAAGGATGAACCGCTCAATCGCTTCCTGCGCAAGTTGCCAGGCGCGAAATTTGAAGCGTCGAACGGTCCGGCGACTTTTTGCGCCCTCGCGGTCGAAACCGATGATGCCAGCGGCCTGGCGCGCAAAGTCGGGCCGGTGCGGCTTGGTGGCATTCTACAAGAGGCCCGGCCGGCATTCTGGGGCTGAAATATTTCGATCAGCGCGGATTGACCGCGAATCGCGGCGGTGATTCGGTAGATGCAATTGATTCGCCGGCATGTGCTGGGTCCGGCATTGCGACCTCGCACCGTTGCCCATGCATCTGCAAGTCGACAGCAATCTGGCATTGGAAATGCCGCCCGAACCCGGGCGCGACGCGCCACGCAGAGATCCTCGTGCGGAGCTTGCTGCGCAGTTCATCCCTTCCGGCGCGCGGGTACTCGACCTCAGCGCAAATGCCGGACTCGAACACCTCCTGCCGAACGGCTGCAGCTATGGCGGTATCGTGCGTATCGGCGGGAAACGCCCGGCCCAGGTATGCGATCTCAATGCCGGCAATTTTCCCACGGATGCCGCCGCGCAGTGCGACATCATCGTGATGCTCGGCGCGCTCGAGCTGATCGTGGATGTCGAAAATCTTTTCACCCATCTGCGCTTCTGCAAACGCGACATCATCCTGAGCTACTGCGCGACCGATCTGACGAAGGATATCGATCGCGCCGCGTTTTCCAATCACTTGAGCTTTTATGACCTCGCGCTGCTGTTCGAGCGCTACGGCTTCCGTATCGAGTGCACCGCGCCTCTGGACGAAACTCAGGTCCTGATGCGGATCACTCCAAAAGAATGGCTGACCCCGATTGCGGCTTGCAGTGTCGCCGTGATCTCCGACCAGGACGATGGCGATTTTGCCGGCCGGCTCGGCTGCCGCATGCTCAATGCGCTATTGCCGGGCGAGGCAGAAGTGCATCGCCTGACGCTCCCGACGCTGGGCCAAGCCCGCGACAGCTACGATCTGGTTGTCCTTGGCACGGGCAGCGGGCTGCTGCCGCCATCGCTCAGCGAAGACGTCCTCGATGTTATTTCCCGCGGCAAAGCCGCAATTGGAATTTTCGGCACCTGCGGCCGCGAGCTGATCCAACGACCGGCGCTTGATCGTTTGTTGGACCGGCTCGACACATGGTTCGCGCGTTACGAGGATGACGTGTTGATGTACGGACGCGGCCGCAACAACGTCGTGCATCTCGGCGACTGGTTGATCGACCAATTCCCGCTGGCGCGGGCGGTTGATGACGAACCGTTGGTAATCGGCAACGAGGCCGGAACCGAGCTTGCCGTCGACCGTGCGATTTCGATCATTCAGCGGCACAAGCAGGTTTACTCGGTGTTGCCGGCGCCGCTCCTGTGCGCGCTCACCTCGGCCGAGATTGTCGCTTACGGCGAGGCGCCGGGCCCGCAGCCCGACCTTGCCTTCGGACAGTTCCACAGCATGCTGATCGATATTTTCGGCCGCGCCTATCCGGAAAAGAAATTCTTCATGGTCGATCGCGATGCCGTGGCGCGTTACAAAGCGCGCGTTCACCGCAACGTTGGCAAAGTCGGCGCGCGTATCGGCGCCCTCCTGCGCAATTTTGCGATCGCGGCCTGAGAACGGCTTTTCCGATATTTATTTTCTCTACGTCCCGGCCTATATAGCCGCTGCATCAACACACAGCGCACATTTTCTTCATATGGCCGGTCATTCCCAATTCAAGAATATCATGCACAAGAAGGGACGCGCCGACAAAGCGCGGTCCAAACTGTTCGGCAAGCTTGCTCGGGAAATCACGGTTTCCGCGCGGCTTGGCCTGCCGGATCCGGCTTTCAATCCGCGTTTGCGCGCCGCCGTGCTGGCGGCCCGCGCGGAGAACATGCCGAAGGACAATATCGAGCGGGCGATCAAGAAATCGCAAGGCGCCGACACTGAGAACTACGACGAGATCCGCTACGAAGGCTACGGCCCCGGCGGCATTGCGGTGATCGTTGAGGCGCTCACCGACAACCGCAACCGGACCGCGGGTGAGGTGCGTGCCATCTTTTCCAAGAACGGCGGCAATCTTGCGGAAACCGGGGCGGTGTCGTTCATGTTCAGCCATGTCGGCGTCGTCGAATACGATATCAAGGTTGCGAGCGCCGATCAGATGCTGGAAGCCGCGATCGAGGCCGGCGCGGAGGATGTCATCTCCAGTGACGACGGCCATCAGATCACCACGACTCCGGAAACACTGAACGACGTGACGAAGGCGCTGGAGGCGAAATTCGGCGAGCCGCGCAAGTCGTCGATGTTGTGGAAGCCGCAGAATACGATCGCGCTCGACGACGAGGCCGGCGAAAAAATTCTCAAGTTGATTGAATCGCTCGACGACAGCGATGACGTGCAGAACGTCTACGCCAATTTCGAGGTTTCGGACGCGCTGGTACAGAAGATGAGCGCGTAGCGACTAGCCGTTGAACTCCAGGATATAAAGCCCGGCATTGTAGTCCGTGGCATAAATCAGTCCCTTCGCATCCACGAACACATCCGCAGACTGGATGACACGCGCGCGGTTCGGACGCGTATCGGCGAGCGTTGCCGGTTGCGGCGGCACCAGCGCGCCGACTTCCTTTGGAACAAAGGCATCAGCAACGTCGAACACCCGAATGCCGGCGTTCTGATATGTCGCGAAGATCAATTGCGAACTGACGAAAGTGCCGGGCCGGTTTTCGTGGATATTGTGCGGTCCGAAGTGGCCGGCTTTGCGTTTGTAGTCGGCCTCGGCCGGCGTCGGCAGGGTTGCAATGCTGACCGGATTCTGCGGCACGCGGTTGTCGAAAACCCAGATCACTTTCAGTCCGTCTTCCTGATGGTCGAGCACGGCCTCGTCGAGCACGATCAGCAGATTGCGATCGGGCAAGGGAAGACAATTGTGCGTGCCGCCGCCGAACGGCGGCGACCAGTTCCTGTGCACAATCAGCTTCGGCTTGGCGCGATCAGCGATATCGAGCACCACCATACCGGCGTCCCGCCACGCCGCGTATGCGGTGTCGCCATGAATTATCGCGTGATGCAGGCCGTAACGGCGTGCTGACGGCCATGGCGGCGTCTCGCCGGCAGCTAAATTCATGCCGGGAATCCACCAGCGCCCGGATTCACGTGGGTGGGCGGGGTCGCTCATGTCCAAACTCATGAAGATGTAGTCGGTAAAGCCGTCGAGCAACACAGACGCATAGGCGAACGGGCCGCCGGTGTACCAGACACGGTGGATGCCGCCGCCTTCAACGGGCATGAAGCCGATGCGGCGCGGCGCCTCCGGCAGCGAAATATCGTAGACCGCAAGGCCGGCGCTCCAGTCACGTGCGCGTTTAGCTTCGGCGGTGCCAACGGTCTTGCCGAGCGCGCCGCTGTAATAGGCGCGCTCGTCGGCGAATTCGGCGGCCGCGAACATATCCTTGGCATGGATGACGAGCAGCAAGCCGTCATGTACTTGCAAATGGATATTCCAGGTGTTCGCCGGCGCGGCGACATAGTTTACCGCGCGCGGGTTCTTTGCGTCATGGACATCGATGATGGAAAAGCCCTTGGAGAACATGTGTCCGACATAGGCAAAGCCCCGGTGCACCATCACTTGCACGCCGTCCGGCCGTCCGCCCTGATCGGAGTGGCCGATGATGCGCATATTGCGCGCGTAATCTGGTTTCGGCAGTTCGCTCATTTGTAAGCGTCCATAAAATGCGGCACGGCGATCCAATCCAGCATGGCGCCGTCGCTTTGCAACAATTCGTGCATGCGACGATCTTCCTCGGTCTTGAGGTTGACGCCAAGGTGAGTACCGAGCTTGCGCCCGTGTAGCACGATGTTGTTGCCGATGGGCTGGCGCTCGGCGTTGTACGCCTTTAGCGCCGCGTCGATGTCGTTGTGATTGCGCAAGTGCTTTGACAGCGCCTGTGCGTCGGTTCCCGCCTTGGCCATGCCGAAGCCCATATGCGGGCGCGCATTGGCGGCGGCGTCGCCGACCATAGCGACGCGACCAAACACGATTGCCGGCGCGGTGAAGTCATAGATCGGCGTAATAAACGGCTGTTTGATCTTCATCAATGCGTCGAGCAAGGTCGGTGGCAAGAGCTCGCGTGCATCCTTGTACATACTTGCGATCAGATCCTTGCGGATGAGCGGCGGCGGCACCGAGTATTCGTGCTGCACGCCGTTTTCGTCCACATTCATTTCACGCAATTTCGCAGCGTCGGCGACGCGATACCAGATGAAATTGAAACGGCGCTTGCCCGGCCGCAGATCGTTGTCGAACCCGGAGATCGGATAGGTGATCACCTGCTGGTGCTTGGGCAGGTAAAACGTGAACAGCGGATAGATGGTGCGCAGTGTTTCGGGAGCGAGGTCGGCTTCGTTAGGAGCGCCGCGCCAGATGTAGTAACCGGCGTAGATCGGTTGCACCTCCGGCGCCATTTGTGCGCGCACGCTCGACCGGATGCCGTCGCCCCCGACTAGAATGTCAGCATTTTCGACGCGGCCGTCGGAAAACTGTACGCGCACGCCGCGTTCGTCCTGATCGACCCGTTCGAAATTCCAGCCAAGATGGTAATGCGCTTCGTCGATCGTCGCGCGCAGCAGGCGCTGCAGCCGGTCCCATGACGTCAGGATCTGCTTTAGCGGACGTTCGTCGGTAATGCGGCCCTCGCGGTCGATGGCGATGCGCTTGGGCACCTCAATACCAAGATCCTCGGTGCCGGCACCGCTCGCTTCAAGAGATTCCAGCAATTCGGGGTGTCCGGTGATTCCGGCGCCGCGTCCGACCAGCTCGACGCTCGAACGCTCATACACGTCTACATCCCAGCCGATCTGGCGCAGGAACGCGGCGGAGAAGAGCCCCGACATCGAGCCGCCAATGATGACGGCCCGTCGCTTGGCCCGGCGAGGTGGAGGGGAGCCCGGCATGTCCGCCAACAAAAGCACTGCCAAAACCGCGGGTAAATCCAGATTTTCAATTGGGCGCCGTCCCCAGACGGGCGCTAGGCGCAGAGGGCCTGCGGGGTTATCAACGGGGCCATGGCGCGGCAGCCGATTCGCATCCTTGGCATCGATCCGGGGCTCCGCCGGACCGGTTGGGGCCTGATTGAGGCCGACGGGAACCGGCTGATCCATGTCGCCTGTGGATCTCTTGAAACCAGCGAACGCGCCGAGCTCGGCATCCGCCTGTTGGCGATTCATGACGGGTTGATTGAAGTCATCGATCGCTATCGGCCACACGAGGCAGCGGTCGAGGCGACTTTCGTCAATGCGAATGCGGCGGCGACCCTCAAGCTCGGCCAGGCGCGCGGTATTGCCATGCTGGTGCCTGCCAAAGCGGGGCTGACAGTTGCCGAATACGCCCCCAACGTCGTGAAAAAGACGGTTGTCGGTGCCGGCCACGGGGAGAAGATGCAAATCCGCATGATGATCGGCGTGCTGCTGCCGAAGGCCGATCCGCAAAGCGATGACGCTGCCGACGCGCTGGCCATCGCGGTATGTCACGCGCATCATCGGACGAGTGTGGTGTTGAGGGTCGCTGCGTCATGATTGGCAAGCTCAAGGGCATCATCGACAGCTACGGCGAGGACTACATCATCCTCGACGTCGGCGGCGTCGGTTATCAGGTGCACTGCTCGGCGCGAACGCTGCAGTCGCTGCCGTCGCCGGGCGAAGCGGCCACGCTGTCAATCGAGACTCACGTGCGCGAGGATCAGATCAAGTTGTTCGGTTTTGCGAATGATATCGACCGCGAGTGGTTCCGGCTGTTGCAAACGGTGCAAGGCGTCGGCGCGAAAGTCGCAATGTCGGTGCTCGGTACGCTGAAGGCGTCCGAACTCGCTTCCGCCGTCGCCATGCGCGACAAGGCCATGGTGGCGCGGTCGCCCGGCGTCGGACCGAAAGTCGCCGAGCGCATCGTCACCGAATTGAAGGACAAGGTACCGGCCTTTGCCAATATCGATCCCGCGGTCGTGCATCTTGCCGGCGCGCTCGACGAAAAGCGCGCGCCACGGCCGGTCGCCGATGCGGTTTCCGCGCTGGTCAATCTCGGCTATGGGCAACCGCAGGCCGCCGCCGCCATTGCCGCCGCTGCGCGCAACGCCGGTGAGGGCGCCGACACAGCGACGCTGATCAGGCAGGGCCTGAAGGAATTAGCGAGATGAACAATCCCCGCCGCTTGGTTGCCGCCGACAAGCACGATGACGACGCAGATGCTTCTTTACGTCCGCAGCGGCTGGTCGATTTCATCGGCCAGGAGCAGGCGCGCGCCAATCTAAAGGTCTTCATCGAGGCTGCGCGCGCGCGCAAGGAAGCGCTCGATCACGTGCTCTTCGTCGGCCCGCCGGGCTTGGGCAAGACTACGCTGGCGCAGATCCTCGCGCGCGAGCTCGGTGTCAACTTCCGCGCTACCTCCGGCCCGGTGATCGCAAAAGCCGGCGATCTCGCCGCGCTGCTCACCAATCTTGAGCCGCGCGACGTACTGTTCATCGACGAGATCCACCGGCTCAACCCGGCGGTCGAGGAAATTCTTTATCCGGCGATGGAGGATTTCCAGCTCGACCTGATCATCGGCGAGGGTCCCGCGGCGCGGTCGGTCAAGATCGATCTGTCGCCGTTCACATTGATAGGTGCCACCACGCGCGCGGGTCTGCTCACCAATCCGCTGCGCGACCGTTTCGGAATTCCGGTGCGGCTCAATTTCTATTCAGAAAAAGAGCTGGAAGAGATCGTCAATCGCGGCGCGCGCGTGCTCGGCATCGGTATAGCGCCCGACGGCGCCAACGAAATCGCGCGCCGCGCGCGTGGCACGCCGCGTATCGCCGGCCGTCTGCTGCGCCGCGTGCGCGACTTTGCGCATGTCGACGGCGCGAGGACGATCGACCGCAAGACCGCCGACCGCGCTCTGCATCAGCTGGAGATCGATGGCGTTGGCCTTGATGCCATGGACTACCGTTATCTCAAGACCATCGCGGAAAGTTATGGCGGCGGACCTGTCGGCGTCGATACGTTGGCCGCCGCCCTCTCCGAGCCGCGCGATGCCATCGAGGACATCATCGAGCCATTCCTGATCCAGAAAGGCTTCCTGCAGCGCACGCCGCGTGGCCGTCTGCTCACCGCGCTCGCTTTCCAGCACCTCGGTCTGCCGGAGCCCGTACGCGATCCGGCACAATTCGGGCTGTTTTCGGGAGAAGATGAGTAAATGCCGTCAGTGTATGAGGGCGGGTGTCATTGCGGTCGCGTTCGGTTTCGCGTGACCGCCGATCTTGACCGTGTCACCTATTGCAATTGTTCAATGTGCAGCAAGAAAGGCTTTCTGCATTTGATGGTCCAGCCCGAGCAATTTGAGCTTGTAAGCGGCAAGGACGATCTGACCACCTACGCATTCAACACCGGCGTCGCCAAGCATACATTCTGTAAGCATTGCGGCATCCATGCCTTTTACGTGCCACGCTCCGATCCCGACAAAATAGATGTAAACGTGCGCTGTCTCGACGGCATCGATGTATCGACGTTGTCGATCAAGACGTTCGACGGCAAGAACTGGGAACAGGCGATGGGCGGGAAGGTGCCGTGGCGATGAGCAATCATCTCGACGGTGAAATTCATGATGGCCGGCATTCCCAGGCCGTCCGCGTCTATTATGAAGACACGGATTTTTCCGGCATCGTCTATCATGCAAGCTACCTGCGCTTCATGGAGCGCGGGCGCACCAACTATCTTCGCCTGATCGGCGCCGATCATCGCGCGCTGTTCGAGCAGGCCGAGAAAGAGGCACCCGGTTTTGCGTTCGTGGTGCGTCACATGAGCATCGATTTCAAGAAACCGGCCCACATGGACGATGTCCTTACTGTCGTGACCACGCCGGAAGAGGTCAAAGGCGCCTCAGTGACGCTGAATCAAAAAGTAATGCGCGGCGGCGACGTGCTGGTGGAAGCGCACGTGCAGGTCGCCTTCATTTCCGGCGGGCGCGCGCGTCCGATCCCGAAACCGTTGCGGATTGCGATGAAAGCCGACCAGGAAACGGGTGGGGCAGCCTAGTCTTGAGTGTTATATTTGGTGGATGACGAGCCAAAACCTCGCCCTGTTCGAAACGGCAATCGGCACCTGCGGTATTGTATGGACCGCGCGCGGCATCTGCGGTGTGCAGCTTCCCGAGAAAGACCTGGCCGCGACGCGCGCACGGTTGCATCGCCGGCACCCGACGGCCGTGGAAGCTGTGCCGAGCGCCGAGGCGCAGCGCGCCGTCGACGGGATCGTGGCACTACTGTCGGGTGAGAAACGCGATCTGACCGACATAGCGATCGATGACGAGAGACAGGCCGAATTTAACAAGCGTGTCTACGCCATCGCACGCAAGATTCCGCCGGGCCAGACCATGACCTATGGCGAAATCGCCGAGCGCCTCGGCGACAAGTTGTTGGCGCGTGATGTCGGTCAGGCCATGGGAGAAAACCCGACGCCGCTCATTATGCCGTGTCATCGTGTATTGGCGGCCGGGGGCAAAACCGGTGGCTTTTCAGCTCCCGGCGGTGTGGTGAGCAAGTTAAAGTTGCTGACAATCGAGGGCGCACAGCCGAACAAGCCTACGCTGTTCGAGCATTTGCCGCTAGCCGTGAAGCGGCGTTAACCGCTCGCAGAGTGCGCATCGACGCAGCCTTTGCCTTAATGTAAAAGCCATTCACATGAGATGGGGCAAGCGCGGCCACTCGCGCGGCTACCACCACGGCAACCTGAAGGAAGCCTTGGTGCGCGCCGCGCTCGAACTGATTGCCGAGAAGGGACCGGCGGGATTTACGTTTGCCGATGCTGCGCGTTGGGCAGGCGTGAGCCCGGCCGCCCCGTACCGGCATTTCCGCGATCGCGATGCATTGATTGCCGACGTCGCCCGCCGCGGCTTCGAAGAATTCGCCGCCGCACTGGCGAAAGCCTGGGATGAAGGCAAGCCGGACGTGATGACGGCCTTCGATCGTCTGGGCAAAACTTATCTCGCCTTTGCCAAGCGCGAGCCGGCTTATTACTCAGCAATGTTCGAGGCGGGCATTTCGCTCGATAGTGATCGCGAGCTGCGCGAGGCGAGCGAGAACGCGTTTGCTGTGTTGCGCGCCGCCGCCGAGAAACTTGTGACGATGATGCCGCCGCAAGGGCGTCCGCCGGCGCTGATGGTAGCGCTGCACATCTGGTCGATGACCCACGGCATCGCTTCATTGTTTGGCCGCGGCGATGCCGCGCGCCGCACTCTGCCAATGCCGCCGGAAGAACTGCTTGAAGCGGCAGTACTCATTTATCTGCGCGGACTTGGCATCGACACCGTATTGGCCCGGCGGCGCTGATTGAACTTTCGCTCTCGCTCACCAATTTAATATTTGCGCCGCTTGACAGGGGCCTTGTACGGGCCTAGCCATGTAAATGTTATTTACATTCACACGAGGCCGACAATGCCGACAGTCCCTATCACCGCAAAGCTCGATGAATTCGGCAAACCCGCCTGGATCGCCCTGATCGTCCTTGGGTTTATGATCTGGTGGCCAGTTGGCCTTTCGGTCCTCGCCTTCACGATATGGAGTGGAAGAATGGCATGTGGCTATCACGTCGGCCCCTACGGTCATTGGCAAAACAAAATGGAGCGCATGCAGCGCAAAATGGACTGGATGCGGTCCCGGATGAGTGGCGGCCCATGGAATTATTACGGGCCTTCGAGCGGCAACCGCGCTTTCGACGACTATCGCGCGGAGACCCTGCGTCGATTGGAGGAAGAGCAGCGGGAGTTTCGTGAGTTCCTCGATCGGCTGCGCTTCGCCAAGGATAAAACCGAGTTCGACCAGTTCATGGCTCAACGCCACAACCGGCCAGCACCCGACGCACCGCAGAATTGACATTGTGTCGCAAGGCCGCCCGCAAAGGGCGGCCTTTGTGTCTTCCGGCTGGTAACGACTCCTTAACCACAATCAGCGCTGTTTAGGGCGGAAAAGCCCGCTTACGCGCCCAAGTTTGGCCAAGTTTCGCGGGGATTTCGTAAGTTGCCGGTGGACGGGACTTACGGATTTCGCGAGATAGGTTTCAGCTTGGCGCGTGGGAAGCATTTTCGCGCGCGCTCGTTGTTTTCGGAAATTGCGCCGCGCCGGTTCGACCGACGGAACTGGATCAAGCGGAAAGGACGTGCCCATGAATCCTGCCGACGTGGCACAGTCGGTGCTCCCGCTGACCTCCTCCGATCTTTCGCTGTTCACGCTGTTCTGGAATGCCCACTGGGTCGTCAAGACGGTGATGGTCGGGCTTTTGGTTTGCTCGGTCTGGGTCTGGGCAATCGCAATCGACAAGACCGTGCTTTATACGCGCACACGCCGTGGCATGGATCGCTTCGAACAGGCTTTCTGGTCGGGGCAATCGCTGGACGAACTCTACCGCGCCCTGTCGGCGCGGCCGGCCCATTCCATGGCGGCACTCTTCGTCGCGGCGATGCGGGAATGGAAACGCAGTTTCGAGGGCAGCCAACGCTCATTTGCCGGGCTGCAGATGCGCATTGAAAAGGTCATGGAAGTGACTATTGCGCGCGAAGTGGAACGGCTGGAAAAGCGATTGCTCGTGCTGGCAACTGTCGGCTCGGCCGGGCCATTTGTGGGCCTGTTCGGCACCGTCTGGGGAATCATGACAAGCTTCCAGTCGATCGCGGCCTCCAAGAACACGTCGCTGGCGGTGGTCGCGCCTGGCATTGCCGAGGCGTTGTTTGCGACAGCACTAGGCCTTGTCGCCGCCATACCGGCGACCATTTTCTATAACAAGTTCGCCGCCGAGGTGAACAAACAGGCCCAGCGGCTGGAGGGGTTTGCCGATGAGTTCGCCGCCATATTGTCTCGGCAGATTGATGAGCGCGTATAGCGTATGATCCCCGGCGGGGACGTGCGTAAACGAAGGGTGCGCTAATGGCAGCCAATGCCGGCACGCCGGTCATCGGCAAACGCAAGCATCATCGCCAGCGGGTGATGAGCGAAATCAACGTCACGCCGATGGTCGACGTGATGCTCGTTTTGCTGATCATCTTCATGGTGTCGGCGCCGCTGCTCACGGTCGGCGTGCCGATCGACCTGCCGCAGAGCCAGGCCAAGAGCCTCGAGCAGGACAAGGAACCGCTCACCGTTTCGGTCAACGACAAGGACCAGGTTTTCCTGCAGAATAACGAAGTGTCCATGGATGACCTGATCCCGAAGCTGCAGGCGGTGGCCGAAGCCAGGGGCGGGACCGAGGCGCGCCTTTATGTGCGGGGCGATAAGCGCGTGAACTACGGGACAATGATGAAAGTGATGGGACGGCTGTCGGCGGCCGGGTTCCATCGTGTAGCCTTGGTGACCGAATTCGAACAGGGCGCGAAAGCGCGGTGATGAGAAAAGCGACAGCGATCTCGGCTGGCCTGCATGCAGCGGTGCTGCTGTGGGCGACCTTGTCGTTTTCCGGCAAGACATTCGATGTCACGCCGGCGGAATCGCTGCCGGTCGACCTGGTGAGCGAGAAAGACTTCTCGCAAATTACCAAGGGTGTGAAGGACGCGCCCAAGGTTGAGATGCCTAAACCCATGGCGGAGAAGAAGGCGGAAGAACCGCCAAAGCCTGTCGAGGAAGCCAAGCCCAAGATCACTGAGAAGAAGGAAGTGCAGGCGGCGAAGGACTCGTCGCCGCCGGAGCCGCAGAAAGCACAACCCGATCCAATCGCGGAAAAAATCAAACAGCAGGACGATCCGAAGCAGACCAAACTCGATCAGCCGCTGCCGCCGAAAAAACCACCGCCGAAGCCGCAGCCGAAATTCGAGCCCGATAAGATTGCAGCTCTGCTCGACAAACGCGATCCGCAGCGTGTGGCCGCGGCAGGTCCTGAATTGAATGAGGCGTCGCTTGGGGCCGTCAACGGGACTGCGGCGCAACTGTCGCAGTCGGAAATCGATGCGCTGCGCGCGCGACTGAAGCAATGTTGGAATCCGCCCGTCGGCGCAGCTGACGCCAGCAAACTTTATGTGGTCTTCCGCGTTTTGTTTAAACGCGATGGCACGCTTCAGACCAACCCGGTGCTGGTTGAAGCGCCGCCGTCGCAAGTCGGCCCGGTTCTCGCGGAAAGCGCTAAACGCGCCTTATTGCAGTGTCAGCCCTACACGATGCTCAAGCCTGAGCACTACGACCAATGGAAAGACATGCAGATCACTTTCGACCCGCGCGAGATGTTCGGCGGCTGAATAACAACAAGAGCCTTTCCATGAGTCATTCCGAATTTTCCCGCGCCAACAACTCATGCTCCGTCACGCGCCGCCGGCTACTGACTGGCGCGGGGGCGCTGGCGGTGCTTGGCTCGCGCCCGGCCAGCGCGGTGCTCAAGCTCGATGTCACGCAGGGCAATGTGCAGCCGATGCCGATTGCGCTGCCCGATTTTGTTTCCGGGGGCCAGGGAGAGGGCGACACTGGGCGCAATGTCACCGGGGTCATTACCAACAATCTTCAGCGCAGCGGTCTTTTCGCCCCGATCAATCCGGCCGCCTTCATCGAAAAGATCACCAACAGCGACAGCGTCCCGCGCTTTCCGGATTGGCGTGCAATCAACGCCCAGGCGCTGGTCACCGGCCGCATGACGCGACAGTCCGACGGACGGCTCAAGGCCGAGTTCCGTCTCTGGGACGTGTTCGCCGGCACGCAGCTCGACGGCAAACAGTATTTCACCACGCCCGACAACTGGCGACGCATCGCGCACATTATTTCCGATGCGGTCTATGAACGTCTCACAGGCGAGAAGGGTTACTTCGACAGCCGCATCGTCTTTGTCGACGAGACCGGTCCGAAGGACCGGCGCGTGAAGCGTCTTGCCATCATGGATCAGGACGGCGCCGGCGTCCGCTATCTCACGCGTGGTGATGATCTCGTGCTTACCCCGCGGTTCAATCCGTCGACGCAAGAGATCACATATATGTCGTACGGGCAGGGCGACCCGCGCGTTTATCTGCTCAACATCGAAACAGGCCAGCGGGAGATTGTCGGCAATTTCCCCGGCATGACTTTTGCGCCAAGGTTTTCACCGGACGGCCAACGCGTGATCATGAGTCTGCAACAGGGCGGCAATGCCAACCTGTTCGTCATGGATTTGCGCTCTAAGCAAACAACACGTCTTACGGATACGCCGGCGATCGACACCGCGCCTTGCTATTCGCCTGACGGTACCCGCATCTGCTTCGAGAGCGATCGCGGCGGCTCGCAACAGATTTATGTCATGCCCGCAGGCGGCGGCGCAGCGCAGCGCATCAGTTTCGGGGACGGACATCACTCGACGCCGGTATGGTCGCCGCGCGGCGACTACATCGCGTTCACCGGTCAAGCGCGGGGAAATTTCGCCATCGGTATTCTTAAACCGGACGGTTCAGGCGAACGCGTCCTCACGGAGGGGTTCCATAACGAAGGACCGACCTTCGCGCCGAATGGACGTGTGCTGATGTTCTTCCGCGATGTCGGGCAGGGGCCGGCGTTATTCACAATCGACATCACCGGTCGCAACGAAGCCAAGGTTCCGACCCCCAGTTATGCGTCGGATCCAGCTTGGTCCCCACTTTTATCGTGATTGTCGCAAGCCGGCCTCATTTTCACCCTGTCTTAACCATCAGAAACGGTTTAAGGGTCTCTTCTGGTTTTTAGGGGTCTGCACAATGTTCCATCAAGGTTGACGGAACGTTCGCTTAACGAACGACCTGCTAGACCCACACGCAAAGCTCCGGTCGGTACGCGTGAAATGGAGGCACCGGCATGATCGATATGATGAAAACGTTGCACGTTGCCCGGCTTGCGGCCGTCTTGGCAGCGGCTCTCGCAATCTCAGCCTGCGCCAATAAACCCGGCGAGGACGCGCAGGCCAATGCGGCCGGTCAGGCGACCCCCGGCAGTCAGCAGGACTTCGTGGTCAATGTAGGCGACCGCGTGTTCTTTGAAACCGATTCCACAGAGCTCACGACGCAATCGCGCGCGACGCTCGACAAGCAGGCGCAATGGCTTACCAACTACAGCCAGTACTCGCAGTTCACCATTGAGGGGCACGCCGACGAGCGCGGTACGCGCGAGTACAATATCGCGCTGGGTGCCCGCCGTGCCCAGGCCGTGCGCGACTATCTGACCTCCCGCGGCATAGCGCCGAACCGGATGCGCACGATCTCGTACGGTAAGGAGCGTCCGGTGGCCGTCTGCAACGACATCTCCTGCTGGTCGCAGAATCGTCGCGCGGTGACGGTCCTCGGGGTCAGCTCCTAGGGCTTGATCGCGCTTCTACACGCGTCATGGCCGGGTCTCCCCGGCCATTTGCGTCTTGATTCGTTCGATAAGAAAGGCCTAGTCACAATTTCGACGCAGGCGGTCTTATGCTAGCCCTATCCGGCTAGGGGCTCTGCCGGGCTTTCGTGTGACATGACGGATCCAGGACCTTCATTTCGTATCGCGGCGCTTGCCGCGCTGTCGGCATTGCTGCTGACCGGTTCCGCGCTGGCGCAGGAGCGGAATTCCTCAGGCAATTTCCTCGACAATCTGTTTGGGCGCGGCGAATCGCAGAACCAGTCGCGGCAGCCGGCGCAGCCGCCATCTGGCGGGCGCGTGGCGCAATCCGATCCCGGCGATCTTTCGGTCCGGCTCGACCGCATGGAAAACGCCCTACGGCAACTCACCGGTACTCTCGAGCAGCTGCAATACCGCAACCAGCAGCTCGAGATGCAGCTCAAGCGCATGCAGGACGACACTGAATATCGCTTCCAGCAGCAGGGCGGGCGCGGCGCAATCGTGGCGCCGCCTGCCCAAGCCGTGCCGAATGCTCCCGGGGGGGCGCCCGGACCAGCAGCAACCCCAGGCCGCCGTTCTGATGTGTTTGATCCCGCGCAGAATCCGAATGCGCCCGGCGCGCCCCGCACACTTGGCAACCAGACGGTGATTGCGGCACCCGAACAGGCGCAAGACAACGCGCCGCCGGTTGGCGCACCTGGCGGCCGCGCTGCCGGTGCACCGCTCGACCTATCGACGCTTGCGGGCAACAACTCCGCGCTGCCGCAGGCGCCAGCGCCGCCTGCAACTGTTGCTTCAGCCAGCGCTACTCCGCTGCCGGCCCCG
>DASPUD010000093.1:0-7956 GCA_035623095.1 Pseudolabrys sp.
CAGCTGATCACAGCGGCCGCAGAAGCAAAGCTACTAATCGATTCTGGCGCCTGACTCTCGCACCACTCTGCCCCAGCGGACGATTTCCGAGTTCACATATTTTTGCATCTCGACGATTGGCGGCGTGCCGATCGGAATCTGGCGCCATAAAGATAGAGTGATTAGCCGCCGCGGCCGTCGCGAAACGCCTGCGGCGTCGTCCCGGTTTGCTTGCGGAAAAAGCGAGTAAAGTGCGAGGGATCCGAAAAAGCGAGGTCGTAGGCGATTTCATGGATCGCCTGATTGGTGAACACCAGTTGCCGCTTGGCCTCGGTCAAAACGCGCTGCCGGATTAGATGGCCCGCGGTCACCCCGGTGGCACGTTTGACGTGATCATTCAGCCGATCGGGCGTCATAGCCAGTTTTTCCGCATAGAAACTGATCAGGCGCTCTTTCCGGAAATGCTCGTCGACCAGCCGGCGTAGTTCATCGACCCGCGCATCGGAACGGGAGAGCGTCACGGCGCCGCTGCGCGCCCGGCTTACTCCGAGCCGCACCACTTCGATGGCAATTAGGGCCAGCAGTCCGCGCATGGCCAGGCGGTAGCCTTCGCGCGCAAGCCCATCTTCTTCATGGAGATCGGCACATAGCGCCGAGAGGCGTTTGGTCTCCGCTGCATCAGCCAGCGGCAGCAGCGGCTCATTTGCAACAGCCTTTAACCTCGCAAGTGCCTCGCCGGATTGATCACCGAGGGCGTCGGCAACGTCTTCGGTAAAACTGACCACCCAACCGTCGGTCAATTTAGGAATAAAACGGAATCCGTGTGCGATCGTCGCAGGCACCAGTATTACCGTTGGTGCAGCGAAGCGCGCCGTGGCCGTCTCAAAACTCATCTCGCCGCCGCCTTTTTCGATCAACAGGATCTGAAAAAGATTGCGGTGGCGGTGGGCCCGGATCGTCCAGTCATGAACGGACGAACGCGATGCGATCGTCTCGATATGGATGAAGTCAAACGCGGAATCGTCCGGCGGATCGCCGTACAGATGAAATAACGGAAGCGACGATACCGTACTCATGCGTTGAGCATATTCGAGCTGACCACCGAGGCCAACGGGCGGTTGCAAAAGAAAAACCCCGCCTTGCGGCGGGGCTTCGTAGATCATTGTCTTAAGTATTAGCGGTTCTGTTGATTTTGCTGACCGCCCTGCTGGCCACCTTGCTGCTGCTGGCCGGGCTTCTGCTGCCCGCCCTGCTGGCCGCCTTGCTGTTGGCCACCTTGCTGCTGCTGGCCGGGCTTCTGATTTGGATTCTGATTCATTTGCTGTCCTTTCCAAACACTGACTCGGAGCGCACTTCGATCGCGCACGCCCCATGGCAAAAGATAATGCGGTGATGAACCTTTTGTTCCGCAACCCACGCACAACTTTGAAGAAAAACTGTTCGGAACCTCACGTTACGCGACGAGTTCCCGAAATAGAAACCTGGAGGATTGACGATGGGACGCTATTTGTTGCTTTGGCGTCTCGGGGTGCCGGTACTCATCTGGCTCTTTGGCGGCCTGCATTAGTTCACCCGCGCGACGGGACGGCCGCACCCGCTCGCGCAATCACAACAATAGCCGGCGTGCGTGATTGCCGTGCACCCCTGCCGCACATGGCGGGGCGGCATGGTGATCCGCACACAGACTTAATAACACGTCGCCTGCGCCACGTTGCCGCCTCCGCACCGCCCTGTTAATCCATTGTGACACCGGGAAGGCGCAGAGGACCGGATGGAAGTATTCCTCCAGCAGCTCATTAACGGCATTACGCTGGGCTCGATCTATGGCCTGATTGCCATCGGCTACACGATGGTGTTCGGCATCATCGGCATGGTCAATTTCGCCCATGGCGATGTGTTCATGGTGTCGGCCTTCATCGCACTTGTCGCATTCCTCATTCTTGTAAGCTTCCTTGGAGTTTCCTCGATCGCACTCGCGCTGTTTGTCGTTCTCATTGTCGCGATGCTTTTTACCTCACTGGTCAACTGGACCATCGAACGACTCGCCTATCGCCCGTTGCGAGGGTCGTTCCGGCTCGCGCCGTTGATTTCGGCGATCGGCATGTCGATCTTCCTTTCAAATTTTGTGCAAGTGACACAGGGGCCGCGCAACAAATCCATTCCGCCGATGGTTCAGGGTGAGTTCGTATTGTTCACCAAAAACGATTATCCGGTGACGCTCTCGCACAAGCAGCTGATCATCTGGGTCGTGACCGCGATCCTGCTCGCGTGTTTCTGGTATCTGGTCGCGAAGACCTCGCTCGGCCGAGCTCAGCGCGCATGCGAGCAGGACCAAAAAATGGCGGCGCTGGTTGGCGTCGACGTGGATCGCACAATCTCAATAACGTTCGTCATTGCGGCTGCACTCGCGGCGGTCGCGGGCACCCTGTATCTGATGTACTACGGCGTCGTGAGTTTTGCCGATGGGTTCGTTCCTGGAGTCAAAGCTTTTACCGCGGCGGTGCTCGGCGGCATCGGCTCACTGCCCGGCGCTGTGATCGGCGGTATTCTGATTGGCCTGATCGAGACACTCTGGTCCGCGTATTTTTCCATCGACTACAAGGATGTTGCCGCTTTCTCGGTGCTGGCAATCACTCTGATCTTCCTGCCGCAGGGGCTGTTCGGCCGGCCCGATGTCGAAAAGGTTTGATATGGCAACCGGCGCGCACCACAAGCGCGTCGATGTTGCTCGCGCGTTTCACGACGCGGGCATCACCACGTTGCTCGCGTTCGGCCTTTTCCTGCCACTCGTCGGCTTTGAGACCACGACCAATATCCGCAACGATCTGATTCTGACTACGCGATGGCCGCTGTTGTTCGCCGTGGTAGCTGTCGCCGGCCTCGGTCGCCTCGCCTACTCGTTTCTTATTGAGCCCTGGCTCAGTCAGCGCGCGCTTCGGCCCGTTGCCACAACCCCGACATGGCGTGCGTACATCGGCAAATGGTTCACACCCTTCGCTATTGGTTTCGTCATCGTCTATCCGGCGATTGTCATTGCTCTCGGAGGAACTGGACGCGCTGTAAAGTGGGTCGACAATTTTGGAATTCAGGTCCTGATCTACGTGATGCTCGGCTGGGGCCTAAATATTGTTGTCGGCCTCGCCGGTCTGCTCGATCTTGGATATGTCGCGTTCTACGCTGTCGGCGCCTATTCATATGCGCTGCTCGCAAAGACATTTGGTCTTGCGTTCTGGATTCTGCTGCCGCTTGCGGGAATTCTCGCTTCGTTTTGGGGAATTCTGCTGGGTTTTCCGGTGCTGCGTTTGCGCGGCGATTATCTCGCCATTGTCACTCTCGCTTTCGGCGAAATTATCCGCATCGTCATCATCAACTGGGTCGATCTGACCAACGGCTATGCCGGTATCACCAGCATTCCGCGCCCGACTTTTTTTGGCATACCGTTTAATAGCGAGGAAAACGGATTCGCCGCCGTCTTCGGCCTGGAGTTTTCTCCAATCCACCGAACCATATTCCTTTACTACGTGATCCTGGGGCTTGCGCTGGTTACTGCATTCGTCACCATTCGTCTGCGAAGGCTGCCGGTCGGCCGCGCCTGGGAAGCGCTGCGCGAAGATGAGGTCGCCTGCCGATCACTCGGCATCAACACGACCAATACCAAGCTCACCGCCTTTGCCATGGGCGCAATGTTTGCGGGCTTCGCCGGCTCGTTTTTCGCCGCGCGGCAGGGTTTTATCTCGCCGGAGTCTTTCACCTTTCTGGAGTCGGCCACGATCCTTTCGATCGTCGTGCTGGGAGGCATGGGCAGCCAGATCGGCGTCGCCATAGCGGCCGTCGTGATGATCGGCGGCACCGAGATCCTGCGCGACCTTGATTTTCTCAAAGATATTTTCGGTCCGACTTTCGACCCGACCCAATACCGCATGCTGCTGTTCGGGCTCGCCATGGTGCTGATCATGATCTGGCGGCCGCGCGGACTTATCGCGACGCGTGATCCCTCGGTGTTCCTGAAAGAGCGCAAGGCAATAGCGGCCAGCCTGGTCAAAGAAGGACACGGTTGATGGCCGAAACCTTGCTGAAGGTCGAGCATTTGAGCATGCGGTTCGGCGGTCTGATCGCCGTCGATGACTTGTCGTTTAACGCTGGACAGGGCGAGATCACGGCACTGATCGGACCCAATGGCGCCGGCAAAACAACGGTCTTCAACTGCATCACCGGATTTTACAAGCCGAGCGAAGGTCGACTGGCGCTGCGTCACGGCGACAACACCGCTTGGGAAGGGCTGGATGTGCTCACTGGCGGAGGCAACCGCCATCTCGCGCGGGCTGCCGGCGCCCTCTATTTGCTTGAGCGCATGCCGGAGTATCTCGTCACGCAGAAAGCGCGCGTCGCGCGAACCTTCCAGAACATCCGTTTGTTTCCCGGCATGACTGTGCTTGAAAACCTGCTGGTGGCGCAGCACAACCGGTTGATGCTCGCGTCCGGCTATACACTGCTGGGAATTCTCGGATTTCCTTCATACGCCGCCGCCGAGCGAGCTGCGATCGATCAGGCCCGAGCTTGGCTCGATCGTGTCGGACTTACGGATCGTGCGGATGAACCCGCCGGGGAACTTCCTTACGGCGCGCAGCGACGGCTTGAGATCGCACGCGCGATGTGCACGGAGCCGGTGTTGCTATGTCTCGACGAGCCGGCTGCCGGCCTCAACCCGCGCGAAAGCGTTCAGCTCAATGAGCTGCTGCTTGCGATTCGCGAACAGCTTGGCGTTTCGATCCTGCTGATTGAGCACGACATGTCGGTCGTGATGGAAATTTCCGACCACGTGGTTGTGCTCGACTATGGGGTAAAGATCGCCGACGGCTCGCCGGCCGAAATCCGCGACAATCCGAAGGTCATCGCGGCCTATCTCGGTGTCGCCGACAAAGACGTCGTCAACGTCGAAGCGGAGGTCGGGCTATGAGCTCACCGCTGCTCGCCGTGCGCGGCGTAAAAACATTCTACGGTCATGTGATGGCGCTCAAAGGCGTCGACCTCGACGTCAATGAAGGCGAGATCGTCACGTTGATCGGAGCCAACGGCGCCGGAAAATCCACGTTGATGATGACCATCTGCGGCAATCCGCGCGCCCGTGAGGGCACAATTGAATTCGCCGGCCACGACATCACCCGGATGCCGACGCACGAAATCGCGCGACTCCAACTGGCGCAGGCACCGGAAGGCCGGCGTATCTTTTCGCGCATGACGGTGCTCGAAAATCTGCAAATGGGATCGATCACCGGAGAACCTTCCGAATTCGCACGCGATCTTGACCGGGTGCTGACGCTCTTCCCGCACTTGAGCCAACGCATAGGACAACGTGGCGGCACACTATCGGGTGGTGAACAGCAAATGCTGGCAATCGGACGCGCTTTGATGGCGCGGCCACGCCTGCTGCTGCTCGACGAGCCGTCGCTGGGGCTTGCCCCCCTCGTCGTGCAGCAGATCTTTGATGCCATCAAGGCACTCAATGCTGACGGTGGCCTCACCGTATTCCTCGTCGAGCAGAACGCATATCACGCGCTCAAGCTTGCGCATCGCGGCTATGTGATGGTCAACGGCCTGATCTCGCTGTCAGGCACCGGACGCGATTTGCTGGAACGCCCCGAGATCAAGTCCGCTTATCTCGAGGGAGGCCGCCATTGAATGAACTTTCAACCGCCTTCTCGATTCCCGAGCTTCTCTACGAAGAAAACTCACTCGGCGTCTTCGTCCTGGTGACTATCGTTCTGGGCGGTGGCGCAGCAACACTGACCGGCCGCGCAATAGCGGCGACCTGGCGGCCCCAGTGGCAGGTTGCCGCATATAGCCTGATCCTCGCCGGCGCAGTGCGTTTCATTCATTTCAGTCTGTTCGGTGGCACTTTGCTGTCGCTCCACTACTATTTGGTCGACAGCATATTCTGCGTGGCGTTCGCATTCTGGGGATTTCGAGCCGCGCGTGCCTCGCAAATGGTCAATCAATATCGATGGCTCAACGAGCCCTCGGGTCCAATGCGCTGGCGCCGCAGGGTGCCCTGACGTAGTATTGCCCCTAGATTACGTGTGCCGCGTCTAGTTGGAGGGGAACAACCTATGAAGAAGATAGGCATGCTCGGCTTTGTGCTGGGCATAGCGATGACGGTGGCCGGAACGGCCGCGGCTCAGGTCAAATTTGGTGTGGGCGGACCGATCACAGGCCCGAGCGCCGCAACAGGCGCGCAGATGAAAAACGGCGTAGATCAGGCTGCCGCTGACATCAACGCCGCCGGCGGCATCCTCGGCCAGAAAATCACCGTCGGCTACGGTGACGACGTTTCCGATCCGAAACAGGGTGTGTCGGTGGCCAATAAGTTCTCTGCCGACGGCGTAAAATTCGTGATCGGGCACTACAACTCCGGCGTCACGATCCCGTCGTCGGAGGTCTACCAGGAAAACGGCATTCTTCAGATCACGCCGGCTTCGACCAACCCGAAGGTCACCGAGCGGAATATGTGGAACATCTTCCGCGTCTGCGGCCGTGACGATCAGCAGGGCAAGGTCGCGGGCGATTACATACTCAAACACTTCAAAGGCAAGAAGATCGCCTTCGTCCACGACAAGACGACTTACGGCAAGGGCCTAGCCGACGAAACAATGAAGACGATTCAGGCCGGCGGAATGAAAGGCGTACTGTATGAAGGCGTAAACACCGGCGAGAAAGATTATTCAGCACTCGTCTCAAAGATCAAACAGTCGGGCGCTGACCTGATCTACTGGGGTGGCCTGTACACCGAAGGCGGCCTGATCGTGAGACAAATGCGCGATCAAGGCGTGAAAGCGCCATTGATGGGCGGCGATGGCATCACCTCGGATGAATTTGCATCGATCGGCGGCCCTGGCGTGGAAGGCACGTTGATGACCTATGGCCCCGATCCGCGCAACAAACCCGACGCCAAGAAAGTGGTGGAAGAATTCCGCGCCAAGAAATTCGAGCCGGAAGCCTACACCCTTTACAGCTATGCCGGTGTCCAGATCATCAAGCAAGCGGCGGAAGCGGCCAAATCACTCGACCCCAAGAAGGTGGCCGAGAAGATGCACTCGGGCATGCAATTCAAGACGGTGCTGGGAGATATCGCCTACGACAAAAAGGGAGATATCACCAAGCTCGACTATGTCATGTACATCTGGAAGAAGGATGGCAGTGGCAAGATTACATACGTCGAATGCCCCGGCTCCGACTGCAGCAAGGTAAAATAATCCATATTAGGTTTTGCCGAGAGAAGCCCGCCACGTGGCGGGCTTCTTATTTTCAGCCGATCTTGCCCAGGACCGGAAATGCCTCAAGCAGCCAGACGCTCATCTGAGTCACGCTACCAGTGAGAAAGGCGACACCGGTCAGCACCAATAAAGCGCCCATCACGTGTTCGACTCTGGCAAGGTGTTTTTTGAATCGGGCCAAAAATGCCGCGAATGGTTCGATGGCAAACGCGGCAACAATAAATGGTATGCCAAGTCCGAGTGAGTACACGGCAAGCAGGCTGGCGCCCGTGGTTACAGTCTGTTCGGATGCCGCAATCGCCAAAATGACGGCAAGGATTGGCCCGATGCACGGCGTCCAGCCAAAAGCGAAAGCCAATCCGATCACGTAAGCGCCCCACAAACCGACCGGCTTGGAAACCTCGAGCCGCTTCTGCCTATGTAGGAGCGCGATCGGTGTGATGCCAAGAAAATGCAAGCCCATTACAATAATGACAATGCCGGCGATGGTTGCGAGCGGTCCGGAATAGGCGCGAACCAGCGAACCGACAACGCTGGCGCTGGCGCCGAGAGCCACAAACACAGTAGAAAAACCGAGCACGAACAAGGCTGCCGCGGCGACAGTGTCGCGCCTGACCTGCGGCTCTGGCTCCTTGTCGGCGAACCGTTCAAGCGATGTGCCCGCGAGAAATACGAGATAGGGCGGCACCAGCGGCAGTACGCAAGG
>DASPUD010000094.1:0-50634 GCA_035623095.1 Pseudolabrys sp.
GGCGATTGAGGATTTTACGGTCGATGCGGTTGGCAGGCGCCAAAGCGCCGCACTTGCCAAAGCGGGCCTTGTGCCGTCCAAAGGCTGAGCTGCGCGGCGTTGCCCTTGGGCCGCAATTGCGCTAACCCCTCTGCGCCCGCCTTTTTTTGGACGACTCGGAGAGCTTGCCCCATGGCCGAACACGGCGCCGTCGAATATTCCACCGCAACCGGCAACGACTATCCCGCACACGAGCAAGGCTACGAGCGCTTTGTGCATTTCACTCTTGTCGGCATTCTTTACGTGGTCACCATTCTGTTCGGCTTGGCGACCGGAGGCGTCATGGGCCACTGGTTCCTGGCCGCGGCGATTTTTGTTATCGGCGTGCTAGGCGCTGTCCCTTCGCTCCTCAGTGCCGCAACGGCGCCAAGCTATGCCAGTTTCGTAATTTGCTTTTTGATCTTTGCCTTCACCGGACTGTCGCCGCACTGAGATATTTCACGGTCGGCGGGGGAGGCACGAATGCGAATTGCCGTAGCGCGCGAAACCGAAGGCGGTGAGCCGCGCGTCGCAGCTACTCCCGAAACGATCAAAAAATTCAAATCGTTCGGTGCCGAGGTCGCGGTTGCGCGCGGCGCCGGCGTCGCGTCTGGTATTCCTGATGCCGAATTCGAGGCGGCGGGCGCCCAGATTGCCGATGCCGTCACCAAGGACGCCGACATTATTCTGAAGGTGCGCCGGCCAGCCACAAACGAGCTTTCCTCTTACAAGAAAGGCGCGCTCGTTATCGCCATCATGGATCCTTTCGGCAACGACGCCGCGCTCAAGCAGATGGCGGAAGCAGGCATCGCAGCATTCGCCATGGAGCTGATGCCGCGCATCACGCGCGCGCAATCAATGGACGTGCTGTCGAGCCAGGCGAACCTGGCCGGTTATCGCGCGGTGATCGACGCCGCCGAGGAATATGGCCGCGCGCTCCCGATGATGATGACCGCAGCCGGTACCGTACCGGCGGCGAAAGTGTTCATCATGGGCGTCGGCGTCGCAGGTTTGCAGGCAATCGCCACGGCGAAACGCCTCGGCGCCATTGTTACGGCTACGGATGTGCGGCCCGCCACCAAAGAGCAAGTCGAGAGTCTCGGCGCCAAATTTCTCGCGGTCGAGGACGAAGAGTTCAAGAACGCGCAGACCGCCGGCGGGTATGCCAAGGAGATGTCGAAGGAATATCAGGCCAAACAGGCGGCGTTGGTCACCGATCACATAAAGAAGCAGGACATCGTCATCACGACGGCATTGATTCCCGGCAGGCCGGCACCGCGCCTGGTTTCCAAGGACATGGTTGCTTCTATGCGTCCCGGCTCTGTGATTGTCGATCTTGCTGTCGAGCGCGGCGGCAATGTCGAAGGTGCGCGGGCCGGCGAGGTGGCGCAGGTCGGCGGCGTGAAGATCGTCGGCTATCTGAACGTTCCGGGACGGCTCGCCGCTTCCGCTTCGGCCCTCTATGCGAAAAATCTGCTCACCTTCGTCGAAACGCTCATCGACAAGAAAGAGAAGAAACTCGCGGTCAACTGGGACGACGAGCTGGTGCAGGCGACGCTGCTGACCCGTGACGGCACCGTCGTAAACCCGAATTTCAAACCAAAGGCTGCCTGACGGAGACGACGATGGAAACCATCGCAACCGCGGTTGACCCCTTCGTGTTCCGGTTTTCGATCTTCGTCCTGGCGATATTCGTCGGCTATTACGTCGTTTGGTCGGTGACACCAGCGCTGCACACGCCCTTGATGTCGGTGACCAACGCGATCTCGTCGGTCATTGTCGTCGGCGCGCTGCTCGCGGTCGGTGTTGCGCTGGTTGCCAACGACGATGGGCCGTTGTGGGCGCGGGCGCTCGGGTTCGTCGCCCTTACTTTCGCTTCGGTCAATATTTTCGGCGGCTTCCTGGTCACCCAGCGCATGCTGGCGATGTATCAGAAAAAAAAGAAATGAGCGCGCAATGAACCCTAATCTCGTCGCGCTGCTCTATCTGGTCGCCGGCGTTCTGTTCATTCTGGCGCTGCGCGGCCTGTCGAGCCCGGATTCAAGCCGGCGCGGCAATCTGTTCGGCATGATCGGTATGACGATCGCCGTGCTCACGACCCTCGGCTCGCATCCGCCGGCGGATCCTGTTGCATGGGCGTTGGTGGGCGGCGGCGTCGTGATCGGCGGCGGAATCGGGGCAGTCATCGCACGCCGCGTGCCGATGACATCCATGCCGGAACTGGTTGCGGCTTTCCATTCTCTGGTCGGCATGGCGGCGGTGCTGGTCGCGGCCGGCGCGTTCTATGCGCCGGCGGCCTTCGACATCGGCACACACGGCCATATCCACGCGCAGAGCCTGATTGAAATGTCGCTCGGCGTCGCCATCGGCGCCATCACCTTCACCGGCTCGGTCATCGCATTCCTGAAATTGTCGGGTCGTATGAGCGGCAAGCCAATCACGCTGCCGGGCCGACATATCGTCAATCTCGCGCTTGCCGCGGCGCTGATCTTCTTCGTCTATGGCTTCTTCGTTTCGCAGAGCCAGATGGATTTCTGGCTGATCACCGGCCTTTCGCTGCTGCTTGGCGTTCTCATCATTATCCCGATCGGCGGCGCCGACATGCCGGTCGTGATCTCGATGCTCAACTCCTATTCGGGATGGGCGGCTGCCGGCATTGGATTCACACTCGGCAATTCGGCGCTGATCATTACCGGAGCTCTGGTCGGCTCATCGGGTGCGATCCTGTCGTACATCATGTGCAAGGGCATGAACCGGTCATTCATATCGGTCATCCTCGGCGGTTTCGGCGGGGAGACCGCAGGGCCGGGCGGAGGCGCGGAACAACGTCCGGTCAAGCTCGGCTCCGCCGAAGATGCCGCCTACATCATGAAGAACGCTTCCAAGGTTATCGTCGTCCCCGGCTACGGGATGGCGGTTGCGCAGGCGCAGCACGCGCTGCGCGAAATGGCCGACAAGCTCAAAAAAGAAGGCGTCGAAGTCAAATACGCCATTCACCCTGTGGCCGGCCGTATGCCCGGACATATGAACGTGCTGCTCGCCGAAGCCAATGTGCCCTACGACGAAGTGTTCGAGCTCGAGGATATCAATTCCGAATTCGCGCAGGCCGATGTCGCCTTCGTCATCGGCGCTAACGACGTCACCAACCCGGCGGCGGAAGAGGACAAGACCTCGCCGATCTACGGGATGCCGGTGCTGCAGGTGTGGAAGGCCGGGACCGTCATGTTCATCAAGCGCTCGCTTGCTTCCGGATATGCCGGCATCGATAACCCGCTGTTCTACCGCGACAACACCATGATGCTCTTGGGCGACGCTAAGAAAATGACCGAGAGCATCGTAAAGGCGCTTTAGGCGCTGCCCGCGAGCGACCTCACCGCCGTAAGTGGCTGCTTATGGGCACATTGAAATGGATCGTTGTCCTCGGGCTTCTCGGCTACTGCGGCGTGCTGGCGCTGATATATGTTTTTCAGCGCTCGCTGATGTATTTCCCCGACCCCGCGCGCCTCTCGCCGACGGCGGCTGGATTCCCGCAGGCCGAGGAGGTGACTTTCAGAAGCGATGACGGGGAGACATTGCTCGCCTGGCATGTTGCGCCGCGCGGCAACAAGCCGGTCGTCATGTACTTTCAGGGCAATGCCGAGGGATTTAAGCCGCGGGTCGGCCGCTTTACCTGGCTCACCGCGGACGGCACCGGCCTGTTGGCCTTGTGCTATCGCGGTTACGGCGGCTCGACAGGACGGCCCACTGAGGATGGTCTGATCAAGGATGCGCGTGCCGCCTACGATTTCGTCCGCAAACGCGACCCGGGAAAACGCATCATCCTGTTCGGTGAATCGCTTGGGACAGGTGTTGCAGTAGCGCTTGCAGCGGAGCGCGAAGTCGCCGGGATCATTCTGGACGCACCTTATACTTCGACCGCGGAAGTCGGCGCCGCGGCCTATCCCTTTGCCCCGGTGCGCTGGTTGATCAAAGACAGTTTCTACTCGGACGAACGTATTGCGCGCGTGCACGCCCCGCTGCTGATTTTGCACGGCGAACGCGACAATATTGTTCCTGTCAGATTCGGCGAGAAGCTGTTTGCGCTCGCGCGTGAGCCCAAGCGTATCGTGCGATTTCCGCTCGGCGGCCATGTCAATCTCGATGATTACGGCGCGGCAAAAGTCGTCAAGGAGTTTTTGGCGGAGCGTTGAGCCGTCGACTGGGGCCACTGATGTTGAAGTCAACAAAGTATGCCGTTCTGGCAGTGATGCTGCTGGCCTGGCCTTCATACGCCGCCGAGCCAGTGCGACACATCGAAATTTATGTCCAGCCGTTCTATGAATCAGGGCGCACGCCGGACGAGCGGCCGGGGGTCGCAGTCGGCGCGCAATTCAATGATCTGCTCAGCTCCAATACGCGCGAGGATATTCTTGCTGCGCGGGATCGCATTCTGGCCGCACCCGCCCTTGTTACTCCAATGACCATGATGGTCCTCGCCATCAGGCTCTATGACGTGGGTTTGCGCGATGACTCGGTGTTCTGGTTCTACGTGGCCAAAGACCGTTATGTCGTCATGTCGGAAGTGCTTGATGTGAAGGCACCCCAGCTTGTTCCGGCCGATGAGGCAGTGCGCAATTTTGCGACGCTTGCGGGACCCGTGATCAACGGGTACGCGTTTTGCGATCTTGCCAAGCAGAAGGCGCAGCACAGCAAAGCGGTTGCGTGGGTCGAGGCCAATCCATATCAAACCATGTTCTTGGCAAACGCTCCCGCGCTCCCCGGTAACCGCACCGACAATGCAAAACGCGCGATTGCGAATGCCAAGGAGCGGGCGGCCAAGGAAAGCGCCTTTTTCGACGATCCGAAGAATGTCGACGCGTACTATGCCACGCGCAAGCGCAACGCGGCTGACGTCAAGTTCTGCTGGAAATAGATTGCCCGACTACAAAACAATAGCGCGGGCACCTTAGGCCCGCGCCACCATCAACTTCGTATTGCCCCTTATTAGCCGAAGCGCCGGTTTCCGCCGCGGCCATGTCCGCCGCCGCTGTTACCGCCGCCGGGACCAGCGCCCGGGGTCGGACGCGGCTTCATCGGCAGCAGGCCCTCGCGCTGCATCTTCTTGCGCGCGAGTTTGCGGGCGCGGCGGATCGCTTCCGCCTTTTCCCTTGCTTTCTTTTCCGATGGTTTTTCGTAGTGGCCGCGGAGTTTCATCTCGCGGAAGATGCCCTCGCGCTGCATCTTCTTCTTGAGCGCCTTGAGGGCTTGGTCGACGTTGTTATCGCGAACGAGAACTTGCACGCTTGCTCCTTGATTGTTGCTCGGACGGGTTAAGGCAAAAGCCCCGAAAACGGGGGCTTTGAGTCGCGCGGCTCTAGCAGAAAAGACGTTAAGAGTCCATTCAAAGGCTCGCAATCGATCGAGCCGCACAATTATTCGTCATATGGGGAGAGGGGTTAGCAGACGCCAGCGCTCAACGCGGCCAAACCCTTGTCACATGTCCCATCTTGCGGCGCGGGCGTGCAACGCCCTTGCCGTATACGTGGACCGAGGCTCCCGGAACGCTCAGCCAGCGAGGCGCCTCGCTCACTTCCTCGCCGATCAGGTTCACCATCTCGACCTTGCGGCCGAGCCGTATCGGTTTCGCCAGCGGCCAACCGGCGACCGCCCGTATATGCTGCTCGAACTGTGAAACCGTCGCGCCGTCGATGGTCCAGTGGCCCGAATTGTGAACCCTTGGGGCAATTTCATTCACCAGCAGCATCTGGCGTCGCCCCTTGCGTACGACGAACATTTCCACCGCGAGCACGCCGACGTAGTCGAACGCCTTGGCGATCCGGCTCGCGATCTGGCGCGCTTCGCGCGCGAGCGCCGGGGTTACCTTTGCCGGAACCCGCGAGATTTTGAGGATATGGTCGCGGTGCTCATTCTCTGTGACCTCGAAGCATTCCACGGCGCCGTCGCGCGAACGCGCAGCGACAACCGAAACCTCTCGCTCGAAATCGATGAATCCTTCAAGGATACAGGGCGCCTTGAGGAGTGATTGCCAGGCCGTGCCCGGGTCACCTGCTTTGGCAATCTTGGCCTGGCCCTTTCCGTCGTAGCCGAGCTGCCGGGTTTTCAGCACAGCCGGCAAGCCAACGGCTTTCACGGCTTCGGACAGCTGCGTCGCGCTGTGCACCGGTGCAAAGGGCGCGGTCGCGATTTTCAGACCGCTGATGAAGGTCTTTTCGACAAGCCGGTCCTGTGTGGTCTCCAGCACTTGTGGATCGGGCAAAACCGGCTTGCGCCGGGCAAGAAACGCCGCGGTCTTGGCCGGCACATTTTCAAATTCGTAGGTGATGGCATCGACTACCCCGGCAAAACGCCCAAGCGCAGCCTCGTCCTCGTAGTTCGCGCAGGTGCGCGCATGAACCACGTCAAAAGCGCAGGAATCCTTTTCGGGCGAGTAGACGTGGCAACGCAGGCCAAGGCGCTCGGCCGCAAGGGCAAGCATGCGTGCGAGCTGGCCTCCGCCAAGGATACCGATGGTCGCGCCGGGCTTCAGCACCCCAACCTCCGCTCATTCCCGCGCAGGGAATCCAGAGCGACGACGCCTGATCTGCAATGTCTTTTCCATGGGTCCCCGCTTTCGCGGGGACGAGCGGAATGAAAGGGCATGTTCAATCTTTTGGCCGCTTGGCCACGGCCTTGGTCTGGCGCGCGCGCCAGGCATCCAGACGTTTGGCAATCCGGGCGTCAGAGAGCGCCAGAACGGCCGCTGCGAGCAGCGCGGCATTGATGGCGCCCGCCTTGCCAATGGCCAGCGTGCCGACCGGGATGCCGCCAGGCATCTGCATGATCGACAACAGGGAGTCTTTGCCGTCCAGAGCGTGCGTATTTATCGGCACGCCAAAGACCGGCAGCGGCGTCAGGGATGCGGTCATGCCGGGCAGGTGGGCGGCACCGCCGGCGCCGGCGATGATTACCTTGAACCCGTTCTGGCGTGCGCGGCCAGCGAATTCGTAGAGCCGCTTGGGCGTGCGGTGCGCGGAAACGATGCGCGCCTGGTAGGCGATTCGGAGCGCATCAAGTGTCTTCGCGGCATGTTTCATCGTGGCCCAGTCAGACTGACTGCCCATGATGATCGCAACTGGTTTTGCCGCCATTTTGCCCCCGAATCCGCATCTGTCCGCGGAAGGAAGCGGTGCATTATAGGTCGAGGCTCCCCGCTGGCAAGGCGAAACGGGTATTCTGTGTCCCAGGGTTAAGATTCGCGAGGAATGACACATGGGACTCCCGCAGGCACGCGCACACGATGAATTTCCGCCGCCCGCTTCGCTCCTGGCCGAAAATGAACGGCTGAAGCGCGAGCTTGCCGTCGCGCGTGCGCGGATCGGCGAGCTTGAAGCACGCGCCGACATTGATCCGCTGCTCGATATCCTCAACCGGAGGGGGTTCGAGCGCGAGCTCGCCCGCTCGCTCGCCCACGTCAAACGCTATGGCACACAGGCGGTGCTGATGTTCATCGACCTCGATGGCTTTAAGGCAATCAATGACCGCTACGGCCATAGCGCCGGCGACGCCTTGCTCAAGGTTGTGGCGCGTGAGCTCGGCGCGCACGTGCGCGCGTCCGACGTGGTTGGCCGGCTAGGCGGAGATGAGTTCGGCGTGATGATGTGGCGCGCCGACGAGGTGCAGGCTGCCGCGAGGGCGCGCGAGATCGAGGCGCTCATTGCGCGGATCGCTATTCCCCGAGGCAACGGGCAGATTCAGGTTGGCGCCAGCGTCGGAACGGCGCTTCTTCTCGCCGATGCGACCCCGACCCAGACAATCGCGGCTGCCGACAGGGCGATGTATACTCGCAAAGACGAGCGCCGCGGGCTGCCGCCTCCCGTCAAATGGGGAGAGTAATCTGTCGGGAGCCCTGCTTAGGCGATGATATCAGGGGTGAGCTGATCCTCGATCCGGCGAATCTTGTCGCGTAGTACGAGCTTGCGCTTCTTCAGCCTTTGCACCTGGATCAGGTCGGAACCGGGCGAGGTAATCAGCGCCGCGATTGCCGCATCGAGATCGCGGTGTTCCTGCAGCAGGCGCGCCAGCTGTTCCCGCAACGCGCGTTCTTCCTCGTCGGTCATCGCCACCGCTGGTTTGCTTAACGCTCGGCCGGGCCCACATCGGTCAAACAGCCGCAATTATCGCGTTTTCCACAAGCGCGTTCAAGCTTGCGGGAAAATTAACGCCAATCAAAGGCTTTGCGCCGGTTTGCCGCGGAACCCATGCCGCTAAATACCGTCGCTCTTGTGCCGACTCTGGGCTACACTTATCTGGCATAGAGCCACTGATTGAGGAGACATGCCGCATGTCGATGCAATCGCACCTTGCGGAATTGGAAAAACGACATCAGGCGCTCGAAGACGAAATCAATGAATGCCTGACCCACCCTGCGATCGATGATCTGAAAATCGTAGAACTCAAGCGTCGAAAATTACAGGTAAAGGACGAGATCGAAAGGCTGCGCCTGAGCGGGCGCGCCAGCGTGCACTAGGCGGATCGATCTCGAAATTTTGGCTCCTTCGGCTCAGGCCGAACCCGGGTATACCCTGGGTTCGGCTATCGGTTTTTCAGATTGGCCAAATCGGCCAAATCGGCTGCGGCGCCGATTTGCGCTATAGTCGTCGGCAATAAAAACGCCGGCGAGGAAAGCCATGTCCCGATTTGTCGCCGCGGTCGGCGCGGTGCTTGCTGTGACGTTCGCCGCAATGAGCGGCGCCTTTGGCGCCGACTATCCGGCGCGCACGGTAACGCTTGTGGTGCCTTACCCGCCCGGCGGCGGCGTAGACGCGATGGCGCGCGTAGTCGCCGCCAAGCTGTCTGAAGCGCTGCGCGCGCAATTCATCGTAGACAACAGGCCGGGCGCCGGCGGCACCATCGGGACGCGCGCTGTCGCGCAGGCCGTACCCGACGGCTATACGCTGCTGCTCGGTCACACAGGCACCATCTCGATCGATCCGAGCCTTTACGTTCACGCCGGCTACGATCCGCGCAAGGATTTTGCGCCGATCGGACTGGTGGCTTCGATGCCGGTAGCATTGCTGGCGAATCCGTCATTCCCCGCAAGATCGGTTGCCGATGTCATCGGCATGCTCAAGGAACAACCGGGCAAACTCAATCTCGGCACATCGGCGGTCGGCACGGGCGGCTACATGTGCGCGGAATTTTTCAAGGCCGAGGCTGGGGTCAGCGCGGCGATTATTCCGTACAAGGGTTCAGCGCCGGTGATAAATGATCTGCTCGGCGGCCATGTGCCGATCGCCTTCAGTGTGCTGCCACCTGCGTTGGGCAATATCCAGGCCGGCAAGCTGCGTGCGATCGCGGTTACCAGCAAGAAACGTTTCTCCCTGCTGCCCGACGTGCCGACGTTCGACGAAGCGGGAATGCCGGGTTTCGAAGCGGTCCTGCACTACGGCCTGCTAGCGCCGGCGGGTACGCCGAAAGAAATCGTCGAGAAGCTCAATGGTGAACTGCGCAAGCTGGTCGACAACCCGGACGTCCAGTCGCAAATTCACCGCGAGGGCGGCGATCCGATGACGTCGACCGCGGCCGAGTACGCGGCCGACATCGATCGAGAGGAAAAGAAGTGGGGCGGCTTGGTCCGTAAACTGGGATTGAAGGTTGAGTAAGCGATGCGGCGCATGAAGCTCATTGGGCTGGCGTTTGTTGCAACACTGCCGCTTGTTGTGGCGTCCGCGATTGCGCGCGCCGACGACTATCCAACTCGTCCGATCACGTTGATTGTCCCGTTTCCGCCCGGCGGCAGCACGACGGTTATGGCGCGCAACGTCGCCGACAAAATGTCGGCCGCGCTCGGTCAGCAGATCGTGGTGGAAAACCGTGGCGGGGCCGGCGGCACCATCGGCACCCGATTTGTCGCCAAAGCGGCGCCCGATGGCTACACCATATTGCTGAGCTACACGGCTACGATGGCCATCGCGCCCGCCATGAACGCCAACGCGGGTTACGATCCGCGCAAGGATTTCGCGCCGATCGGCATGATCGGCGCCGCGCCGAGCGTGCTGCTGGTGCACCCCTCGCTGCCGGTGCATTCGATAGCCGAGCTGATCGCCTACGCCAAAGCGGCGTCGGTACCGCTGCAGTATGGCTCGCCCGGCGTCGGGACCGTCAACCACCTCGCTGGCGAGTATCTTGCGACCGAAGCCGGGATCAAGCTTCAGCATGTGCCATATAAAGGTAACGGCCCCGCCATGAGCGATCTGCTCGGGGGACATATCCCGATGATGTTCATCCCGATTCCGGTTGCGCTTGGCAATATCAAGGCGGGAACTCTGCGGGGTCTTGCGATCACCAGCGGCAAGCGAACGAAGTTGCTGCCGGATTTGCCGACGCTTGCCGAAAGTGGCGTGCCCGGGTTTGACGTGGCCTTGCGGTATGGGCTTGCGGCGCCGGCCGGGACGCCGCCACCGGTGATTGCGCGCCTGAACAAAGAGCTAAATGCCGCACTTGCCGACGATGAAGTGAAAAACCGGCTGGCGACGGAAGGCGCCGAAGCAATATCCGGCACGCCGGAGGCCTATGCCGCCGACATCGATCAGGATGAAAAGAAGTGGGGTGGGCTGGTGAAGAAGCTGGGATTGAAGATAGAATAGCGTTGTGCCGCGGTGCGGCCATATTGTCCTGCTGGATTCGCTGAACAACAGACTCGATCGGGGCCATCATGAAAATCCGCGCAACATCGTGTGCGTTCACCTTCACAGCCGCATTGCTGGTGGCGCTTTGCGCCGCGCCTGGCGCGCAAGCTTTCACTATCGAGAATCAGGCCGCGCCAAGCGGCGGGCGAGGCTTCGCGGATCAGGACAAGCCGGCCGCCGCGCCGGACCGGCATACGCCGGTTTCGCCCTTCGGCTCCACCAACGGTCAGACCGCGGTTCAGCAGGGCAATACGACCCTCCAGTTCGGTCAGCAGCGCTCGTTCGGCGATCGCTACAACACCGACAATATTTTCAATCCTTACGCTCGCGAAGGGCGCTGACGCTTATCGTTTCCGCTTGAGAAACGCCGCGAACGCCGCCTGAGCTTCGGGCGAGGCGAGTCGCGTTTTGAATTCTTCCGTTTCCTCGTCAATGCGCGCGACGATCTCCTCAACGGAGCCGCGCATCAAGCGGCGCGCCGTGATCACGCTTTCGGGCGGCAGGGCTGCGATTTCGCGCGCGACGACAAGCGCATGCGCATCGAGATTTTCCACCGGAACAACAGTGTTGACGATGCCGGCAGCTTTGGCTTCCTCGGCCGATAGGGGCTTGCCCATCACCAGCAGAGAAAACGCGCGTGTGTGTCCCATGAGCCGCGGCGCGATCACACTCGAGCCGTTTTCCGGCACCAGGCCGAGCGAAACAAACGGCGTCAGGAACATGGCTGTGCTGCTTGCGATCACCTGATCGCAATGCAGGAGCATCGTGGTGCCGATGCCGACCGCGGCGCCGCTGACCGAAGCAACCAGCGGTTTCTGGCAACGCGCCAGCGCGTGCATGAAGCGCACGATAGGCGCGCCGAGCGCGCCGCTTCTCGCCATGGCCACGAAATCGTTGAGATCGTTGCCGGCGCAGAACACATCGGGTGCACCCGCGATTAGCAGGCACCGCACGGCCGGCTTCGTGGCTGCGTCCTCGATTGACGCCGTCATCGTGTCGTACATGGCAAGCGTCAGTGCGTTCTTTTTGTCCGGCCGGTTCATCCGCAGTGTGCGGACGGGGCCGTCGTTGCTCTCAAGAATATCGGGCATTTTGTTCCGCAGGGATTCGGTCGGCGCCCGGCTACTATAACATCATCTGTGAGCGGTCCGTGGACGGAACCCCGGCGAGCTCACACCGCCTTCGCCATCTCCCGCAATTTGAATTTCTGGATCTTGCCGGTGCTGGTCTTCGGTATGTCGGCGAAAACCAGATAACGCGGGCATTTGTAGCCTGCGAGCTGCTTGCGGCACCACTGCAGCAGCTCATCCGTGCTCGCCTGCGCGCCCGGTTTCAATTCGACGAACGCGCAAGGCGTTTCGCCCCATTTATCGTCAGGCTTCGCGACCACCGCGGCAGCGGCAACGGCAGGATGTTTGTAAAGCGCGTCCTCAACTTCGATTGAGGAAATATTCTCGCCTCCGGAAATGATGATGTCCTTGGAACGGTCCTTGAGCTGGATATAGCCATCTGCGTGCATCACACCGAGATCACCGGTGTGAAACCAGCCACCAGCAAACGACTTGTCGGTCGATGATTTGTTCTTGAGATAGCCCTTCATCACCACGTTGCCGCGCATCATCACTTCGCCCAGGTGTTCGCCGTCGCGCGCAACCGGCTTCATTGTTTCAGGGTCCAGCACATCGAGTCCTTCGAGCGCGCCGTAACGCACGCCCTGGCGCGCCTTTTTCACAGCCTGTTCGGCCGGGGGAAGCCCGTTCCACGCGGTGTGCCAGTCGTTGACCACGGCCGGCCCGTAAGATTCGGTCAGGCCGTACAAATGCGTGACGTTGAAGCCCGCCTCCTTCATGGCGGCGAGTACGGCTTCCGGCGGCGGCGCCGCGGCGGTGAAGAATTCAACGATGTGCGGCAACGGCTTTTTCTCGTTCGCCGGCGCGTTGAGCAGCGTGGCCATGACAATCGGCGCGCCGCACAGATGCGTTACCTTGTGGGCGGCGATTGCGTCGTACATCGCGACAGCGCGCACGGCACGCAGGCAAACATGCGTGCCGGCGACCACAGAGATCGACCACGGGAAGCACCAGCCGTTGCAATGAAACATCGGCAGGGTCCACAGATAGACCGGGTGCTTGGCCATCGAGCAGGTCACCACGTTGCCGACCGCGAGCAGGTGTGCGCCGCGGTGGTGATAGACCACGCCCTTGGGATCGCCGGTGGTGCCGGAGGTGTAATTGAGTGAGATCGCATCCCACTCGTCGTCGGGCATTTTCCATTCGTAGTTCGGGTCGCCCTGCGCGAGGAACGCTTCGTATTCGATTTTTCCCAACCGTTCTCCGGCGCCGGTGTATTCGGGGTCGTCATAGTCGATCACCAGCGGCTTGACCTTGCAGAGAGCCAAAGCCTCTTTCATCACCTTTGAGTATTCGCGGTCGGTGATCACCACCTTGACTTCCGCGTGATCAAGGGAGAACGCGATGATTGGCGCGTCCAACCTGGTGTTGAGTGTGTTGAGCACGGCCTGGCACATCGGTACGCCATAGTGGCATTCGAGCATGGCAGGCGTGTTGGCAAGGAATACAGAAATGGTGTCACCACGCTTGAGGCCACGTTTTGCCAAGGCCGACCCGAGGCGCCGCGCGCGCGCATAGAACTCCGCATAGGAGCGCCGCATCGCGCCATGGATGATGGCGGTATGATCGGGGAATACGGCCGCCGCGCGTTCCAGGAAACCAAGCGGCGTCAGCGGCTGGAAATTCGCCGGATTGCGGTCGAGATCGATATCGTAGGCTGTTTTCGCCATACCGTTGTCCCCCGGCGCAACGTTAGCCAAGAGCGGGCGCCTCAATCAATCGGCTCTATTGCCTCTAGGCTGGCTTGAAGCGGTGCCGCGCGAAATCCGGGAGGTTTCGGAACGCGAGGTGGACGTTGTCGGTGAGGGAAATGACATTGAGACCGTGGTGCCGCCAGGCGCGGGCGAGCGCGTCACGGCTGAATAGCGAAACGTGGCCATTGCGCGGTCCGACATACCACCAATTCATGCCGAATCTGGCGAAGTCCTGCGGCTGCACCAGCGTCGAAAATATCACCAGCCCGGGATCGGCGAGGCAAGCCACGATCGCGCCAATGCCGGGGATCGGATCGGACATATGTTCGAGCGTCTCGAAACAGGTGACCAGGTCGAATTTGCCCGAGGGCGGCTGGGCGAACTCGGCAATGAAAGGATCGTAGGTGACGGCCACCGGGAAGCCGGCCGCCCGCAGCTCCGAGCACAGCACGTCGTTGCCGCCGCCGTAGTCGAGAACACGCCGCTCTTCTTTGCGCGCTGCAAATAGCTCCTTCACCAGCAGGGCGTTCATGCGCGGCCGCTCGCCATTATAGGCAGGATCGACGGTCTGATATCCCTCATTATAAATGTGCGTCTTGAAGTCGCTCTGGCTCCAGTCATCGAACGCGTCGGTGAACAGGAAACCGCAGGTCCCGCAGCGCCGATAGGAGACGGGTACGCCGATGTCCGGCAGCATCACGCCGCCGGCGATCCAGCAATTCCGGTTGAGGTCGACGATGCCGTAGACCGGGGCAGGTGCATTGCAGATTTTGCACGGTATAGGTCCGGCGGCTGCCGGTCGAAGACTCAGCATCGGATCATCTTCGGGGCAGAGAGTTGGTAGTCAAGGCGATGTCGCGCGCGCAGAATCATCTGTACAAAATATCTGTCATGCCGCTGCGCGTAAGTTCGAGCGAGATCAGAAACAGGATGATCATGGTAATACGGAAGAACACCACGGTCGGCGTAATGCGCACCACCCAGAAGCCGAGCTGGTTGGTCAGAATCGCGAGCGGCAGCAGCGCAAGCGATGTGCCGAAGCCCTTCATCGAGAACTGGCCGAGCGCGAGATATGGCACCACCTTGAGCCAGTTCATGGCGGCGAAGTAGATCGCGCTGGTGCCGACGTAAGTCATTTTTGGCAGTTTCTGTGACAACGCGTACATCTGATACGGCGGCGCGCCGGCCTGGCAGAGCGTGGACGTAAAGCCGGAAACGGCGCCAAGGAACACGCCTTTGGCGGCGTTCGCGCGGCCGGCGCCGCGCGCGACCGCTGATGGACCGATCCAGGTATAGAGCACGTAGGCGATGGTCGTGACGCCGATAAACACGCGTACTGCGGCATCTGAAATGTAAGATGCCAACACCCAGGCTAGTCCGATCCCGACAATGATGCCGGGCATCACAACCGCGAGAACCCGGCCGTCCCAGTCCTTGCGGTAAACCCAGAGGGCAAAGCAGTCCTGCACGATCATGATCGGCAGGAAGATCGCGGCCGCTTCCAGCGGAGGCATCACCAGCGCCAGCAGGGGGGTGGCCATTTGCCCCACGCCCGAAAACCCGCCTTTGGACAGACCAAGCGCCACCACGGCCGGCACGGCCAGCAGGTAGAAAAGCGGGTCGGTAATGACGGTCACGGCTTCTTGTACGACCAATGTCTTATCGCGATTTGCGCAGGATCAAAGCCGGGCGGCGCGAAGTGGGCAACGACGGTCTTTGCAAAGCCGAGCCGCAGCCGCAGAATACCCCGCCGGGAGGAGACGATGGACGCCCGTACGAGCCGCTATCACGACGTCTATGCGCATTGGCAGCGCAATCCCGAAGTCTTCTGGGCGGAAGCCGCAGCCGGGATCGACTGGTTCGAAAAGCCCAAAAAGATCTTCGACAAGAATGCCGGCATCTACGGCCACTGGTTTGCCGGTGCCACATGCAATACCTGCTACAACGCGCTCGACCGTCACGTCGCCGCCGGGCGCAATGACCAGCCCGCGCTGATTTACGATTCTCCGGTCACCAATACCGTGAAGACTTTCACCTACGGGCGGATGTTGTCTGAGGTGCAACTGCTCGGCGCGATGTTGCGGGATTTTGGCGTCGCGAAGGGCGATCGCGTCATCATCTATATGCCGATGGTGCCGGAAGCGGTGTTCGCCATGCTCGCTTGTGCGCGCATCGGCGCTGTCCATTCGGTGGTGTTTGGCGGTTTCGCCGCAAAAGAGCTCGCAACGCGTATCGACGACGCAAAGCCAAAGGTGATCTTGTCTGCAAGTTGCGGCATCGAGGGCGCGCGTGTCATTCCCTACAAGCCGCTGCTGGATGAGGCGATCAATCTGGCGAAGCACAAGCCGCAGAGCTGCATGATTCTTCAGCGCCCGCAATGCGAGGCGCCGCTTACGCCCGGCCGCGACCACGACTGGCGCAAGGTGTGGGAGAACGCAGTCAACTACGCAAAAACGAGCGAGTGTGTCCCGGTCGCCGCTACCGATCCGCTGTACATTCTCTACACGTCGGGGACGACGGGAATTCCAAAAGGTGTGGTGCGCGACAATGGTGGCCACATGGTCGCACTCAAATGGTCGATGCAGAACCTTTACGGGATTTCCCCGGGCGAAGTGTGGTGGTCGGGCTCTGACATCGGCTGGGTGGTCGGTCATTCGTATATCGTCTACGCGCCGCTGTTTCACGGCTGTACCTCGATTCTCTACGAGGGCAAACCGGTCGGCACGCCTGACGCCGGCGCGTTCTGGCGCGTGATCTCACAGCACGGCGTGGTTTCGCTGTTCACCGCGCCCACCGCCTTCCGCGCCATTCGGAAGGAAGACCCGAAAGGCGAGTTGATCAAGAAATACGACCTGTCGAAATTCCGTACGTTATTTCTCGCCGGCGAGCGGGCCGACCCGCCGACCATCCAGTGGGCGGAGGAAGTGCTCAAGGTGCCGGTGATCGATCACTGGTGGCAGACCGAAACCGGATGGTGCATCGCCGGCAATCCCGTCGGCCTGGGCGCGTTGCCGGTACGTTACGGCTCGGCTTGCGTGCCGATGCCGGGCTACGCCATCGACATCGTCGACGAGTCGAACAAGGTGCAGCCGGCCAACAAGATCGGTTCTATCGTGGTCAAGCTGCCGCTGCCGCCGGCAAATTTCCCGACGCTCTGGCAGAACGATGAGCGCTTCAAGGAGAGCTACCTCAGCGAGTTTCCCGGTTACTACAAGACCGCGGATGCCGGCTACAAGGACGAGGACGGTTACGTCTATGTGATGAGCCGCACCGACGACATCATCAACGTTGCCGGCCACCGGCTTTCCACCGGCGGCATGGAAGAGGTGCTGGCCTCGCACCAGGATGTTGCCGAATGCGCCGTGCTCGGTATCAAGGACGACCTGAAAGGCGAGGTGCCCTGCGGCTTTATCGTACTCAAGGCCGGCGTCAACCGTCCGCCCGCGGAAATCGAGAAAGAGATCGTCGCGCTCGTGCGCGAGAAGATCGGCCCGGTAGCGGCCTTTAAGCTGGCGATCACGGTGGCCCGGTTGCCGAAGACGCGGTCAGGCAAAATCCTGCGCGGCACGATGAAGAAGATCGCCGATGGCGAGTCCTGGACAATGCCGGCAACCATCGACGACCCGGTCATTCTCGACGAGATTGGGAGCGCGCTGAAAGGGCACGGGGTAGGAGCTTAGCCGCCCCACACCAATTCTAATAAATTGTCTTTACTCGCATATGGATGACGAGAAGCACCAGCAGGCTGAGCACTGACGTCGCGATGAGGTAGTAACTTGGCGCGACCTGCGAGCCCGTCGTGGCGACGAGCCAGGTGGCAATGAGGGGCGCTGTGCCGCCAAAAATCGGGACGCTCGTGTTGTAGGCCACTGCAATGCCCGTGCTGCGCGTTGCGGTGGGGAAGAGCTCCGCCATCAAGGCCGGAAGGGTTCCGCTGTATGCGGCCTTGAGCAGGCTGAGCCAGCATACGAGCGCGACGATCCCGGCGAGTGTTGGATTGGCCACCAGCATAACGAAGCTCGGATAGGCCGAAATTGCGAACAACGCTGAGACGATCACCATCATTTTTACGCGGCCAATCCGGTCCGACAGATGGCCGAAGAGCGGTGCGCAAAATGTGAGAAGGAGGCCGCCGATCAAGGTCGCGGTGAAGGCAAGCGATTGCGGCAGGTGCAATTGCCTGATCGCATAAGTCGGCATGTAGAGGATGATATAGTTCGAGCTGGTGGAGAGAACGACGATGCCGATGCACATCAACAATCGATCCCAGTGGTGAGCGAACATCTGGCGCAATGGCGCGTGAGCGGGACCTTGATCGCGGAATTCCGGCGTCTCCCCGAGGTGCTTGCGGATATAAAGCCCGATCGGGCCGATCAGCAGGCCAAAAAAGAACGGCACGCGCCAGCCCCAGCCTTCCATCTGCTCCGTACTCAACCAGCTATACAAGACAACGCCAAAAAACGAGGACAGCACCGCAGCAATTCCCTGGCCGAACCATTGGAAGCTGGCGAAGAAGCCTTTGCGATCTTTTGAATGCTCGACCAGGAATGCAGTGGCGCTGCCGAACTCGCCGGCCACAGCGAAGCCCTGCAACAGTCGCGCAATAAGCACAGCGATTGGCGCAAGAATCCCAATTGACGCGTAGGTCGGTATGATTGCCATCAGGCCCGTCCCCAGGGTCATGATGACAATCGACAGCAACATCGCAGCGCGGCGTCCGTTGCGGTCGGCATAGGCACCAAGCACAAGGGCGCCGAGCGGACGCACCACGTACGAAACGCCGAAGGTACCGAAGGTCAACAGCAAAGCCGTTGTCGGATCGGCGGTCGGAAAAAACAGCTTGGAAATGGTGACGGCAAAATAGCCGTAGATGAGGATATCGTAGAATTCGAGGGCGTTTCCGATCGAGGCTGCGGCAAGAATCTTGAACGTGCTCACGCGATGCGGCGCGGTAGCCGCTACGGCAGTTGCTGACATCGTATCCCCTCAATATTCCCCACGGGGCAAACTAGCCGCGAATGGGCCGGCGAAACAAGGTGGCGACCCAGCGTAATCTCAATTACAGTCCCGGCGCATGAAAGTTGGCGTCTCCAAGATCAATCCCAATCCATTTACGACCCGGCCTGAGATCGAAGGAACCTTCGGCGTCGTTGCGTCCACCCATTGGATCGCAACTGCGGTCGGCATGGCGACACTGGAAAAAGGCGGCAACGCCTTCGATGCCGCGGCTGCAACCGCGTTCACGCTGCAAGTGGTCGAGCCGCATCTCAACGGACCGGGCGGTGACGTGCCGGTCATTCTCTATGACGTAAAACGCAAACGGCCGGAGGTTATCTGCGGCCAGGGACCGTCGCCGCAAGCCGCTACGATCGCGCAATTCCGCGACCTCGGCCTCGATATGATCCCGGGTACTGGCCTTCTCGCGGCCTGTGTCCCCGGCATGTTCGACACGTGGATGCTGTTGTTACGCGACTACGGCACGATGACCGTGAGCGATGTGCTTGCGCCGGCGATTTCATATGCGCGCAACGGCCATCCGCTGGTCGAGCGCGTGGTCGCAACGATCGCCATGGTGGAGCAACTGTTTCGCGACCATTGGCCAACGTCGGCGGCGATCTATCTGCCGGACGGCAAGGTACCGGAGCCGGGCGTGCTGTTCACCAATCGCACACTTGCCGAAACTTACACGCGCGTTATGCGCGAGGCGCAACAAGCCGGCAGTGATCGCGTCGCGCAGATCGAGCGTGCGCGCAAGGTCTGGTCGCAAGGTTTTGTCGCCGAGGCGATCGACAAATTCTGCCGAACGCAAAAGGTGATGGACGTAAGCGGTGAGCGCCATGCGGGATTGCTCACCGGTGCCGACATGGCGGCGTGGCAGGCGCGCGTCGAGGCGCCCCTCACTTATGACTATCGCGGCTACACCGTCTGCAAACCCGGAGTCTGGAGTCAGGGCCCGGTGATGTTGCAGCAACTGGCGCTGTTGAAAGGCTTCGAGCTCGACGATCTCGATCCGGCCGGCCCGGATTTCATTCATTGGCAGGTCGAATGCGCCAAACTTGCCTACGCGGATCGGGAAAGCTTCTACGGCGATCCGGATTTTGTCCGTGTGCCGATCGATACGCTGCTGTCCGACCGCTACAACGCCGAACGCCGTAAGCTGATCAGCAAGAAAGCCTCTTTCGATCTGCGTCCCGGCAAGGTCGAAGGCTTCGGTGCGGCCATTGAGATGCGGCGCGCTGAGGGTGCACGTGCGGCAGTAGGGGCACTTGGCGCAGGCGAGCCTACCGTCGGCCGCCTCGGCGAGGTTATCGGCGACACCGTGCACTTCGATATCATCGATGCCGCGGGCAACATGGTTTCGTCGACGCCTTCAGGCGGCTGGTTGCAATCCTCGCCGGTGGTCCCCGAACTCGGCTTCGGTCTCGGCACACGCGCACAGATGTTCTGGCTCGACGAAAATCATCCGGCAGCGCTAGCGCCGGGAAGGCGACCGCGCACGACGCTATCGCCGACCTTGGCGCTGCGTGACGGTGAGCCCTACCTGGCGTGGGGTTCCCCGGGCGGCGATCAGCAGGACCAATGGACGACGCAGTTCTTCTTGCGCCACGTTCACGCCGGCATGAATTTGCAGGAAGCGATCGATGCGCCCGCCTGGCACTCGGAGCATTTCCCCATTTCATTCTGGCCGCGTACCGCGAGGCCGGGCGTGCTTGTCGTGGAAAAACGCTTGCCGGACACGACTATCAAAGAGTTGCGCAAGCGCGGCCATGAGGTCGAGGTCGGGCCGGCCTGGTCCGAGGGCCGGCTTACCGCCGCCGCGCGGGTGGGTCCGCGCCGCCGGGCCGCGGCCAATCCACGCGGCATGCAGGGCTATGCGGCCGGCCGCTAGGCGTCAGTAGACGAAGCGGCTGAAGTCGAAGGCGCGGTCGAGACCGAAAACGAGGACAAGAAATCCGGCCGCCGCGGTAATCAGAATTATCGCCCCAAGACAGTGCGCCTTCACGGCCTCATTTTGCTTCGCATCCTTCCGATCGTCGTGCACGTGCTGATCCGGTATCCGAGCGATAAGAAACCACTGCTAAACCGCACGGAAATCGCGGACCAACGAAAAGATATGATGATCTCATCTTGCGGGCTGATGGCCGGCTCATCTCAGACGATCACGCGTATTAAGTATTGGTTAAGCGGTTGATCCGGATGCTGGCCCATTGATGGAAATGATTCGACTGATCGATCCACTCAATGCCCGCAGACGCGCAACTCACTGATCCCGTTTTCGAGACCACAGAGCGGCCCCGGCTGACACTATTGGAAAGCGATATCCTCGCGCTCGAGCATACGATAGCGAGACAATCGGCGGAATTGAACCTGCGGCTCACGGAGGTCATTGACCTCTACAATTTCCAGCAACAGCAAGAGAACGAGCTGCAGATTGCCCGAGAGCAAATTGATCGCCTTAATCAGACCGTCTCAGAGGTTCAGCAAGCAGTAAGCCAGTCCAAGGCGGAAGTTGCTGCCGCCCAGGAGAAGATCGCACTTCTGGAAAATGAGAAAGCACACTTGCGCGAAGAGCTCGACAAAGCCACGCAGGACTCAAGGCGGGTGGCGGGTCAATTGCTCGCGATGGAGACCGTCTTCAAAATTCGGGAAGGAAACGTCGCCGCGGCCCTGGAACAGGTCGAGCTGATGAGTTCGGAGCTGACGACCGCTTCGGCGGAAAGGTTCAAGTTGGTGGCGGCGGTGCAGGCTGAAAGGAAACAGCATCGCAACGCGCTCAATGAGAGAACGTCGATTTTGGAAGACAGAATCAGAAAAACTGAAACTGTCGCCGAAAATCGCGAGAGGCGGATAAAAAATCTCGAAGAAGACCGCAGCAGATTGACCAAGCGCGCAGAACTGCTTGAGGCACTGTTGCAAAGCGAACGCGAAACTTCGGAACTGAAGATAAAGCGGCTGACCGACGATCTGCCCGCGCCCGCGGCGTTTGTCCCGATGGGGTCGGCAATTTATTGAAGCTGGTCTCCCGTTACCATCATCGGTTCCGAGTTCCCCCACGTGACAAATCAATCACACGCGAAATGAAAATCTGATCGCGACCTGATTGTCTGTGATCTGGTCACGCTGTCGCCCCGATTGACTGTCGGATTTCGGCGCGTAGGGGGGACATGCTTTGTCACCATCCTTTCGCTGCTGGAATCTTCTTCGCCTTGTGCCCATCTTCGTGACTGCGGGAGCGGTTGGCGCGTGCGTGCAAACCACTGCGATGACCGACAAATCAGCGCTGCGTAGTGCCAATGGGCAGATACAAGGGGGCCGGGAAACGCCGGTGACACGCAAGCGCGTAGCGATCAAGACGATCAAACACACGCCATATAAGCACACCGCCGCGATTCCAAAGACCTCGTACGGTATCGCCAGTTTCTATGAGGAAGGCCAAAAGACCGCGAACGGCGAAACATTCAATCCGAAAGCGCTGACCGCTGCTCATCCCACATTGCCGTTCGGCACGCGGCTACGTGTCACAAACGTTGCTACCGGTCGGTCCGTGACGGTCCGGATTAATGACCGAGGCCCCTACGTTGTCGGACGCGTTGTCGATGTTTCGTATTCCGCGGCGGAAAGTCTGGGAATTGTCGGGCGTGGCACCGCCAAGGTCAAACTCGACGTCGTTCATTAGCATCCGCGATCAAATCAGATTGTTTCTATCTTCGCCGCTCATACAGACTTTTTTGACATGTCAAAAAACCGAAGCGAGCGCTTTCGCTCCCGGCAAAGCACTGTTTTCGTCCATCTCGGCATCTGTGGCCGCCAGCAGTCTGGCGACGGTATTGTTGCGGATGACAACCGGATTGGCTTCGTAGCCGTTACGCTCGAAAAAATTGGCGGTGGGTACCTGGTCGCGCAGCGGACTAGGCATCACGACAATGTCGAAGCCGCTGCCGTCGCCGGTCAAATTCATCATCTCAAGTTCCGCGGCGGTGAGTGGACGGGCAAGTCCTCGGCGGCGCGCGAATTCGACGGACGTCGCCAGATTTTCCACCTGCAACAGCGGGCCAACGTCAATATCGAGATTGAGCGCATGGATGCCCAATCCTTGCGGCGTGTTTGCGATCCTCACATGTTCGGCCCACTCGTTGGGCACCGAGCGCGAAAAAGCGATCATCCGTTGGAGAATCTCGGTTTTCTTTTGCAGACGTTTGCGACGCTCGCCGGTCGCGGGTTTGGCTTTTATCTGCAAGGCGGATACAAATTTATCGCCTTTGTCCGCAAGAAGTTCGATCGTATTGGCATGCAGGAGCTGATTATAGCCAAGCGCGGTTGAAACCGCGTGCGCAGTCGGCTTCTTGATCTCGAAGCCGGCCTGCAGGTCGTAGCCGGCATTGCCGCCGGTTTCAAAAGCATAAATCCGAACGACCTGGTCTTTCGTAAGGCCTGCGGCGGCAGCTGCCCTCGCATAGACACGTTTGAATTGAAGCTCGCTCGCCGGACGGTCCGGTTTGAACTGAAATTCGGTTTGCGCGTTTTTCAGAAAGTCGGCGATCACCGGAATGATTTTTCGCGCAACTTCCTCTTTTGGCTTGTATCCCGCCGGTGGAGTCGGGCGCGGCGGGCCGGTGTAGACCGGCGGCTGAGTGAAAACATAATCGGTCGGCGCGGGGAGTTCGCTCCTGGCGCGCTTTTCGGTACGAACCCTTCTTTTGTCCGCGACGGAGCTCCAATACGCGGCCGCTGCTTTTTCGAACGGTTCGCGCGCGGCATTGTACGCCGCAAGCTGGGTTTCATAGGCCGCGATCTCCGCCGCGCTCGCCGGAGGTTGCTGCGCACCTCCAGGCCGGACCTGCGCCGCTGCGATGACCGCCGACAAGATTGCGGTCAGCATCAATATGTTGGCGGACTTTGTGACCATCGGTATCCGGCTAATGCGATTCTGCGCTCGTCTATCGCTAACCTGTATTTCCACGTCAAATTCGGCGATGCGGCGATAGGTTGCAGTGGACACCCATGTTGTTTCTAGGTTGTAATGATGTTTCTGTCGTTCGCATGAAAGGAATTCCGAGATCTGATCGTCATTAGTCTTTGTGGGGGCTTTGATGGCGAGAAAAATCGTCCTGTTGTCCGATGGCACGGGCAATTCTGCCGCCAAGGTGTGGCGCACGAATGTCTGGCGCGTGTTCGAATCGCTCGACCTTTCGGGCAGTGAGCAGATAGCCGCTTACGACGACGGCGTCGGCACTGCCTCTTTCAAACCACTCGCAATTCTCGGCGGCGCTTTCGGGTTTGGCCTTAAGCGTAACGTGATCGACCTCTACAAATTTGCTTGCCGTAACTACCGCGACCCGGATGATCAAATTTATGGCTTCGGCTTCAGCCGCGGCGCATTCACCATGCGGGTTGTGGTCGGCCTGATTTTCGATCAGGGTCTTGTTCGGGCAAGCAGCGAAACGGAACTGAACGCCAAAGCCACCGACGCCTATCGCAAATTTCGCGCAAAACGGTTCCACACCAAATGGCCGCCGTTTATGCGCCCGGAGCGTCTCTTCCGTTGGTTGCGCGATCTCTTCTTTCATTTGCTGCGCACTCTTGGCCTGAGACAAAGTTTCTCCAGCGAGGACAACCTCAAGGCGCCCAAAATCCGGTTCCTGGGCCTTTGGGATACCGTCGCGGCGTATGGAATGCCGGTGGAGGAAATGGCGCGCGGGATAAGCCAGTGGATCTGGCCGTGGATGTTCCCGGATTGCAGTCTTGATCCTCGCGTTGGGCGCGCATGTCACGCGCTGTCGGTGGACGACGAGCGCACTACCTTTCATCCGACCCTTTGGGATGAAAGCAACGAAACTCCGTTGGCACCTGACCAGAATAGAAAATTTTTCCTCAAGAATGAACGGATCAGCCAGGTCTGGTTTCCCGGCGTGCATTCCAATGTTGGCGGCGGCTATCCGGACGATTCAGTCGCGCAAATCCCCCTGATCTGGATTCTGTCGGAGGCCCAGAACGCCGGCCTTCGATTCAAGTCGGTGGCGGACGCAAATCCGCAGACCGCCGGTCATCCGAACACCGCGCAGGATAAGGATGGCCGCATTTACGATCCACGTGCGGGGCTCGGCGGCTACTATCGGTATGGACCTCGCGATCTGAAAGCATTGGGTGAAGGCCTGTTGTCACGACGTGGCACTGTCGGACTGCCGCGTATCCATGAGAGCGTGCTCAGGCGCATACAAAATCGTGCGCATTCCTATGCGCCGGTCGGCTTACCGGAGCGCTATGAAATCGCAACCGTCGCCGGAGAGGTTCTGTCGCCCGCGCAGAATGCCTACGAGGCTCCCGCTCAGGCGCGCGCGCGTTGGCATTGCCAGGAGGAGCTTTGGAACTGGGTGTGGCTGCGCCGGGTCGTCTATTTTCTGACCGTTGCCGCTTCAGTTTACCTGTTCGCATTCCCGATCGCGCGCAAGGCACCCGCTGCCGATGAATTCAGCACACCTTGGCGATGGGTATCCGACATCGTGCGACTGGCCGACTCTTTTCTGCCATCGGCAGCCGATCCATGGCTTGACGGTTACGCACGGCGGCCGGGTCATTTCGTCATAGCCGTAGTGATTCTGGCCGCGATGCTGCTCCTTGGATCTTGGCTCGCTGGCAAAATCCGCAATCGGATGGACGTAATCTGGAAGGCTTCGCTCGGCGGTACGCTGATCGATCCGGGCCCGCCGTCCGATCTACTTTACCGAATTCGCACGAGCTCAATTTATGTTCGAGGGCACCGCTTCGTTAAGAAGAAGCTTGCGCCCGCTCTATTCGCTCTTTTGTTTGCCTATATCGGCGTGGCTCTTTTGAGTCACGCACTTTACGTCGTCCAGGATGACGCCGGATGGGTTTGCCGTGAATCGGAAGGGAAACTGGCGGAACTGGCGCGCGGCGAAATACTGCTGGCTGGCGGGCAGACCGACAAACTTGCTGACTTTGAAAATGCGGCACGAAGCAATCCGGCGCTATCGGACTCCGACAAACTAGATCCTTTCAAGTACGTGAAGAACCTGCCGGTCTTTCAAACCTCGGCTCTTTGCCAAAGCCTGCAAGTAAAGCTGGAGCGTGGGCGAACCTATCTCATTCGTTTCGAGAGTACGGACTCTTTTAAAGACGGCTCGATCGACGCGCCGGGAGGATTCTATACGACCGACGTATGGCCGCTCTGGAAGCGATTTTCGTATTTTATCCGTGTGCCGATACGGCGCGAGCTGATCCGGCCCTGGCATCGTGTCGTCGCCAGATTTGGTGGCACTGGCGGCGAGGAAACGTTCCTCGACCCGGATTCGGACAAAGGACACTTCAGCATCAGCGAAAAGCTCAAACCGACAAGGGATGGTGAACTATTCTTGTTCGTTAACGATGCGGTGATCGGCGTTCCCAGGCTTTATGACGTCTATTACAAAAATAACACCGGCTCGACCCGCGTGCTGCTTTTCGCGTGCGGCACCGCAACCAGCCAGCCGACCGGATTTCATTGCTAGAAACTTGCGAATGACGGCGTAAGACCTCAGCGGCGACAACCTTGCCGCGCTTTGCAAATGGCGGCGAAGGCAACACAATGGACGCGGACGTTCAAAAAGCCCAGGGAAAATCATGCCTCTTTTCATCTGTACCGCGTGCGGGATGCAGTATCCGGAGAGTGCCGGTGCGCCCGCGCAATGCATCATCTGTGAGGAAGAGCGGCAATACGTGCCGCCGCGCGGGCAGACATGGACAACGCTCGAGGCGTTGTTGCAAGGCCATATGAATGCCGTCCACGAATACGACACCGGACTAATCGGCATCGCTTCACAACCGTCATTTGCCATTGGCCAGCGAGCGCTGCTGGTGCGTACGCAAGGCGGCAATGTTCTGTGGGACTGTATCGCGACGCTCGATCCCGCAACCGTGAGCATGATCAAGGGGCTCGGCGGCCTCAAGGCGATCGCGATCTCGCATCCGCATTTCTATACGACGATGGTGGAATGGGCGCGCGCTTTCGATTGCCCAATTCATCTCAACGCCGCCGACCATGACTGGATCATGCGCAAAGATTCTGCGATCAGGTTATGGAACGGCGATACCCTCAAGCTTTGGGACGGCGTTACGTTGGTCCGCTGCGGCGGCCATTTTCCGGGCGGAACCGTTTTGCACTGGGAAGCCGGCGCTGGTGGGCACGGCATCGTCTGTGCCGGCGACATTCTGACAGTCGCCACCGATCGAAAGTGGCTCTCGTTCATGCGCAGCTATCCCAATTTCATTCCGTTGTCCGCGCGCGAAGTCGAGCACATCGGCGCTGCACTTGCGCCTTTCAAGTTCGATATGATCTACGGACATTACTTCGATCGCGTCATTGCGAAGGGCGCCAAACAGGTGCTGGAAAAATCCGTCGCGCGTTATGTGGCGGCGATCCAGGGAACGAGGGGTTATTATTAAGCCCGAAACCAATCCGGCCGCGCGGACGCCGGGTGGGGGACGGCGGTCCCGCGCGGCCGGGTGATTGCGCCCGTGAGGAGCGCGACATCACAGCCACATGTCGAGCAGATCGGCGTGATTGGTCGCCGCTCATTACTCGTCCAACAGGCGCGAGCCTCTGCCTCAGCGGTGAAGACGGCCTTAAAATCGGATTAGCAAAATCATTTATTGTGGAACTGAAATCTCGATTCACCGCGCAAACACGGGACAACTAAAAATTATCGCGCGATCAACTTATCGCGACCCGCGCGCGAGCGTCATGCAGAAAAATTGCGTAAAATTTTTGCGAGCGAGCGCCGCTCACTGGCCTTCCTTGCCGCCTTTGTCGCTCTTGCCGCCGAGTTGTTTGAGCTTGGCGAGCACGGCGCTGACATCCAACTCGCTGGGCTTTTTCTCGGGCTCCGCGGCAGCGGCCACTTCGGCCTCCTTGCGTGCCGTCGTCTCTGCGGCCGGCAGCAGCGTCGCGCCAGTATCGACGGGCGCCGGCTTTTCCTTGTTGGCGCGCTGCACTTCCAGGTCGAGGTCGACCTGTGAAGCGAGCCCGAGCGTGACCGGATCCATCGGCGTTAGGTTCGCCGAGTTCCAGTGGGTGCGCTCGCGAATCGAGGCAATCGTTGACTTAGTTGTGCCAACCAGCCGCATGATCGCGCTGTCCTTGAGTTCCGGATGGTTGCGAACAAGCCAAAGAATGGCGTTCGGCCGGTCTTGCCGGCGAGATACCGGTGTATAGCGCGGGCCTTTCTTGCTGCGGTCAGGCGCCGGAACTGCGACTTTTGGATCGGTGAGCTTGAGGCGCGCGTCGGGGTTTTTCTCCGCGTCGGCGATCTGCTCGCGGGTCAACTGGCCGGTCAGAATCGGGTCCAGGCCCTTGATGCCCTGCGCGGCATCGCCGTCGGCGATCGCCTTCACCTCGAGCGGATGCAATTTGCAGAATTCGGCGATCTGGTCGAACGACAGCGCGGTATTGTCCAAAAGCCAGACAGCGGTGGCCTTCGGCATCAGGGGTGCTGCGGTCGCCATGGCAAAATCTCCTCTATGCTTCGCCCGCCCTTGGGCGAAGCTTCAGATCATCGGTGATGATCGGAAAGTGGCCGGAATATAGGGGCTAAGACGGGGTCATGCAACCGTTCAGTCTTGACAGGAACGAAGGCGCGGCCCATGTCGAGGGTTGCGATTGCGCATGAAAACCCGCGCTTTCGGGGATATGGATGGCCCCAGCTCCACAAAAACCCACCCTCAAGGTGCTGCTTTGCTCCCCGCGCGGGTTTTGCGCCGGCGTTGTGCGCGCCATCGAATCGGTGGAGCGCGCGCTCGCCATTTACGGGGCGCCGGTCTATGTGCGCCACGAGATCGTGCACAATCGGTATGTGGTCGACAGTTTGCGCGCCAAGGGCGCGATCTTCGTCGAGGAACTCAGCGAAATCCCGGACAACGACGCGCCGGTCATCTTTTCCGCGCACGGCGTACCGCGTGCGGTTCCGGAAGAGGCAGAGCGCCGTCGCATGATTACACTCGATGCAACCTGTCCGCTGGTGACCAAGGTGCATCGCGAGGCCGATATTCACTTTCGGCGTGGACGCGAAATCGTGCTGATTGGACATGCCGGCCACCCCGAAGTGATCGGTACGCTCGGTCAGCTACCGCCAGGCAGCATCCATTTGCTTGAAACGCTGCACGATGCGGAAACTTTCCTTCCGCGCGATCCGAACAAGCTGGCCTACGTGACCCAGACGACGCTGTCGGTCGACGATACCGCGGCGATTGTCGAACTGCTCAAGCGGCGCTTCCCGAACATCCATGGCCCGCACAAGGAAGACATCTGCTACGCCACCACCAACCGGCAGGAGGCCGTCAAACGCGTCGCGCCTGTCGTCGACGCCATGATCGTGGTCGGCTCACCCAATTCATCGAACTCGCAACGGCTCAAGGAAGTCGCAGAGCGGGCCGGTTGCCCGCGCGCAGTGCTGATGCAACGCGCCGAGGACATCGACTGGGATTTCTTCTCCGGGGTCAAACGACTCGGCATCACTGCCGGAGCTTCGGCGCCCGAAGTCCTGGTCGAGGAAATTATGGGTGCTTTTGCCGCGCGCTATACCCTCGACATCGAAACGATCTCGGCGGCAGAGGAAGGGATGTTTTTCCCGCTGCCGCGCCCGCTGCGGGAGCGCGAATCGGTGGGGTGACGCTTCCATGGCGGTCTACACCGACGTTTCGGCGGAAGATCTCACCCGCTTTCTCTTGACTTATGACATCGGCGAACTGCGCTCGTACAAGGGCATTGCCGAGGGCGTGGAGAATTCCAATTTTCTGGTGCACACCGGCGCCGGCAATTTCATCCTTACGCTTTATGAGAAGCGTGTCGCGGAGGCCGACCTCCCTTTTTTCCTTGGGTTGATGGAGCATCTGGCCGCGCGCGGCATAAATTGCCCGCAACCGGTCAAGAACAAGCAGGGCGGCATGCTCGGTAAGGTCGCCGGCCGTCCGGCGGCGATTGTCACGTTTCTCGACGGATTATGGATCCGGCGGCCGAGCGCGGCCCATTGCGCTGCGGTCGGTGAGGCCGTGGCGCGCCTGCATCTCGCGGGCAACGATTTCAGATTGAAGCGGCAAAATGCCTTATCGATGAAAAACTGGCGGCCGCTCTACGACCACGCCAAAGCGCGCGGCGACAGTGTGCGGCAAGGTTTGTGCGCCGAGATTGCAAAAGAGCTCGATGCGCTGGAGAAATCCTGGCCACGAGATCTGCCGCAAGGGGTCATTCACGCCGATCTCTTTCCCGACAACGTGTTCTTTCTCGGCGACAAGCTTTCGGGATTGATCGATTTCTATTTCGCCTGCACCGATACGCTCGCGTATGACGTCATGATTTGCCTCAACGCCTGGTGCTTCGAAAGCGACCATTCTTATAACGTCACCAAAGGGCGCGCGCTGCTCAACAGCTACGGCAAGGTGCGCGCGCTGTCCGCGCCAGAGCGGGCGGTACTGCCCATTCTGGCGCGCGGGGCGGCCATGCGTTTCCTGCTGACGAGGCTGGTGGACTGGCTGGCGGTGCCGGATGGCGCGCTGGTGCGGCCGAAAGATCCGCTGGAATATTACCGCAAGCTGCGTTTTCACCAGTCGGTCAAGAGCGCCGCTGACTACGGCCTGGACGCATAATGAGCGAACAGCGCGTCATCATTCACACGGACGGTGCTTGCTCGGGTAATCCCGGTCCCGGCGGTTGGGGCGCAATTCTGGCCTTCGGCGATCATGAAAAAGAACTGATGGGTGGGGAAGCGCACACCACCAACAACCGAATGGAATTACTGGCGGCCATTTCGGCGCTTGAAGCGCTCAAGCGTCCGTGCGCCGTCGATCTTCATACCGACAGCGAATATCTCAAAAAAGGCATCAGCGAGTGGATCCACGGCTGGAAAAAGAATGGCTGGCGTACGGCCGACAAAAAAGCAGTGAAGAATGTCGATTTATGGAAACGGCTGGATGAAACGCTCGGTCATCACAAGGTGCATTGGCACTGGGTCAAAGGGCACGCCGGTCATGCCTTGAATGAGCGGGCCGACGCGCTTGCACGCGAAGGTCTTGTCGCGGCGCGAGCCGGCGCTATCGGGGCAATGAAAACGAAGTAATACGTTGCTTTCATCGCGGGAATGGCAAGCAGCGAGCGCGCAATCCTAAAGCTGCGCCAGCAAAGCCTGGCCGCCGGATATTTCGCACTTTCCCGGCGCATCCTCGATGTTCAGCTTCTTGACGACGCCGTCTTCGACCAGCATCGAGTAGCGCTTCGAGCGCGTGCCAAGACCGTTACCGGAACCGTCGAATGCCATGTCGATTCCCTTGGCGAACTCGCCATTGCCGTCAGCAAGAAATTCGATCTTTCCCTCGGCGCCGGTTGATTTCTTCCAGGCTTCCATGACGAACACGTCGTTGACGCCTGTCACCGCGATCGCGTGCACGCCCTTCGCCTTGATGGCGGCGGCGTTGTTCAGAAAGCTCGGGATGTGAAGGTTGTTGCATGTCGGTGTGAAGGCGCCGGGGACGGCAAACAGCGCCACCTTGCGCCCTTTGAACACTTCATCAGTGGTCTTCCACACCGGACCTTCGGTAGTCATGACCCGGAATTTGGCAGCAGGCAATTTATCGCCGACCTTGATAGGCATGGGTGTCCTCTCGCGTTGCGGTAGTTGTCGTTTCTTTCTTGGCTGGTAATTACGCTCTTGGTGCCGATTAGTCGAGATGGGTTTTGACCTCGACTGCGCGGTCGCCGGTGACAACAGTGAAGATCAAATCAACTGGGCCCTTCGGATTGACGCCAGGCGGCAAGCCATCGAGTTCGAAGCGGAATTGGGCGCGGCCAGCCTGTGAGCCTTGCGATGGCTTCGGGATGGGCAAGGCCCACTGCGGCGATGGTCCCTCGACAAATAGCTCGACCGGTTGACCGGCGGGTGCCGCGAGATCGACGGCGACTGCCGGCTTTGCATCACCTTTGATGCGCTGCGCGGTGAGCCCTGCCTGGGCCGCGGTGGTCTGTTTCGGCACTTGGGCCTCGGCCGACGTGAGCGCGGAATTTTGCGTGCTGTCGCCAGCGGCGAGCACAAGCTCGGCTCTGGCTTCGGCAGGAACGCACAGCTTTTCGCATACGGCATAGTCGGCCTTCAGCAACAGACGCACCGGCTTACCGGGCTGCTGCGGCGAAATCGCCAACGGGAAGATCACCTTGTCCTTGTAGCCAAGCGACTGACCGGTCTCGTCGGTGAATCGATGCGGCGCCGGATAGAGCACCTTTGCGGCTTTCAAGTTTTCCGAACCCGAGAAATCAAATTGTGGCGGCACGCCGGAGTCGCCCGGGTAGCGCCAGTAGGTTTTCCATCCCGGTTGCAGTTTGATCTCGATGCCCGCACGCAGCGAGCCATCGGAATTCCTGTTGCTTCCGGCAATCAGCCGAACGGCCGAGCGAACATCCTCACTCCAGGGTGATTCGTCTTCGGCGTGCGCCGGCGCGGCAAATATGGCAGCCAGACTGCACGCGGCCACCGTCGAAACCAATGACCTGTGAATATCGCTCATCGCGTTCGATCTAATCGGTAACGCTATGCCGCGCCACTGAATTCATTGTGAGCAGCCATTGAACACTATCCGGACGGGTGCTTGCCACAATTGTTATGTTGATTGTGACTGCCAATGATTGAACTTTCCGCCGCAAGCTTCGTTTGCAAAGGCGGAGTGATCGGGTAACCTTTCGTCATGAAGATTTCGCGCAAACCAGCGGAGCCGGGTCCGGCGCGCGGCTATCTCGACGGCCAGATGCTGATCGCAATGCCGGCGATGAACGACGAACGATTCTCCCGCGCGGTAATCTATGTTTGCGCGCACTCGACCGAAGGCGCGATGGGCATCATCGTCAACCATCCGGCGGCCAATATCAAATTCCCCGATCTTCTGGTTCAGCTTGAAGTCATTCCGGCTGCCGAACGCATTCAGCTCCCGACTCGCGCCGAAGATGTGAAAGTGCTCAAGGGCGGACCTGTCGAAACAGGGCGGGGTTTTGTGCTCCACTCGGCCGATTTCTTCATCGAGAATTCGACACTGCCTATCGATGAAGGCATCTGCCTCACGGCCACGCTCGATATTCTCAAGGCGATCGCGCGCGGCAACGGCCCGGCCAGCGCAATTCTCGCGCTCGGCTACGCCGGCTGGGCGCCCGGCCAGCTCGAACAGGAAATCCAGCAGAACGGCTGGCTGCATTGCGCTGCTGACCCTGAACTGATCTTCGGCACCGACACCGAAACCAAATACGAAAAGGCGTTGCGCAAGATCGGCATTGACCCCGCGATGTTGTCGAGCGAAGCCGGTCACGCCTGAATTCGAGCTGAATTATTCCGATGCGATCTTGAGCGCGCGCAGGCGCGTCGGCTTGTCGATCAGCAGGTCGCGGGCGCCTTCCGCCGCCATCGGCTCGCCGAAGGCAAAGCCCTGCGCATATTCGCAACCAAGTTGATAGAGTTCGACCGCGTCGGAATCGGTCTCGGCGCCCTCGGCCACGACTTCCATTCCGAGATCGTGCGCGAGCGCGATGATTGAGCGCAAAATCACCGGCCGCGTGCCGCGAGCGGTCGTGCGCACGAACGATTGGTCGATCTTGATCGTGTCGAATGGGAAGCGTTGAAGGTACGCGAGAGAGGAATGCCCGGTGCCGAAGTCGTCCAGCGACAGGCCGGCGCCCAGTTCCTTGATGCGAGCCAGCATCTGCGCGGCATGCTCAGGATTTTCCATCACCAGCGACTCAGTAATCTCCAGCTTGAGAGTGCCGCGGGCAAGCGGTGTGCGTGAGAGCACGCCACGCAAATCCTGGATCAGATCGTGGCGCAGCAATTGCCGTGACGAAACGTTCACGCTGGCGAAGATGGGCTCGCGTGCACGGGCAGCCGTCTGCCATTGGGCAAGCTGCTTTGCGGTGTGATCAAGTACGAACAAGCCGAGGTCGACAATGAGACCGATTTCTTCGGCAATGGTGATGAACTCGGCCGGCGACAGACGGCCAAGTTTCGGATGATCCCAGCGCGCGAGTGCCTCAAATCCGGCGATGGCGCGGTCCTCGAGCCGCACGATCGGTTGATAGAGCACCTTGATTTCCTCGCGCTCGATAGCGCGCCGCAATTCGGATTCCATCGTCAACCGGTCTGTCTTGCGCGAGCGCATGGCCGGCTTGAAGATCTCGATTCGGTCGCCGCCGATACGCTTGGCGTAGTACATCGCCAGTTCGGCATCCTTCAGCACTTCGTCGGTCCGGGTCTGCTGATTTTCGGCAAGCGCCAGGCCTATCGAGGCAGTGAGGAAGATCTCACGATCGTTGAAGGCGATCGGCGCGCGCAGGGTCCGCCGGATCGTTTCGGCAAAAGCGACGATCCGCGCCGGCTCGCGTTCCGACAGGACGATCATGGCAAATTGATCGCCCGAAAGGCGCGCCAGGGTGTCCTGCGGCTTCAGCAGCCGGGCCAGCCGCCGCGCAATGGTGAGCAGGATCGAATCCCCGATCGCGAGGCCGACTGAATCATTGACCTGTTTGAACCGGTCGAGATCGATGACCACGATCGACGGCCGGATTTGCGGATCTGCACGGGCAAAGCCGAAGGCCGCTTCCATGCGATCGATGAACAATTCGCGGTTGGGCAAGCCCGTGAGGTTGTCATGGACCGCGTCGAAAAGAAGCCGCTCTTCAGCGTTCTTGAAATCTGTGACGTCGGTCAGCGTACCGACAAGACGCACCACCTCGCCGTCGGATCCGACCACCGGACGCGCTTTCAGCGTAAACCAGAGATAATGGCCGTCGGCGGTGCGCAGCCTGAAATCCTGGGTCAGGCGGCCGCGCCGTTGTTCGACAACACCGTCGAGGGAAGCGCGAAAACGATCCCGATCAAGCGGATGCAGCACTTCAAGCCAGGTCGCCGCCGGTCCTTCCAGGGTGCCGCGCTTGAGGCCCAGCATGTGCTCGGTTTCCGGGCTGGTGAACACCTTGTCGGCCGAAACGTCCCAGTCCCAGATCAAATCGCCGGCGCCGGTCAGCGCCAGTGCGCGCCGCTCCACGTCGGAAACGATGCCCTGGGTTATGCCGCCGGCAAAAGCGTGCTGCATCACCGTGAAGCCAATCAGCATCACGATCAGCACAAGGCCGCCAAGCAGCGCCGGGCCGATGATGTCGTTTGTAACGAGTCCGGTCACGGCAAAGCCGGCCGCCATGGTCCACACGACCAGCAGCAGCCATGTCGGGATCAGCAACACGGCGCGGTCAAAACCATGCGTCGAGAGATAGATGACGAGGCCAAGCCCGAATACGCCAATACCCGCAAGTGACATGCGGGCGATGCCGGCAGCGACGGCCGGATCGAATACAGCAACGGCAATCAGCGCGGCGAGGGCGGCAAGCCACGCGATGGTGATGTGCGCATAGCGCACATGCCAGCGCGACAGGTTGAGGTAGGCGAAGAGGAACACCAGCAGCGTCGCCGACAGAATGGCCTCGCCGCACGCACGCCAGACGCGCTCGGCGCCGGCCGACATATCGAAGACCTTGCCCCAGAAACCGAAGTCGATGCCGATGTAGATCAGCACCGCCCAGCCGAGCGCGGCGGCGGCGGGGAACATAATCGAACCTTTGACCACGAACAGGATGGTCAGGAACAGCGCCAGCAGGCCGGCGATGCCGATGACGATGCCGTAGTACAACGTGAAGGAATTGACCTTGTCCTTGTAGGCGTCGGGCTCCCACAGATAGATCTGCGGCAGCTTGTCGGTACGCATTTCGGCGACGAAAGTAATGACCGTACCGGGGTCAAGCGTGATGCGGAAAATATCCGCGGTTGTTCCTTCCTGACGCACCGGCCGATCGCCGGTCGATGGCGTGATGGCCGCGATGCGCGAGAGGCCCAGGTCCGGCCAGAACAATCCTGAACCGACCATGCGGTAGTGCGGCACGACGATCAGGCGATCGATCTGTTCGTCGCTGTTGTTGGTGAGCGCGAGCACCGCCCAATTGTTATTTTTCTCACGCGCGCGCACTTCGATGCGGCGCACGATTCCATCCGGACCCGGTGCGGTCGACACCTGGATGCGGTCGCCTTCGGTTTTTTGCACTTCGGTTGCGGCAGTCAGATCGATTGCGGCGGTGTCGAGCCGGACGTTCACCGCTTCGACCGCGCGTGCGGTTGCGACCGCCAGGAACGAAGCGGCGAGCACGACCGCTCCTGCGGTGAGACAACGACTTAAGTTCAAAACGAAACTCCCGCCCGCGGCAGAACCTTGCGGTCTGCGCTCCCGGCCTCGCCGACGGTTAAAATCTGCAGACAATCGCAACCTGTTCCGTTTTTAAGGCCGACATTGCGCCGATTTCGCGGCTTTTCAGGAAACGGACGTTCGGTCAAAGTGTTAGCACAATTTTGCCGATATGCGCGCTGGATTCCATAAGCGCGTGGGCGGCAGCCGCTTCCTTCAATGGGAACGTCTTGTAGATGACCGGCTTTACTGTGCCTTTTGCGATCAAGGGCAGAACATTGTCCTCGACCGCACGCGCGATTGCGCCTTTGTCGGCGACCGTGCGTGCGCGCAGGGTCGAGCCGGTGTGGTGAAGGCGCTTGAGCATGATTCGTCGGAAGTCCACCATCGCCTTTGGACTACCCTGAAACGCGATTTGCACGATTCGCCCCTCGACGGCGGCGGCTTCGTAGTTGCGCCCGATGTAGTCCCCGCCGACCATGTCCATTATAACCTCGGCCCCCTTGTCACCAGTGGCGGCTTTGGTCGCGGCAACGAAGTCCTCGGTCTTATAGTTGACGGCGACGTCGGCGCCGAGTTTGCGGCAAGCTTCGCATTTCTCGGCTGAACCGGCGGTGGTGATCACGCGCGCGCCTAAAGCCTTGGCCAATTGTATCGCTGCGGTGCCTATGCCCGAAGAGCCGCCGTGCACCAGCAACGTCTCGCCGCTTTTGAGGCCGCCACGCTCGAACGCATTGTGCCAGACAGTAAAGAATGTTTCCGGGATCGCCGCCGCCTCAACCATCGACAAGCCTGAGACCGGAAGCGCGTGACTTTCGTGCGCGAGACAATATTCGGCGTAGCCACCCCCGACGACCAACGCCATCACACGGTCACCGACTTTCCACCGCTTGACGCCGGTGCCCAACGCGACGATCTCACCGGCGATCTCCAGCCCGGGAATGTCCGGCGCACCGGGGGGAGGCGGATAGAGACCCATGCGTTGCATGACGTCGGGACGATTGACGCCGGCTGCGGCAACTTTCACAAGAATCTCGCCAGCGGCCGGCGTCGGCACCGGGCGTTGCTCGGTCACCAGCATCTCCGGGCCGCCCGCGGCCTTGATGCCCACTGCGGTCATTTGGGTTGGAAGTGCAGCCATCGGTTCCTCTTTTTTATCGAAATCGCGCGGTGTTCTTTAGGCGCGCCCCATCCATGTGACAACTGCCGCCGCTATCGCTAAATTTCACGTGCAGGAGAAAAACCATGCCGGCGATCGACGAGGACGACAAACCGAAAAAGAAGGTCGCGCATGAAATCGGACAGGATCTCACGTTGCTCTCGGTAGAAGAGCTCAGGGCGCGCGTGCAGTTGATGCATGATGAGATCAATCGCCTTGAGGCCGACATGGCGCAGAAGCGCGCTTCGCGCTCCGCTGCCGACCAGTTTTTCAAGCGGTAATCCGATCGCTCTTCGCCGCGGACGTGCGGTATCGCGATGTGTCGTCGCGCGAAAAATAATTGGCATTGCGCCCGCTTTCTTAAGGTGTCGTTAAGCTTTCTCGACCATTACTGGCACGTCCATCTTCATGTGGACATTGAGTGGCTCCTGTCCACTCTGTTTGACGCCTCCCTGTTATCACCTTGAGCCGCCGGCAACGGCGGCTCCTTTTTTTGTGCCAATTTGGGCCAAATGTGGCTTCGGTATTCGATGTGCCGCGGTTTGCGCGGCAACTATATCGGCATGTTAACCATATCGCTGGCTGGACATGACCCGCGGGTACGCGTCATGCTTACTCAATCGTATACAGGGTCGGTGGGTAGTGAGGCGTTGCGTTATGTCCGAGAAGCCGTTGAGCGAAACGCAGCCGGTCTCGTTCGGAGAACGGCTTGCCAGTTCGCAGACGTTTGCCGATCTGTTTCGTGACGGCATGGCCCTGGTCGAGGAGACTGCAACCTATCTCGACGGTCCCGGACGTCAGCAATCCAAGAAGCTCGAGCGCGCCGCGGCGCTTGCTTATGCGACTGAGAGCATGCGGCTCACCACCCGATTGATGCAGCTTGCTTCGTGGCTGCTGCTGCACCGCGCGGTGAAAGAAGGCGAGATGTCCCTTGCACAAGCCGGCAAGGAAAAAAGCAAAGTGAAGCTGGCCGCAACCGACTCGCACGATCCGTACAATCTCGGACTGTTACCGGTAGCCTTGCGTGGTCTGATCGAACGGCAGCAGAAACTCTACGCCAAGGTGCGCCGTCTCGATGCGACAATCTACAATCAGCCTTCCGCTGAGCGTGCGCCCGCAGGAAACCCTGTCGAACATCAACTCGGCCTGTTGAAGGCCGCGTTCGGCGTCGAAAAAGTCTAGCTGTCAGGCGAAATAAAAACCCCCGCGGCGGCGGGGGTTTTTATTGGCGATGCAAAAGCGCTTATTTCTTTTCGTCTTTCTTCTCGTCGGCCTTCAGAAAACCGGAGAACTTTTTCTGGAAACGCGACACGCGGCCACCGCGGTCGACGATTTGCTGCTGGCCACCGGTCCAGGCCGGGTGTGATTTCGGGTCAATGTCGAGATGCAGGACGTCACCTTGCTTGCCCCAGGTCGAGCGCGTGGTGAATTCGCTTCCGTCGGTCATGACCACCTTGATGGTGTGGTATTCGGGGTGAGTATCCTGCTTCATAGTCTGTCGCTTTCGGTCAAGGCGCGCTACGCGCAAAATGGGCTCAATTTGGCGGCTCCTATACAGGAGCCGGGCGACGGCGGCAAGCCGCGACGATTGACCAGAACCAAGCTCGCAAGGCATTAAGGATGCGCTAAGGGGACGTGATAGAGGCGTCGCATGAGTTTTTCGAGCGATGGACGGGGCCTCGATGTGGCCAGCGCGCCCGCGCCCAATGAACGCCGCACGTTGAAGCTCAAGCCGCTCGCCCGGCTCGCACCTTATATCGCGCGCTATAGCGGACGCGCCCTGGCCGCGCTCGCCGCGCTGATTGTCGCTGCATTGACGACGTTGATCGTGCCGATCGCCGTACGGCGCATGATCGATTTCGGATTCTCCGACAAGGCTGTGCAGCTCATCGACAGCTACTTTGCGGTCATGATCCTCGTTGTCGCCGTACTCGCGGTTTCCAGCGCGCTGCGCTACTACCTGGTAACGACACTGGGCGAGCGCATCGTCGCTGATCTGCGGTCCGACGTGTTTGCGCATCTGACGCACTTGTCTTTGTCGTTCTTCGATGCCGCACGAACCGGCGAGATAGTTTCGCGGCTTACTGCCGACACCACCCAGATCAAGGCCGCAGTTGGCGCCTCCGTTTCGATTGCATTGCGCAATCTGGTTCTTTTCTTCGGTGGCGCCACCATGATGGTCGTAACCAGCCCGCGGCTGTCGTTATTCGTGCTTGCGGCGATCCCGGTCATCGTGCTGCCGCTGGTCGGATTCGGCCGGGCGGTGCGCAAGCGCGGCCGCAGCGCGCAGGACACACTTGCCGACGCTTCGGGATATGCAGACGAACTGCTCGGCGCGATGCGTACGCTGCAAGCTTTCACCAACGAAAAACTGGCGCAATCTCGCTTTACCGCCGCCGTCGAGCAGGCCTATGCGGCGGCGCGCGACGCCACCAAAGCGCGCGCCGTGCTGACTGCGATCACGATCTTTCTGGTTTTTGCCAGCGTGGTGGTGGTGCTGTGGATCGGCGCGCAGGATGTGCTTTCGGAGAGCATCACCGCCGGCCGGCTTGGACAGTTCGTGCTCTACGCCGCGTTTGCGGCTGGCGGTCTCGGCGAACTCAGCCAGGTATGGGGCGAGATTGCGCAGGCTTCCGGTGCGGCGGAAAGGCTGTTCGAAATTTTAAGCACCGAGCCCCAGATCAAGACACCGGCGCGGCCCGTAGCGCTTCCAAAACCAAACGGCGCGATCGAATTCCGCGACGTCTCGTTTGCTTATCCTGGCCGGCCGGATGTGTCGGTTCTTGATCGCCTTTCATTTCGGGTTGCCCCGGGCGAGAAGCTCGCACTGGTCGGGCCATCGGGCGCGGGCAAGAGTACCGTCTTCCAGCTTATTCTGCGTTTCTATGATCCGCTGTCCGGCAGTATCAGCTTTGACGAAGTGAAATTGTCTGACGCTGATCCGGCGGCGCTGCGCTCGCGAATTGCTCTCGTGCCGCAGGACGCCATCGTGTTTGCCACAAGCGTGCGCGAGAACATCAGGTTTGGCCGGCCGGACGCCAGCGACGGCGAAATTGAAAAAGCCGCGGAGGCAGCACACGCATCCGAATTCATTGGCAGGCTTCCCCAGGGCTTCGAGACACCTGTCGGAGAGCGCGGTGTCACCCTCTCAGGCGGTCAGCGCCAGCGCATAGCGATCGCGCGTGCGATCCTGCGTAAGGCACCGTTGTTGCTGCTCGACGAAGCGACGTCATCCCTTGACGCCGAAAGCGAAACACTGGTGCAGCAAGCGCTCAAGCGGCTGATGCTCAACCGCACCAGCATCGTAATCGCCCATCGGCTTGCGACCGTTCAATCGTGCGACCGCATCCTCGTGTTGGACCATGGACGGCTGGTGGAGGAGGGCACTCACGGCTCACTCGCTTCCGCAGGGGGCCTCTATTCGCGGCTGGCAAAGTTGCAGTTCGAGATGGCTTGAGGCCTAGGGCCGCCAGCTCATTCTGTTCACGGCGATTCCGGATATCGGATTCTTGTCTTCGCCCGCATAAGCAAACCCGTATTTTTCGTAAAAACGAATGGCGCGGAAATTGTCCTTGTTGACCAGAAGATCAATTCCCTTTGGCGACAGTCGTCTCGCCTCATCGAGCAGCGTAAGCGCGACTTTTGAACCCCAATGTTCCGGCGCAACCACGATCTGGTCGAGATACATCGTCTTCGGATCGATGGTGACAAAGCCCACTGGTGTGCCGTCAATCTCGGCCATCACGATGCGTGCGATGGGGACCAGCTCGTTGCGCCAGCGCTCACGCCACCAGGGAACGCGCGCGGTGAAATCGATGTGCGGATAGTGCTTCGCCCAGGTGCGTCGCCACAGCTCGATTGCCGCGTCTTCGTCGGCGGCTGCGTAGGCGCGTAGCGTGCAGGTTTTCGCGCTCACCGCTCGGTCAATTTGAACTCGATGCGGCGATTGCGCTGGTACGCCTCTTCGGTTTTGCCCGCGTCGATTGGCTGGAACTCGCCGAAACCGGCCGCCACCAGACGCTGCGGCGAAACGCCCTTACCGATAAGGTATTGAACCACCGAAATTGCACGCGCCGCCGAAAGATCCCAGTTCGATTTGAATGCGCCGCCTCCCGCGAGCGGGCGCACGTCGGTGTGGCCGTCGATACGCAGAACCCAGGCCAGGTCGGCCGGAATCTGCTTTTCCAGCTCGAGCAGCGCTCCCGCCACCTTATCGAGTTCGGCGCGGCCTTCGGGTTTCAGATCGGCCTTGCCGGTGTCGAAAAACACCTCGGATTGCAGCACGAAACGGTCGCCGACGATGCGCACGTCGGCGCGGTTCCCGAGGATTTCACGAAGCTTGCCGAAGAAATCCGAGCGGTATCGCTTGAGCTCGTTGACGCGTTCGGCAAGCGCGAGATTAAGCCGCTGGCCGAGTTCGGTGATCCGGGTCTGCGATTCCTTGTCTTTTTTCTCGGCGGCATCGAGGGTCTGTTCCAGTGCGGCAAGCTGGCGGCGCAGAGCAGCGATCTGCTGGTTGAGGATTTCGACCTGCGCCAATGCGCGGGCAGAGATCTTCTTCTCTCCTTCGAGCTGTCCGCTCAGCTCGCTCACCTTGCCTTGCGCGGCCGCCGTACCGGCGCCGGCGCTGTCGAGCGCTCCTTTGAGCCGGTCACGCTCGCCCTCGGCCGTGGCCAGCGTCGCGCGCAATTGCGCCAGCTGCTCTTCGATGTTGGCCTTGCCGGATTTTTCCATCGACAGCAGCTCGGTGAGCTGCGCGATCTGCGCGTTCAGGCGGTTGAGCGCGGTATCCTTGCCGGCGACTTCCTGCTGCAAATAAAACTGAACCACCACGAATACGGTGAGCAGGAAGATAATACCGAGGATCAGCGTCGACAGCGCGTCGACAAAGCCCGGCCAGTAGTTCATGCCGCTTTCGCTGCGGCGTGCTCGCGCGAGGGCCATGGAAATCAGCTCAACGGTTCACGTTCCCGCCGCACCATTACTTCAAGAAGCTTCTTGATCTCCCGCTGCTGCTCGGCCTGCGAGTCGACCCAGTCGCGGATCATCTGCTGCTCGGTGCGCATATGGTGCACGAGACCCTGGATTGCTTCGGCCAGATTGGCCATGGCGGCGGAGGCCGACTTGCCGGCGCCCGCCTGGTCGACGGCCTCGCGCAGACGGTCGATCGCGGAACGCATTTCGCCGGGAACGCCGGCGGCAGCGGCCGGCTCAGCCGCCTGGTCGTAGACAGTTGTGGAAAGCCAGTCCTCGAGTTCCGTATAAAAGCGGTTCTGTGCCTGGCTCGATTGCAAGTCGAGGAAGCCGAGCACCAGTGAACCGGCAAGCCCGAACAATGAAGACGAAAACGAAATACCCATGCCGGACAGCGGCGCCGCGAGGCCATCGCGCAAAGAGTCGAACATGCTGCCAGCGTCGCCGCTTGCCTTGAGGCCCTGAATGACGCCGCCAACCGAACTAACAGTCTCGATCAAACCCCAGAACGTGCCGAGCAGGCCAAGAAAGACTAGAAGGCCGGTCATATAGCGCGAGATATCGCGCGCTTCGTCGAGGCGGGTAGCGATCGAGTCGAGAATGCCCCGCATCAACTGCGCGGACATCGCCATACGCCCGACGCGGCTACCAAGGATCGCGGCCATCGGCGCAAGCAGCACGGGCGCCCGGTCGACTGCGAGACCCGGATCGGCGAGGCGGAAATTGTTCACCCATGCGATTTCGGGGTAGAGCCGCAAGACCTGCCGCAGCGACAACACGATGCCAATGACTAGGACGCCGATAATCAGCGCGTTCAGGCCCGGATTGGCCATGAACGCGACCTCGATCTGCTTGTGCAAAACGAACACAATCAGCCCGACCAGGATGACAAAGACCAGCATCCGGAACAGGAAGATCCGGGGGGACGATAACTTGAGCGGATCGAGTTCTTTGGCCATGACTTCAATTGTTACGCTGAACGCCCCGACTGCGCAGTATGGCACAGACCAGCGACAAGGAAAAATTGGTCGTGTTGGAACCGCAGCGCCAGATAAAGCTGCTGATTGAGTTGAAATTGCGGTGGCTTAAGCCTTGTTCGCTGCTTTAAGCGCGCTCAACAGCTCTTTTTGAATGGCTTCGTTACCGGCTGCGATATGGCCCTTGCCGAACATTTCGTCGCCACCGTCACAATCGGTTACGAACCCGCCGGCTTCGCGTACCATCAGCAACCCGGCGGCAATGTCCCAAGGCTTCAGATCGCGTTCCCAATATCCATCCAGTCTCCCGGCCGCGACCCAGGCAAGATCGAGCGCGGCGGCACCAAACCGGCGCAGGCCGGTGACGCGTTCCTGCATCACATTTGTCTCCTTGCGCGCCAGCACAGGATCGCCGCGGCCGATATGCGGCAGGCCGCATGCGACGACTGCGTCGGCGAGACGCTTACGGCCGGCGACGCGGATCCGCTGTTCGTTCAGGAACGCGCCCTTGCCGCGCTCGGCGATGAACATTTCGTCGTTCGCGGGATTGTAGATCAACCCCGCCACCATCGTGCCTTCGCGTTCAAGTCCGATCGAAATGGCGAATTGTGGAATGCCGTGCAGGAAATTTGTGGTGCCGTCGAGTGGATCGACGATCCATGTATGAGACTTGTCGGCCCCCTCGCGCCGGCCACCTTCTTCACCGAGAAAGCCATAACCTGGCCGAGCCTTCATGAGCTCCGCATGAAGTGTCTCTTCGGCGCGGCAGTCGGCCGCTGTTACGAAATTAGCCGGCCCTTTCAGTGATACTTGCAATTTCTCCAGCTCGCCGAAGTCGCGCTTGAGCGCGCGCGCGGCCTTGCGGGCGGCTGCAATCATGACATTGAGCAGGGCGGAATGGTGCATGGCGCGTGCGGTCTGCCCGCGAAGGCAGGCGCCGTCAAGGGCGGGCCGGCTGCGCGGTCGACAGCCATTTTTTGGCTGCGGCATCGGCAGCCTCGCGTACAGCCGGTTTCTGCTGACCCGCGAAAACGTCGAGGTCGGGATCGCTGCCGCCGGCCGCCTTGGCAACCAGGTGCCATTTCACGGCTTCAGTTGCATCGGCCGGCAGCCCGCGCCCGGCCATCAACACGCGCGCCAGACGATTCTGGGCAATCGCGCTGCCCAAATGCGCGGCCTTCAAGAACAGCCGGGCAGCCGCAGCCTCATTCTTCTCCACGCCGTCGCCGTTGAATTGCGCAATCGCGAATTCAACCATGGCGTCTATATTTCCGGCGATAGTGGCCTGCTGCATCAGCCGCGTCGCCTTGCTGATGTCCTTCGGCACGCCACGACCTTCCTTGTACATCGTGCCCAGCGCGTATTGCGCTTCCGGATTCCCGGCTTCGGCGGCGACTAGAAACAATTCGGCGGCGCGCCTGAAGTCCTGCGGCAATTGCTGGCCTTGCAGATAGAGCAGACCGAGGTCGTAGGCGGCGCCCGGATGGCCGAGCTTTGCGGCGCCATCGAGCAATCGCGCAGCTTCCTCAATATTTCGCGTTCCGGCACGGCCTTGAAAATTGAAAATCGCCAAAGCGAACAGAGCGTCGCGGTCTCCCTTGGCGGCAGCCATCTTGTACCATTGTGCCGCCTTGAAATCGTCGCGGCCAACGCCAAGTCCTTGCGCATAGATCTCACCGAGCAGGGTCATGGCGGCAGCATCGTTCTGTTGCGCGCGCTTGGCCGCTTCGTTGAACGCGGTGATATAAAGACCGCGTTGGTAAGCGCCGTAAGCGATGTCGATCTTTTCCGGGTTGACGGCGGCGGCACTCGGCGCGGGCGCTGGGGCTTGTTGCGGCTGCACGGCCGGCGGCTTGTTTTTCGATGTTTGCGCCGCCGCCGAGCAGGCAACAAATATTCCTGCGAGGGCGCAGACCGCACGGAAGCTTCGCGCACGGCCACTCATGCTGCCGGCTCCGGCAATTGAAGCTGTCGGGCTGCTTCGCTGATGACCTCTGCGATTGCATTCGGGTCGCGCCAGAGAAAATCGCCGAGTGCGACAAAGTCAGCGCCGGCCGCCACCAGTGGCGCGATCTCGTTGACCGATCCCGCGTAACCAACGCAAGGAATCTCGAATAGCTCGGCCCACCATGCGACACGCTCTTCGATCGACGCGAAAGCGGGGCGTGCGCCAGTGGCATCGGGCTCACCAAACATCACGTAGTCCGCCCCCTGTTCGGCGGCGAGCATGGCATCGTGCCGGGTTGCCAGCCCGCCGGCGCCGGCGATGCGCTCGGGCTTAAGCTGGTCGAGGGCTTCGGTGAATGCGGCGATGCCGGTCAGATGAGCGCCGTCCCCGCCCGCTCGCGCTACCAGTTCTATGCGGCCGTCGAGCAAGAGCGCCGCACCTTTGGCCTGCACTGTCGCCGCCATAGATTTTGCCCGGTTGATCAGCGTGCGCTCATCTGTGTCTGCAAGTCGAAGCAGGACGGCTGCAACGTCGCCGCGCTCGAGCGCGATCAGCAATTGCGGAGAAAATGCAGAGGTGTCCGCGAGTTGCGGCGTGATCAGGTAAAGTCGGGGAGCCGGACGCGGAGTCGGCTGTTTGGGTCGCGAAGCCATGCCCCCGCATGGTAGCCCAATCCGGCGGAAAATCGACCTGCTGCGTTACCGGGTCGCAACTGCGGGCGCTTGTGCGAACGCAGCAAGCTCCTTGGCCACAAGCGCGATCACGCCGTCCCAGTCGCCGATCTGCGGTTGCCGGAAGAGCCGGGCGCTCGGGTACCAAGGACTGTCCGTGCGCCCGCGCAGCCAGCGCCAATCCTGGATATGGGACAAGAGAAGCCAGAGTGGTTTTGCCATTGCACCTGCGAGATGGGCGACCGCCGTGTCGACCGCAATCACCAGATCAAGCTCGCCAATCACCGCCGCCGTTTCCGCAAAGTCCGTAAGCGCATCGTCGAGGCGCAGGATCGGCAGGCGGCCGAGGGCTGCCAGGTCGGAATCGCGATATTCGTGCTGCAAACTGATGAACTGAATGGCGGGGATCGACAGCAGCGGTTCAAGACGCGACAGCGCGACGCTGCGATTGTGATCGTTCTTGTGGGTAGGCTTGCCCGACCAGACCAGACCGACACGCGGCCTCGCGATGGTGGCGAGGCGCTTGCGCCATGCTTCGCTGCGCTCAGCGGGTAGATGAAGGTATGGCACTGCCGCGGGAATTGTCTCGAGCGCGGTGTTGAAAGCGAGCGGCAGGCTGAGCATCGGACAATGCATATCGAAGGGCGGCAATGTTTCGCCCCGCCGGTACATGCCGGCGACGCCGTTGAGATTTCCGATGAGCGGCCTCAGGCTGTCGGGCAGTTCGAGAATAATCTTGCCGCCTTTTTCCGCGACCATCGGCAAATAGCGCACGAATTGAATCGTGTCGCCAAAGCCCTGCTCGGCATGCAACAGGATGGTCTTGCCGGAGAGAGCCTCGCCGCGCCATTGCGGTTGCGGAAAATTGCGCGGCTGCATTTCGCCATCGCGCCGCCAGCGCCATTCATAGTTCACCCAGCCGCGCGCGAAGTCACCGACCGAAAGACAGAGTAACGCCTTGTTCCAGTGCGCCTCGGCAAGTTCCGGTTTCAACGCGATGGCCCGGTCGAAACTCACAATCGCTTCCTCGGCTCGATCGAGATAGCGCAGTGCATTGCCGCGATTGACCCAGGCGAATGTATTGTCCGGCGTCATCGCCAGCGCCCGATCGTAGTCGGCGAGCGCTTCACCTGGGCGATTGAGCTCGACAAGCGCATTGCCGCGATTGTTGTAGGCCTCGTCGTAGTCTGGATTGAGTGCGATCGCGCGGTTGAAGGCTTCGAGCGCTTCGCGGTGACGTCCCATTTCGCGCAGCGAATTGCCGCGATTGCCATGCGCCTCTGCGAAATCGGGGCGCGTGGCTATCGCCTGGTCATAATCGGCGAGTGCCGCATCATAAGCGCGCATCGCGTGCCCCGTATTGCCGCGCCCAACCAGCGCAGTGGAATTGTGCGATTCGATGCCAAGCACGCGGTCGTAGCTTGCAAGCGATTCATCGAAGCGTTTGAGGTCGCGCAGCACGCGCCCGCGGTTGATCAGCGCTTCGATGTGGCGTGGCTCAAGGGCGATGACACGGTCGTAGCTTTGCAACGCGTCGGCGGGCAGGTTCAGCTCGAGAAGCAGATTGCCGCGGTTAAGATAAGTTTCGGCGTGATCCTGTTTGATCGTCAGCGCCCGGTCGTAGGCAGCGAGCGCGGCTTCCTTGTTGCCAAGCTTGCGAAATACGTTGGCGCGGTTGATCAGAGCGTCGGCAAAGTTCGGCTGCTGCGTGAGAGCCTGCTCGTAGCTTGCCAACGCCGCTTCGCCTCGCCCCAATTCGAATAACGCGTTGCCGCGGTTGTTGAGCGCTTCAACATAGCCCGGCCGGGCAGCGATCGCTCGCTCGAAGCTCGACAGGGCATCATGCGTGCGTCGCAAAGCGCGCAGCGCATTGCCGCGGTTGTTGTGGGCCTCGGCGTAGTCGGACTTAAGATCGATCGCACGGTCATAGCTCTTGAGCGCCTCTTCGTGACGTTCGAGCGCGGCCAATACGATGCCGTAGTTTGAATGTGCCGGGGCCGATCGCTCGTTGCACTTGAGAGCGCGTGCGATCAGCTTGAGCGCTTCCGCCTGTTGGCCCCGCTGATGCATGAGAACGCCGCACAGATGCAGCGCGTTGAAATTCTCAGGCTGGGCGGCGAGAACCTCCCGATAGAGCGCTTCCGCTTCGCTCAGTTGCCCCCGCTGGTGATGCGCAGTGGCGCGCCGCAGCATGTCGGCGAAGTCGGGCTTCCCGTTCAGCGGCTTGATTTGCGGATTGGCCATGGGGCTCGACGTGCGTTGCGAACACGACCCTTAGAACGCAACGTCACCGCGCCGGTGACTGCACCAGCGAATCATATGTTGAGATTATTCGCTTGTCGCCGCCGCGTCCAAGTGCGGAAGCGGCTCAGGCCGGCATCGGCACCGGCCCCATGTCCTTCGGGACCTTGTACCCTTTTTGCACAGCAGGGCGGACCGCAATGGTTTCGTACCAGCGCCTGACGTTTGGGTATTGCTTCATATCAATCGTCTGCCACTCGAAGCGCGAGATCCATGGCCAGATGGCGATATCTGCGATCGAATACTGGTCCGCCACAAACTCGCGGCCCTCGAGGCGCGTATTGAGCACCTTGTAGAGCCGGTAGCCCTCCTTGAGATAGCGCTCCTCGGCGTAGGGCGCCTTGCCCTTGTTGTATTTCACGAAGTGATGCACCTGGCCGAGCATCGGTCCGGGCCCGCCCATCTGCCACATCAGCCATTCAATGACGCGGTAGCGGGCTTCGCCCGATTTCGGCAGCAACTTGCCGGTCTTGTCGGCGAGATAGATCAGGATCGCGCCCGACTCCATCAGCGCGATATTGGTGTCACGATCGACGATTGCCGGAATCCGGTTGTTCGGCGCGATCTTGAGAAAGGCAGGCGCGAATTGCTCATCCTTGGAAATATCAATGGGATGGACGGTATAGGGCAGGCCGAGTTCCTCCAGCGCGATGGAAACCTTGCGGCCGTTCGGGGTCGTCCAAGTGTAGAGATCGATCACGTTTCGTGTCCTTGGCTTTCTGAAATTATGGGAACGCTTGAGGAGGGTAACACGTTAATGGCTGAGGTTCTTAGCAGGAGGCGACCATGAAACTCAATGTCCTCGCGTTCGCGCTGGCCGCGACCGCTTTGGCTGCATTTGGTGCGAACGCTCAGACCGTCATCGAAGAGCGACGCGATCCTCCCGTCGTAATCGAACATGACCGTCCCGACACGTACGTGACAATCGAAAAGCGAGACGGAGTTCTGGGCACCGAAAAGAAGACGATTACAAAGGAAACGACCGGCTCAGGCGATTGCGCTTCCAAGACGGTGCATAAGGAAGACATCACCGGGTCGAAAACAGTAACCAAAACCAATTGCGACTGATCCCGCACGCAACGGGATCAACCGATTGCGAAAGGCTGTGTTCGCAACACGGCCTTTCGTGTTTTTACGCTGCCTTTTTCTCCATGTCGGCCTTCCACTGACCGAGTGCCGCGAGACTATTCATCTTTGCACGATGCGAAAACGCCCGCTGAGCAGCCGCGACGTTTTCGGTCTTACCCTTCCAGACTGTCTGTGGCGCGTGCTGGAGTGCGCGGCCGTACGAGAACGTAAGCTTCCAGGGCAGATTTCCGATCTTGTTCATGGCGTCGAGATGGGCAGTGGCTTCCTCGTCGCTCTGTCCGCCGGAGAGAAATGCAATTCCCGGCACCGCGCCCGGCACGCAGTTCTTGAGCACCTTGACGGTCCTCTCGGCGACTTCCTCGACGCCGGCACGCTTGCCGTTCTTCTTGCCGGAAATCACCATGTTCGGCTTGAGCACCATGCCTTCGAGCGCGACGCGGTTGAAATAGAGCTCCTCGAACTGCAGCTTGAGGACGAGTTCGGTCACTTGCTGGCAGCGGTCGATGTCGTGATCGCCATCCATCAGCACTTCGGGCTCGACGATCGGTACAATTTGCGCCGCCTGGCATAGCGCGGCGTAGCGGCCAAGCGCGTGCGCGTTGGCGCGGATGCAGCTGTAGGTCGGAATGCCGGCGCCAATGTCGATCACCGCACGCCACTTCGCAAAGCGTGCGCCTTGCTCGTAGTATTTCGGCAAACGGTCGGCAAGCTTGTCGAGGCCGATGGTGACGACCTCGCTGGGGCAGTTGGGCAATGGCTTGGTGCCTTCGTCTACCTTGATGCCCGGAATCGAGCCGGCCTTTTTGATCAGCTCAACCAGCGGCGTACCGTCCTTCGCTTTTTGCCAGATGGTTTCGTCGTAAAGGATCACGCCGGAGATGTGTTTCATGCCTTCGGCCGAGCGGAAGAGCATTTCGCGGTAATCGCGGCGGCTGTCCTCGGTCGACTCAACGCTGATCGCATCAAAGCGCTTCTTGATTGTGCCCGAGGATTCGTCCGCGGCCAGAATGCCCCTTCCGGGCGCCACCATGGCCTGTGCGATCTTGTTCAAGTCATTGAGAGTCATGATTTCCTCCGTCGCCTTTGCCATCATTTTACCCTGAGCACCTCGACCCCGGGCAAGGTCTTGCCTTCCAGCCATTCCAGAAATGCACCGCCAGCCGCGGAAACATATGTGAGCCGGTCGGTGACGCCCGCTGCATTTAACGCCGCAACCGTATCGCCGCCACCCGCCACGGAGACAAGTTTACCGGCTTTGCTCAGTTCCGCCGCGGCTTCCGCAACTTCGATCGTGCCGTTGTCGAACGGTTCCATCTCGAACGCGCCGAACGGGCCGTTCCATACAAGAGTCTTCGTGCGCGCGAGCACCGAGACCGCCTGCTCGATGCTGCGTTCGCCGATGTCGAGGATCATGTCATTGGCACCGACCTTGTCGGCGCCGACAACGCGCGAGGGCGCGTTTGCTTCGAATTTTTCCGCCACGACGCAATCGACCGGCAACACGATTTCGCGCTTGGCATTTTTCGCCTTGTCCATGATGTCGCGTGCAGTCGCGGTGAGATCCGCCTCCACCAGCGATTTGCCGACCTTCTTGCCTTGCGCCAGCAAAAAAGTGTTGGCCATCGCACCGCCGATGATCAGTGCGTCGACTTTATCGAGCAGATTCCCCAGCAGATCGAGCTTGGTCGAGATTTTCGCGCCGCCGACGATTGCCGCCACCGGCCGCTCCGGATGCTCCAGCGCTTTTTCGAGCGCGTCGAG
>DASPUD010000095.1:0-12454 GCA_035623095.1 Pseudolabrys sp.
CGCCGTCGACCAACACTGGAACCTTGCCGGCCGGGGAGTACCCAAGAATTTGTTCCCGGCTACCCGGCTCATAGAGCGGAATAACTTTTTCCTCAAAAGCGATCCGGGCAACCTTCATCGCTATCCACGGCCGAAATGACCAGGACGAATAGTTCTTGTTGCCGATGATGAGCGTCAGCGCCATGGCCACCAGGATCTTGTCTTCCCGGAAGTCTCGACGGGTCCGCCTGTTTTTTTCCAGGCTCCGAAGCCACCCTTGATATGGGCCACCGGCCTCAGACCCATGCGCTGCGCGGTCTGCGCCGCCAGAGCCGAGCGCAGACCTCCGGCGCAGAAGAATACGAACTTCTTGTCCGCCGCGAATACTGGTTTGTGATACGGGCTTTGCGGATCGAGCCAGAACTCCAGCATCCCGCGCGGGCAATGAAAGGCACCCGGTACCCGGCCCTCGCGCTCCAGTTCGCGGATGTCGCGGATATCGACCAAAACGGTGTCATCACGACCGGCAAGCTTCACGGCCTCTTCCACTGGGAGAGTTTCAATCTCACGCTCCGCCGCCTCGCACAGAGCTTTGTATCCGGTGGTAATGTTCTGCGGCATAGGCACTCCTTGTGGAGGCCCAGCGTGGCAGAGCTGCCCGCTCCGCTCAAGGGCGAGCCATAGTGCGGTAGCCGTGATTGCGCGGCGAGCGACGCGCTCAGGCCATTCCCATCACGACAGCGATCGCGGCCACGATCAGCACGCCGAGTGATACTGCGAGCACGGCGGCAAGCCGTTCACGCCTCTCTTGCTCTCGGGTTTCTTGATAGTTGGCGGACGAGTCGAACGACATGGGCGCTCCCGTGAAAGGCATCGCATCGATGGTGCGCGAGCACGCATACAGGTACTCGGGCGCACGAATCGCCCTAGCCGATAAGAATAACATTGTTTGAAAATGCGCTTCTCAACCTGCCGCAAGATCTGTGAGTCGCATCTGGACGCGCGCCTCGCCCTGCCAGTGATCGAGCGCAAGGTTGCCAGCAGCATGAACGGCGCGGCCCCGGTTCTCCAGCAGCACCTTTCCGAGCGGCTGACCAACGGCACGGAAAGCGATCGCGTTTACGAATTTCCCGTCACCGGAGCGAAAGCGCACGCGGATGTGGTTTTCGCCGACCGGATCGACATAGGCAAGCGTGTGCGCCGGCAATGCAAGCAACGGCTCGGGATTGCCCGCACCGAACGGCCCGGCGCGCCCGAGCAAGTCCGCAAGCGAAAGATTGAATCCACCGGCCGTAACCGCACCGTCGATCAACAGCGCGCTGTCGCGTCGTGCATCGGCGACAGACGTCCCCAGCGTATCCTCGAGGAAGGCGCGGAAGGCGCTAAGCGTGTCTTTTTTCAGCGTCACGCCGGCGGCCATGGCATGACCGCCACCCTTGAGCAAAAGCCCTTCCTGCACGGCGCGACGCACAGCGCGACCGAGATCGACGCCGGCAATTGACCGGCCTGAGCCGGTGCCTGTGCCACCAGCCTCCAACGCTATTGCAAATGCCGGGCGGCCGTAACGCTCCTTCAGGCGAGCCGCTACCAGACCCACCACACCTGGATGCCACCCTTCCGCCGCGGTGACGATGACCGCGCCCTTTTCCTCCAGACCGAGCGCGGCAAGCGCTTCAGCTTCCGCTTGCGCCAGCGTTACCTGTTCGATTTGTTGCCGCTCGCGATTTAGACGGTCCAGCTCTGCGGCAATGCGCGCGGCCTCAGCCGGGTTCTCCTCGAGCAGCAGTCGGACGCCCAGATCAGCGCGGCCGATCCGTCCACCGGCATTGATGCGTGGACCCAATAAGAATCCCAGGTGCCAAGGCTCCGGCGGTCCGCTCAGGCGCGCCGCATCCATCAGACTGGTTGCCCCCAAGTCCTCACGTCGACGCAGCGCAATAAGCCCCTTGGCAACGAAGGCGCGATTGAGGCCTTTGAGCGGGACCACGTCGGCAACCGTACCGAGTGCAACCAAATGCAGGAGCGACAACAAATCAGGCTCGGCACGTAAACCCGCCCAGAAGTTACGCCGGCGCAATTCACGCGTCAGCGCAACCAATGTCAGGAAAACGACACCGACCGCGGCGAGATAGCCAAGGCCTGACAGATCGTCGACGCGGTTGGGATCTACAATTGCAACGGCGTCCGGAAGATTTTCATCGGCTTGATGATGGTCTATGACGACGGTGTCAATGCCGAGCTTTTTCGCTTCGGCGAGCGCCTCAAGACTGGTAACGCCACAATCTACCGTCACCAGCAAAGTTACGCGACGCTCGGAAAACGAACGGACCGCATCCACGTTCGGGCCATAGCCTTCGAAGATGCGATCCGGAATATGGACAATCGGATCGAGCCCGCAATGGCGAAGATAGCGGCAGAGCAACGCCGAAGCAGTGGCGCCATCGACATCGTAATCGCCAAAAATAGCGACAGTTTCACCGGACATAACGGCGTCGGCGATGCGCGCCGAAGCAGCCGCCATGTCGGTTATAGTGTGCGGGTCCGGCATCAGCCTTTTGATTGTCGGGTCGAGAAAGCTGTCGACCTCTTCAACATCGACGTTACGCCCCGCAAGGATCCGCGCGAGCAGTTCATCAAGGCCGTGTCGCTGCGCAATTGTCAGCGCACGCGCCGATCCGCGATCGTCGAGTCGGTCACGCCATGCCCGTCCGGTCAGCGATCGCTCGACGCCGAGGAAAAAACGATCGGGATTGAGCTGAACTGCTGGCAATGCCATTGCTATAAGCCGATTTATGCACCGCTCCGGCCCATCGAGAATCGTTGCCGGCAGATCAATATAGTGACGAATGCCGCCGCTGCCTTCCCGTCCGCATTAATCGGCAACCTGGGCGTGGATAAGCAGCAAATCAGGGATAGATGCAGGATCCCTTCGGCCGAACCCGCACTCCGTCGCAATCGAAAAATCTTTCGCGTATCGTTCGGCGACCGCCAGCCTTTTGCGTGTGCCGGCAACACCATCCGTGTAGTGGACCAGCCCGATACAAAGCTCCGTTTCTGGCTTGAGGTGCAGGCGCGCAAGCGGCGCAAAGTAGCCGTCGTCGGCGCGATCGCGCGGTACCGGCATGTGGATAAGTTGGATTTTGCGCCTGATGTCTGCACAGAGCCGGTTGGCGACATCGATCATATCGCCCATGTCCGTCGGCTCGACCACATGTTTGTGGTTGGAGTCACCGTAACAAAAATGGAACAGCAGCTCGATGCCCGAGGGCACATGATCAGCCAAGTCGGTGAGAATACGTGAAAACGTAACCAGCATTTCCTCGCGGGTGCGGCCGTAGGCGTTCGGTTCGCTGCGCAAGAGGCGCGCAAACACGGCGGACGCTACATCGAATTGGATGGCAATCTGATCATGCGGCAACGAGGCCGCAATCTTGTCGATTTCGCGCTTGAGGGCCTCGTTGTAAACCGGATCGAGTGGCTGATGCAGATCGTCCTGCAGAAACAGCCAGATTACCGAATGTGCCGGCACCAGATCGATTTGAAATCGCACCTTGCTGGGAATAACGCTCTTTTTCTTGAGCGCTGCAAATTCCTCATAGGACGTTCTAGCAATGTCGGCATAGAAGAGGTTGTCGAAGCGCACATCGCGCACGCTCCTACCGGGCCGCAATCTATAACGTATCCGCGCCGTGCCGGTCGCGTGTACGCGGAACAATTCATCGGATTTTTCCAAGGCCGGATTTTCCGCGAACGCCGGCTCCAGCCATGTAATCCAGTCGGATCGCTCGCCCGTCTCGCCGTCCGGGATGCGCTGCAGATGCGGACCGAGAGCGCCGCTTACTGTCGTGAACACCTCGCGCGCATCACGCAGAGGCACGCTCCCGACCAGATGAACATGGCGCATTACGACATCAATCGAGGTGAAATTTTTCGAACTGACGATGCTCCGCGAGCACGCGGCGGACCGTGCCGGTGATCGAGCGCATTACAACCGTCTCAGTCTCGATTACATCTTTGCCGAATTTGACCCCCTGGAGCATCGCCCCTGTTGTCACGCCGGTCGCGGCAAAAAGACAATCGCCCCGCACCATGTCCTCGATTTGATATTTCTTCTTTGGGTCCTTGATCCCCATCTTGGCCGTTCGTGTCCGCAGTTCCTCGGTGTCAATGACCAGCCTGGTTTGCATTTGGCCGCCAATGCATCGCAGTGCCGCCGCCGCGAGAACGCCTTCCGGCGCGCCGCCAATCCCGAGGTAGATGTCGATGCCGGTTTTCGGGTCGGCACAATGAATGACGCCCGCCACGTCGCCGTCGCTAATGAGACTAACCGCAGCGCCAGTCTTGCGTATGGAAGCGATGATATCCGCGTGGCGGGGCCGGTCGAGCAGGATCGCCGTGATTTCATGCGGTTTTACGCCCTTGGCCTTCGCAAGGTTGCGGATATTTTGTTCCGGCGGCGCATCGAGGTCTATCGTGCCTTTGGGATAGCCGGGGCCAATTGCAATTTTATCCATGTAGCAGTCAGGCGCATGCAGCAGCGTACCCGCATCTGCCATTGCCAGAGTGGCAATTGCCCCCGGCATGTTCTTGGCGCAGAGCGTCGTGCCCTCCAGAGGATCGACGGCGATATCGACTTTCGGTCCCGCCTTCGTACCCACTTTTTCGCCGATGAACAGCATCGGCGCCTCGTCCAGTTCCCCCTCGCCAATTACAACTGTGCCATCGATCGGCAACTTGTTTAGCTCGCGCCGCATCGCATCGACCGCCGCCTGATCGGAGGCCTTGTCCTTGCCGTGTCCGCGCAGCCGGGCCGACGAGACTGCCGCGCGTTCCGTAACTCGCACGATCTCAAGGCTGAGAATGCGCTCCAGCAGCAATTCCGGCTGGACGGTAATACCCGACATTTGAAGCTCCCCTCACCGACCGGCTCATTCTAAGCAGTCCGCTCAATTCTTTTCTATCCGGATCACTTGCGGACGGCCTGAGATCACCCTATCGCGACCCACCGCTGCAAGAGCTTTTCGCACGGCATCCTCACTTGTCGCATAGGTGATCAGAATGACCGGTACCGACCCCGCCTTGGTGTCAGTCCCCACATGAGCGGGATCGTGGCGTTGCACAATCGATTCCAGCGAAATCTCCTGTTCCGCAAGACGCTTGGCAATCGTGGCGGCAGTTCCCGGTTTATCCCGCGCAACCAGCCGAATGTAATAACCGCCCTCATGGCGCTGCATGGGCGCCTTGCGCACACTGGCGAGGCGCGCCGTGGGTCGTCCGAACGGCGCCGTACGCACCCCGCGAGCAATGTCGCCAATGTCGGACAACACTGCTGACGCAGTGGCCGCACCTCCAGCGCCGGGCCCTACCAAGGTAAGCGGGTTGATGGCTACGGCGTCGATCGTCACGGCATTCGTTACGCCCATCACCTGCGCAATCGCGGAGTCCTTGCGCACCATCGTTGGATGCACGCGCTGCTCAATGCCCTTTGCTGTTTTTACCGCAACGCCCAAGAGTTTCACGCGGTAGCCGAGCTCGTCGGCGGCAACAAGATCGGCAGGCGTAATCGACGAAATACCTTCCACATAGATAGCGCTCTGATCCACTTTGGTGCCGAACGCGAGACTGGCAAGGATGGCGAGTTTCTGCGCGGTATCGTGACCTTCGATGTCGAAGCTCGGATCTGCCTCAGCGTAGCCCAACTTTTGCGCCTCCTTGAGACATTCGGCGAACGGCATCTTGTCCTGCTCCATTCGCGTAAGAATGTAATTGCAGGTGCCGTTGAGAATACCGTAGATGCGCTCGAACGAATTACCCGCCATTCCTTCGCGCAGAGTTTTTACGATCGGAATAGCGCCGCCGACAGCCGCTTCGAAATTGATCGCGACATGATTGCGCTCAGCGAGCGCGGCAAGTTTGACGCCATGTTTGGCAAGCAACGCCTTGTTGGCAGTTACGACTGACTTACCCGAAGCAAGTGCGGCTTCGACGGCACCTTTGGCCGGCTCGCCCGCGCCGCCGATCAGTTCGACGAACACATCGATCCCGGCTTCCCGCGCCAGTGCGGCCGGATCGTTGAACCATTTCATTTTTCTGAGATCGATACCGCGATCCTTGGTACGCGACCGCGCACACACCGCAACAACTTCAATGGCGCGGCCGCAACGGGCGGCCAACGCTTCCCGCTGGCCCGCAACCTGGGCAACCAATGTGGCGCCGACCGTGCCCAACCCGGCGACACCCACTTTCAGGGCTGTTGCCATGAACGTGCGCGTCCGTGGTTAGCGCCGCGTAGCAAGCGGAACGACGTTGTGCAGCTGTTCCGGCGCGTTGTCGAGGAAACGGCGCACGTTGCGCGCCGCCTGCCGTATGCGCTGCTCGTTTTCCACGAGCGCGATCCGCACAAAGCCCTCGCCGTATTCGCCGAAGCCGATGCCAGGCGACACCGCAATGTCGGCCTTTTCGACCAGCAACTTGGAAAATTCAACGCTGCCGAGCGTCTTGAACGGCTCGGGAATTGGCGCCCAAGCGAACATCGAAGCGCGCGGCGACGGTACATGCCAGCCGGCGCGGCCAAAGCTTTCCACCAGCACGTCGCGCCGGCGCCTGTAGATCTCGCGCATTTCCTTAATGCAATCGTCGGGGCCATTGAGCGCGGCAGTCGCTGCCACCTGAACAGGCGTGAATGCGCCATAATCGAGATAAGACTTCACTCGGCCAAGAGCGGCGATGATACGCTCGTTACCGACCGCAAAGCCGATGCGCCAGCCGGGCATCGAGAAAGTTTTCGACATCGACGTGAATTCGACGGCGATGTCGTTGGCGCCTGGCACCTGCAGCAGCGATGGCGGCGGATTGTTGTCGAAGTAAACTTCCGCATAGGCGAGGTCCGACAACACCAGGATCTCATGCTTCTTCGCGAAAGCAATCAGTTCTTTGTAAAAATCGAGGGTGGCGACGTAGGCGGTCGGGTTCGCCGGATAGCAGACCACAACCGCAGTTGGTTTCGGGATTGAATGCACAATTGCGCGTTCGAGCGTGTGAAAGAAGTTTGGTGTTGGATCTGATGGCACCGAACGAATGGCGCCACCCGCCATCAGGAAGCCGAAGGCGTGAATTGGATAGCTCGGGTTCGGCACCAAAACGACATCACCCGGCGCGGTGATGGCCTGGGCAACGTTGGCGAAGCCTTCCTTTGAGCCAAGCGTCGTGACGATCTGCGTTTCGGGATTGAGCTTCACGCCGAAGCGCCGGTCGTAGTAGGCCGCTTGGGCACGGCGTAACCCTGGAATTCCGCGCGACGCGGAATAGCGGTCGGTGCGCGGCTTGCCGAGAGTATCCTTGAGCTTTTCGATGACATGAGCCGGCGCCGGCAAATCGGGATTACCCATGCCGAGGTCGATGATGTCGGCTCCCGCGTTGCGGGCCTTCGCCTTGGCCTTGTTCACCTCTTCGAACACGTAAGGCGGCAAGCGGCGAATGCGGTAAAAGTCTTGCATCGGCTCAAACCTTCAAAATACTACTTTGCTGCCGACTGCCCTCTCCAGCCTGCAATTACCCCGGCTGGTTTTTATCACGGCTTCGCCTTGCTGCCAGCGGCTTGCCCGCTGTCGTCGTCATCCGACGGCGTTTTCGCCGTGGAAGCGCCCTTTTTGCCCGCCTGTGGGCGCCCTTCCTGACGGTCGCGTATAGCGGCCAGCTCTCTTTCCAGCCGCACCTGCTCTTCCTCGGTCATGGTCACCGAGGTGCGTGCCGGAGGCATGTCGTGAACTGCCGGGTATTGGTAGGGCACGTCCGGCCGCGCCGGCGCTCCTGCCGGCAGACCCATATCAGCCGGGAGCTTGTCGATCACCGAACTCGCCGAGCAGCCCGCAAGCATCGCGGCGAGCCCCAACACAGCCCAAAGGGATCGTTTGTACACGGGCGCCTGCTCCGCAAAACTGCCGCCGGAACGGAAACTGATGTGGACTCAATGGATTGTATCACAAGTGGGTTAACGGGCTAATATGGCCGGAGCAAGGTCATGTGTTGGGGGCCTGCCCGCTATAGACTGGCGAAACCATGCGCTGAAACGCAGCTTGCAGCGAACCGCGGTCCGGGCCACGTGTGTCGTATCGGCAAGAGTTGAATACGGATGAACAAGCCCACTACAGATCCTGACAAGACCAGTAACTTCGACGCAGAGGCGCTGTCGCGCAATATCGCCAGATTGATCGAGGAAGGCGGTAAGGCGCTCGCGGCTTACCTGAAGCCCCGCGAAGAAGGAAAGATCAAGGGCGAACTTTCCGAAGACATAACCGATGTCGTCAAATCTGTCGGCCGGGTCGCGGAATATTGGATGTCGGATCCACAACGCGCGCTCGAGCTGCAGACCAGCCTGGGCCGCGCTTACCTCGATCTGTGGGCCAGTACAGTCAAGCGCATGGCCGGCGAAAAGACTGAACCTGTCGTACCCACCGATCCGAAGGACAAGCGCTTTGCCGATCCCGAGTGGTCGCAAAACCAGTTTTTCGATTTCCTGAAACAAGCTTACCTGCTGACAACACAATGGGGCGAACGGCTGGTCCGCGAAGCCGCCGGCGTAGACGAGCACACCCGCAAGAAGGCCGAGTTCTACGTCAAGCAAATCGCCAACGCGATCTCGCCGTCGAACTTTGTGCTCACCAATCCGGAATTGCTGCGTGAGACATTTTCATCGAACGCGGAAAATCTCGTGCGCGGCATGCACATGCTTTCCGAGGATATAAAGGCCGGCCACGGAAATTTGAGGCTTCGGCAGTCCGCTCCTTCTACATTCGACGTTGGCGGCAATCTCGCGGTCACGCCCGGCAAGGTCGTGTTTCAAAATGAGCTGATGCAGCTCATTCAATACGAGGCCGCCACAAAAGACGTGCTGAAGTTGCCGTTGTTGATCGTGCCGCCGTGGATCAACAAGTTTTATATTCTTGACCTCACGCCGGAGAAATCTTTCATCAAGTGGTGCGTTGATCAGGGGATTACGGTTTTCGTCATTTCATGGGTAAATCCGGACGCCAAGCTCGCGGAGAAGAGTTTCGAGCAATACATGCGCGAGGGCGTGATCACCGCATTCGAAGAGGTCCAATCAATTACCGGTGAAAAAAAGATCAACACAATCGGTTACTGCGTCGGCGGCACTTTGCTCACAATTACGCTCGCCTATCTTGCGGCTAAAAAACAGAACTGCGTCCAGTCAGCGACTTTGTTCGCGGCGCAGGTCGACTTTACCTACGCGGGTGACTTGCTGGTTTTTGTCGACGAAGAGCGAATTAAGCAGCTCGAAGCGCATATGAAGGAACAGGGCTATCTGGAAGCTTCGCGCATGGCGAACACTTTCAACATGCTGCGATCGAACGATCTCATCTGGCCCTACGTCGTCAACAACTACATGCGGGGTAAGAATCCGCTGCCGTTCGACATTCTGTTCTGGAATTCCGATGCAACGCGCATGCCGGCTGGCAACCATTCATTCTATTTGCGCAATTGTTATCTCGAGAACAATCTCACAAAGGGCAAGATGGAAATCGGCGGCGTCAAGCTCGACCTGCACAATGTCAGAGTGCCGATCTACAATCTCGCCACGCGCGAGGATCATATCGCGCCGGCGAAATCCGTCTTGTTCGGCTCGCAGTACTTCGGTGGACCGGTGAAATATGTGCTGGCCGGCTCCGGACACATTGCCGGCGTCATCAATCCTCCGGGGAAGCCTAAATATCAATATTGGACCGGGGAAAAACCTGACGGGTCGAGCGTCGAAACATGGCTGAAGAAAGCAGTCGAACATCCAGGCTCCTGGTGGCCCGATTGGTTCGAATGGCTCAAAGCGCAGGGCGACGAAACCGTGCCTGCGCGCAAGATCGGCGACGGCAAGCATAAACCCATCGAGGACGCGCCCGGCAGCTACGTCAAATTGAAGAGCTGGAGCTGATCGCGCCTTACGAGGCGAGTTTGAGCGGCACCTTCAAATAGCGCACGCCGTTGGCTTCTGCCGGTGGAAACTTGCCGGCGCGGATGTTCACCTGGATCGAGGGCAACAGCAGCAGCGGTGTCCCAAGCGTGAGGTCACGCGCTTCCCGCATCGCAACGAATTCATCTTCGCTCACCCCCTCATGCACATGCACATTGCGCGCCTTTTCTTCGGCCACCGTTGTTTCCCAGGCGTATTGGTCGCGTCCAGGCGCTTTGTAGTCGTGACACATGAAAAGGCGGGTCTGCGGCGGCAGCGACAGGATCCTCCGGATTGAGCGATAAAGATCGCGCGCATTTCCGCCGGGAAAATCGGCGCGCGCAGTGCCAAAGTCCGGCATAAACATTGTGTCGCCTATGAAGACTGCGTCGCCTATCCTGTAAGAAACGCAGGCAGGCGTATGGCCGGGTGTGTAAAGCACTTCGGCTTCGACGTTGCCGACCTTGAACTTTTCACCATCACTAAACAGGTGATCGAACTCCGAGCCGTCGCCCGACACATCCATGGCATTGAAGACCGGCCGAAAGATGCGCTGCACATCCTTGATGTGCTCGCCGATTGAAACCGTGGCGCCGGTTTTCAATTTTATGTACGGGGCTCCGGACAAGTGATCGGCATGCGCGTGCGTCTCAAGCACCTGCTTGATTTTGATGCCGTGTTTCTTTGCTTCGGCAAGAACAGCATCAGCGGATTCGACGGTTGCTTCACCACTGCGATGATCGAAATTGAGGACGGGATCGACGACCGCGCCTTCCTTGGTGGCAGGATCCCACACCAGATAGCTCACGGTGTTAGTGGGCTCGTCGAAAAAGGCCTGAATCTCTGGTTTGGCGGTGGCGGCCATGGCGCGCTCCATCAAATCATCCCCGTGCCTGCGTCTGATATATAGTATTCTGACGCAGGGCCAGCGTCACCGTCAGGCCCGCGCAAGGAATCGAGGGAGGGTTGTCTATGACCAAAGAACTGCTGTGGCTGACACTGACGGTTATCCTGACCGGGATCATGTGGGTCCCTTACATTCTTGATCGCATCCTGGTGCGTGGCCTTATGGGCGCCATGGCCAACCCCTCGCGCGGCGACAAGCCGCAGTCTCCCTGGGCGCAGCGGCTTTATTTCGCCCACACCAACGCCGTCGAGAATCTGATCATCTTTGCGCCATTGGTTTTGATACTCGACGCGCAGGGACACTCGACAGAAAGTACCGTGATGGCCTGCGCGGTCTATTTCTGGGCGCGGTTGGCGCACGCGATCGTCTATACAATGGGCGTGCCCGTGTTGCGGACGCTCGCGTTCGCCGTCGGATTTGCTGCCCAGGTTGTCCTGGTGTTCGCGGTTTTCGGGAAAGTTTAACTGGCTGGCATCGCGCGTTCCGCGATTTCACGCATACCGAGCCCGCGTGGCAGCAGGCCGAACGCCGAGCTGCTTCCGCCATTGAGCCGTGACGCGCAAAAGGCGTCTGCGACAGCTGTTGGTGCGTGCTTGATGAGCAGCACTGCTTGAAGCGCGATGACCAAATCCCGTACCAACGCTCGCGCTTGTGACTCGTCGTTACGCTCGCGCGCGGCCAGCCGTTTTTCCAATTGTTCCGCGAAGGCCTTCAAACGCGGATCCTTGGCGCCGCCGAACTCGCCACGCAGTACCTCGCCAGCGGTCGGCGTGCGCTCTATCGCACGCAAGACATCCAGGCACATGATGTTGCCGGAACCTTCCCAGATCGAATTGACCGGCGACTCGCGATAGAGCCGCGGCATCATGCTTTCCTCGATGTACCCCGAGCCACCCAACACCTCCATCGCCTCGTAAGTCACATAAGGCGTACGCTTACAAATCCAGAACTTGGCCGCCGGCGTGATCACCCGGCGTATGACCTGAGCCGCCTCGCCGCTTTCGTCGTAGGCGTGCGCCAGCCACATGGTGAGCACGGTCGCCGCTTCCGATTCGAGCGCGAGATCGGCCAATACATTCGTCATCAACGGCTGGTCGACCAGTTTTTTTTGGAATGCGATGCGGTGTCTGGCGTGGTGAAGCGCCTGCACAACCGCTTGGCGCATAAGGCCAGAAGATCCGATGCAGCAATCAAGCCGCGTGTAGTTTCCCATCTCGATGATGGTCGGAATGCCGCGCCCTTCTTCGCCGACCAGTTGCGCGTACGCACCGTGAAATTCGACCTCACTCGAGGCATTGGAGCGGTTTCCGAGCTTGTCCTTCAGGCGAATAATCTGAACGGCATTGCGCTCGCCATCCGGGGTCCAGCGTGGCATCAAAAAACAACTCAAGCCTTTCGGCGATTGCGCGAGAATAAAAAAAGCGTCGCACATGGGCGCCGACAGAAACCATTTGTGGCCATGCAGGCGAAAACTCCCGTCGGCCGAAGGCTCTGCGCGCGTCGTGTTGGTGCGCAAGTCGGAACCACCCTGGTTCTCCGTCATCCCCATACCGACGAGCGCTGAGCTTTTCATCCGCGCGGGACAAAAGCGCTGATCATAGTCACGC
>DASPUD010000096.1:0-89096 GCA_035623095.1 Pseudolabrys sp.
CGCCCGGCGGGTTCGGTTCCATTTCGCCTGGTCAGTAAATCCGATCAGCTAATGTTGATCATCGCGGGGTTCCGCCGTCTTGCAGGGGTCACGATCCCGGAGTTCCATCATCGGCAAGGGCGCAGGGGGCACGAACGCCAAGGGGGTTCCCATGAGTTCGGTGATGATCAGGTGCCCCATCACTGGCCGCGCCGTCTCGACCGCGATCGAAACCGAGCCCAACGTATTCCGCAAGCTGCCGAACGTCGTCGCGCACATGTGGTGTCCGATGTGCGGTAAGGAACACGTATGGACGGTGAGTTCGGCCTGGCTGGCGGGTGAGCCGCGGCTCGTCGATGTGCCGAAAGTTGAGGCGGCCTAGATTAGCTCGCCTCGCGGAACCGCACCGCGGCTTCCAGATCGACCGACACAAGCTGAGATACACCGCGTTCGGCCATGGTGACGCCGTACAGGCGGTTCATGCGCGCCATGGTGATCGGATTGTGCGTGATGATCACAAAACGCGTGTCGGTTGATTTGATCATTTCATCGAGCAGATCGCAGAAGCGCTCGACGTTGTGATCGTCAAGCGGGGCGTCCACTTCGTCCAGCACACAGATCGGCGCCGGATTGGTGAGGAAGACGGCGAAGATCAGCGCCAGCGCCGTGAGGGCCTGCTCGCCGCCGGAAAGCAATGACAGTGTCGAGGGCTTCTTGCCGGGCGGTTTGGCCATGATCTCGAGACCCGCTTCCAGCGGATCCTCGCTTTCGATCAGTTGCAATTCGGCCGTGCCGCCGCCGAAGAGCTGGGCGAACAAATGCTGAAAGTGCCTGTTCACTTGTTCGAACGATGCGAGCAGTCTTTCGCGTGCCTCGCGGTTGAGACTCTGAATGCCGAGGCGAAGCTTCTTGATGGCTTCGACCAGGTCGTCGCGTTCGGCGCTGAGTGATGAGTGCTGCGATTCCACTTCCCGCAGCTCTTCCTCGGCGCGTAAGTTGACCGCACCCAGACGCTCGCGTTCGCGTCGTAGACGCTCAAGCCTCTCTTCGATTTCCGAAAGATCAGGCAAGGGATCCGTCGGGCCAATTTCGGCAAGTTCCGCGACTGCTGTCGGTTCGACTTCCAGCATGTCGCGAATTTCGCGGCCGATATCGGCGAGCCGGCGCTTGGCGCCTTCAAAGCGCTCTTCGGCACGAGCCAGTTCCTCGCGCGCGGCGCTCGCGGCTTCCAGGGCGGCCCGGGCATCACGGTCGGCTTGGGCAAGCGCGTTTTCGGCCTCCTGCAGGCGATCGGCACAAGCCTGTCGTGCGGCTTCCGCACCTTTCACCTCGCTGAGAACCGCGCTGCGTTTCTTGGCGAAGAGCTCGGGCGCGTTTTCCAGTTCGGTGCGGTCACGCTTGGCCTCCGCGATGCGTTGCGCAAGCGTTGCGATCTGGTTGCGCGCGCCTTCCTGGCGTTCGAGCCAACCGCTCTTGTCGGCGGCGAGCGTCGCCAGCCGGCGGTCCGCGAGCTCGGCCTCCCGCACGATGGCCTGCTGTTCGGCCTGCACTTCGGCAAGCTTGGCACGCTTGGCCGCAATATCGTCGCGCACGTGCGCAAGCTTGTTTTCAAGGTCGGCGGCCGGCGACATGGCCCCGAGGGCGCGCTCGGCTTCCACCTTGGCGGTGGTTGCCTCGTCTCGGCTCATCGCCAATCGCGCCCGGGCTTCGGCGAGGGCCGAAAGCCGCGCCGCCTGACGATTGAGGTCGCGTTCTCGCGCACGGGTTTCGGTTTCGGCGACATTGGCGGCCTCGAACGCCGCTTGCTTCGTTTCGAGGGCGCGACGCTTGGCCTCGACGTCGCTGCGCGCCTCCGCTAATTCGCCGTCAATTTCCGCAAAGCGGCTGCGTTGCGCCAGCCGGCGTGCGGCGCCTGTCGGCGCGTGGGCTGCAGCGACAAAACCGTCCCAACGCCAAAGATCGCCCTCGCGTGACACCAGCCGTTGACCGGTCTTTAGTGCCGCGGCAAGCCGGGTGGCGGAGTCACGATCGACCACGCCGATCTGGGCCAGCCGGCGAGCCAGTTGCCCCGGCGCTTTGACAAAGCGGGCCAGCGGCTCAACGCCTTCCGGCAGGGCCGGATCGTCGCCTCCACGCTGCAGCTCACGCCAGTGCATGGGCGAGGAGGGATCGACCGGGGCATCGAGATCATCGCCGAGCGCGGCGCCCAAGGCCTTTTCGTAGCCCTTCTCCACGGAGATGTGGTCGATGACCGGCGGCCACAGGCTGCGGGTCTCAAGCGACAGCATTTTGGAAAGAGTCTTGGCCTCGGTTTCCAGCCGCTGCACGCGCTTTTCCGATTCCGCCGATGCCTCGCGCGCCGTTTCAAGCTCGGTGCGCGCTACGTTGTGCGCGGCCTCGGCGGCCACTGCAGCGGCTTCCGCTTCTGTCAGCGCCGATTGTGCGCCTTCGACTGCCGCAGTGAGCGGGACATTGTCGGCGCTGGGCAATGTTGCGAGCTCGCGCTCAATCGCTTTGATCTCGGAAGAAATCTTCGCAATGCGATCGCTTTGTTCGCGCGCGATATTCTCGAAACTGTTGCGCTGGGCCGCGAGGTCGGCGAGCGCAGTTGTCAGATCGGTGAAGATCTTTTCGGCTGCGGAGAGCTCACCATCGGCCGCAGCGACTTTGGCGTCCACGCCGCTGCGGCGGCCGGCGCTTTCGCGGGCTTCGGCGCGGATGGTCTGTTCCTCTGTCGCGAGCCGGGCGATGGCCTGTTCGGCATCGACGGCGAGCCGCTGTTCGCGTTCGGTATCGGCGGCGAACTGGACGAGCCTCAGGTCGAGCTCCGCGATACGGTCCTTTGCACGGGCTTCCTCGCGGTCCAGATCCTGGAGAGCGACATTAAGACGATGCAGGGCGGCGCCGGCGCGGGCTTCGGCCTCACGCAGTTCGGGCATGGACGCCGCAGCCAGCGCCCGACGTTTTGACGCTTCCGCTTCAGCGCCGACCCGGTCGGCCACGGTGCGGACGCAAAGATCCTTGGCACGCTCGGCCTCGCTGACCTCGGTATTCGCCGCGGTCCAGCGCAAATGGTAAAGCGTTGCCTCCGCCTTGCGTACTTGCAAAGACACCGTGCGATAGCGGATCGCCTGGCGCGCCTGTTTTTTCAATCCATCGATCTGCGCGGTGAGCTGACCGATGACGTCCTCGACCCGCAAGAGGTTGGTTTCCGCCGCCTTCAGCCGCAGCTCGGCCTCATGACGGCGCGCATGCAGGCCGGCGACGCCTGCTGCTTCTTCAAGCACCCGGCGGCGCTGTTCGGGCTTGGCCTGGATGATCTCGCCGATGCGGCCCTGATGCACGAGAGCCGGCGAGCGGGCGCCGGTCGACGCGTCGGCAAACAGAATTTGCACGTCGCGCGCGCGCACTTCGCGCCCATTGATGCGGTAGCTGGAGCCCGCGTCGCGCTCGATCCGGCGGGCAATTTCAAGCGAGTCCTGATCGTTGAAGGCAGCCGGAGCCGATCGCGTCGAGTTGTCGATGGCGATAGCCACCTCGGCGTTGTTCCGCTCGGGGCGGGTATTGGAGCCTGAAAAAATGACCTCATCCATGGATGCGGCGCGCATGGATTTATGTGAGGACTCGCCCATAACCCAGCGCAGCGCTTCAACCAGATTCGACTTGCCGCAGCCGTTCGGACCGACGACACCGGTCAATCCCGGTTCGATCAGAAAATCAGTCGGTTCGACGAACGACTTGAAGCCGAGCAGGCGCAGTCGTGTAAGCTTCATGCGTTAAGGCCTCGCAGATTCTTCTTGTTGGCGCACGATCTTTTGCGGCCGGTTTCCAGGTCTCGGATCATGCGCAAAGCGGGATGAGAACCCGTCATTCCGTCAGGTCTGCATTGGACAATTCAGCAAACCCTTCCGGGACTTGGCCCGGCTGGTTACCCGTTTGCCGCATCGGTCCGCAGAATGAATCGCCGCGCCCGCAAGGGCAACTGTCCTTCAGACCATGACGGTGGTTTTCCAGACCTTTCCCGCCGGCGCGCGCGGATTCCCGGTTCCGGCACCCTCGCCACTAAGCGAAAAAACCCTTATCAGCCCTTGAGATAGGGATCGATCGCCTTGGCCATGTCCTCAATGGACAGGGCGCCCGGAAAGGCCGTTCCGTTGATGAAAAAAGTCGGCGTTGACTGGACTTTGAATTTGTTCACCGCCCGCTGACGCACGCTTTCGATGCCGTCGAGCACCTGCTGATTCGCCAGGCAGGTGTTGAAAGTCTGCTCGGTGAAGCCGGCCTGTTTCGCAATGGCGAGCAACGGCGGTATTGGCTTCTCGATTGCCCACTGCCGCTGCTGCCGGAACAGCGTGTCGATCAGAGCAAAATATTTCTCTTTGTCGTCCTTGCCCGCGCAGCGCGCCAGCATCGAGGCTGCTGCGGCAAGGTTATCGAGCGGAAACTCCCGGAAGATGTAATGCACCTTGCCGGTATCGATGTAGCGCTTCTTGAGTTCGGGAAACGTGGTTTCCTGGAAATGCGCACAATGCGGGCACGTCATCGATGCGTATTCGATGACGGTCACGGGCGCCTTGTCGTTTCCCATCGTCATGTCGGGCAGCGCATCGACTTTCATCAATTCGCTCGCTGGTACTGTCTCCGCCGCGTCGGCGTCGCGAGGGAAAAGCGGCAGGGAAGAGAGGCCAAAAACGGCCGTGGCGAGCGCGGCGGCTGCCGTGCTCTGGCAAAATTCGCGGCGGGTGATCTGCAACGCGGGCTCCTGGGCTAATGCCGGTCCAATAGGGTCATCGCTAGCTGGACAGGACAATTGTGGCAATGCCGGGCCACCCTGCCAAGATGCCGGAAACGTTCATTTTTGTTTGATTGCTGCGCCGAGACGCCCTAGGGCCTGCCGCAATTCTTCGCTTTCGACGTCGGGCAAGGACTCGGCGATACGGGCTGCCATGGTGGGGTCGGTCGGCGGCGCTGGCGGCTGCCGCTCGCGGCGGTGCAGGGGGGCCTGACGCAGCGCGATTTGCCCGATCGCTTGCCAGCCGAAGAACCGGTTGACCCGTTCGAGGATCACGGCGGACAGATGCTGGATTTCAAGCGCAGCAGGACCTTCGACACGCAGCACGAGGGTGGCCGGCTCCGGCCGCTCCTCCCCGACGGGGCGCGGCCAACTGATCTTCAGGGGTTCGCTGTGGGCGGCGATCTCCGCGCCCACAATGTCCGGCCAACGAGAAATGATCTCGGTCGAGGCAAATCCTTGCGCCTTGAGGACGTCAGTCAACGTGGCGCTGAGCAGCTCCGAAAGCGGGCGGGGAAAACTACGCGAAGGGCTGCTCATGGGATCAAGCCTTGTGCCAAGGTCGGCGCCATGACGGTAGCAGTCCGATCGCCGCGGCGGAAGAAAGTGGCCAAGCCTGACCCCGCTGTTTTGCTCACCTGGTACGATCGGCATGCCCGTGTGCTGCCATGGCGGGCACGCGGCGGCGAGCGTCCCGACCCCTATCGCGTCTGGCTGTCGGAGATCATGTTGCAGCAGACCACGGTGAAAGCGGTCGCGCCTTACTTCGCACGATTTATCTCGCGTTGGCCGACCGTCGAGGCGCTGGCCGCAGCCAACCTTGATGATGTCCTGCGCGCCTGGGCAGGGCTTGGCTATTACGCCCGCGCGCGCAATCTGCACGCTTGTGCGAAAGTTGTTGCCGAACAGCATGACGGCAAGTTTCCCGGGAACATCGATGCGCTGCGTTCATTGTCCGGCATCGGTGACTACACCGCCGCGGCGATCGCATCGATTGCCTTCGACGCTCCAGCTGTGCCGGTGGATGGCAATGTCGAGCGCGTGGTGTCGCGGCTGTTTGCGGTCGAGCAGGAGCTTCCGGCGGCAAAGGCGGCGATCAAGCAGCTCGCGGCGTCTTTGTTGCCTGTGCGGCGTAGCGGCGACTTCGCGCAGGCTTTGATGGATCTCGGAGCGACACTGTGTTCGCCAAAGCGTCCGATCTGCGCCCTATGCCCATGGAACGCGGATTGCCTTGCCTATGCGCGCGGCGATCAGGAGACTTTTCCACGCAAGGCGCCGAAACGCGAGGGCAATCTGCGCCGTGGCGCAGCCTTCGTTATCGTGCGCGCCGATGGCTATGTGCTCCTGCGCCAGCGGCCGGAGAAAGGTTTGCTTGGCCGCATGACAGAAGTTCCGGGCAGCGATTGGACGCCTGAGTTCAAGGAAAGCGAGGCTACTCGCTCAGCGCCAAAACTGCGCAGCAAGATGCGGTGGCGCCGCCGGCCAGGTGTCGTACGGCACGTTTTCACGCATTTCCCGCTCGAACTATTCGTCTTCGTGGGACAAGTGCCCCGCAAAACAGTCGCACCCAAAGACGAACGCTGGGTCAAGCTCGCCGACTTGCCCGGCGAAGCCTTACCCAGCGTCATGCGCAAAGTGATCGCGCACGCCCTTGAACGCTAGACCGCGGGAATTCCCGACGCTGCTACCAGCCATGGTGTTTTGCGCACGTTCAACGGCGTCCGGCCGGTTGCGTTGGCGTGCCGCCGCTTTGCGCAAGCGCAAGATCAATCGTTAAGTCGCGCGGGCTGTGCAGGTTCCCAAGGCCACCAAAGATCGCTAGGAAGGCGATCTTGGTTTTTTAAGGGGAGAGGCATGAGCGTCCAACGTCACGACATAGGCCCGCGCATGAGCAAGGTCGTGGTGCACGGCAACACCGTCTACCTTGCCGGCATCGTCGCCGACAATCCAAAGGGTAAGAGCGTCGGGGACCAGACCAAAGATATCCTGAAGCAGATCGACGGCTTCCTCGGCAAGGCCGGCACCGACAAATCGAAATTGCTGTCGGCGAATATCTGGATCACCGACATGGCCAATTTCTCGGAAATGAACGCGGTATGGGATGGCTGGGTGGCACCGGGAAACACGCCGGCCCGCGCGACCGTCGAGGCCAAACTCGCCTCGCCCGACTACAAGGTCGAGATCATGGTGGTGGCGGCTAAATAGAAATGGCCGAGCGGCAACCCGGTATCCTTGCGATCTTCAACGACTGCCGCGCCGGACGCGAGGCTGAGTTCGATGCGTGGTTTCAGGGCGAGCATCTGCTTGAGCGGCTCGCCGTGCCCGGCTTCCTGTATGGGCGGCGGCATCAGGCAATTTCAGGCAGCTGCGGCTATTTCAATTTCTATCTGGTCGAGTCACCGGACGTACTGACCTCGAAGTCTTATCTCAAGCGGCTGGACAATCCGACGCCGATGACGCGCAAGATCATGTCGGAAGTGTTCCTGAACATGAATCGTACGGTGTGCCACCGCACGCTCCGGCGTGGTGGCTTCCGCGGCGCCTATACGGTGACGGCGCGTTTCAACGATGCCCCGGATACCGGCGCACTCACCGCGACCCTGGACGAGCTCGTGCGGGATCCAAATGTCGCTGGCGGTGAAATATGGATCGCTGTCGATCCCGCCGGCATGCCCGTCTCGATGGAAGAAAAGCTGCGCGGTGGCGACAAGAAAATCAAAGCCTGCCTTGTGGTCGACACGCTCCGGCAGAAAGACGCTGAAGCGCTCGGCGCGCGCCTGTCGAAGCAGTTTGCTGCAGCCGATGTTGGCGTTTTCCGCATGCTCAGCCAGCTTGGCCGGGCCGACCTATGAAGACATTGTTGCCGCTTGCAGAGAAAATCGCTGCGCGCCTGATCGCACGAAAGGAAACGATCGCGGTCGCGGAATCCTCGACCGGCGGGCTTGTGGCCGCGGCCTTGCTCGCCGTACCGGGTGCCTCCGCTTATTTCCTCGGCGGCGCGGTGGTCTATACCAAATCCGCGCGCGCGGCATTACTTGGTATCGGGGATGCAGAGATGAAAGGCTTGCGCCCCGCGACCGAGGACTATTCCTTGATGATTGCGCGGCGCGTAAGCGAGCAGCATGGCGCAACATGGGGCTTCGGCGAAACCGGAGCGACCGGCCCGACCGGCAACCGCTACGGCGATCCGGCGGGCCACACGTGTCTCGCCGTGGCGGGCCCGGTCGAGCGTGCGGTAACGTTACGCACGGGCAGCGCCGACCGCATGGCGAACATGGATGCTTTTGCGAAACGTTCGCTCGAACTTCTTGCCGAAGTGATTGCCGCTTAAGAGGCGGGCTATTCTGCCGCGTCCGCCATTTCAGAGCGTACGATGGCGCGGAACGCATCGATCGGGGTGAGACCCTTCGGCGTTTCCACGTGCCAGAATGTCCACCCGTTGCACGCTTCGAGCCCCTGCGCGAGCGCGCCGATACGGTGAATCGAACCGACGGTGCCGTCGAGCGACAGAGCTCCGTCGGCGCGCACAAGCGCCTTGTGGCGTTTCTTGGCGTCGACTAGGCGGACGCCGGGACTGACAAGGCCACGCTCGATCAGCGCAGAGAACGGCACGCGCGGCGCCTCGCGGGCTGTCACGAACGGCGCAAGCGTCGGGGCTTCCAAGGGTCTGGTCGCCGCAATGCGCTTTTCTGCCGCCTTTGCGTATTTGTCATCCTGCTCACAGCCGACGAAGCGCCGGCCGAGACGCTTGGCGACAGCGCCGGTGGTGCCGGTCCCGCAGAATGGGTCAAGGATGAGATCGTCAGGGCGCGAACTCGAAAGGATCACGCGCGCAAGCAGCGCTTCCGGCTTCTGGGTCGGATGCAGTTTCTTGCCATTGCGCGCTTTCAGCCGTTCCTCGCCGGTGCACAGCGGCAACGTCCAGTCGGAGCGCACCTGCACATCTTCGTTGGCGGCCTTGAGCACTTCGTAGTTGAACGTGTAGCCGCGAGCATCGGCATCGCGCGACGCCCAGATCAGTGTCTCGTGCGCGTTGGTGAAACGCCGTCCGCGGAAATTCGGCATCGGGTTCGATTTGCGCCAGATCACATCATTGAGGATCCAGAAGCCGAGATCCTGCATGATCGTGCCGACACGGAAGATGTTATGATAGGAGCCGATGACCCAGATGGTGGCGGCCGGTTTCATCACCCGGCGGCAGGTGGTGAGCCACAGTCTGGTGAATTCGTCATAAGCCGAAAAGCTGGCGAATTTATCCCACGCGTCGTCAACAGCATCGACGTGTGAATCGTCCGGCCGCTTCAGATTATTCGAGAGCTGGAGATTGTACGGCGGATCGGCGAACACTAGATCGACGGAGGCCGCGGGCAATTTCGCTATTCCGGCAAGACAGTCGCCGGTAAGCACGCGATGACGCTGGAGACTCTCTGAAACTCCACGGGGCGCCCGTGGGGGCGCCCCGCGACGCGACACAACCATGACTCAGGACTCTGACTCACGTGACGCGGTCGGCGACGCGGGACCTACAACCGACAGATCTGCATCTTGCGCGTGCAGGGTAAAAAACCGGTTTACAAACGCACATGGGAACTGGGCAAATTCTGCCTAATTAACGTGAGCTTAGGAGGTATGAAGATGTTGGAAGTTTCCGCGCAATTGGACGCGTGCGACGGCATCGGCGATGATTGCGACAAGTGGTCAGGAGGAGTGCGTCATGCGTTGGGATGATTTCCGCCGAAGCGACAATGTTGAGGACAGTCGGGGCGGTGATGGTGGCTTTGGCGGTGGCGGAATGGGTATTCCCGTGGGCGGTGGCGGCCTCGGCATTGGAACTGTCATCGTACTCGGACTGATTGGCTGGGCGCTCGGCATCGATCCAAGCGTTTTGATCGGCGGAGCGGAACTGGTGAACAGCGGACGGCATTACCAGGAACCTAGTCAGCCGTCGCCGCAACGGACCGGTGCTCCGAAAGACCAGATGGGTGATTTTGTTGCCGCCGTCCTCGGCAACACCGAAGACACCTGGACTGAAATTTTCAAAAACGGCGGACAGCAATACAGCGTGCCGCGCTTACGACTGTATTCGGGTGCGATCCAGGGCGGCTGCGGCTTTGCGCAGGCAGCGATGGGGCCTTTTTATTGTCCGAATGACCGGCGCATCTATCTCGATATCTCTTTCTTCCGCGACATGCGCGAACGGTTCCGCGGCTGCAGCGGAAAAGCGTGCGAATTCGCCGAAGCCTATGTGATTGCCCATGAGGTTGGGCACCATGTGCAGAATCTGCTCGGCATCTTGCCGAAAGCGCAAAATGCGCAGCGCGCTGCCGGGAGCAAGGCAGAGGCCAACCGCATCCAGGTAAGGGTCGAGTTGCAAGCCGATTGCCTCGCCGGCGTCTGGGCGAATCAGTCCAACCAGCGCTGGAATTCCATCGAGCCAGGCGATGTGGAGGCAGCCTTGCAAACAGCGGCCGCGATCGGTGACGACCGGTTGCAAAAGCAATCGCAGGGTTACGTTGTGCCCGACGCCTTCACCCACGGTTCGTCAGAGCAGCGGCAGCAATGGTTCACCACCGGGCTGAAACAGGGCAAGGTGTCGGCTTGTAATACCTTCAATACGGCGCAGCAGTAAGAAGCGGCGCAGGGAGACGGAATGGCCGGCATCGACGAAAGCCGACAATTCATACCGCTGAAGATCGCGGTGCTGACCGTGTCGGACACGCGCGAGATCGCCGAAGACAAATCCGGCGCCACATTGATCGAGCGTATTCGTGCTGCCGGCCATGTCATGGCGGAGCGGGCGATCGTCAAGGACGAGGTCAAGGCAATCCGACAGCGTGTGAAAACCTGGATCGCCGACAAATCCATCGACGTCATAATTACTACCGGTGGCACCGGATTTACCGGACGCGATGTGACGCCCGAAGCAGTTGAGCCGCTGTTCGAAAAGAAAATGGACGGGTTCTCGACGATGTTCCTGCTGGTCAGCGAAAAGAAAATCGGCACCTCGGCAATCCAGACACGCGCGACCGCAGGTGTCGCCAAAGCGACCTACATTTTTTGCCTGCCGGGCTCACCCGGCGCGTGCAAAGACGCCTGGGACGAGATCCTGCTGCACCAGCTCGACTACCGGTATCGGCCCTGCAACTTTGTGGAGATCCTGCCGCGGCTTGATGAGCACTTGCGGCGCGGTAAAACAAAGAGCGCAAAGACATAACGCTCTATAGCGTCAGATCCCAATACTCGCTGACCACCGGGCGGCCCCAGCTTTTGTGCGGCTCCGAACCTGTGAGTTTGAAACCGACTTTTTCGTAAATGTGCCGCGCGGCCGTGAGCACGCTGTGGGTCCACAACGTAATCTTTTTGTAGCCGGCCTTGCGCGCAAAACGCACGCATTCGTCAACCAGCCTCGCGCCGATGCCGAGGCCACGCGCCTTCGGGTCGACCAGCAAAAGGCGGACACGCGCGATTCCCGGTTTGTCTTTTGCAAGCATGACGCAGCCGACGTTTTCGCCATTGAGTTCGGCGATCCAACAACGTTCAAGTCTGGAATCGAAGTTGTTGACGAAGTCGGCGACGATCTGCGCGCACAAGCCTTCGAATGGATCCTTCCAGCCGTATTCCTGTTCATAGAGCTGCGCGTGGCGCGATACAATCCAGCCAAAATCGCCGGCGCGCGGAGCGCGCAGGACGCAGTTCGGCTTGGTTTTTCGGACTTCTTCCGCTGAATTCGTTAGCAATTGTTCGATCGTGTGCATGGCGGCGACGATACGGGATTGTTGTCCGCCATCGAGTTTGTCGAGCATGGCCCCGGTCTGCTGTTGCGAACGCCGCTCCAGCGGCGCGAAGGCTTTGCGGCCGCGCTCGCTCAAGCCCAGGTGACTCTGACGTGCATCCGTTGCCGAAGTCTTGCGCGTGATCAGCCCGCGCTTCTCGAAATTGCGCAGCACCCGGCTGAGATAACCGGCATCGAGATCGAGCGCACGGCCAACGTCCGTGGCAGTGACATCGTCACGATTCGCAATCTCGTACAGGATCCGTCCTTCACCCAGCGAGTATGGGCTATCGAGATAGGTTTTGCGCAAAACACCGATCTGCCGCGTGTAGAAACGGTTGAAGCGGCGTACCGACGCGATCGTCTGCTGACTGGTCATGCGGCAGGTTCGGAAAATTAGTTGATAAAGTCAAGTAATTTATCGACCTACGCCGCTGATGGGCTAGAGCGGGAGACTGATCGTGACCGGAAGCACGGTCACCTTTCGGCGTCCGAGCCGCCGGAGCAGCATTGCCTCGGCCTGCTCGTCATTGGAATGGCCGCCAAGCGCGTCATAGGAACGCCGCGCGATCAAAAGGCCCTGCTCGGGCCGGGGAGCGCCGCCGAAAGTTACGCGCAAAAGCGCAGCCAATTCGGAAAGGCCCGGGCGCATCAGATCGCTAATGCCCGCTGGCCGGAAAACGGCGGCACGCGGATCGTTCTCCGACACAGTATTCGCCGCGATGAAGCGCTCGACCGCCTGTACCCAGCCCGCCTCTGGTGCGGCGCCGGCGCGGAGGAACAGCAACCACGGGGCACGTGTGCTGGCCGCCGCTGCTTTCAGTCTCATGCCGGTGGGATCTGTCGAACTGATGAAGCGGCAGCCGGCGAATTCCGCCACCTCTGCGGTCGCATCGCGCGAACCGGCGTCGGCGATCACTACCTCGGTCAGCAGTCCTACCGCGGTCGCTGGAACGAGCGCGGTCAGGGTGGGGACCAGTGCGCGTTCCGATTCGTGCGTGGCAATAATGGCGCTCAACATGGAACTGTGGCGGCACGGACAGGTTACCACCATATCATGTGCAAGCCGGCGGGCGCCCCACGAGATGAGCCGCCAAATGCGCGAATTATGGGCTTGGAATATTGTTCTTGTTTTGTTCACAATCGCTCGCTAGGTTGAAAACATGGCTCGATCAAACGCAGCCCAGAGACGCTCGCCGGTGACGGAGCTGCCCTCCGCGCCGGCGGGCGGCTATGACGACGTCAGCGCGATGCTCGGCGTCGTCGTCGACCATGAGCGGCGCCGGGGCCGGGGTGCGCAGAGCAATGCGTCGGGGCGGTACGAGCCGCTTGCGCGGGTTGCCTTTGATGATGGGTGGCGCACGCTCGATGAATTGCCGCCATTCAAGACGGCGGTCACGATCGACAGCGCCCGCAAGATCATCACGCGAAACGACTCGCCGGACATCGGGTTTGACCGGTCGATCAATCCCTATCGCGGCTGTGAGCACGGTTGCATCTATTGCTTTGCGCGGCCGACCCACGCCTATCTCGGACTGTCGCCGGGACTCGATTTCGAATCGAAGCTGCTGGTGAAGCCGGAGGCGGCGAACCTTCTTGAAAAAGAACTGTCGGCGCCGGGCTATGAGCCGAAGGTCATCGCAATCGGTACCAACACCGATCCCTATCAACCGATCGAGCGCCGCTACAAGGTGATGCGCCGAATTCTCGAAGTGCTCGACCGCGCCGGACATCCGGTCGGCATAGTTACAAAATCCGCGCTGGTCTTGCGGGATCTCGACATCCTTGCGCGCATGGCGGAGCGCAATCTGGCAAAGGTCGCACTTTCCGTAACCACGCTCGACGCAGCGCTCGCCCGCAAAATGGAACCGCGTGCAGCGACGCCCATGCGGCGGCTTGAGACGTTACGTCGCCTGAGCCAAGCCGGCGTGCCGACGACGGTGATGGTCGCGCCGGTCATTCCTGCACTTAATGACATGGAGATCGAGCGCATCCTCGAGGCTGCGCGAACGGCAGGTGCCAGGGAAGCAGGCTATGTGTTGCTCCGACTGCCGCTTGAGGTGCGTGACCTGTTCAGCGAGTGGCTGAAAGCCAACTATCCCGACCGCCATCGCCATGTCTTCAAGCTGATCCGCGATATGCGTGGCGGCAAGGACTACGATCCCACCTGGGGCACGCGCCGAAAAGGCAGCGGTCCCTACGCCTGGATGATCGGCCGCCGCTTCGAGGTGGCATGCGAAAAACTTGGTCTCAATAGCGAAAAACGCTCACTGACGGTCGAACATTTCCACAAACCGGGGCCCGCAGCCGAACAGTTGACGCTTCTCTAGGCGCGCCGGTGCAAAGGTTCTCATCGGTACTGTCCCCGTCATCCACCGGACTGCGCGAGCGCGATTGACTTCGGGATCACAGCGAGCACTGTGGTCTGGTCATGCCCCGCAAAGCTGCCAATCCGCGCTTGCCGCTCAATGAGCCGATCTTGCGGCCGACGTTCCGCCGTGAACGGCGCGCCATCGGCAAAGGAATTTTTCCAGTTGCCGGTTGCGACGAAGCAGGAAGAGGACCGCTGGCCGGCCCGGTGGTGGCAGCCGCGGTCGTGCTCGACCCCGATCGCATCCCGCGCGGCCTCAACGACTCAAAAAAGCTCGACGCCGAGGCCCGCGAAAAACTCTACGAAAAGATTTGCGCCACGGCGCAGGTGGCGGTGGCCTTCGGTACCGTGGAACGCATCGACCGCGACAATATTCTGCGTGCCTCGCTCTGGGCACTGGCGCGCGCGGTCAAGGCACTGCCGGTGCGGCCAAAGCTGGTCTTTGTCGATGGAAACCAGAGGATCGACTGCGGATGCGATTGCGTGACCGTCGTTTCTGGCGACGCTTTGGTCGTGTCGGTGGCCGCGGCTTCAATCGTGGCAAAAGTCACGCGCGATCGGCTGATGACCCGCTTGGGTCTCGCTCACCCCGGTTATGGCTTTGAACGACATATGGGTTACAGTGTCCCGGAGCATTTTGCCGCGCTCGCCCGCCTGGGGCCGACGGTTCACCACCGTAAGTCCTTTGCTCCCGTGGCCGCCAAGCTTGCGGCGCTGGGCGGGGCTTCCGATGAGGTAATCGCCGAGTTGTTGCCTCTTTAGCGCAGCTTCTCTATTGCTGCCCGGTTCCTGTCCTTTCAGCCGCCCGGGCCGATGCATTACGTCTCCCTGTTGATTGAGTTCTTGCGCGGCCGCCCGGCGGTCGTGCTCTGGACCGTGGCGCTGGCGCAGGCCGGGCTTTGGACCTTCATTCCAGCCCTGTTCTACAGCGCTCCGCCGGGGGACGTGCCGATGCTGCTGGCTATTGGCCGCGAGTACGTGCTCGGCAGCTATCTCGGTCCGCCATTGGCATTCTGGCTGGGCGAGTTCGCTTACAGCGTAGCCGGCAGTCTCGGACTTTATGCATTGGCGCAGGCCTGCATCGTCGCCACGTATTGGGCCATCTTTGCGCTTGGCTGCAGCATTGTCGGCACACGCCACGCGGTGCTTGCCGTTTTGCTCATGGTCGGGATTGCCGCATTCTCGGTACCGAGCCCGGATTTCGGACCGGCAATCCTGGCGGCTCCGCTTTGGGCGTTTGCGTTGCTGTTTTACTGGCGCGCGGTCGGGGAGGGCAGGCGGGGCTATTGGTTCCTGCTCGCACTCGATCTCGGTCTGCTTCTGCTGGCGAACTATGCCGGCGTGATCTTGCTGGCGGTCATAGCGTTGTTCACGCCGGCGATCCCGCGCGGGCGCGCTGCGCTGCGCCATTCCGAACCCTGGCTCGCTGTTTTGATGTTTATCATCGTGATCTTCCCGCATGCCGCCTGGTTCTACAGCGCGCGTTCTCTCGTCAGCGAAGGCATTGCAGAGAGTACCGTGGCGGCTGGCCGGCTATCGCCGGGACTCTGGCTTTTCGTCGTGCTGTTGCTCACACATCTTGGCCTTGCATTGCTGATTGTTTTGGCGAGCGGTTGGCCGCGTCATCCGCGCGAGCGCGCACCCGAAATTGACCGGAATCCGGTAGAGGCTTTTGCCCGAATCTACGTGTACGTCTTCGCACTGGCGCCCGCGCTGATTGCGATCGCGATTGCTTTTGCCAGTGGCCGGCTCGGGCCGCTCGACCGCATCACGCCATTGGTGGTGTTGTCAGCGCTAGCCGTCGTTGTCGCCGTAGGCGACAAAGTGTACCTGTATCGCGAACGCCTCGTCTCGGCCGCCTGGCTCGGCCTGCTGCTTGCGCCACCGTTGCTCGTTGCAATTGCTGTCACAATCGTGCCGTCGGCGTTTGGGATCGATCTTAGAATCGCGCAACCGGCCGATACAGAGGGCCAGTTCTACGCGGATATCTATCAACGTCGGACCGGCAAGCCGCTGGCGTATTTAACCGGCGATCCACGGATCGCCCCTCTTGTCGCGCTTGCTGCGCCGAGCCGTCCGCATGTGTATTTCGCCTGGGCACCGCATCGCAGCCCTTGGGCCAGCGCGGCGGATATTCGCGCGCAAGGCGGTATCCTCGTATGGCCCGCGGCTGACAATAGCGGTACGCCGCCGCAGACATTGAAAGTGCAATTCCCGGATATGGTGCAGGAAGTGCCGCGCTCGTTTCCGCGGACAATTCAAGGCATGTTGCCGCTGATCCGCGTCGGCTGGGCCATGGTGCGGCCGCCGGCGGCTCAGTGATAGCTTTCACCCTCGCGCACTTTGCCGCGGAACAGCCAATAAATGAATCCGATGTAGCCGAGAACGATCGGCAGCAGGAACAACGTGCCGAGCAACATGAAGATCTGGCTCGCCGGTGCTGCCGCCGTCTCCCACACCGTGAGGCTCGGCGGGACAAGATACGGGAAATTTGAAATCACCAGGCCGAGAAATCCAAGCAGGAACAGCACAATCGTCGCCAAAAACGGCGGCACGTCGCGTTTGGCTTCAATCCAGCGCCACGTAAGATACGCCGTCAGGGCGGTTATCACCGGCACCGGCCACAAGAAGAAGAAATTAGGCAAGGTGAACCAGCGGTCCGCAATGCGCGGCTGCGCCAGTGGCGTCCACAGGCTCACCGCCACCATGAAACCGAGCACGGCCAGCAGCAATATCTTCGCCTGTCCACGCGCACGTTCGGCCACCAGCCCTTCGGTCTTCATCGTGAGCCAAGTCGCGCCGAGCAGGGCGTAGCCGGCAACAAGCGATAGTCCGCAAAGGAATGCGAACGGCGTTGCCCAATCGAATGGGCCGCCGCTGTAGGCACCATCGCGTACTGGAACGCCTTGAATCAGTGCGCCGAGAATGACGCCTTGCGCAAAGGCGGCAACGGTTGAACCAATCGTGAAGGCGACACTCAGCCAGGTCTTGCTGCGCGAGACGGTACGAAACTCGAAGGCGACGCCGCGAAACACCAGCGCGAGCAGCATGACGATCACCGGCAAATAGAAGGCCGGCATGATGACCGCGTAAGCCTTGGGAAAGGCCACCCACAATCCGCCGCCACCTAATACCAGCCATGTCTCATTGCCGTCCCAGAACGGAGCGATTGTCCGCATCATCTGATCGCGCTGGGATTCGTTACGCGCGAATGGAAATAGGATGCCGATACCGAGATCGAAGCCGTCCATCACCACATACATGGTGACCGCGGTGCCGATCAGCGCGGCCCAGATCACCGGGAGATACCATTCCATGGCTTGCCTCCTCGCGATCCAAAAATCCTAGGTCCGCCCGACCGCCGTGCGCCCGGCCTCGTGGGCCGCGGAAATCGGGTTTGCCGAAAAATGCCCGGTCTCCTGGGCGCTCGGTCCGGTTGGTCCCTGGGCGATCAGGCGGTTGATGTAGTAGATGCCGAACGAAAACACGACGCCATAAGCGATGACAAACAGGGCAAGCGTGCCGGCGATTGTCGCGCCGGGTACTGGCGAAGTCGCGTTGGCCGTTCGCAATATCCCATGGACGATCCATGGCTGCCGGCCGCTTTCGGTCACGATCCAGCCGGCGATGACCGCCACAAACCCGATCCACCAGCATTGCGCCATGATGCGAAGATACCAGCGCGTGTCGAACAGCGTGCCGCGCCACCAAAAAAACGCGCCGAGCAGCGCCGCGCCGATCATGAAGAAACCAACGGCCAGCATGATGCGGAAACTAAAGAACACGGTCGCAACCGGCGGCCGGTCGGACGCAGGGACGCTGTTGAGGCCCGGGAACAACCCGTTCATGTGATGGGTCAGAACAAGGGAAGCACCGTGCGGAATCGAAATAGCAAAGCGGTTCACGCCGGCCTTTTCATCCGGCCAGGCGAAAATATGGAAGTCGCCAGGCTTGCTACCGTCCCAGTGCGCCTCCATCGCAGCGATCTTGATCGGCTGATGGTGCAGCGTGTTCAGCCCATGCTGATCGCCGATCAAAAGTTGGAGCGGTGCAAGGATGGCGGCGAGTCCAATCGCCATGCGCAGCATGATCCGGCCTTCCTCGACGTGCCGCCCGGCGACCAGATAGCGCGCACCGACTGCCAGCACGACGAAGGCCGTTGTGAGGTACGCGGCATTGAGCATGTGTGCGAAGCGGTAAGGGAAACTCGGATTGAAGACGATGGCAATCCAGTCGACGGGATAAGCGACACCGCCGCGCAGCTCATGGCCGGTTGGCGTTTGCATCCAGCTGTTCGCTGACAGAATCCAGAATGCCGAAGTTGCCGTGCCGATGGCTACAATCGCGGCTGAGAGGACGTAAAGCCAAGGCGGCACGCGATCGAAGCCGAACAGCAGGATGCCCAGGAAGGTCGCTTCGAGGAAAAACGCACTCAGCACCTCATAACCGATCAGTGGGCCGACCACGTTGCCGGTCATGACCGCAAAGCGGCTCCAGTTGGTGCCAAATTGGTAGGACAGGACGATTCCGGATACGACGCCCATCGCGAAAGATACGGCGAAGATCTTCGTCCAAAAGCGCATGAGCTGGTGGTAGCGATCATCGCCGTTGCGCAACCACACAGCGCCGAGCGTAGCGATATAGGCCGACAGTCCGATCGTGAAGCTCGGAAAAATAATGTGAAAAATAATAGTGAAGGCGAACTGCAGGCGGGCCAGCAGGACAGGATCAAAATCCATTGTCGCCTCCGACCGGATGTGTTGGGAGAAGTATATTCACGCGTACTTAAGCGTGGAAAGCCGATTGTGTTCCGCCGCTGCGATAAAACGAAGCGCCTCCAACGGTATCCACAGCCCCTCGACAGCGTCTGACGAGCGCCTCGCGCCCGTCTAGGCTCGAGCCGTCTCGGGACGGTGGGGGAACTACATGGCCAAGCGGGCACGGCGGGCGGGGCTGGCGGGCAAATCCGGTTCGCAAACTGTGGCCGCGTTGGAGCGATATTTCGGGCTTGCGCAGCAAGGCACCGACATTCGCACCGAATTCATTGCGGGCGTGACCACGTTTCTGACGATGGTCTACATCGTGTTCGTCAATCCGATCATTCTTGGCAAGGCCGGAATGGATTCGGGCGCGGTGTTCGTCGCGACCTGCATTGCCGCGGCTGTCAGCACGATTGTGATGGCACTTTACGCCAATTACCCGATCGCGCTTGCGCCCGGCATGGGCATCAACGCCTTTTTCGCTTTCACCGTCGTACTGACCTACAAGTACACCTGGCAGCAGGCCCTGGCGGCGGTGTTTTGTTCGGGCGTTCTGTTTTTCCTGATTTCCGTTTTTCGCGTGCGCCAGTACGTCATCGATTCAATCCCGCAGAATCTGAAGCTGGCCGTCTCGGCGGGAGTCGGCCTTTTCCTCGGCATTATCGCGCTCGAAGAATCCAAGGTCATCGTTGCCCATCCGGTTACCTTGGTCACGCTCGGCGATATGACCAATCCGCAGTCGGTGCTGATGCTGCTCGGATTTGTATTTATCGCCGGCCTCAACTACCGACGCATCCTCGGCGCAACACTGATCGGCATTCTTGTCGTGACGACCATCGGTCTGCCGTTTGGCCTTGCCAAATTCAACGGCATCATCTCGATGCCGCCGTCGATTGCGCCAACGCTCCTGCAACTGGATTTCTCCCGCATCGGCGAGCCCACATTCCTGATCGTCGTCTTTTCAATTCTGTTCGTGGATGTGTTCGACAACGCGGGGACGTTGATCGGCGTCACCCACCGCACCGGCTTGATGAAAAACGGCAAGCTGGCGCGGATGAAAGAAGCGCTGATCTCCGACAGCTTCGCCGCCATGTTCGGCGCCTTGATCGGAACTTCGACGACCACCAGCTACATCGAGAGCGCAGCCGGCGTCTCCGCCGGCGGTCGCACGGGATTGACCGCCGCGTTTGTCGCTCTGTTCTTCGTGCTCGCGCTGTTCTTTGCGCCGCTCGCCGGCATGATTCCCGCCTATGCGTCAGCCGCGGCTTTGCTTTATGTCGCGTGCATAATGGCGCGCGGCCTCGCGGAAATCGATTGGGAGGATATCACCGAGTACGCGCCCGCGGTCGTGACCGCAATCGCCATGCCGTTGACCTATTCGATCGCGACGGGGATCGGTCTTGGCTTTATTACTTATCTTCTTGCCAAGCTTATCGCCGGCAAGGCGCGCGAAGCCTCGCCTGCAGTGATGGTGCTGGCGGTGTTATTCGCCATCAAGTTTGCAGTCACGGGGTGATCGCTTATCGCTGATCGAGGGCTTTTTTTATCGCGAGGAAATCGCGCCAGGCGAATCGTTTTTGCAACGGGCTACGCAGCAAAAAAGCCGGGTGAAAGGTTGGCATGGCGCGGATTTCGCGTTTGCCGGTATTGAACGTAAACCAGCGGCCGCGGGTCTTGGTAATGCCGTCCTTGATGCCGAGCAGCGCCTGCGCCGACGGCCCGCCGAGGCAGACCAGAACATCGGGATCGGCAAGCTCGATCTGGCGCAGGATAAACGGCAAACAAATTTGCGACTCCTGCGGTGTCGGCGTGCGATTGCCCGGCGGCCGCCACGGCACGATGTTAGCGATGTAGACCGAGGTACGGTCCAGACCGACAGCTGCCAGCATCCGATCGAGCAATTTGCCGGAGCGGCCAACGAAGGGCAGCCCCTCGATGTCTTCGTCGCGGCCGGGTGCTTCGCCGACAAACATCAGACGTGCTTGCGGATTGCCGTCGGCGAATACGAGTTGAGTTGCGGTTGCTTTCAATGCGCAACCGTCGAATTTAGCGAGAATGGCGCGCAGCTCCTCGAGTGATTTCGCGCTTTTTGCGGCTTCGCGCGCGGCCATGACCGCGTCGTCGGGGGCAGGCGGGGCGGCGGCTGGCGCGCGGGCATTCGGTTCAAGATCGAGCTGGGCTGGCTCCCGTGCGATGCGCGGGGCCGCCGCGGGCGGCTCTGCCGTCGCAAAACGATTGATCGGCGCCTCGCCAATGAGCGCATTGACACCGGCTTCGGCATAGAAATCGAGAAGGTCGCGTGCCGGGTCGTTAGGGGCGGATGCCATTTATGCACATTAGCACGAGGCCTTCGCGATTGCGCCCCGTGTGCAAAAGTGGACAATTGGCCGAGGAGAGAGCCATGGCTGAGCTACCCGCCCGCGAGGCAATGGAATTCGATGTGGTGGTTGTCGGCGCAGGACCGTCGGGGCTCGCGGCTGCCATCCGGCTCAAACAAATCAATCCGGAAATTTCCGTTGTCGTGGTCGAGAAAGGCTCGGAAGTCGGCGCACATATCCTGTCCGGTGCGGTGGTTGATCCGATCGGGATCGATCGCCTGCTTCCCGGATGGCGCTCCGAGGATACGCCGATCAAGACGAATGTTACCGACGACCGTTTCTACTATCTTTGGCAAAGGGGCGCGCTGCGGCTTCCCAATTTTATGATGCCGCCATTGATGAGCAATCATGGCGCCTTCATCGTCTCGCTCGGCAACGTCTGCCGCTGGCTGGCGATCAAGGCAGAAAGTCTTGGTGTGGAAATCTACCCGGGCTTCGCTGCGGCCGAAGTCCTTTATGATGCAAACGGCGCGGTCACTGGGGTTGCGACCGGCGACATGGGCGTCGGCAAGAACGGCGCGGCCAAAGACAGTTTCACGCGCGGCATGGAGTTGCGCGCGAAATACACTCTGTTCGGGGAAGGCGCGCGGGGCAACCTCGCAAAGCAATTAATTGCAAAGTTTGGTCTGTCGAAGGAGCGTGAACCGCAGAAATTCGGTCTCGGCCTGAAAGAACTCTGGCAAGTTGCGCCGGAGAAGCATCGAAAAGGCTTGGTCCAGCACACGTTCGGCTGGCCGCTGGACAATTCGACCGGTGGCGGTTCATTTCTCTATCACTTTGACGACAACCTGGTGTCGGTCGGCTTTGTATTATACCTCAACTATTCCAATCCGTATTTGTCGCCATTTGAGGAATTTCAGCGCTTCAAGACTCATCCGCTGGTGCGCGATACTTTCGCCGGCGGCAAGCGGCTTGCCTATGGCGCGCGCGCGCTGACTGAAGGCGGGTATCAATCGGTCCCCAAACTCTCGTTTGCGGGCGGCGCGCTGATCGGCTGCGACGCCGGGTTCATGAACGTTCCGCGCATCAAAGGTAGCCACAACGCGATTCTGTCGGGAATAATGGCAGCCGAAGCCGCCGCCGCGGCTCTCGCGGCGGGCCGCAGCCACGACGAGCTTACCGACTACGAAGCCGGCTGGCGCGCGTCGGATATAGGCAAGGATCTCCGCAAAGTCCGCAACGCCAAGCCACTGTGGTCGAAATTCGGTACGCTTGTCGGCATTTCCCTCGGCGGTCTTGATATGTGGACGAATACTTTCGGCTTCTCGCTATTCGGCACGCTCAAACATGGCAAGCCGGACTACGCCACGCTCAAGCCGGCATCGCAATGCACGCCTATTCCCTATCCGAAGCCGGACGGGAAGCTTACTTTTGACCGGCTGTCGTCGGTATTCCTGTCCAATACAAATCACGAAGAGGACCAGCCGGTTCACCTGCGTGTTGCGGACCTTGCACTCCAGAAAAAATCGGAGCACGACGTCTTTGCAGGCCCCTCCGCGCGTTACTGTCCGGCCGGCGTTTATGAATGGGTGGAGGAGGCGAGCGGGGCAAAATTCGTGATCAACGCGCAGAACTGCGTCCACTGCAAAACCTGCGACATCAAGGACCCCAATCAGAATATTACCTGGGTTCCGCCGGAAGGAGGCGGCGGGCCGAACTATCCGAATATGTGACTTGCGGCGGGCATCCTTGTCACGATACCGCCACATCGTGCCATTCAAGCTGATTCTGGAAGCCGTGCCCGGACGTTCTTGCGGGAGCGGCACAAAAAGGCCATTCTCGGCCCAACCTCGGCGATCCGCGCGAAATGCGCGGTTATTCGCCTCACTGGAGCACCGCCCGTGACGTTTTTGAGCCTCGGCCGCTGCGTTGTCGGCAGCGCGCTTGCCGTATTTGCCGCGGCAGCCCCGATCAGTCTTGCCGCGCAACAGTCAGGGCTCGCAGACCTGAGTGGCTCAACCGCCTCGGGAAGTTATCTTGCTGCTCGTCACGCAGGGCAGCAACGCGATGCCACCGCCGCCGCCAGCTACTACCGGTCGGCGCTCAAGCGCGATCCGAACAATAGCGAACTGCTTGATCGGGCCTTTCTCGCTTTCCTGGTCGATGGTGAAATCGACGAGGCGGTGAAGTTCGCCGACCGCGTCGTGCAAGCCGACAAGAACGATCGCGTTGCCCGGCTGGTGTTGGGCGTGCACGAGCTCAAGCGCAAGCTATATCCGGCGGCGCGAAAGGATCTGGCTCAATCGATCCGCGGCCCCATTACCGATCTTACTGCCACTCTGCTTTCAGCGTGGGGGACCTACGGCGCCAATGATGCAAAGGGTGCCATCGCCGCGATTGATCATCTGGCCGGGCCCGACTGGTACGCAATTTTCAAGGAACTGCACGCCGGCCTGATTTCCGATCTTTCCGGTAACCAGAAAGAAGCAGGCAAACGTCTTGAGCACGCATACAAACTGGATTCGACCGCGTTACGCGTTGTGGAGGCCTATGGCAGCTGGATATCGCGCAATCGTTCGCCGAAGGAAGCATTGCCGATTTTCGAATCTTTCGACAAGTCATTGCCGCGTCACCCGCTCGTGACGGAGGCAATGGAGAAACTCAAGGCCGGCGAGAAATTGCCGCCGCTTGTTTCAAATGCCCAGGCCGGGGCCGCTGAGGCGCTGTATGGCTTAGGCGCATCGCTCGGCCGTCGCGGCGGCGAAGATCTCGGTCTGGTCTATCTCCAGCTTTCGCTGTTCCTTGCGCCCAACCATTCGCTGGCGCTGTTGTCGCTCGCCGACCTTTACGAATCGCTGAAGAAACCGGAATTGGCCATCAAGGTCTACGATCGCGTTCCCGCGAGTTCACCACTGCATCGCAATGCCGCGATCCAGATGGCGTCCAATCTCGACAGTCTCGATCGGCCGGAAGAAGCGCAGAAACATCTCGAAGCGTTGATCAAGCAGAACCCCGACGATCTTGAAGCGATCATGGCGCTCGGCAACGTGCTGCGTGGGCACAAGAAGTTTGCCGAATGCGCGGACGTGTACTCCAAAGGGATTGCCACGATCGGCAAGCCCGAGAAGGCGAACTGGGTGATCTTTTATTTCCGCGGTATCTGCAACGAACGTTCCAAGCAGTGGACGAAAGCGGAAAGCGATCTCAAGAAGGCGCTGGAGCTTTTCCCCGACCAGCCGCACGTACTCAATTATCTCGGCTATTCCTGGATTGATCAGGGCATCAACCTGGATGAAGGCATGGAGATGATCAAGAAGGCCGTGCAGCAGCGGCCGGACGACGGGTACATCGTGGACTCGCTCGGCTGGGCCTACTACCGGCTCGGCAACTATGAAGAGGCCACCAAGCAGCTTGAGCGCGCCATTGAACTTAAACCGGAAGATCCGACCATCAACGATCATCTCGGCGACGCCTATTGGCGAGTCAATCGTGTGCTCGAGGCCAGATTCCAGTGGGCCCATGCGCGCGATCTCAAGCCCGATCCAGAGGATCTTCCGAAGATCGAGGAAAAGCTGAAATCCGGATTGCCTGACGAGACCTCGTCGCAAGCCAAAGCCGGCAAGAAGAGCGGCGACGGCGGCTGACGGCTCATGCGCAAGCGATAGGTTTGTCGCGTGAGTGCGGCGCTGGTCGAAAAGGCTCCTGCCAAAATCAATTTGACATTGCGGGTGTGCGGCCGCCGCGCTGATGGCTACCACGACATCGAAAGTCTGGTGGCATTTGCTGATGTTGCCGACACACTGACATTGCAGGTGGGTCCTGAAGCGGCGCTCGAGCTCGCCGGGCCTTTCGCGGGCAAGTCGGGTCCCCCCACGGAAAACCTGGTCTTGAAAGCGTGTGCAGCATTGGGCGAGCGCATTGCCGGCCTGAAGGCAGGCCGCTTTGTACTCGACAAAAATCTGCCGGTTGCGGCTGGTATCGGCGGCGGCTCGGCCGATGCAGCCGCTGCGCTCCGCCTTATAGCTCGCGCAAACAACATTACCCTAGACGATTCACGCCTTGCGTCATCCGCGCTCGCAGTCGGTGCCGACGTGCCGGTTTGTCTGGATCCGCGGCCGCGCATCATGCGTGGCGTTGGTGAATTGCTGTCGCCCCCCATCGATCTGCCCGCACTGCCTGCAGTGCTCGTCAATCCAGGCGTGCCGGTCGTGACCCGCGACGTCTTCGGCAATTTGGCCAGCATGCAAAAACAGAGCGGTCTTGCCGACGTGCCGCGCAAAGCTGACGCTTTGATCGAATATCTCAAACAACACGACAACGACCTGACCGAGCCGGCGAGTGCATGCGCACCGGCCATCGCTGAAGTCCTCGCAGCCCTGCGTGGGTTACCGGGCGTCAGGCTCGTGCGGATGTCGGGCTCCGGAGCGACGTGCTTCGCGCTGTTCGGGTCGCGCGATGAAGCAGCCAAAGCGGCACAACGGCTCAAAGGTGAGCGAAAAGACTGGTGGGTTCTCGATACGACAATCGGATCGGTCGCAAAATCTTGAAATTGACGGCTGGCCAGCGGCGTTAAGCGCTAATGCGCGCGGGCGATGCAGAATGCAACTGCTTCTTCCAAGGCCGATTTGATATCTGACGGCGGTACCAGCGCCAGTGCGTCGACGGCGATGGCGCCATAGTGGCGCGCGCGTCCGACGGTGTCCTCGATCGCGTGGTGCTTGGCTATCAGTGTGATGGCCGTGTCGAGATCGTCGTCACGAACCTCGCCTTCGCTGAGCGTTCGATTCCAGAAGGCGCGTTCCTTTTCGGAGCCCCGCCTGAACGACAGAACCACAGGCAAAGTGATCTTGCCCTCGCGGAAATCATCGCCGACATTCTTGCCGAGCTTGGCCGATTTGCCGCCGTAATCGAGCGCGTCGTCGATAAGTTGAAAGGCAATTCCCAGATTCATGCCGAACGACCGGCAAGCGGCAAGTTCAGCCTTCTCTTTCGCGGCAAGCGCCGGACCGACCTCGCAAGCGGCCGCAAACAATTCGGCGGTCTTGGAGCGAATGACCGAAAGATATTCGTCCTCGTTCGTGGCGGTGTTCTTAGCGGTACCCAGCTGCATGACTTCGCCTTCGGCGATGACGGCAGCCGCCGAGGAAAGTATTTCGAGGGCATGCAGGTTGCCGACCTCGACCATCATTTTGAATGCCTGGCCCAGCAAAAAATCGCCGACAAGCACGCTCGCCTCGTTGCCCCACAGCATGCGCGCCGCAACTTTGCCGCGGCGCAAGTCGCTTTCATCGACCACGTCGTCGTGCAACAAGGTTGCGGTGTGCATGAACTCGACCGCGGCGGCGAGCTTGATGTGACCATCGCCGGTATACCCCGCGAGCCTTGCCATCGCCAAAGTAAGCATGGGCCGCAGCCGCTTACCCCCTGAAGAAATCAGGTGATTTGCAACTTCCGGGATCATCGCGACCTCGGAGCCTGTCCGCGCCAGGATGGTCGCGTTGACGCGATCCATGTCCGGTGCCACGAGGTCGGACAAGCGATTGAGCGAGGCTAGATTTGGATTTTCAAACGGAACTACGACGGCCAAAAACACATCTCCGGACGCTGACTAAGGCAAGCATAGAAACGCTGTGCTCAACCGGCAAGTGCGTTAGATTATCGTATCACCGCAAAGTGACACATGCGGGGAGAGAATGGCGAGGAACTGAGGCAGAGCTGGGTTCATGCACGAGCTTATTCGAACTAATGACGCAGTGCTGGTGTCGGCTGTGGTTGCGTTGCTGGAAAGCGCCGGTATTCGCCCGCTGGTCTTCGACCAGAATATGAGCGTGCTGGAGGGCTCGCTTGGCGTTCTTCCACGCCGGGTGCTGGTGGCGGATGGTCATGAACTAAGGGCACGGCAAATTCTAAAAGATGCCGGGCTCGGTCACGAGCTGCGTCCCGATGATAGCTGAAAACGAGATCAGCGAAGATGCCGTTCTCGGTGGAACCCTTCGAGTCCGCCAGCCCTTGCGCGGGCATCGCGTCGGCCATGACGCGATCCTGCTGGCCGCGGCGACCGGCGCGCGCGCCGGCGAGCAGGCCGTCGAGCTCGGCGCAGGTGTTGGCGCCGCCGGCCTTGCGCTTGCCGCGCGCATCGTCGGAGTGCGAATGACGCTGGTCGAGATTGACGAGGAACTTTGTGCTCTCGCGGCTGATAATGCGAGTCTGAACCGGGTGGATGATCGCGTAAAGGTGATCAATGCAGATGCCGAAGATATTGCGAAACTCGCCGCTGCCGGACTTATGCCGGGCGCTGTCGATCGCGTTTTGATGAACCCACCATTCCACGACGCGCGGCGCCAGAATGTTTCACCGGATCCATTGCGCCGTCTGGCTCACGCCGGCCAACCCGGCTTGCTTGCGCGTTGGATCGACACCGCTGCCTGGCTGTTGAAGCCGCACGGCGCGCTCACGCTTATCTGGCGGGCGGATGGGCTGGATGTTGTGCTCGATGCGTTGCGGCCGGCGTTTGGTGACGTCGCCGTTTTACCGGTGCATCCGCGCACCAACGCCCCCGCGATCCGTATCTTGGTGCGAGCCGCAAAAGCGGAGGGCAGCTTGCGAAACGACTATCCCGCGCTGGTGCTCAATGACGAACAGGGCAAGCCAACGGCGGCAGCCGAAGCAATACTACGCTCGGGAAAAACGCTGGAAATTGCCGGAACCTAACGGCAGGGCTGGTTTGCCTAAACTCTACGCCGTCGTGGCACAAATTCGCGCCAACGCCTTTCCGCCAGTTGGCGCCGGACGCGTCCCCAACCCTCGTTGCTGAGGTGCGAAAGAACAATAATGCTGCCGATCAACAGAAACAGAAGTGCGATCTTGGGATCCATCGATCCGCCTCTTTCTAATGCCCATTCGGTGGTGGCCCTCTGGGCGTTGCAAAAAGCATTCCAAAGTTAAAAATTAGGCAAAGCCGGCTTCTTCCTACGCAAATCGCCGAAATTTAATGCCGCGGATATGCGGTACCTATTTGGGACTCCGGCTTTCATCGCCCAGCTGCCTTTGACTTAAGGGGCGGTGGCCGCCTATTTGAGTAAGATGGCCAACCCCGCCAGTTCCTCCCGGCCGGCTCTCGGCAAACGTATCGTCGGTATTTTTGCCCGGCTTGTTCCGCGCCGGTTTCGTACCGACATACCCGTGGTTCCGGTGGTGCGCATGTCGGGCGTCATCGGGGTGGTCACCCCGCTGCGGCCGGGATTGCTCCTGGCGACTGTCGCACGGGCGCTGGAGCGGGCCTTCGGCGTGCCGCGTGCGCGCGCGATTGCGCTGATCATCAATTCGCCAGGTGGCTCGCCGGCGCAATCTCATCTCATCTTCCGCCGCATCCGGCAGCTCGCCGAAGAAAAAAACCTGCCTGTGTTCGCTTTTGTGGAGGATATCGGCGCCTCCGGAGGCTACATGCTGGCCTGTGCCGGCGACGAAATCATATGCAATGAGTTCTCAATCGTCGGATCGATCGGAGTGGTAGGCGCTTCGTTCGGCTTTAGTGAACTCATGGAAAAGGTCGGAATCGAACGTCGGCTGTACACTTCGGGCGATCGTAAGGCGATGCTGGATCCTTTCCTGCCGGAAAAAGCCGAGGACGTGAAACGGATCAAGGCGATCCAGCAGGACATACACGAGCACTTCATCGATCTGGTGAAGAAACGCCGCGGATCAAAGCTGAACGGGTCCGACAAGACACTGTTCTCGGGTGAATTCTGGACCGCACAAAAGGCGATTGAACTTGGACTTGCCGACCAAATTGGCGATCTGCGCTCGACCCTGCGGGAGCGCTTCGGCGGGAAGGTGCACATGCCGCTCATTTCGGCCGAGCGGTCATTCTTCGGCCGGCGTCTGCCGGGCGTCAGTTTCCTCGATGCGTTCACGCGTCAGTCTACCCTCGCCGATGATCTGATCTCGGCGTTGGAAGTGCGCGCAATCTGGAGCCGCTTCGGGCTTTAGTTTATCTCCGTTCATTCCAGCGCAAGCGGGAATCCAGACCCAATAAGATGCGATGAGGTCCTTGGGTCTCCGCTTTCGCGGGGACAAGCGGACGTTTCACTGTATCGGCTTGTTGCCGAACAGCTTTGCGACGGCCGCTACCTGCGCGCGTTGCTGTGCGATCGACGCGGCGAATTCAGTGGCATTGCCGGGACTGACGATTTGCCCGGTCGCGGTCAGTCGTTTCACGATTTCAGGATCGGCAGCCACGGCACGGATATCGTCGGCAATCTTGGTGCGCACGTCATCGGCGATGCCGGGAGGACCGAACAATCCAACCAGCCCATCGAATTCAAGTGACGGGTACCCTGCCTCCACTGCGGTTGGAATGTCGGGGATCGCCGGCGCGCGTTCGCGGTTGGTCACCGCAAGGACTTTTACCGTTCCGGCTTCGACCTGCGGGCGTACGATCGCATAGGCAGGCATATAGACCTGGATGACGCCGGAGGCGAGATCCGTGACAGCGCCGGCTGGATTTTTGTACGGCACCTTCGCCATCTTGAGCCCGACGGTGTGCAGATAGCCGGCGAACACAAAATCGGTGAAACCCGTGGCCGTCGTCCAGTTGAGCTGACCGGGTTTGGCGCGCGCGAGGGCTTCGAGTTCTTTCAGCGAGTTGACGTTCAGCGAAGTCGGCACGCTGACCGCGACCACTGTCTTCGAGATGCGTGCAATTGGAATGAGGTCGTTCGGATCATACGGAAGCTTGTCGTGAAAATAAGGATGCGCGGTAAACGAACTCACCGGGGATACCAGCAAGACGTGATCGTCATGCGCGCTCAGAAAACCGGTGATCGCGAGCATGCCGTCACCGCCCGGACGATTCTCCACAACGACCGGCTGACCCCATTTCGTCGACAGTTTATCCGCGAACAGTCGCGCGCCGATGTCCACACCGCTGCCGGGTCCGAGCGTGACAATGAACCGCACGGGCCGGCTGGGCCAGATTTCCGCTGCGGCATAAGAGCCGGAGAGAACCGGTAAAAATGCAAAAAGCACGGTGACGAACGTCGATATGGCGCAAAGGGCCTTGAGACGGATGTTCATGGCTCCTCCACAGGCCGGGCGGCAATTTATCGCGATAGCCGTTGCGGCGCCTTTGTTTTATAACCCCGGTCGGGGCTAACTCAACTGCCGCCCCGAAAATGCCGCGTTCGCAACCGACCTATCTGTCGTTGGGATCCGATTGGAGCCGCCTATGCCGTCGTTTTTGCTGTCACCGCTGGTGAAATGGTCGCTGATCACCCTTGGCGGCGCCATGGTTGTGCATTGGGCGGTCAAGGAAGCACGCCGGATCAATGAAGAGCTCGAGAACGCCCGGCGCGTAAAAGCGAAAATCACCGACGCCGAAAATCGCCCGACCCTTCGCCGCGATCCGGCGACCGGCGAATACCGGCTCTAGGACCTTCGCAATTTTAATGATTGATTAGCCGTGTTTAGCGGCCGGTCGTACGTTTGTGACCGCCGATCATTGCGCCGAAGAACAGCGCGATGAGTACCCAACCAATCAGTTGAGCCTCGAGCATTGCGATATCCTCCACAACAACGACTTTTTCTTCTTGCCGGTTGCGTGGGATATCAGTGGCGCTTCAACATCGCGTAAATTGCCGGCGGCTTGACCGTGTTTGGGGCCGCCTCTAGGGTCGAATTTATTCCCGTGCTTAAGAATCAGTATCTATCCGATGGCTGAAGCGAAACTTCGCGCCAGCGATGGCTCACATCAAGGCAACCTGGACCCGTCGCGGTCGTTCCAGGGGCTGATCCTCGCGCTCCAGCAATACTGGGCGAACTGGGGTTGCGTGATTTTGCAGCCCTACGACATGGAGGTAGGTGCGGGCACTTTCCATCCCGCTACCACTCTGCGCGCGCTGGGACCGAAGCCGTGGAACGCGGCGTTTGTCCAGCCATCGCGCCGGCCGAAGGACGGCCGTTACGGCGAAAACCCGAACCGGCTACAGCACTATTACCAGTTCCAGGTGATCCTCAAACCGTCGCCGCCGGACATCCAGGATCTCTATCTCAATTCCCTCAAGGCCATCGGCATCGATCCCAAAGTCCACGACATAAGGTTTGTCGAGGATGACTGGGAAAGCCCGACGCTGGGAGCCTGGGGGTTAGGTTGGGAATGCTGGTGTGACGGGATGGAAGTTTCGCAGTTCACTTATTTCCAGCAGGTCGCCGGTTTCGAGTGTGCGCCGGTTGCCGGCGAGCTCACCTACGGCCTTGAGCGGCTCGCCATGTACGTGCAGGGCGTCGAGAACGTGTTCGATCTCAATTTCAACGGGCGCAATGACGACAAGAAGGTCACCTACGGCGATGTTTTCCTGCAGGCCGAGCAGGAGTATTCCCGGCACAATTTCGAGCTCGCCGACACGACAATGCTGTTCGAACAGTTCAAGATGGCGGAAGCCGCCTGCAAGAAATATCTCGAGGCCGGGTGGGCCAACGGCAAAAAGGAACGGCACTTGATGGCATTGCCGGCCTACGACCAGTGCATCAAGGCGAGCCATGTGTTCAATCTTCTCGATGCGCGCGGCGTGATCTCGGTCACCGAGCGGCAGAGCTACATATTGCGCGTGCGCGAGCTGGCGAAAGCCTGCGGCGAAGCCTGGCTCAAGACCGCAGGCGGCGGAGCGTCCTGACTCCGGCTCTGCGACGACGGCCATAAGCAGCTATAATCCTCCGCACAGCCGAATCATTCGGGTCGGGGGCCGGCCGGACATGCTGTTCTGGGTCATCGTGATCGCTGCCGCGGCGATCGTCCTCTACGCAATCATCGCCTTCAACAGCCTGGTGCGCACGCGCCAGATGGCCAACGAGGCGTGGAGCGGGATCGATGTACAGCTCAAGCGGCGTTCCGATCTCGTTCCCAATCTGGTCGAGATCGTCAAAGGTTATGCCGGGCATGAACGCTCGGTGCTGGACGAGGTGACGCGTCTGCGCGGCGCTGCGCGCGCGCTGCCGGCCGATGATGTCGCAAGCCGCGCGCAAGCAGAAGGAGCTTTGTCCGTCGCGCTGGGCAAGCTCGTCGCCTTGGCCGAGAACTACCCGGATCTCAAAGCCAGCGCGAATTTCCTCGAGCTGCAACAGCAGTTGAGCCAGCTCGAAACCGAGCTCCAGATGGCCCGCCGCTACTACAACGGGGCGGTCCGCAATCAGAACGTCCTGGTGCAATCGTTTCCAAGCAATCTCATTGCCGGCCTGTTTGGCTTTCGGCAGCGTGAGTATTTCGAAATCTCGGACGCCGATCGCGCGGTGCCCGAAGTCAGTCTGCAGCCGGCGTCCCCCGCGCGATGATGCGCTACGTCAGCTCGCTTGCGCGGTCGCGCCGGGCGCTGGCAATCCTGCTGCTTGCCCTATGGTCCGCCGCCGGTGGGGGCGCATTCGCGGCCGAAGTTATCAGTTCTTTCGAGTCCAACGTGCAAGTCGCCAAAAACGGCGAATTGACTGTTGTAGAAACCATTGCCGTCCGGGCCGAAGGCTACGATATCAGGCACGGCATCTATCGGGATTTTCCGCTGACATTCAAAGACGCCGGCGGCACCGTGCGCGAGGTGGACTTCAAGTTGCTTGGTGTGGAGCGCGACGGCAAGCCGGAGCCGTATTCCACCGAGCATCAGCACGGCATCATCCGTATCTATGCGGGCGACAAGAACAGCAATGTCGCCACAGGCGATCACACCTACGTTTTCCGGTACCGCAACGGCCGGCAAATCCGTTGGTTCGAAGGCAAGCCGGAACTTAACTGGAATGTCACGGGCAATTTCTGGCGCTTTCCAATTTTGCAGGCGAGCTATCATCTCCAGTTTGTTGCCGGCAACGGACCAGTGCGATGGACCGCCTATACGGGCCGTGTGGGCGCGCGCGGCACCGATTGGCGAGGCAGTCTCGGCGCGCTCGGCAGCCTGACGGTTAGCACCACGCGCCGGCTTGCGCCGGGCGAAGGGCTCACGGTTGTCACTGAATTATCCGCGGATGCCGTCGATCCGCCGAGCCAGAACGATATCCTGTGGTACGAAGTCTTCGACAACCGACGGTGGATTTTCGCGGGCATCGGTCTGATCCTGGTGCTGACATATTATGCCGCTGCCTGGAATGCGGTTGGCCGTGATCCGAGAGGCGGGACGATCATTCCGCTGTTTCAGCCGCCTGCTGGCATCTCGCCGGCGCTCGCCAACTACATCCGCGACTGGGGTTTCGGCCGCGAGAAATGGCGCGCATTTACCGCAGCAGCATTGTCGCTCGCCGTGCGCGGTTTTCTGCGCTTCGATGGTCGAGGCGGCACGCTGACTTTAAAGACGACAGGGAAGCAGCCGGACTCGGGTGCACTGCCGGCGGGCGAGGACGCGATCTACACGTGGGTCAAGGATCAGGACGGAGCCGCCACCATCAGCAAGGTGCATCGCGAGTCAATCGAGAAGGTGGGCAGTGAATTCACGAAACACATCGAGGCGGAAAACCGAAACCGTTTCTTCCGCCGTAACCTCGGTTATGTGCTCGCCGGACTCGCGATGACGGCTGCCGTTGTTGCCGGCGTGGTCATCTTTGGCGGTCTTCAGGACCAGGACATTGCAGTCCTGACCGGGCTCGGCTTTATCGGCTTTGCCGCGGGCGCTTTTGGCATGCAGCTCCTGCAAACCGTGTTCAGCGGCGCAGGGTTCGACAGCCTGTTTCGCATCGTCATATCGGTGGTGTTTTTTGCAATTTTTGTTTCGATAACGACCTCGATCGTGCAGGTCGGGTCTCCCTATCTGCAAAATGCGGTGCCGGCACTGTGGTATTACCTGGAAAATTATCCCTTCGCCTTCGTGCTTGTGACCGCGTTCGCCACCATCAACGGTTTGTTCTTCTATCTGATGCGGGCGCCGACCGCGCTCGGCCGGCCGATCATGGACCAGCTCGCGGGTTTTCGGCTCTATCTGCAGACCGCGGAATCCGATCGCCTTAACTTGCAGGCGCCTGAAATCACCGCCGATCGGTTCGAGTCACTCCTGCCTTACGCGGTCGCTCTCGACGTCGAAAAGCCATGGTCCGACGCCTTCGGCGCGGCGCTCCGCCGAGCCCATCCCGACGATCCGGATCCGATGAGCAGTTACCAGCCGAGGTGGAGCTCAGGCGGCGGCTGGTCGGGCAGCAATCTCGGGAATTCCGTCTCTTCTTCAGTCGCCGGCATGAGCAGCGCGCTCGCGAGCGCTGTGCCGGTTTCGTCCGGCTCCTCCGGGTTCGGCGGCGGCGGCGGCTCTGGCGGCGGCGGCGGTGGTGGCGGCGGAGGCGGCTGGTAACGAAGGTGACAGCAGCGAGCCGCCTTGCTAGGCAGGCCTAACCAGCGTTCTCACGCCCTGGCCGAAATGCCCGATCTGCTTCTCGAATTGCTGTCGGAAGAAATCCCCGCTCGCATGCAGGCGCGGGCGGCCGATGATTTGCGCAAACTGGTAACGGACCGTCTGGTCGCAGAAGGGCTGACATACGATGGAGCCAAGGCATTCGTCACACCGCGCCGCCTCGCGCTGACGGTACATGGCCTTCCGGCAAAACAGCCGGACGTGAAGGAAGAGAAAAAAGGTCCACGTGTCGGCGCGCCTGAGAATGCCATTGCCGGCTTCCTGAAAGCCGCGGGCCTGAAATCGATCAAAGAGGCAAAGGTACAGCCCGACAAGAAAGGCGATTTTTATATCGCTGTAATCGATAGGCCTGGACGCGCCGCAATAGATGTCATCAAGGATGTCTTGAGTGCGACGATCGTGACTTTCCCCTGGCCGAAATCGATGCGCTGGGGCGAGCAATCGAAGAACCCAGGCTCGTTGTCATGGGTGCGTCCGTTGCATTCCATCCTGGCGACCTTCGGCCCTGAGACCGAGGATCCGGCAATTGTGCCGATCGAGATCTATGGCATCAAGGCCGGCAACGAAACGCGCGGCCATCGCTTTATGGGGCCCGCGCCCTTCAATGTGCGCCGCTTCGACGACTACGTCGCCAAGCTGGAAAAGGCGAAGGTGGTGCTCGATCCGGCGCGCCGCGCCGACATGATCCACGCCGATGCGAAGAACCTTGCCTTCGCGCAGGGCTTTGAGCTGGTGGAAGACGAGGGTTTGCTGGCCGAAGTCGCGGGTCTCGTCGAATGGCCCGTGGCGCTGATGGGAACCTTCGACAAGTCGTTTCTGTCGATTCCCGAAGAAGTCATCCGCGCCACCATTCGCAATAACCAGAAATGCTTCGTGCTGCGGGATCCGCAAACGGCAAAGCTGGTCAACAAATTCATTCTGGTGGCGAACGAAGAAGCCGCCGATGGCGGCAAGGCGATCGTCGCCGGAAATGAGCGGGTGATCCGCGCGCGGTTATCCGACGCCAAGTTTTTCTACGAGACCGATTTGAAGACGCGCCTGGAAGACCGGCTGCCAAAATTCGAGCAGATCGTATTCCACGAGAAGCTCGGCTCCCAGGCCGAGCGCATCGCGCGCATTACAGCTCTGGCGGGACAGCTCGCATCGACGGCCGACGCGGATCGGGCGAAGGCCGAGCGCGCCGCTCAGTTGTGCAAGGCCGACCTGCTCACCGAAGTGGTCGGCGAATTTCCGGAGCTGCAAGGCCTGATGGGCCGCTATTACGCCGAAGCGCAGGACGAGGACGAAGCTGTCGCGCATGCATGCGAGGATCACTACAAGCCGAAGGGTCCGGACGATCTTGTTCCCGCCGACCCTGTATCAGTGGCGGTCGCGCTCGCGGACAAGATCGATACGTTGGTGAGCTTTTGGGCGATCAACGAAAAACCAACAGGCTCAAAAGACCCTTACGCCCTGCGCAGGGCGGCATTGGGCGTCATCCGGATCGTCGTCGAAAACGAGCTGCGGCTGCCATTGCGTGCATTGCTGTGGCAGCATTTTGGATCGGTCGCGCGCGACGAGGCCCTCGCAAGTGCGATCGCAACTTTGCATCCGCTGAACGAGCAAATTGCCAAGATTAGTGCGACCGATATCGAGCTTGCCGTAAAGCTCGAAGTCCTTGTCTCGGAGAAAACAAAGCGGGTAACGAAGCCGCTGCTCGTGCAGGCGCATAATTTTCTGCACCAAGCCTCCGATCTTATCGCCTTCTTCGCAGATCGGATGAAAGTTCAGCTGCGCGAGCAAGGTGCGCGGCACGATCTCGTCGATGCCGTCTTTGCACTCGCAGGTCAGGATGATCTGCTCATGATTGTCCGGCGCGTGGAAGCGCTTGGAAAATTTCTCGACAGCGACGACGGTAAGAACCTCCTCGCGGGCTACAAGCGCGCGACCAACATCATCCGCATTGAGGAAAAAAAGGACAATCGGGAATATAGCGGCGCGCCTGAGGCAAAACGTTATGAACTGCCGGAGGAAAAGGCGCTGGCCGAAGCGATCGATGCAGCTAAAAAAGAAGCGTCGGCTGCCGTCGTCAAGGAAGACTTTGCCGCCGCCATGCGCGCCATGGCCAAGCTTCGCCCCCGGGTCGACGCGTTTTTTGACAAGGTGACGGTCAATGTCGACGACAAGGCCGTGCGCGAAAATCGCCTGAAGCTGTTGAATGAAATCCGGCAGGCCACCCGCGCCGTGGCGGATTTTTCCAAGATAGAGGGCTAAACTGGGGCGTCCTCGCCATTTGGCAAGCCAATAGGTGCGTCCATGTCAGCCTATGCACGCGATCCCATCCTCACCCCCGTTTCCATCATGGATCTCCGCCCGACCCAGATTTCGGTGGGCATCCACGAGGTCAACGCTAAGCGCAAACACTTGCGCAAGCGCGATCCAAAGAAGATCGGAAATTTTCTCGGCGACCACATGATCCCGGTGATTCTAGGACCGAAGAAGCGTCCTTATGTCATCGACCACCACCATCTTGCGCTTAGCCTGCACGAAGAAGGCATAAAGAAGGTGTTGGTTACCATCGTTGCCGACCTCAGCGAGCTTGAGCCTGATGATTTCTGGCTGGTGCTCGATCACCACAGCTGGGTGCACCCTTACGATGAGAACGGGCGCCGCCGTGATTTTTCGAAAATTCCCAAGTCGATCGCCAAGCTCAAGGATGATCCGTTTCGCAGCCTCGCCGGCGAGCTTCGCCGGGTCGGTGGTTTCGCCAAGGACACCACGCCATTCAGCGAGTTTCTTTGGGCGGATTTCTTTCGCCGCCGCATGGGCCGTAAGGCCGTGAAAAAAGATTTTCCGGCGGCGATCAAAAAGGCGATGAAATTGGCAAAGAGCATTGACGCGCGCTATCTGCCCGGCTGGAGCGGCCCCGTTGATTCATGAGCCGCATAACGGGAACCAGCCATCGTCGAGTGATTTGTTGAAAGTCAACACAAGAGGACAAACAATGGTCATCGGTATCGCTCATTTACAGCCTATAATCGCACTCATCGCCGGCATTCTTATTCTTGTCATCCCTCGGTTGCTCAATATCATCGTCGCCGTCTACCTGATCGTTGTCGGTCTGTTGGGTCTTGGACTTTTTCGTTAGGCGGAATTCCGGACTTGCGCTCGGCTATTCGGCGGTGTTTTTAGAGGGCCGCTGTCGCGTAAACATTGCTTGACCTATGGCCAAACGAAAACGTCCGCGCGTAAGCGCAAAACAAAAGAAATCCGCGGCGCGCAAGGCTTCCCGGCGCAAGCCGAAAGCCGCTGGCCAACCCAAAGGCAGCCAATCCAGGGGTAAGTGGGTCTATACCTTTGGCAATGGGCGCGCCGAAGGCAAGGCCTCCATGCGCAACCTGCTGGGTGGCAAGGGCGCCGGTCTTGCCGAAATGGCCAATCTGGGCCTTCCCGTTCCGCCCGGCTTCACCATTACGACCGACGTTTGCTCCCACTATTACGGGCACGGCAAACAGTACCCGAAGGATTTGCCCGGTCAGGTTGAAAAGGCCCTGTCACAGGTCGGCCGCATCACCGGCAAGGCCTTCGGCGACAAATCCAATCCGCTGCTCGTATCGGTCCGCTCGGGTGCCCGCGCCTCGATGCCCGGCATGATGGACACAGTGCTCAATCTCGGCCTCAACGACGAAACCGTGGAAGCGCTGGCAAAAAAATCGGGCGACCGACGATTTGCCTACGATAGCTATCGGCGTTTCATAACGATGTATTCCGACGTCGTTCTTGGCGTTGGTCATGAACATTTTGAGGAACTGCTCGATCTTCATAAGGAGCGCCAGGGATACAGTCTGGACACGGATCTTTCCGCCGACGACTGGGCCGAGCTTGTGGAGCGTTACAAGAAGCGCGTGCAGGAAGAACTCGGGCGCGCCTTCCCGCAGGATCCGCATGAACAGCTTTGGGGCGCGATCGGCGCGGTTTTCAGTTCGTGGATGAACCAGCGCGCGATCACCTATCGGAAGCTGCACAACATCCCGGAGAGCTGGGGCACCGCGGTGAACGTCCAGGCCATGGTGTTCGGCAACATGGGTGACACCTCGGCAACTGGCGTTGCATTTACCCGCAATCCTTCGACAGGCGAAAAGAAACTGTACGGCGAGTTTCTCATCAATGCGCAGGGCGAAGACGTTGTGGCTGGTATCCGGACGCCCCAGGAGATCAGCGAAGCTGCACGCAAGGAGGCCGGCTCCGACAAGCCGTCGATGGAATACACACTGCCGAAGGCCTATGGCGAGCTCAAGCGCATCTACAATGTGCTCGAGCGCCACTACCGTGACATGCAGGACCTCGAATTCACGGTGGAGCAGGGCAAGCTCTGGATGTTGCAGACGCGCTCGGGGAAACGCACCGCCAAGGCCGCTTTGCGAATTGCCGTCGAGCTTGCCAACGAGGGGCTGATCTCAAGGGACGATGCAGTGTTGCGCGTCGATCCACTCAGCCTGGATCAGCTGTTGCACCCGACCATCGATCCGCGCGCGCACCGGCGCGTCATTGCGACCGGCCTGCCGGCGTCACCTGGTGCCGCCAGCGGCGAAATCGTGTTTTCACCCGATGAGGCCGCGCAACTCAAGTCCGATGGAAGAAAAGTTGTCCTGGTACGGGTGGAAACCTCGCCTGAGGACATCCACGGGATGCATGCGGCCGAAGGCATTCTCACCACCCGCGGCGGCATGACATCGCACGCCGCCGTGGTCGCGCGCGGCATGGGCAAGCCTTGTGTTTCGGGGGCGGGCTCGTTGCGTGTCGACTATTCGGCCGGGACCATGACGGCCAGCGGTCATACCTTCAAGAAAGGCGAATTTATCACCGTCGACGGCTCAACCGGACAGGTGCTCGCCGGGAAGGTCGAGATGATCGAGCCGGAGTTGTCGGGAGAATTCGCGACTTTGATCGGCTGGGCCGACAAGGTACGCCGGCTAGGTGTGCGCGCAAACGCCGACACACCGGCCGATGCGAAGGCCGCGGTCCGATTTGGCGCCGGAGGCATCGGTCTCTGCCGCACTGAGCACATGTTTTTTGACGAAGGCCGCGTGCAGGCCGTGCGCGAAATGATTCTGGCCGACGACGAAAAGAGCCGCCGGGCGGCGGTCGCAAAGCTGCTGCCGATGCAACGCGCCGATTTCGTTGAATTGTTTGAAATTATGGCCGGACGGCCGGTTACTATTCGTCTGCTCGATCCGCCGCTGCACGAATTTCTCCCGCACGGCGAACACGAGATTGCGGAAGTGGCGGCCGCCATGGGCGCCGACCCGAAGAAGCTCGCCGGCCGCGCGGCCGAGCTTTCCGAGTTCAACCCGATGCTCGGCTTTCGCGGCTGCCGCATCGCGATTGCCTATCCGGAAATCGCTGAAATGCAGGCACGCGCCATTTTCGAGGCGGCGGTTGAGGCCGCGAAACGCACCGGCAAGCCTGTCGTTCCCGAAGTGATGGTGCCGTTGATCGCCACCAAAATTGAGTTCGATCTGGTCAAGGCGCGCATCGATGCCATGGCGGAGGCAGTCGAAAAAGAAAAAGGCGCCAAGCTCGACTACCAGGTCGGCACCATGATCGAGCTGCCGCGCGCTTCGCTGATGGCCGGGGAGATCGCGCAAAGCGCCGAATTCTTTTCATTCGGCACCAACGATCTGACGCAAACCACCTTCGGTATCTCGCGCGACGATGCTGCAAGCTTCCTCAGCATCTACACCGCGCGCGGTATTCTACCGGCTGACCCCTTTGTGTCGATCGATCAACAGGGCGTCGGCGAATTGGTCAAGATCGGCGTCGAACGCGGCCGCAAGGTTCGTCCCAAGTTGAAGGTCGGAATCTGTGGCGAACACGGCGGCGATCCAGCGTCGGTCGCGTTCTGTCACGAAGCCAGGCTCGACTATGTGTCCTGTTCGCCGTTCCGAGTGCCGATTGCCCGCCTCGCTGCAGCGCAGGCCGCGCTTGGGAAAGCGGCCGCAAGCCAGGCCTAGTCCGGAAGACTAAACGGCTACCTTGCTGAGGAAGTCCTCGACCTCGAGCCGCAGGTCGGCGACCGCGTGTTCGGTCGCCTCGGAGGTATCGCGCACAACCTCGGCCGAAGTGCGCGTCTGCGTCGCCGCACCGGCTACATCGCCCAGCACTCCCACCACATGAGCAGTGCCTTCGGCGGCGCTTGCCACGTTGCGGGAAATCTCGCTGGTTGCCGCGTTCTGTTGCTCGACCGAAGCCGCCACCGCGGCGGTGTTTTCATTGATTTCCTGCATGCGCCCCGCTATCTGCCGGATAGCCTCTACCGCGCCGGAAGTTGAATCCTGTACGGCGAGAATATGATTGGCAATGTCTTCAGTCGCTTTCGCGGTCTGCACCGCCAATGATTTGACTTCGGAGGCGACCACCGCGAAGCCCTTGCCGGCCTCGCCAGCACGCGCGGCCTCGATGGTGGCGTTGAGGGCCAACAGATTGGTCTGTCCCGCGATATTGCGGATAAGCTTGACCACGTCGCCGATCTTCTGCGCGCCTTCCGCCAGGCCCGCGATCTCTCCATCGGTGGCGCGTGCCTCACCGGTGGCGAGGTCGACAATATCTTTGGTGTGGGTAAGCTGGCGGCTGATCTCGCCGATGGATCCCGACAGTTCATCGGCGGCGACGGCTGCGGTTTCAACGTTGGCCGATGCCTCGTTGAAGGCCTGTACGGCGCTCTCGGCGCGCTGCGACGTCTGCTCGGACGAGGCAAACAAAGCCAGTGCAGTCGATCGCATCTCACTGGCGCTGCTGCTTACGGTCGACAGCAGTTTTTCAACAGTCGGCCGAAATGAATCGATGGAAGAATCGATAGTCGCGCGCCGATGTTCCTGTTCCCGGATAGCCGCGCGTTCCTGCTCGGCGTGGTGCTGTTCCGTGACATCCTGGTGAGTGGAAACCCAGCCACCGCCCGTTAGTGGTTCGTTTTTGGCGAGGACGATGCGGCCGTCGCTGGCTTGTACATAATGCGATTGACTCTTGTCCTTCCCGTCGAAAATTTTCTGTACATAGCTTTCAACATCGCCCGAAAACAACCCGGTTCCTTTGCGATGTTGGATTAACTGGCTGAGTGTGCAGCCTGGTTTAACAACCTTCGGATCGAGCCTGTACATCTCCAAATAGCGCGTATTGAGCAAGACGATGTGGCCCTGCGCATCGAACATGTTCAGGCCCTGCGACATGTTGTTTATGGCGGTGAACAGCCGAGTATTTTTCGCTTTCAGGCGGCGGTAAAAACCGACCGCGAAAAACAACGCGACCATGCAAAGGATCGCGAGTGCAGCGACGCTCGTAAGTGTCGTTGGCAGTATGGAAGCAAACATGCAGGCCCGGTAAAAATTTACTCCCGGAATATGCGGGGCACCGATTGCGATATAGTTAATTTTTGTTTCCCATTCGCGGCCTGGAATTAGTCTGCGCGCTCGAAGTCGACAGCTGCGCCATTGACAAACCATTTACGAACCGCGGCTGTCACGGCGCGCGGTTAACATCTTCGCAAGGTTAATCAGTCAATAAAAAATCGGGTCGCGTTGTCGCCACCCGGCGGCTGGGCGGTGGCAGGTGTTGTGGTTGTGGCGTTGAGCGAACGGGGAGCAGTTTCGCTTTTGCGTCCGCGGACAAGAAGATCCGCGTTGATCGGCATTGGTGCCGCGCTACTTGTTTTGCTTCCGGACCGCGTCGCGTTTCAGGATCTTGGCGCAATGCTCGCGCGCCAGCCGGGAATCGCCAAGCGTTGGCATCAGCACCTGATAGCTTCTCCCTTCGGCACCATCCATGCGGCTATGTTCAGTTTGCCGCGCCCGGTCGGCACTTCGATTCCGCATCCGCCGATTTATGCGCTGGCGAATTTCGATCCAGGCGACATAACCGGATCGATTGGCAGGCAACCGCTCGGCGATGCCGCAGCGCCGCTGCAATTTCCGAAGCCCAACCGCAAGGCGAAGCGCGACTCGCTGACTGTGCGGCCGCGCGAGCCTTTGCCGCCATTGCCGCCGGCGGTGGAGGCTGAGCCCGCCGCGCCAGCCGAGCTATCGACAAAAAAAGAAGAAAGCGGCGAACGGTTTGATCCTTACACGCAATATGAATTCGTCACCGCTCCCGACGAAAAAACACAAACGCCGGATGTCGAACTGCCTTATGCCGATATCCCGCCTGCCAATCTGACCCCGACCGCGCCGCCTGCCGGCGCTGGCAAGGAAGCGGCGCAGCTTTTTTTCGGAGCCGACTCGATGGCCGGCGTGCGGGAAGCAATCGCGCCATGGGCGCCGGGTGAAGCACCGGTCGTGCTGGCGCGCGGCGATCCCGACATCAAACAGTCGGCGCTCGCTCCATCTTCTTCCGGTAGTGAGGGCAAGGCCGGCGAAAGCATTGCCAGCAAAGGTGAGGTCACCGGCGAAGACCAGCGGCCGCGGTCTCCCGCCGAACGGCTGGCGCTTGTGGGAACGGCGCGCGCTAAAGCGGAGAAATGTCTCGCTAACGCGGTTTACTTTGAAGCACGCGGTGAATCGGTGCGCGGGCAGATCGCGGTGGCGCAGGTTGTCATGAACCGCGTGTTCTCGCCGTTCTATCCCAACGACGTCTGTAGCGTCGTCTATCAAAATGCGCACCGGCATCTGGCTTGCCAGTTCACATTCGCTTGCGACGGGATTCCCGACATCGTCACAGAACCGGACGCCTGGGAACGCGCAAAGCGCATCGCCCGCGACATGCTCGATGGCAAGTTGTGGATGCCGGATGTGGCGAAGTCGACCCACTACCACGCGTATTGGGTGCACCCTGACTGGGTTAACGAGATGAAGAAAATCTACAAGCTCGGGGTGCATACCTTCTATCGCCCCACTGCATGGGGCGATGGCGAAGATGAGCCGACCTGGGGCGACCCGGTGGCAACTGAAAAAGAGGCCGACAAAGAAGAGAAATTGGCTCCGGTAAGCCACAGTCTCGAATGGCTACGGTCGGAAGAAGGCCGAGCGTCGCTTCGCCAGAACGCGCGCAAATAACGGTTCCCGGCAGGTATACGTGTCGCAAATGACCGCGATCACGAATATTCGTTTTGGAATGTTGCGCCGAACCTATATGTTCCCGGCCTGTTTGCGCCAGGCATCGCCCGGCGCCCAATCGCCAGTTTTCAGCCGGAGCAATTTCATGTCGGTGCAATCGGCAGCGGGCAAGACTGTTGAGGTCAGTGCCTGGCGCACGCCGCTCGTCATCATTGCGTGCGGTTGCCTGATCGGCGCGATTGGCTTCGGTCCGCGCGCCGCGCTCGGTCTTTTCCTCACGCCGATGTCGTCGGCGTACAGCTGGAGCCGCGACGTATTCGCTCTCGCTCTCGCCATACAAGTTCTGGTGTGGGGCACCGCCCAGCCGTTTGTCGGCGCGATTGCCGACCGCTTTGGCTCGTTCCTCGTACTATCGGCAGGAGCCGTGCTCTACTGCGCCGGCCTCCTCTTGATGGCCTATTCGACCACGCCCGGCATGCTCGACCTCTCGGCCGGCGTAATGACCGGGCTCGGAATTGCCGGCACGTCATTCACGATCGTCATAGCGGCTTTCAGCAAGTTGATGCCGTCGCACTTGCGCTCGCTGGCCTTCGGCGCCGGCACCGCGGCGGGCTCATTCGGCCAGTTCCTGTTCTCGCCTTTGGCCGTCGGATTCATCGACTGGTTTGGCTGGCAACACGCGCTGGTAGCCTTCGGTTTTATTACCCTCACGATGATTCCGTTAGCGGTGGTCGTGCGTACGCCGCCGATGGATATGAGCGTAAAGCCGGGCGCGGCCAGCCAGCAATCGCTCCTGCAGGCTCTTGCCGAGGCGTTCGGACATCGCTCCTACGTCCTCCTTGTGCTCGGCTTCTTCACGTGCGGCTTCCAGCTCCTCTTCATCACCGTGCATCTGCCGTCCTACCTGATCGATCGTGGACTGTCGGCGGATGCAGGCGCTTGGGCGATCGGTACTATCGGTCTGTTCAACATTATCGGCTCGATCGCTGCCGGCTGGCTCGGCGACCGCATGCCGAAACGCTACCTGCTGTCGATCATCTATCTGCTGCGGTCGCTGGCTGTGATCGTGTTCATCAGCCTGCCGGTGAGCGTAACATCGGCCATAGTTTTTGGCGGATTCATGGGCTTGCTCTGGCTGTCCACGGTGCCGCCCACCTCGGCTCTGGTAGCGATCATGTTCGGGACCCGCTGGATGGCGACACTGTTCGGCTTTGCCTTCTTCAGCCATCAGGTGGGCGGATTCCTTGGTGTCTGGCTCGGCGGAGTTCTGTTCACGAGCACCGGTTCGTACAACGTCATATGGTGGCTGTCGGTCGCCCTCGGCGTCGTCTCCGCGATCATAAACCTGCCCATCATCGAGAAACCGGTTGAGCGGGCGGCACTGGCGGCTGCCTAAGCCGCTTGCGTATGAATCGTAGTCGCGCCAAGAATGCCGAGATTAACCGGCGAGGCGGACGTGGCGACATTCAAGGCGATCGTGATCGAAAAGGCGGACGGCGGCACAAAGGCCGCGCTCGCTGATTTCGATGAAACCAATCTGATGGACGGCGATGTGACCGTCCGCGTCGAATATTCCACGCTCAACTACAAAGACGGCCTCGCCATCACCGGCAAGGCACCCGTGGTTCGCCGCTTTCCGATGATCGCCGGCATCGACTTCGCCGGCACGGTCGAAAGTTCGACACACGCCGACTGGAAACCGGGCGACAAGGTCATTCTCAATGGTTGGGGTTGCGGTGAAACCCATCTTGGCGCTTACGGCGAAAAAGCGCGGGTAAAGGGCGACTGGCTGGTGCCGCTGCCCAAGACCATGAATGCGCGTGAGGCCATGGCGATCGGGACTGCCGGCTACACCGCCATGCTGGCGGTGATGCCGCTCGAACGGCACGGCCTCACGCCCGCGCGTGGTCCCGTCGCAGTGACCGGGGCGGCCGGTGGCGTCGGTTCGGTTGCGATTGCAATCCTCGCCAAGCGCGGATTCGCGGTCCATGCAGTCACCGGCAGGCCGCAGGAGGCCGAATACCTGAAAGGACTGGGCGCAAGCGAGATCGTCGAGCGCAAGGAACTGGCAGGGCCTGCCAAGCCGCTGGCCAAGGAAAGATGGGCAGGCGGCATCGATGCAGTCGGGTCCACCACCCTGGCGAATCTGCTCTCCATGACCCGTTATGACGGCGCGGTAGCCGCTTGTGGGCTGGCTGGAGGTATGGACCTGCCAGGATCAGTCGCCCCGTTCATTCTGCGCGGGGTGTGTCTTTATGGCATCGACTCAGTGATGTGCCCGCTGGAACGTCGGCGGGAGGCCTGGAAACGCCTGGAAACCGACCTGGACCGGCAAAAACTGGCCGCAATGACCCGGGAAATACCCCTTTCCGACGTCATTCGGGTGGCTCCCGAGATCCTCTCCGGCCAGGTGCGGGGGCGAATTGTCGTCAAAGTCCGCTAGCCCGCGTTCAGAATTTGGCGACGAAAGCCGTGCATAATCTGTTAGGCCTAATAAACGGCCAACTTTGTAGTAGTGTTAGTTGCGTTAGTCGGAGTACGGGGAATGTTCCGGGGATTAGCTGTGACGATCGGCCTGTTGGCCGCGCTGCCGGCGGTTGCCGGCGAAATGAACGCCGATGACGCCCGCCGCTTCGTCATTGGCAAGATGTTCACCTACACATGCTTTGAAGGTTCGCGCGGACAAGGCCGCGTGAATGCGGATGGCTCGGTCGCTGGATCGATCCAATTGCAGGGCGCAGGTCCTGTGCGCTACGCGCATCTGCCGGTCAACACAATACAAGTCAGGGGTGAAACGGTGTGCGCCTCGTTGCGGGGTATGCTGTTCCAACCCTGCTTCAATCTTGTCCAGACGAGCGACCGCAGCTTCCGTGGCTCTGTTGCCGGCTTGGGTTTCGCCTATTGCGAATTCACACGCAACAATAGCCGCGCTGCGGTCATCCAAAGTGTGCAGCGATCGGAGGGCTCGCGCCCGCTCGGCTTGCGGCCATCGCTGGCAGCTGACAAGACCGCCGACAGCGACTGATTATCAGGTCTTCGCCGGAAAAATCATGCACGTCGTGGAGGCGTGGGCATAAAGCTTGCCCGCGCGATCCTTGAGATCGCCTTCGGCGGTCGCCACGGTACGGCCGCGATAAATAAGACGGCCTTCCGCGCGCACAACGCCGGTATCCTTTGTGAGGGGGCGCACAAGATTGAGCTTGAACTCAAGCGTCGTCCACGTCTCGCCTTTGGCCATGGTGGAAAACACGGCGCAGCCGACCGCAGAATCCAGAAGTGTCGCTGTGAAGCCGGCATGCACCGTGCCAATCGGATTGTAATGCCGGAATTCCGGAAGGCCCTCGAACACCGCACGACCTTGTTCGATTTTAGTGAGATGAAAACCTATCAGCTCGCTTATCGGCGGGTTGGGCAATTTGCCGCCGATCATCGCCTGCAGGAAGCTGAGGCCGTCGTACGATCTGAGGACTTCCGGTGCGACGACGTCGTAAATCTTGCTGCTCACAACGGCCCCCTTCCTTGTGACGGGCGTTATTCCGGCCTGGCAGCCGGCACGATACTTTGTCAGGGAATATGCATGCGCGGGTCAAGCCCGTGCATGACGGCCAAGCTGGCTACGCGATATCGAGCCGAAAAGGGTCGCCTTCGGTGGCCAATTGACCCGGACCGATCGCCTCGATTGCGTGGACCATGCGGCCATTGCGTTTGAGCAGGCGATCGGCAATGGACACAATGCGCGAATTCGGCTGCGCCGTGCGTGAAGCGCGGCGGATATCCCAGGCGATTTGCATCTCGTCGCGCTGCGGGTTGAGCGCGCAAGCCGCAACGTAGGCGCCTGCGGTCGAACGGCTTATACCTGCAAAGCAGTGCACCACCATAGGCGCGGCGCGATCCCATGCGCCGACAAAATCGATCAGCCGTTGTACGTGCTCGTGCGCAGGTACGGTATAGCCTTCCATCGGACTGGTGATGTCGTCGACGGCGAGCACGAGATGGTTCTCGGGCGCAATATGCGTCGGTCGCTCGACCCGATCGACCAACCGCAGCAAGGTGACGATATGGCGCGCACCTGTCTCATCGACGGTGGCGTGCAGGCGGGCGAGGGAGCAGACGTGAATCATTTTGCGAACAATAAGCGATTCTCTCGTCATATCTATGACGTGTACGTTGCGATGAAAAGGCTCACGCCCGCAGAAGTTTTTCAAATCGTTCGCGATAACGCGCCTGGGCCGTTGCAACAGACCAGGGCGTCAGATAGTCGCGCTCGAGGCTGGCGGAGAATCTCGCTGGAGGCCCGAAAAATTTACGCGCTTCATCTTCGGCAAATCCCGCAAGGCGCGTGGCTTCGAGATATGCCGCACTGCGATCGGTTGTTTTGATCAAAGTTTGCAGAGTTTCCGGCAATTTCACCGGAAGACCGAAACGCAGATGAATGGCGGCGAGCAGCCGTTTCTCCACCGCTTTGTAGCTGTCGCCGATAACTGCCTTGAATGGGGAAATCATGTCGCCGATGACGTATTCCGGCGCGTCGTGCAGCAAAACCGCCAAGCGGCCGTTACGGTCGAGCCGCGGCACTTTCGCCCGCGCCAACGCTTCCACCAGCAGCGAATGCTGGGCAACAGAAAAAATATGTCCGCCTTTGGTCTGGCCGTTCCAGCGGGCGACGCGAGCGAGTCCATAAGCGATGTCTTCGATCTCTACGTCGAGCGGGGAGGGATCAAGCAGATCGAGCCGCCGGCCGGAAAGCATGCGTTGCCACGCGCGAGGTGCGGGTGTCGCGCTGCGCGACGCTCTGCGCGGAGTCGTCATCGCGCTCTGCCGCGTTTCATACAGTCGGGATGACGATAGCATGTGACGAGATGGTCATTGACTATTCCAACCGCCTGCATGAACGCATACACGATGGTCGGCCCGACAAATTTGAAACCGCGGGCGACGAGTTCTTTGGACATTTTCTGTGACAGAGCAGTTTCGGCAGGAACCTGTTTCGTCGTGCGGAAGTGATTGAGTTTCGGCGTCCCGTCGAGATAGTCCCACAGGAGCTTTGAAAAGCCCGGCCCGCTTTCCATGATCTCGAGCCAGGCGCGCGCCGATGACACCGCGCCCTCGATCTTGGCACGATTGCGTACAATCCCCGCATCCTTCATCAGCGCCTCGATTTTGCGTTTGGAATAGCGCGCGATTGTTTCCGGCTCGAAGCCATCGAAGGCGCGGCGGAAATTTTCGCGCTTGCGCAGAATGGTGATCCACGACAGGCCGGCCTGGAAGCCGTCGAGAACGAGTTTTTCGTAAAGCGCGCGGTCATCGAATTCCGGTACGCCCCACTCCTTGTCGTGATAAGCGACATAAAGCGGATCTTCCTTCGGCCATGGACAGCGCGTGAGGCCGTCGGGATGCAGCAATGCCTTGGTCATGTTGCCGCTTTCGCTTCGCCCGGCCATTCGAACTTCGCCCAGCCCGGCTTCACGAGGCGGATGGCAATGCCACCAGATTCAAGCGATGCGCCAGCTGCGCGCGCGTCGGCAACGCGATCGAGGCGCAGCATCGCCAGGCCGCGGCCTTTCGCCGTGGAGCCGAGTGTGCCCACCTGCTTGTCGCCAGCCATGACCGGCAGGCCTGAGATCGGCGCGAATTCGTCGTAAGCGATCGGCACCACCCGGCTACGCGCGCTGGCGCGATGCTCAACGCGCGAAACCACCTCCTGACCGACGTAGCAGCCTTTCTCGAAATCGACGCCGTTGAGCTGATCCATGTCGGCTTCATGCGGGAAGGTGTCGCCATAGATAAAGTCAACTCCGCCGCGCGGCACGCCGAGCGCAATACGGTGAATTTCGTAAATCTCCGCGTCGACGAAAGTGGCGCCGATATCGGCGGCAGCTTCGGCTGCAAGATGCGGCGGCAGCATGATGCGCGACCCAAGCGCGGTAAGTCGCGGATCGGGATAACTGAGACCATATTCGCTTGCGCCTGACCCATCCCAGAGCGCCATCACGCCGAGCACTTCCGAGAGGTCCTCGCAAATGACCTTGGCCCGCAATCTGTAGAAATTCAGCTTTTCCACCAGCGTAGGGGCCAGGGCGCGCGCGCAATCGAGGAAGAAGCCGCCGCCGTCCTCCGGCGGCGCCTCGGCAATGATGAAGTCCGCGATGATCTTGCCCTGCGGCGTCAGCAACGCGGCAAAGCGCGGGCTGTCAGGTGTGACCTTGGCCATATCATTGGTGACAAGGCCGGCAAGAAAGCGCCGGGCGTCGTCACCGGCGACCTTGACCGCACCGCGATCGGGGAGGAGGGCTGCCTGCATGCCAATTCTCTGGGGTCTCTTTCTCTAGTCTCTTGCCAGAACTCGCGGCGGAACGTAAGCGCTGAGAGCGGTCTTCCAAGCCCCGCCTCATCCCGAGGAGCGGCCGCTAGGCCGCGCAGGGCAAGCATGGCCGACGGTTACGAACTGATCCTGAAGGGCGGCATTGTGGTCAACCACGATGGCGAAGGTGCGCGCGACCTCGGTATCCGCGCAGGCCGTTTTGCGGCCATCGGCGACCTGTCGCGCGCTTCTGCGGCCGAGATCATCGATTGCCGCGGGCTACATCTGCTGCCGGGCGTAATCGACACCCAGGTGCATTTCCGTGAACCAGGTCTCACGCACAAGGAAGATCTGGAAAGCGGCTCGCGCTCAGCTGTCATGGGCGGCGTCACGGTCGTGTTCGAAATGCCGAATACCGATCCGCTGACGGTGAGCGCCGAAGCCCTGGCCGACAAGGTCAAGCGCGGCCACCATCGCATGCATTGCGACTTTGCATTTTTCGTTGGCGCAACCGCGGACAACACAAAACACCTTGCTGAGCTGGAGCGGTTGCCCGGCTGTGCGGGCATCAAGGTGTTCATGGGTTCATCCACCGGCTCTCTGTTGGTCGCCGACGATGCCGGTCTGCGCGCTGTGCTCAAGACGATACGCCGTCGAGCCTCATTCCATGCCGAAGACGAACCACGATTGAATGAGCGTAAGAACCTGCGCGTCGAGGGCGATCCGCGCTCGCATCCGGTCTGGCGCGACGAGATCGCCGCGCTCAAGGCAACCCAGAGGCTTGTCACAATCGCGCACGAGACCGGCGCCCGGGTGCATGTTCTGCACGTTTCGACCGGCCAGGAAATTGATTACCTCGCGGGTCATAAGGATGTGGCCTCGGTCGAGACGACGCCGCATCACCTGACTCTTGAAGCGCCCGGCTGTTACGAGCGGCTTGGCACCCGCGCGCAGATGAATCCGCCGGTGCGGGACGCGGCGCATCGGGCCGGGATTTGGAACGGCTTGACCAATGGCGTCGTCGACGTGCTCGGTTCCGATCACGCGCCGCACACGCGCGAGGAAAAAGCCAAGACTTATCCCGCGAGTCCATCAGGCATGACCGGGGTGCAGACGTTGGTGCCAATCATGCTCGATCACGTCAATGCCGGTCGTCTCACGCTGTTGCGCTTGGTCGATCTGACCAGTGCCGGACCCGCGCGGCTGTTCGGCATTGCCGCCAAGGGTCGCATTGCCGTCGGCTACGATGCTGACCTGACCGTTGTCGACCTCAAACGGAAACAAACCATCACCGACAAGTGGGTCGCATCGCGTGCCGGATGGACTCCCTATGATGGAATCTCCGTGACCGGATGGCCGGTGGGGACGCTGGTGCGTGGACGCAAAGTCATGTGGGAGGGAAGCCTTGCGACGCCGGCGCAGGGCGAGCGGGTCCGCTTTCTGGAAACGCTGGCGAGCTAGGAAGCTTGCCGCGGACTATTGCCGCTGTTCAATCGTAAATTCGCCGTTGTGAATCCGCTTGCTCAGGCCATCAGTGAATTTGGCCGCGGCATCTTCGCCATAGGTGGTGACGAATTCGGCCAGCGCCGTGAACAGGCAAGCCTGCGCCATGCAATCGCCGTCGACGCCGTCATGACGTGCTTCGGCCCAGGCTTCCTGGAGATAGCCGAGCGCCACGCGTTTTTGTTCGCGGTCGGATATAGGCTCGCGCGCGTGAATCGATGGTCCTGCTGTCGTCATTTTGTTTTACGTCCCCGGCGTCTCTTTGACGGACGCCACACCTGTCCCGAACGGAACCTAGCATGGGAACTTAGGGCCCATAGACCGCACTTAAGAAAAGGTTAATCGCGCTAATTGGCGTATCGCGCCGTGATTTCACGGGCGATTTTCGCGCCTTCATCAAGGTAGCGGCGTATGGCGAGATCGGCCGCGGGAGTGCAGGTCCGATACGTCTGCTGGAAGCCACGGTAACCACGATTGAAGCTCGCGACGATCTTGCGCCGGCGTTCGCCGCTCGGCGCTTCGGCGTCGATGAGGGCCTGCATTTCGTTGCGCCATTTCTGCCCCTCGTTGGGGCCACACACCGCGCGCAAATAGTGCAAGGCGCCCAACACTTCGGCGAGTCGCTGCAGGTCGCCGTCGAATGGAGCGGGCGTATCGCTCGGCTGCTGCGCGCGCACGGGCAGCACGAGACACAATACGATCGACAGAAGGGTGAGAAACCTCTTCACGTGAGCTCTCAAAGCTTGTTTGCGGATTGATATGCGCCGCCTTTGCGGCGTCCGCAAGTCGGTCGTGTCAGTGCGGGCGCAACAGCAGTTTTGCCGCAGCGGCGACAATTTCAGCCAGGCCATCGGTGGTTCGATAGCCGGCCAGCTCCGCAGGATCGACCCAGCGTGCATCGTCGAGCTCTTCGTTGAGGACAAGCTCGCCGCCGCGCCAGCGCGCGGCAAAAGATAAAATGACGAAATGCCGCTCAACGCGTCCCTGGTCATCGCGAACAATTACCTCTCGATGACCGGCAAACGCCACTGGCTCGATGTCGAGCGCCGTTTCCTCATGCACCTCGCGCGTCACCGCATCGGTGAGCGTTTCTCCGGCTTCGACGGTCCCGCCAGGCAATGTGTAGAGATTGAGCGCCGGTTGGCGCGCACGGCGTACCAACAGCACTTTATCATTGCGGATGATTGCGGCGCTCACCGCCAAAAAGGGGCGCTTGGGGTAGGTTCGTTCGTCAGCCACGCGTTCTATCTTTTCAGCAATTGGTCGACGACTTCCTGCGGCGTTGGCCCACGTGCTTCGACCGGTTCGCCATTGATGATTGCGCCGGCTCGCGCGATCATCGGCTTCAACCAGCCGATAGCGTTGCCGGCGAGCGCGGAAAGAATTTCCGGCCGCCGGTCGGTGTCCATCGCCGCCCGTGTTGCCTCTAGCACGATGGTCATGGTCACGGCCAGTGTGTCGAGCGTGTCGCGCACGTTCGGATCGGCCTTGTCATAGGCTTCTATGGCGACGTCGCGCGTCTTGAAATGCGAGGTGCGGAAGTGCTCCCGATAGCTCATCGGCTCCCAGGTCAGAAAATCCTCGCGCAACTCCGGACAACTCGACAGCATGTCGAGCAGCATGACCGCTTCGTTGAAACGGTTGAGATAGTCGGTGGCGAGGCCGGTCGCCGGGTTTATGTGAGCTTCGACGAGCCGCGTTGCCTCATCGGCATCGCGCGTCTCAGCCGACGCTTGCGCCGCGTCGGCGCGATCCCGATATTCCATTGAAACCCCACCCCCGGACCGGCAGGGCTGCCAGTGTTACGGTGGCGGGTTAACTTGTGCTTAAGCACAGCCCGACGAGGTTTGTTCGATGTGTGGCCGTTATGCCGTAACTTCGGCGCCGGAGGCGATCCGGATGCTCTTTGGCTATGCCGAGCAGCCCGATTTTCCGCCGCGCTATAACGTGGCGCCCTCGCAGCCGATCGCGATCGTGCGGCAGGTCGAGGGCAAGCGTTCTTTTGTACTGGTCCGCTGGGGATTGTTGCCGTCCTGGGTCAAGGATCCCAAAAACTTCAATTTGCAGATCAATGCGCGCGGGGAATCGTTAACGGAAAAACGGGCCTTCCAGGCCGCCGTGAAAAGGCGTCGCTGCCTGATTCCGGCCAACGGTTTCTATGACTGGAAAGCGGTGGGTGGGCGCAAGCAGCCATATTATGTGCGCGCGAAGTCTGGCGAGCCGCTAGCCTTTGCCGGTTTGTGGGAGACCTGGACCGGACCCAACGGGGAGGAGCTCGAGACCGCGACCATTGTCACCACGCGGGCCAACGACATGCTTGCCGGCATCCACGACCGCATGCCGGTGGTCGTGCCACCCGATGCTTTCGACCTGTGGCTCGATTGCGAAAACGTCGATGCCAAAACCGCAGCCGTTTTGATCGCGCCGGCGCCGGAAGATCTGCTCGAGGCTTATGAGGTCTCGCTCGATGTCAATCGCGTCGCCAATGACAATCCGAAATTGATCGAGCGATACTCTGGACCACCCCAGGCCGCGCCGATACCAAGCTCGCCAAATCCACGTCGCCGCCAGCCGGCAAAACGCGCGAAAAAAGACGATGGCCAGGGTGTACTCTTTTGAGGAATCGCCGGGAACCTTTTGACCGTCGCGCTCTGAGGCGCGGTTAGAGCACCTTGCCGGGGTTGAGGATTCCGTTGGGGTCGAGCATGCTCTTGAGCGCACGCATCAGCTCGAGTGCGACCGGATCCTTGTAGTCCGGCAGGATGTCGCGCTTCATCACGCCGACGCCGTGCTCGGCCGAGATCGAGCCGCCGTGCTTTTTCACCACCGCGAACACCACCGCGTTCACCTCGTCCCAGCGCGCCAGGAACTTGGCGCGGTCGGCGCCTTCCGGCTGTATCACGTTGTAGTGGATATTGCCGTCGCCGACGTGCCCGAAGGGCAGGGTGCGTGCGCCGGGGATGAATTTGGCGACCGCGACATCCGCCTCCGCGATGAAAGTCGGCACGGCGGCAACCGGCACGGAAACGTCATGCTTGATCGAAACGCCGATATGGCGCTGCACCTCGCCGAACAATTCGCGGATGCGCCAGAACGCCTTGGCCTGCTGCACGCTGTCGGCAATGGTTGCGTCGAGCACGAGCCCTTTCTCATGGCCTTCGGCGAGGATCTCCTCGAGGATGTCGCGCAAGCCGGTGCGCGCCTGCGAGGATAATTCGATCAGCACGAACCAGGGATGAGTGCCGGCAAGCGGCATGCGGCTTACCGAATCGTGCGCTACCACCGCCTCGACGCCCGCGCGCAACATCATCTCGAACGACGTGACGCCGCCGGCAGTGCGCACCTCGGCGAGGTTCAACAGGTCGACCGCCGCCTGCGGCGAGGGCACGCCGGCAAACGCTGTCTCGATCGAGCGCGGGCGCGGCACCAGCCGCAACACCGCCGCGGTGATGATGCCGAGCGTGCCCTCAGAGCCGATGAACAGGTTCTTCAGGTCGTAGCCGGTGTTGTTCTTCTTGAGCTTGTTGAGATCGTGCAGCACGCGCCCGTCGGCGAGCACGACTTCGAGCCCGAGCGCGTGCGAGCGCGCGATGCCATACGCGAGCGCCGCTGTGCCGCCGGCATTGGTCGAGAGATTGCCGCCGATGGTGCAGGTGCCCTCCGACGGCAACAGTTGCGGGTAGAGCCGGTCGGCCTCGGCAGCCGCCTCGCGCGCGCGCTGCAGGGTGACGCCGGCTTCCACCGTCATGGTGTTGGAGACGGCATCGACCTCGCGGATCTTGTCGAGTCGGTTGAGCGACAGCACGACCTCGCCGTGATGCGGAATCTGCCCACCCACCAGCCCGGTATTGCCGCCTTGCGGAACGACCGCGGTACGTGTCTCGTTGGCGAGCTTGAGGATCGCCGCCACTTCCGCGACCGAGCCCGGCCGCAGCACCACCGGCGTGCGGCCGTGATAGAGGTCGCGCATCTCGACCAGGTATGGCTGCTGCGCTTGGCGGTCGGTGAGCGCGTATTTCTCGCCGACGATGCCGGCAAAGCGTGCCAGCAGCTCGGGCGCGAGCTTGCGTTCGGGTTGCGGTTTGCTCTGCAGGTTCATCGCTCGCTCATGGTTTCGGTGCCGCGGCGCGCCGCAGGCGGTCGTTGACCGCCTCGCCCAGGCCGTCGTGCGGTATCTTCATTACCGCGATGCGCTTCGCACCGGAAGCGTCCAGCGCGCGCAGGTGTGAAAACAGGTTGGCAGCGGCCTCAATCAGGTCGCCGCGCGGTGAAAGATTGAGCGTCATACCGGAAAAAGCTGGCGCTGGTCCGAAGGCAAGCAGTGCCTCGCCGGAGCCCGCGCCGCCAGCATCGAGACGCAGCGCGGCCTTCGGCGCGTAGTGCGACGCGAGCATTCCGGGGGCCAGCGGCGCATCGTCGGCAATGGGCGCGATCACCAGCGCAGTGCCGAGAACCTTTTCAATCTGTTCGCGCGGAATGCCGCCCGGCCGCAGCAGGGCCGGCTGATCGACACACGATATGATCGTCGACTCAACGCCGACCGCGCAAGGCCCGGCATCGATGATGAGATCGATGCGGCCGCGCAGATCTGCGAGCACGTGAGCGGCGCTGGTCGGCGAAACATGTCCCGAGCGATTGGCCGAAGGCGCCACTACCGGACCGTTGAAGGCCTTGAGCAAGGCCTGCGCCGTCGGGTGCGCCGGCACGCGCACCGCGATCGTGTCGAGGCCCGCGAGCGCAAGATCGGCGACCACGCAATCGGGCCGCTTCGTCAGCACGAGTGTGAGCGGACCCGGCCAAAACCTGGCGGCCAGCTTTTCGGCGGCGGCCGTGAAGATTCCGACGCGGTGCGCGTCGGCAATATCGGCGACATGGGCAATCAGCGGATTGAACGAAGGACGTCCCTTGGCGGCGTAGAGGCGGGCGACGGCGTGGCCGTTACCGGCATCGGCACCGAGCCCGTAGACCGTTTCGGTCGGAAAAGCCACCAGTCCGCCGGAGGCAAGGCAGCGGGCGGCTGCCTCGATTGCGTCCTGATTGGCCTTTAACGTGCGTGTTACCGGTTCAGCGGTCATCGCTTCTCTCAAGCTTGCGTTTAAAGGCGCGGGGGCTATAAGACCGGCCTTCAGTCGGAGTGTAGCGCAGTCTGGTAGCGCACCACGTTCGGGACGTGGGGGTCGCAGGTTCAAATCCTGCCACTCCGACCATAACGTTCATCCAGACTGCTCACGGGTTTAGTGAACTCCCTGAACCTCTGCAAGAACACGAAGAAATCGCCGTTGGCGCACCTGTGGCATACGGGCGGGCTGTGCAATGGCGACGTTAAGGAAGCAAGGCAAGCGATAACGCGTTCAGGTACGACGCAACGGTCGAAGTCCCCAAATGCCGCAGCGCGTCGCTACGCATTCAGGGCTGGTAGTTTGCCGTCGATTGTTCGGATTTAAATTTTTCCATCGCGGCGTAGAGATTGGGCGCCCGATTGTGCGTGCCACGGACTGCCTCGACATGGCCGCAGTCGTGGAAGGCGCAGCCGTTGTACAGACCCGCTTCTTTGACGATATCGCTCATGTGGTAGACGAATTCGGGCCCGCGATTCCAGCCTGTCTGAATGTCGCAAGCCGCGCCGATATAGTGGTTCGAACCCGCGACATGCGTGCCGCCCGGCGCCCAGCACTTGGTGATGCCGGCCGGCACCTTGTATCCACGCTCTTTCAGAAGCGCGAAAAATTTCTGAAACCTGCTGGCGTAGGCCGGGTGCACAGTGATGTTGAAGCCATAGGCGGTTTGCACCTTCACCATCGTCGTGTTGCCGTTGGCATCGACGGCATGGCGGGACGTATTTTCCGGCACTCGGATGTGCCTATGCGCGCTTGCAGCTTTGCTCGATACGGCGACGTTTGGAGCCGTCGTGCAACGGGCATCATTGTTGCAAGTCAGCGGAGCGTTGTTCTGGCGCACTTCAGCTTGAACTGAAAGCGCGATGAGGATGATGGGGGCGGCAAGTGCGGCGACCTTCATGCTCTCTCCTACGTAGCTTGCGAAGAGCCCCTTCTCATTATCTGATGAGTCGCCCGCCGACCCACGGTACTCCGGTCGCCCCATCGATTTATCTCGAAGCCGGTATTTCTGTGCCGATCAAGGCGATTTTGCGAATGCTTAATTTGGCCGTGGCCTTTGAACTGCAAATCTTTGGTCACAAAAAATTCCAGAAAATGCCCCGCGACGAATTGATTCGTTAATCGATCAGAGACTGGAACTCTCAATCTCAATAGCTAGCACCATAGTCCCGCTGCGGGACGGCCAGTGCATAGGAAAATTTTGGCCTGCCGCTGCGCTGTGCGTGCGCGCCGACCAACTGGCTCATAACGACACTTTATATTTTTCTTTTGGCCTATGACGACAATCGTCGGGACGCTGACGCATATTGAATCGCCGCTGATACGTTTGGTGCGATTGGCTGGCGGAGAAAAAGACAAGCGGCGATTCTGCCGCTCCACTATTGAGCCTAGTTGTCGCGGTTGAATGCTTTGCCGATGGCGTTGATGCGGGCGGTGCTCATTCCGCCACGCGCTTCCTTTTCGGCGCGGGATACCGCCTCGTCGCAATTGACGTAGCCTTTGTCCCACATTTTTCCGGTGCGGTTATCGAGCATTCGCTGCCAGCAGAAATCGCCTCGCGTCGGAACGATAATGATCGAGCCTGTATAGGACTCAACGTGGGCCGGTTGCGGTGGTTTTATCGCGGCTTCGTTCCGCAGCGCTGACCAGCCGCTCGGGTGCCAGTCATTCGAATAGACGAGAACGACGAGGCCGAAGGCCAACCAGACCAGCAGCACGTAGGTGCGCGGGATGTCGCGCATGAACCAGCGGCGGCGTGACCGGGCACGCGCGGCTATGATAGTGGCGCGACGGTATCGCGGCTCGACGGGATTGATCACCAAACGCGACTCCACTCAATCGTGCTGAATTCTAAGGCCACCTTCGTTAAGAGACGGTTCACCGTATTTCGCGACTTGCGCGTATCGGCCCCATTTTGTGGGCCTCTGGCGATGCGATGACGCACTTGCACCAAGCCTGTCGCGCCGCGTAACGTCGGCGTCAGCAAAACGATGCCGGTGGGCAAAACGGGCCGGCCTTGGGGGAGGATTACGGTTATGCAGCGGTTTTTTGTGCTCGCGTCGCAGGCGATCCTTGCGGCGGTCTGTCTCGTGCTTGTTCCAGCCGGCACTGCGACGGCGCTGGATTACCCGACCCGGCAGCCGCACATCTATGTCGGCTATCCGCCCGGCGGGTCGACCGACATTCTTGCGCGCCTGTTCGGTGATTGGCTGAGCAAACGGCTCGGCCAGCAATTCATCGTCGAGAATCGACCGGGCGCCGGCAACAACCTCGCGACCGAGGCGGTGGCGAAAGCGCCGCCCGATGGTTACACGCTGATCCTGGTCAACCCGGCAAATGCTGTGAACGCATCGCTGTACAAGCACCTCAATTTCGTGTTCTTGCGCGATATAGATCCGGTCGCCGGCTTCATCCGCGTGCCCAACGTGATGGAAGTGCATCCCGACGTGCCGGTAAAAACCGTCGCCGAGTTTATCGCCTACGTGAAAGCCAATCCCGACAAGGTCAACGTCGCATCGTCGGGCAACGGCACATCGATCCATCTCTCCGGCGAGCTGTTCAAGATGATGACCGGAACGAAAATGACGCACGTGCCGTACAAAGGCTCGGCGCCCATGCTCACCGACCTGTTGGGCGGGCAGGTGCAAGTGACCTTCGATAACCTGCCGTCGTCGATCAATCACATCAAGGCCGGCAAGCTGCGGGCGCTTGCGGTGACGACCGCCAAACGCTCGGAAGAATTGCCGGATGTTCCGACCGTCGGCGAAACCGTGCCCGGCTATGAGGCCAGCGCGTTCTTTGGATTCGGCGTGCCGCATGGCACGCCGAAGGAAATCGTCGATCTCCTCAATAAGGAAATCAACCTGGCGCTCAAGGATCCGGCGTTGCTCGCTAAGCTCAAGGAGCTTGGCGGCACGCCGATAGCCGGCTCGCCGGCTGACTTCGGCAAGATTATTGCCGAAGAAACGGCGAAATGGGAAAAGGTGGTCAACGCCGCCAATCTGTCGATCAACTAGCGAGCGTCCTCGTACCGGCAAGAATGACCAGACGTAAACGTCCTGAAGAGCTGCGCAGCAACCGCTGGCTCGGCGTGAATGACCTTCGCGCCTTCGGTCACCGGTCACGGCTGCGCCAGGGCGGCTTCGACGCAGCCGATTGGTCCGGCAAGCCGGTTATCGGCATCGTCAATACCTGGAGCGACATCAATTTCTGTCACACGCACCTGCGCGAACGTGCCGAAGATGTGAAGCGCGGCGTGCTCCAGGCCGGTGGTTTTCCGATCGAGCTTCCGGCGATGTCGCTGTCAGAGCCTTTCGTGAAACCTTCAACCATGCTCTATCGCAATCTTCTTGCGATGGAGGCCGAAGAGCTTTTGCGCAGCCATCCGATCGATGGCGCGGTGCTGATGGGCGGCTGTGACAAGACTACGCCCGGCCTGATCATGGGCGCCATCAGTATGGGCTTGCCTGCGATCTATGTTCCGGCCGGGCCACAGCTTCGAGGCAACTGGCACGGCCAGGTGCTGGGATCGGGTTCGGATGCGTGGAAATACTGGGATGAAAAACGCGCCGGCCGCATCAGCGAAGCAGAATGGGCGGAAATCGAGGGCGGAATTGCCCGCAGCTTCGGCACCTGCATGGTGATGGGCACGGCGGCAACCATGATGGCGATCGCCGAAGCGCTGGGAATGACTTTGCCCGGAGCCTCGTCGATCCCCGCCGCCGACGCCGCGCATCCGCGCATGGCCGCTGCATCAGGCCGCCGCATCGTCGACATGGTGTGGGATGATCTGGCGCCACAGAAGATTCTCACCCCGGCCGCTTTTGACAACGCCATTCGTGTGCACATGGCGATGGGCGGTTCAACCAACGCCATCATCCATGTGGTGGCGATGGCGCGGCGCGCCGGATTGAAGCTCGACATGAGTCGGTTCGACGAAATCTCGCGCGAGATCCCGGTGCTGGCAAATGTGCGGCCTTCCGGTGAATTCCTGATGGAGGATTTTTTCTACGCCGGCGGTTTGCGGGCACTCATGGCCGAGCTCAAGAGCGCACTCGATTTGTCCTGTCCGACCGTCACCGGCAGCAGTATCGGCGAAAATATTGCCGGCGCCGAGGTCTACAAGCGCGACGTGATTCATCCGATGTCAGACCCCGTATCAAAAGAAGGCGCAACGGCGGTTCTCACCGGCAATCTTGCGCCGCGCGGTTGCGTGATGAAGCCTTCCGCCGCCGACAAGCGCCTGCTGCATCACCGCGGCAAAGTGATCGCCTTCGAGGATTACAACCACATGGCGCGCGAGGTCGAACGTGACGATCTCGACGTCTCGCCGGACCATATCCTTGTGCTCAAGAACAGCGGGCCGAAAGGCGGCCCCGGCATGCCGGAGTGGGGCATGCTGCCGATTCCAAAGAAGCTGGTGAAGCAGGGCGTGCGCGACATGCTGCGAATTTCCGATGCGCGCATGAGCGGCACCAGTTACGGCGCCTGTATTCTCCACGTTGCGCCCGAGAGCTTCGTCGGGGGCCCGCTTGCGTTCGTCAAAACCGGCGACGAGATCGAGGTCGACGTGCCGGGGCGTCGAATCCATCTGCATGTTTCAGACGCGGAAATTGCCAAACGCCGGGCTGCCTGGAAGCAACCCGAGCCCCGCTACTCGCGCGGTTACGGGGCACTTTATTCCCAGCATATCGGGCAAGCCGACGAAGGCTGCGATTTCGATTTTCTCGCGCCGCTGGGGACGGTCCCGGAGCCGGAAATCCACTGATTTTCGCAAGCCCTGGGTAGTCAGCGGCGGAACCAAGCCGGTCTTGGCGGGTTCTTGGCCACGATGGCTGATCGATCTGAAACAAGCCGTCGCTTCGAACCAGGGTGGCGACAAATGAAAAGCCGTCATCAAGTTGCAGCCGCTCAATCCTGGCCGCTACGAATTCTATGACGACTACCATCAGGAAAGTACCGGCGTGCTTGTCGTGCGTTAGCTTCTAAATTAGAAGCATTCTGATCGGCTTGATTAGAAAAGCTCCGAATTAGAAAATTCTAAAGTTTGCTACGGTGCATTGACTTGCGCGCAAAAATTTTTTGAATTGTTTTTTGCACCACGCATAGTGCGTGTCCGCATTGTCGGGCCTTGAACCCGGCCTATGGGGAAACGGGAATGAACAAAGCTTCGCGCGCGCGTGCGGTTTTTTTCGCAGCGCCTCTTATCATTGCAACCAGTTTTACTGCCAACGCGCAGGACACTTACGGCGACGTCGAGACGAAATATATTTTTGGCATCACTGAGGGCTCCGGCGTCGGCCTTGAAGGCGAAAAGGAAGTGTCGCTGGAAACAATTGCCCGGATGGGCAAGCGTGACGGACGCTATTGGGGCAGCGAAACAAAGCTTGAGTACGAGTTCACGCCGAACCAATACGTCCAGTTCGAGTTTGGACCGCTGGTCTCGTACCACAATATCCAGAACGTAACTGATCTCGATAATCTCAATCGAATGGCGATCAGCGGCTTCTTCGGTGAAATTCGCTACTTGTTGCTTGATCGCGGACCTTCGCAGCCGCTCGCGATTACTCTTTCGGCTGAGCCGGAATGGCACCGCATCGACGAAACCAGCGGCCAGCGGGTGAAGAATTTCGGTCTCGAACTGAAGGTCAACGCCGACGTCGAGCTGATCAAGAACAGGTTATATTTCGGCTCCAATCTCCTGTACGAGCCGGAAGCAACACATGATCCCGATGGCGTCGGCGCCGGCTGGGAAAAGGAATCGACCCTGGGAGTTTCCGGCGCCTTGTCATATCGCATCGTGCCTGCGGTATTCATCGGAGCGGAGGCGTGGTATCTGCGCCACTACGACGGGATCTGGTTCAACACGTTCACCGGCGATGCCGTCTATGTTGGACCGACAATGTACGTGCAGCTGAACCGCAAGATGTTCATGACCGCAGCGTGGAACACGCAGGTCAAAGGCCGCGATGTCGATGATCCGTGCGCTTCGCTGAATCTCAGCGAATTTTCCCGCCACCGCGCCAAATTGAAATTCGCCGTCGAATTCTAGGGGGAGCGACTTACATGTTCTTGAGTGTTGGAAGAATCGGACTTGCCGTGCTTTTCCTTGCGATCAGCCCTGCGGCAAACGCCCAGCAAGCGGCAAACGTGAGCATCAGCGTAAAGAACCACCAATTTCAGCCGGCGCAAATTCATGCTCCGGCCAATGTCCCGATCGAACTGCGGATAAAAAATCTCGACGCAACGCCGATGGAATTCGAAAGCGTCAGCTTGCGGGTAGAGAAGGTCGTGCCCGGAAACAGTGAGGGCACCATTCGTATCCGGCCCTTGGCTCCGGGCAGCTATAATTTCTTCGATGATTTCAACCCGAAAACCACCGGCGTTCTGGTGGTGCGCTAGCGCGTCATAAGCCCGAGAATCGACAGGGTAGGGATTAATGCGTGCAGAACATCCGCCATCTTCGGGCGGATAGGGTGCAAGTCTGGCTGAAATAATGGTACGTCGGTTCGGCCAAACGGGCCCACGTCCATGAGCGAAGACATTCCCTTTGACAAGGATCTCGAACTCGCGCCCGGCAAGGTCGACGAGCCGATCCCCGGCGTGCGGCGGGTCATGGCCAACAACCCGGGGCCATTCACTTTCAAAGGCACGCTGAGCTATATCATCGGCAAAGGCAAAGTCGCCATCATCGATCCCGGCCCCGACGACCCGGCGCACATTGGCGCGTTGCTGGATGCCGTGCGCAACGAAACTGTGACGCATATTTTCGTCACCCACACCCATCGCGATCATTCGCCGGCGGTGCCGGCGGTCAGGGCCGCGACAGGCGCGACTGTTTATGCCGAGGGTCCGCACCGTGCGGCGCGCCCCTTGCACATTGGCGAACACAACCCGCTCGATGCCAGTGCCGATCGCGAGTTTCAGCCAGACATCGCCTTGAAGGACGGCCAGGTTGTCAGCGGCGATGGTTGGACCATCCAGGCTGTGGCGACACCGGGCCACACGGCAAACCACATGGCTTATGCGCTGAAGGAAAAGAATGCGCTGTTCGCCGGCGATCACGTGATGGCCTGGGCGACCTCGATTGTCGCGCCACCGGACGGAGCCATGAGCGATTACATGGATTCCCTGACAAAACTCGCCCGGCGAAATGAGACGAGCTATTTACCCGGGCACGGCCCGGTCATTAAGGACGCGCCGCGCTTCGTCAATTACTACATTCTGCATCGCAAGGCGCGCGAAGCATCAATTTTGCATCGGCTATCGAAGGCGCCGACCGATATCCCGACCATTGTGCGTGCCATCTATATCGGCATTGATCCGCGGCTGACCGGAGCCGCGGGCCTGTCGGTGCTCGCGCATCTCGAAGATCTGGTCGCGCGCGGCATGGTCGAGACTGACGGCACGCCCGCGATCGACGGGGTCTATCGCTTGGCCGGCTGACGCTTGTCGGGCTGCCCCTTTTTCGGCGGTTGCGTCTTCTTTTCGGGGCGCGGCTCGGGCGCCGAACTGACAACATCATCGATATCTTCAAACAGGCTGCGAATGCGCGAGGCGTTGGCACCGAAATCGTGCATTCCAACTCGTGACGCCGACCGCATATCGATGCGGGTCCCCTGACTAAGAGGCACCATCCGGATCACCACGTCGTCGCGGAATCCCATGATCGGCGTGCGCGCGGTCGCCTCGATGAGCCCTTCGCGGCGGCCCGGCCCGGGTGCGCGCTGGTCGGCGATTATCCATTTGCGTTTAGTCACCAGAGCGAGCGCGGCGTCGTAGGCGGTCCTTATCGGCACGTCGAGTTCGAGCGGGGCGATATCGGGGTACGCAGTGCGCTGCAGCGCCGCTGTCGCTGCGCCAGGATAATCAAGGCGTCCGGGTGGTCGCACACGCATTAAAGCGTCGAAACGCGGCGGATTTGTGGGGTCCGTGCTGATGTCGTTAATCGTCGGCAGTTTCATGGCGCGGGTCGCGAGATAGCCGGGGTAGGCGAGCAGCGTCACCCCGAGAAACAACCCCAGCAGCGCGCGTCCAAGCCCAGAGCGGCCCTGCCGCCAAATGACAATGAAGCCGGCAAACGCAAGCAATATAGCGAGGCCGGCGAAGACCAGTGCCGCCGCGAACGTGGCGAGAGCCGGCACGATCTCCAGCAGTGCCGAGCGCACTATGATGATCGAAAGCGCAGCGACGACAAATGCGAACAGCCCCAGCCGCGACGACCAGAGCGCGACCTGCGATATTGGCTCGTCATGAAACGGACGTCGCGCCATTGGTTACGGCCGCCCCGCGCAGATTTGCTTGAGGGCCGCCCATTCGCCCGCATCGAGAAAGGCCGATGGCGCCTGGTTTCCGGCCAATTTGCGAATGGCAGCGACGCGAGCCTTTGTTTCTGGATGGTCCAGGAGAATTTTCATGCCCGGTTCGGTGGCGCCGCCGATCTTGTCGAGCATCGCTGCCATAGCATACGTGTTGCCGCCCGCCTTGTTCATGAGACCGGCACCATAGGCATCTGCCGCCGTTTCCGTCTCGCGTGAATATGAAGATTGCAACAAGGTCCTCGCGCCGTAAACAACCGCGCCGCCCCCGACGAAATCCCCGAGCAGCATTCCGAACAGAATTGACAGCCCGGCGCCCTGAATCAGAGCTTTCGTGCCGTCCCGATTGGCAACATGGCCAATTTCATGGGCAATCACCCCGGCGACCTCGTCGGCGTTGTCCGCTTTGGCGATCAGCCCGCTGAAAACATAAACGTGTCCCCCCGGAAGCGCTATGGCATTGGCTGCATCTCGCCGAACGACATCGATCCGCAACGGATGCGGCAGTCCGGCGGCGGCTTCGAGCCGGCGAACGATCTTGTCCAGTGCGGCGCGTCCCGCTGTTTCCGATGGCGATGCGCCACAGTCGGGGGTCGTGCCGTCCTTGGGGGCGAGAAGCATGCCGCGTATTTGCATATCCACGGCTTCGCCGAGTTTGCCTTCAATCCCGGCCGGCAGCAGCGGCGTCAGCCGCGCTGCGATAGCCGGCATGCCGAACCACGCCACAAGCAAAAGCGAGGTCGTCGCGGCAACACTCCAGCCGATAACTCGTATGCGCTGGCGTCGTTGCAGTGCGCCAGCACGGTCGACGTGAACGGCGCGTGCGTCGATTTGCGCGGCCAAAGCCGGATCGCGGATTTCCAGGCGTTCCAATACCGTGCTTCCGCGACGGCCAAGGCGAAGGACTGAATCCGGCGCCGTAAGACCCTCTATCTCGTTATAGGGCCATTCCGCCTGCACATGCCCATCAGGATTGGAAATCTGCAATCCCGACTGCGTCAATGCGACAACGACGTCGTGGCGGGCGCTGGTCACACCATCAAAGTAGATCCCGGCGCCGGAATTCATGCATGCGACCCTTCGCGCTGCGTCCGCTCAATAGCTGCCGACGTTGAGCGCGTCGGCAAGGCCTTCGCCAACCGCTGAACTTGGCCGGCCCGTGGCCTTTACCTTGTCGAGTGCCGAGAGACCTGACAATTGCAGCGATTCCATGCCCAACTGCCAAAGCGACAGCAGCACAGTCGCGCGATAAATGGTCGAAAAACCGAGCGCGGTGATGACGTAGCCGACCAGTGCCGCGAGTGTCGCTGCGATCTCACCTTGGGCGCCGAATCTGCTGGTGCCGCCTACGGCTGCGACAGCGAGCAAAGCTACGCTGCCGACGATACCCATCGTGATGCTGAACAGGAGCGCATAGCCGACGAAACGAGCGTAAGCGCCATAGACACGGCGCGTGCTCAGGCGCGAACGGACTTCTATTGTGCCGAAACACAGGCCCGAGGACCACCAGCGCAGCACCATTGCCTGGAATGCCGGATAGAGAATAGCCGCGAGCGTCACGCTGACGCTTCCCATCAGCATGGCAAAGACAATCACCGCGCCGAGCCCCGGATTACTCCCTTCGATCTTGCTCATCGCGTCATCGCCACCCTGGGCCACGGCGTCGGCGAAAGCTTTCCAATCGATCCCGATGAAACCGCTGACGGCGAGTGCAAGCGGTGCGAACACGAGCAGCCACATCGGCAAGCCTCGCACGAACAGGCGCAGACCCGACGCGTCGAAACCGCCGGCCAGGCTGCCGTAGAACGTGTTCCGCATCTTGTAGCGTTCGAGGCTGGCAAGCTGGAATGGATATGCAAGCCCGAGACTAAGAGCGGTAACGATCCACCACAGGACCGCCCGGAAGGCATAGGCCCACGCCGAGCCTTCCTGGTGAAATCGCAGTCCGCGGTAAATTGTGCGGGTCAGACGATAACGGCGCGCGCGATAGATCGCGTATTGGCCAAGAACGCCGAGGGCGACGAATCCCATCACGCCGGACAACTTGCCGAGAATGCCGAGATCAAGCGCCGCCAAAAAGATAGCAGTGTAAACCGGTATCAGGATGGCAATTGCCACCAGAAAGCCAATAAGCAGCTCCAGCGCCGTGCCGGTATATTCCAGCGCCTCACCGGCTATTTCCGTATTCGACCAGAGGAAACGGCGCACATCGGTGGCCAGCCAGAAACGATAGATCCCAAGGGTGACCATCAGGAGAGCTGCGCCGCGGGCCAGCAGCCGCCAATAGGGAGGACGCTGCCCCAGGAATCGCACGCCGCCGCCCGTAGCGTGGCCATCCGCGTCGGAACTTGTCATCGGGGCAGGGATACTGGCTTGCGCGAAGTCAGGCAACGCTCGTTATGCCCGCGCCCTCTTCATGTGACGGAAATATAAAGCCCTGTCCCGCCGCCGGTCAGGCGACGAGTTGTGCGGCGTTGGTTGAGGCTGCGAGTTGGGTGCGGATGGTGTCGGCGGGCATGGGTTCGCCGAAGAAATGGCCCTGGCCCTCGTGGCAGCCCTGCATTCTCACCTGCCGCATTTGATCCTCAGTTTCGATGCCCTCGGCAACCACGACCTTGTCGAGGCTGGCGCCAAGCCCGGCGACCGCGCCGATGATTGCCTGCGCATCGTGTTCTTCCCCCAATCCGCGAATGAATGACTGATCGATCTTGATCTTCTGGAATGGGAACTTGCGCAGGTAGTTAAGCGACGAGTAGCCGGTGCCGAAATCGTCGAGCGATATCCCGACGCCGAGACTCTTGAGCTGCTCCATTGCCGCCAGCGTTCCTTCGCTGTCTTCGAGCAGCAGGCGCTCGGTGACTTCCAGCTCGAGCCGTTGTGCCGGGAGTCCCGATTTCGCCAGCGCCGACACCACTTGCAGCGCGAGCCCCCGGTCGCGGAATTGCACCGGCGACAGGTTGACGGCGACCTTGACGCCTTTCGGCCAGTTCCCCGCTTCGAAACACGCGCGCTGCAGTGCCCATTCGCCGATCGCAACGATCAGGCCGGTTTCCTCGGCAATAGGGATAAAGATCGACGGTGGCACCATTCCGCGCTTCGGGTGTTTCCAGCGGAGTAGCGCTTCGCAAGTGGTAACACGGCCATTGCGCAGGTCGACCAACGGCTGGAAGTACAACTGGAATTGCTCGGACGTCAGCGCTTCGCGCAGGTCGAGTTCGAGCGCCCGGCGTTCCTGGGCCGCCTCTTCCATCTCGAGTGCGAAGAACCGATGGTCACCGCCGCCCCCGTTCTTGGCGGCGTATAGAGCCATGTCGGCCTTCTTCAGCAGTTGGTCAGCGTCAACTCCATCCATCGGTGCCATGGCGATGCCGATCGAGGCGCCGATGTCGATGCGATGCCCGTCGATGTCGAATGGATCCTTTAACGTGCGCGCCAGACGCTGAGCCAGCCACTTGGCGTCCTGATAGCGCTCAGTGCCAACTTGCAACACGACAAATTCGTCACCGCCGAAACGCGTGATCATGTCGCCGGGGCGAATGACAGTCTTGAGCCGCGAGGCGACCTCTTTGAGCAACTTGTCGCCGATCGGATGGCCGAGCGTATCGTTAATCGTCTTGAATCGATCAAGGTCGATGAGATGAATGGCAATATGATTCCTGCGATTATGCATGGCCGCGAGCATGCCGTTGATGCGCTCGCGGAACTGGTTGCGGTTGGCGAGGCCGGTGAGCTCATCGTATTTCGCGAGGTGGGTGATGCGTTCCTGCGCACGCTTGCTCTCGGTCACGTCTTCGAGAATGACGACCGAGCCGCCGCCGACCATGGTCCGGCGCGATACCGCGATCGTGCGATCGCCATCGGGCGATGGCTGAATCTGGTCGAAACGATTTTTCTGCAGGCCGACCGCCAGATCGTTGAAGACCTTCTTCACGCTCTTGGTCCGGTGATTCCCCGCGCGGATGCTGTGCCGGATCATTTGTGAAGCCGGCATGCCGACCCGGACGGGTACGTCCTTGAGATGCAGCATTTCCAGGAAGCGCTCGTTCCATACCTGCAGCCGATTCTGCTCGTCGAGCATGCAGAGGCCGTGCGACATGTTGTTGAGAGCGATATCGAAACGATTTGCCTGCTGCTCGAACCGCGTAGCGAGAGCAGCTTCCTTGCGCGTCATTGTGAGCGCCTGAATGATGATGTCGCGAATGCTCAGCGTGATGTCGATCATTCCGTAAATGAACATCAAGATGACGAAGCCGAGCGCCTTGTGCACCCAGTCGGGATAAACGAGGAGGGCGACGCACATTGGCAGCGTACAAAGCGTGAGCTGCCCTACGGCGATGAAGGGCCGTCCCGCGTTGCGTCCGGAAATTGCGGCCGCGTAGCCTGCCGTGATTGTTGTTACCGCCATCTGCAGTGAGGCATCTGTCGTGCGCGACAGGGTCATCCAGCACAGCAGGCCGAGCAGCGCCGCAAATCCCCAGGCGCCGTATTCGTAGACGTGTTCCCAGGCCCTGGTGGCCGCGAGCTTGTCGGCTTCCTTGTACCGTTTGTAGAAGAGCGCTGACGCGACACGCAGCATGCCGACCGCGAGGATCGCGAGCGAATTGCCCATGATCCACTTGTCGCCGACGCGCAGCGCGACCGCCGCGCCGATGATCGAGCACGCCACGGCGCCGACAAGCAGCGACGCGATCGGCGCAAACAGCGACTCGATCAACGCAGCGCGAATCTCTTTCGGAAGCTCCGCGTCCGCCTTGCGGGTCTGGAGCAACTTACTGATTAACATGCGACCTACGCGGCTATCTCGACGATCGGGATGGTACGCGCCATTGTTCAATGCCAAGCAAATTGCTTTGTATATCGGCAACCAAGATGAACCGACCGCATTTGATTGCGGGACAATTTGAATAAAATTTTCCCGAACGCGTGCACGCTGACGCGCCGGGTCTGATCACCCGCGTCCGCACGCGGCTCGCGCCGCGACGCCGCCTCTTAGACAGATTGTCGCAGGTGTTTTTCGGCCCAATTGGGTGCTCGGACGGTGCGTCCGGGGGAGGGCCGCTTCTTGTGTTTGTAGTTAACGGGCGTTCGGAGGTTTTGGCCTTGAAAATCAGGCCTAACTTGCGAACCAGCCGTTTTCGGGTCCCCCCAATGCAGGATTGTACGGTTGTGGCTTCTGCAACCCCCTGTTAGGGTAAAAAAAGTATTAACAAGTGCGTAGAAATACCCATGTTCGCAGTGTCGGATGCCCAGTCGGCGGTTCGCAGCGATACCTCCGTCGTAAACGTACCGGCGAAGCCGCTTTTCGATCCCAAACTGATCGACCTGAAGAAAGGCACCGAGGCGCGACGGCTCTTCGAGCTCAAGCAGCTCGAAGTGTCCTGGGACGAAGCCGCCGGCGCTTTGTGGACCTTCATGCGGCCGCGCGGACGTCCGAGCTACAACCTCGACTTCCTCGATGATTTCCACGCCTGGCAGCGCGGCATCGTTGCCGCGTTCGCCGACCGTCCAAATGATTTGCGATTTCTGCTTCTGGGGTCGCGCACGCCCGGTGTGTTCAACCTCGGTGGCGACCTCGATCTGTTCGCGCAGCAAATCCGTGCGAATGATCGTCAAGGGCTCGTCGCTTACGGCGAGTCGTGCGTGCGCATTCTTCACCGCAACATCAACTGCCTCGGTCTTCCGATGGTGACGATTGGCCTGGCGCAGGGCGATGCTCTTGGCGGCGGTTTTGAATCTTTGCTGTCGTTCAATGTCATCATTGCCGAACGCGGTGCGAGATTCGGCTTCCCGGAAAATATCTTCGGGCTGTTCCCCGGAATGGGCGCCTACAGCCTGGTCGCGCGGCGCGTCGGCGCGGCGTTCGCCGAAGAGATGATGCTGAGCGGACGCATTTATACGGCCGAAGAGATGAAGGACGCAGGCCTTGTGCACGTTCTTGCCGAACCGGGGCAGGGCGTCGACGAAGCACGCGACTACATGCAGCGAAGCAAGCGGCGGCACACCGGCAGCCGCTCGGTTTACCAGATCGGTCGCGAGGTTAATCCAATCTCGCTCGAGGAGCTCGACCGTATTGTCCAGGTTTGGGCCGATGCCTGCTTGCAGCTCCGCGATCGTGATCTCAAAGTGATGCAACGCCTGGTCGCCGCCCAGGATCGGCTGCAGACCTCGCCACTGGCGGCTGAGTAGCACCCGCGCCCTGGTGCGCGCATCGAGAACGGGTTAGACGCCACGCCTACCGATGCGCTGGTGCCGCAGTCAGAAACCGGCAAAATAGACTGCGTTCGTCCTCTCCGTTATGGCCGGTTGCCACCCGACGCGCGCGTGAGAAAACGCTGCTGCGGGGAGGCGGTTCCGCTAGCAGCGCGATCTGGTGCTCTCAGCCCGACACCAGCGTTGTGACGTCCCGCCATTCCATGATGTCGCGGAATTGCTCGAAGCAAGCCACGCAGATCCAGCTGTAGTCAGCTCCCCGTACAAATTCCGCGGTCGTTGCGTAGCCTTCGTGAATGATATCCGCCCGCTTGATGTGCGACTCCGCCAGCGTGGTCCAACATGCGGTGCAGTGGTCGTGGTCCCACTCGGGACTAGAGGCGCGGTACGATTTTCGTGTGAATGTTGCGCCCCACAGATAGGGCCGCGCTTCCAGTTGCTCGAGGCGCCAATCCTTTGTCATCGCTGATTCCACCGTTTGAGTGGGACAGCCGATAGGCGAGTGCATACTTCGGGATGTTTAAAAACCGGATAAAACTTTACGTGTTTTTCCTTGGCGCGGAACCCGTCTTGTTTTGTGACACCGGAACTATTCGGCGGCTTGCACCGACGGCAAAACGTAGTCCTTGAATCGCTCCCGTAGCGTCAGCTTCTGGATTTTGCCGGTTGCCGTATGCGGGATTTCGTCGACGAAGACCACGTCATCCGGCATCCACCACTTTGCGATCTTGCCCTGCATGAAGCCGAGAATTTCCTCTTTGGTGGAGGTTTCTCCCTTCTTGAGCACGATCACCAGTAATGGCCGTTCGTCCCATTTTGGGTGCGTCACCCCGATCACCGCGGCTTCTGCAACTTTCGGATGGCCAACCGCAAGATTTTCGAGATCGATCGATGAAATCCATTCGCCGCCCGATTTGATCACGTCCTTGGCGCGGTCGGTGATCTGCATGTAGCCATATTGATCGATCGTTGCGACGTCGCCTGTGTCGAACCAGCCGTCCTTTTCGAAGACCGGATCGCTTTCAGTCTTGAAGTATGTTCGCGCCACTGCCGGTCCCCGTACCTTCAGGCGGCCGAAAGTCTTTCCATCCCAGGGCAGCGGATTGCCGGCGTCATCGGTGATTTTCATGTCGACACCGAATGGCGGATGACCCTGCTTCATCGCGACATCGAGCTTCGCCTCGCCGGTCAGCGCCGCGTATTCAGGCTTCATGGTGCACAGCGAGCCGAGCGGGCTCATCTCGGTCATACCCCAGGCATGCACCACTTCAACGCCGTACTTATCCTGGAAAGTCTTGGTCATGGCGCGCGGGCAAGCCGAGCCGCCGATGACGACGCGCTTGAGATAGGGCAGTTTGCCGCCGGTCTTTTCTAGATCCTGCAGCAGCATCAGCCACACGGTCGGCACCGCCGCAGTGAACGTAACCTTGTAGGTGTTCAGCAATTCGTAGATCGAGGCGCCGTCAAGCTTTGCGCCCGGCATGACCATCGTGGCGCCGACCATCGGCGTCGAGAAGGCGAGGGACCAGCCATTGGCATGAAACAACGGGACAACTGGGAGCACAACATCGCGCGACGACAGATTTTTGCAATCAGGCATCGACGCCATCATGGCGTGCAGCACATTGGAGCGATGCGAGTAGAGGACTCCCTTCGGATGTCCGGTGGTGCCCGAGGTGTAGCACATGCCGGCGGCGGTATTTTCGTCGAAGGACTTCCATTCGAAATCGCCATCAACCGCGCCAATCCAGTCTTCGTAAGCGATCGCATTCTTCAGCGAAGTCTTCGGCATATGCGCGGCGTCGGTGAGGATGACGTAGCGTTCGATACTCGGAAGCCTGTCGGCGATCTTTTCCAGGAGCGGCACGAACGTAAGATCAGTCATCATCATCCGGTCGCCGGCGTGATTCACGATCCAGGCGATCTGGTCGGGGAACAGCCGAGGATTGACGGTGTGATAGATCGCGCCGATCCCGAGGATGCCGTACCACGCTTCCAGGTGACGCCAGGTATTCCATGCAAGCGTTGCGACACGGTCTCCAAGCCTGATGCCGTCCTTTTCCAGCCGCTGCGCAACCTTGAGCGCGTTGGCGCGGATCGTGGTGTAGTCGGTGGTGTGGATTGGTCCTTCGATCGACCGCGTGATGACCTTTCGTCCGCCATGAAACTTGGCGGCATGGTCGATGACGCGATGGCACAACAGCGGCCAATCCTGCATCAGGCCGTGCATGGCATTTCCCTCTCCACCGGCAAGGTCAACGAAACTTTCGCGACCATGCGCGGTTATCAATCCCGCGGACCGGCGCCCCTCGCCGTTCAGGGGTCAAGGTTAGCCGCCGCGTTGGGCGACGCAACGGTTTCGTTATGAGATACGGCAGTGCACCAATTTTGGCTTCACAGGACCACGTACAATTGCCGCAATCCAGGCCAACATCGACGTCGATGCGGCTTCTGATTGCATTCTTTTTGTTGGCCAGCGGCGGCATTGCATTTGCTGAAAGCGTCCCGCTGCCGCGTCCGCGTCCGCCACTATGGATCGAGCCCCGGTCTTTCCGGGATGCCGCTGGGCCCGACTTCAATTCCGCCGATGTTTTGGACACGCCGACCGAGTGTGATCAACGGCTACAGGCGATTGCCGCTATCGAACCGATGCCCCGCCTGATTGGGCCCGAAGCCTGCGGCGGCGGCGACATGGTTCGTCTCAATGCGGCGCTGAGCTCCGCCGGGACCCGCATAGAATTTAAACCCGCGCCGGTGCTGCGCTGTTCATTCGCGGAATCGCTCGCTGCATGGTTGCGGGATGAGGCAGCGCCGCTCGCCAGCAAGCTCGGCGCCGACTTGCGATCGATCCAGACGTACGACGACTACGAGTGCCGAGGCCGCAACCGTGTGGTCGGTGCCAAACTCAGCGAGCATGGCAAGGGCAACGCGGTTGACCTGCGTTCTTTCACACTATCCGACGGACGGGCGCTGATGTTGACCGATGTGACCGTCGCCAAAGATTTCCGCGATGCGCTGCGGGAGAGCGCGTGCCACCGGTTCACCACTGTGCTTGGCCCCGGATCCGACAGTCACCACGAAGGACATATTCATCTCGATCTGGCCGACCGTCACCATAGTTACCGAATGTGCCAATGGGACGTGCGCGAGCCGCCATCGGCGGAAGTCGCCGTCCGCGTGCCAATTCCGGTGCCAAGACCCGCGATTGCCGATGCGCCGGCCCGGCACACTCGCAAATTATAAGAGTCCGTCCACGTTCCATTCATAGTTACCGCGTAGCAATGGCGGTATGGCCATTGGCAATCCCACGGCGTTTCTCGCTCCGGAGCCGCGCGTCCTCACGCGCCGTACTGTGCTCAAGAGCGGTCTTGGTCTTGCAGGTGCGGCAGGGCTCGTCTTGCCGGCCTCTGCAGGCGTTGTGGAGGCGGCCAACGATCTGGTGACGACAAGTTACCGGCTGTCACCGCCGGCCTGGCCGAGGAGCCAAAGATTGACCATCACGGTCATCGCCGACCTGCACGCGGGCGGTCCCAACATGGGTCTTGAACGGGTGCGGCAGGTGGTCGATGCCGCCAATGAGCTCGGCAGCGATCTCACCGTGGTACTGGGCGACTATTTTGCAACCCACCACTTCGTTACCGAACGCGTGCCGCATCCAGTATGGGCCGCCGAGCTTGGCCGTCTGCATGCGCCTCTCGGTGTCTTCTCGATCCTTGGCAATCACGACTGGTGGTATGACGTCGACGGCGTACGTCGCGCGCTTGATCGGGCACACGTGCCAATCATGGAAAATGATGCGGTGCTTTTGGGACCGCGTGGACGGCGTTTCTGGCTGGCGGGACTTGGAGATCAGATCGCCTATCGGCTTGGTCCTCACGAATTTCTGGGTGTCGACAATCTGCCCGGGACCCTGGCCCGCATTCGCACCGATGATCCGGTAATTCTGCTTGCGCACGAGCCGGATATTTTCGCAAAAGTGCCGGCGCGTGTAGCTCTCACGCTTGCCGGCCATACTCACGGCGGGCAAATCCGGCTGCCGTTCGTGCCGCCGGTCTGGGCGCCGACCGCCCTCGGCGCGCGTTTTGCGTATGGCCACATTGTCGAAGACGATCGGCACATGATCGTATCGGGTGGTCTCGGCTGCAGCATCGTGCCGATGCGACTCGGCATGCCACCGGAAATCGTGCGCGTCGAGCTTGGCTGACACGCCCAAGCGCTCGCAAAAACAAAACGGCGCCCAAAGGCGCCGTATTGTTTTCGATGCGCTGCCGTTCAGCGGAGACGGCCCGACGCCGACGCTACCCGTGGGTTGGCCGGTGAATCTCCCTGATGCGGCGCCAGCACGACCACGACGGTGCCGACCTTCACGCGCTTGTAGAGGTCGATAACGTCCTCGTTGGTCAGGCGGATACAGCCCGACGAAATCGCCTCGCCGATGTATTCCGGCTGGTTCGTGCCGTGAATGCGGTAGAGGGTGTCCTTGTTATTCGCGAAGAGATACATGGCGCGCGCGCCCATCGGGTTTTGCGGCCCGGGGCCGACGAAATTCGGCACATCCATGCGTTTCTTGATATCGGCGGTCGGAGTCCATGACGGCCATTCCGTCATGCTGCCGATTTTCGCGACGCCCGAAAACGTCAGCGCCTCTTCACCGACAGTGACGCCGTAGCGGATCGCCTTGTTGTCGGGCAGCACGTAATAAAGATAGCGTGCATCGGAATCGATCACGATCGTGCCGGCAACTTCCCTGCGGTGATATTCGACGATATGCCGTTTGTAGGGCTCAGGAATCGCGGCTTTTTCGTACGGTGCCGCCGCCAGCAACTTCTTATCGCGCGGTGTGAAGTTCGCTTCCGACGCTGGCTCTATCGTCGACTGCATGCAGCCGCCAAGGACAACGCCGGCCCCAAATAAAACCGCCAATAACCCACGTGCCGCCATCGTTCGTCTCTTTTCCCGTCAGCTCGCCCGCCCCGTCCGAGCCGCCCGAATGGATTATCCCCGAAGAGCAATTAACCGAAAAAGCCGAGCGATTGCTATGCTTTCCGGCCTGTCCACAGTGCCTTCCTATGCGCGTGTTGCAGGAATGCCGCACCGGGTTCCGTGCGTGGATCGCACAAAATGACTTTGACCCCAAGACCTTAAGACCGGGTTTACCATCGCTGAACCTATAATAACGGGAGCAGCGCTACATCCGGCGGAAGCGGCAAATGCCACGAGAGCATACGATTTGCCGCGTAATTCCGCCCTACTCGTGGTGCATGGGTAGCGCGAGGGACAACCCAAGGACGGATTGGAGTTCAGTACTATGAATGTGACGAAGGCAACGGAGCAGAAGCAAGACTCCGCGCGGCAATATACGAATCTCGACAATCGATACGGCAAGATCGGGATTTCGGCGGTCGCCGCCGCGCTCCACCACCAAGGTGAGCTGCGCAATGCGACCGAGACCCACTACGAAGTTTATGACCGCGACTAGCGGGTCGTACGCCGACCGCGGCGTCACGTAAGCGACGTCTGACGTCATCCATCACCGCCACGAGCCAGTGCGCGGCCACCGCTCGCGCTGCGCTTCGGGCATTTATGTCTTGCGCAAATCCACGCGATCGGGTCATGAGAGGTAGTTCCGGTCTCTCGTGATCACAGCCGGTTCATGCGCAAGGTGGTGACCGCATGCTTTCGGTCTACGTCCCGCAAGGCCCGTCCCTTGAACGAACGGTCGTCGATCCCGGATCGACCCCGCCGGACAACGCGGTGTGGATCGACCTAATCACGCCGACGGTCCAGGAAGACAAGATCGTCGAGAAATTGCTCGGCATTGCGGTGCCGACGCGCGAAGAAATGCAGGAAATCGAGGGTCTCCAGTCGCCTCTTTACGGAAAACGGCGCGCGCTACATGACGGCGACGCTGATGTGCCAGTCGGACACCGCCACCCCGAAGACCGCGCCTGTCACTTTCATTCTTTCCGGTCACAAGCTTGCGACGGTTCGCTACGACGAGCCACGTCCCTTCGCTATCGTCGAGCACAAGCTGGGACGATCCTGCCCGGCAAAGGTGACCGGCGAACTGGTGCTCATGGATTTGCTCGATGCGGTGATCGATCGATCCGCCGACATCCTTGAGCGGATCGGGGGCGAGGTTGACCAGATCTCGCACTCGATCTTCGAGCCGGAGGAAGACGCCGAGCCGCCTTCCTACAAGGATGTGCTCAAGGCGCTCGGCCGCAAGGGCGACCTGACCTCGAAGGTCCGCGAAAGTCTTGTGTCAATCGGCCGTCTGCTGCTTTTCCTTGCCAACGAAGCCGAGGGGATGCGCTGGAGCAAGGATGTGCGCGCTCATCTGCAATCGATGCGGCGTGACACTGCATCATTGTCCGATCACGCGACTTATCTCGCGAACAAGATCACCTTCCTGCTCGACGCCATGCTTGGCGTGGTCAATATCGAGCAGAACGCGATCATCAAGATTTTCTCGATCGCGGCGGTGATCTTCATGCCGCCGACGCGCACAGCGGTCCACAATTGAGAAGCGGGGCGCCGCCAATGCACTTGCGGAAGCATCGGCCTTTGCGGGAAATGTCACCGCTGGTTGCGTCGATTTACGGCATGAACTTTCACAAAGGTATGATCGAGCTCGAATGGGAACTCGGGTACCGCTTTGCCTTGATGCTGATGATACTAGCCGCGATTTTGCCGATCGTTTATTTCAAGTGGCGTAAGTGGTTGTAATCTAAACTCCTCCGCCTGTGATTTTGCAGCGCCGCGCAAAGATCAAGGCAATATGCCGTTTTTTCCGGGAATGCCTGCCGAGTTCCTATGTTGGTCTAATGACACAACGAAGGACCAACAGAGCGGAGGTCGCCTGGCCGACGAGGTTCGTGCCAGAGCGTCAAAGGAAGCAAGTCCGGTTTTGCGAGCCGAGTGGGAACTTCTGGCCGAAAACTATGCTCGGCTTGCCGAGCAGTCGGAGGCAACGAGCCGCGTAGGGGTTGTCTACGATCCGATCCTGGATATTCTGAAACCCTGGCCAGGCACTCCGTCGCTTAGAGTTTCCGGCGCCTTATTTCTTCAGTTCTTCCACCTGACGCGCCAGCGTATTGACGAAATCGGCGATCTGCCGGTTGCCGGGCGTCGCTGCAGCCGCTTGTTTCGCATATTCAAGGGCCGCGGCGAAGTTTCCGGCGTCACGATAGAAAGTGGCTAGCGTGAGTAGAGAGTCCCGATCAGTAGGATGTTTTTCCACGTTGTTCTTGAGGACCGCGAGCGCTTCATCGACACGTCCGGCCGAATGAAGCCCGACGGCATAGACATAGGCGTAATGCGACTGATCAGGCGCAAGCTCGGTAGACCGCCGTAGTTCATCAATCGCATCTTCATTCTTGCGTTGGCGTACGAGCGCCAAGCCTAAGGCGTGGTGTAGCGCCGCATCGTTCGGCGCTACGGCGAGTGACGCTCGCAGGGCGTTCACACCTTCGCTCTCGCGTCCCAGGGTCCGATAGAGATCGGCGAGATTGATGGCGGCCGTTGAATATTGCGGGTTGAGACGCAGCGCAGCCTTAAACTCCACTTCGGCATCCGATGCGCGGCCGCGCCGTGCATAGAAATTTGCAAGGAACGACCTGTCTTCAGGACGGTCGGCGTTAAGCTGCTGTGCGGCCACGAATTCTGCCGCGGCGCTTTCGAACCGATCACGATCCGCTTGCGGCTGCCGGTCGACCGGAACGGATGCGAGAAGATAGGCGGAGCGGATGCGCACGCCGCGCACCGGATCCGAGAGGAGAGGGGCGATCAGCGGCCAAATTTGCGCGGGAGGGATATCGGCCAGCATGTCCATTGCGCCGATGCGTACCAATGGGTCGGGATCGGAAAGACCGCGCCGGGCGAGCTCGACAGTCTCTTGCGACACGTAAGGAGCAAGCGCTATGAGTGCGCTGGCGCGGGCGACTGCGGGGGTATCAGCGTTGCCAGCGACCGCAGCAAGGAGTTTTGCTGCGTCCGCGCGGCCGTTCGCGGCTGCCTCGAAAGCCTCGGCATAGTTCTGAAAGCCCTTGCGCTCCGGCCCGAACCATCGTGCAACCTCGTCGGCGGCCCATTGTGCCGGTTTGTCGGTGTGGCAATCATTGCATGCATTAGGGGTGCCGAACTTTACCGATAGGTCTGGTCGCGGAACGCGCATGCTGTGGTCGTGACGTCGGTCGACCACCATGTAGGTTCGTGTGGGCATATGACACGAGGCACAACCCGGCTGCGCAGCGGCCTGCTTGTGATGGCTGTGCTTTTCGACCGTATAGGTTTCGGAGGCGTGACATTGGAGACAGGCGCCGTCACCGGCGAATCGCTGTTTGCCGCTGTGAGGATTGTGGCAATCGCTGCACGTCACGCCGGCCGCGAACATTTTACTCTGTTTGAATGGGACATAGTTGTAGGGCTCTTCGATGTCGCGGATTTGTCCATCCGGCCAGTAGACGTTTCGCGCCAGAGGTGAAGCGATCGCGTGTGTTTCGTACAGCCAGCGTTCCGGCATCCAGTTTTCGGAACTTTCGCTACGTCGCGCGTGACACCGGCCACATGCTTCTACTTCTGTGCGGAGCAGATTAGTCGGGAGGTTGCGTTGCACTTGGCCGCTGCGCGAATCACGTGACCAGACTACGCCCTTGCGTTCGTTGAATCGTGCAAGCAGGCCTTTGTTGCGGTCGTCCCGGCGATTAAATGGCAGCCAGCTTTTTTGCGACCGCGCCCAGGCGACATGATCCGAACCTTGCCCATGGCACGCTTCACAACCGACACTGATTTCCGCCCAGGTGGTGGCGTAGCTGTCGTTCGCGGCACTGTAGTTCTTGTGCAAACCGGTCGAATGACATTCGGCGCACATGAAATTCCAGTTCTGATTAAGCTTCGTCCAATGCAGCGGATCGTCGTGGCGGATATTCTCGTTGGGATAAAGGTGAAACCAGCGCTGTCCGCCTTGGTCTTTTGGCCTTGCATCCCATGCAATTGACAATGCCTGGATGCGCCCGCCGGGAAATTCGATCAAATATTGCTGAAGGGGATCGATCCCGAACGTGTATTTGATCTCGAAGGTGGCGAGCTTACCGTCCGGGTCGTCGGTCTCAACGAAGAATTTCCCATCCCTGCGGAAAAAGCGCGAGCGTACATCATAGTACTCGAAACGTGCGTCGTTGAAATCGCCGAGCACGGACTTGTCCGTCGCGTGATCCATAGCCTGCTTGTGCTGCGAGTTTCGCCAGAGATCCCCTTCCGCTTTGTGGCAACTCGTGCAGGTCTCGCTTGCGACGAAGGCTGGCACGTTTTCTGCGTGGCCGTTGATGATTCCTGAAATCGGAACCAGTCCGGCGATAAGAAAAAGGGAAACGACGAAGAAACAACCCGCGATGCTCGCCCGCCGCGTGAGTGGAGCGCGTCCATTGGTTTTCTTTGCTGAAGCCATAGGAAGTCCGGAGTCGAGCAATCGAAACAGTCGGTCTTTTTCGAAAGCCCATTTTGCAGGAGTTTTTGACTGTCAGGAAGTAACCTTCCCGAGACATTGACCTGCAGCCCCAGCGCGCGGGCCCCGCGATAGCGAATTAACCGGATAACTGGAAAGCGTTCTTGTCAGCTTGGTGATTCTACCCCCTGATTGGCAGGGGGCTCTTATTACGATGCGCGGACGTATTGGCTACGCAGTATTTTTTTTCCTGGCTTTTTGCGGTTACCCTCATGCTGAGATGACGTGCGTCGAATCTACACAACTTGCTCACTCAACCGTGAGCATCACCCGATACTTCGACGACAAGGAGCGCACAGAGGCTAATGTAGTCGGCATCCAAGGGACTGGCTGGTTTCAATCTCCCACGACAATAGTGAGCGTTGAGCACGTAGCCGCCGCCATGGGACTCTCGACCACGGCATGGAAGCCTCTGAATATTCAGGACGGCGCAAACAGCCTGTTCATCCCTGTACGTATTCAGCGCCTTGCGGGCAATCGTGCAGAGAAGCTGGTCGTTCTCGAATTGCAAACCGCAATCTCAGAGGCGCGAAGCGTTACAGTCAGAACCTCACCCCTAATTCCAGAAGATCGCCTCGTGGCCTTTGCTTATCCAAATCGGCAACCTCGTTTTGTGGGTGGCAGGTTTGTGCAATACGCTTCGGATGGCAATCTCGCAGGCTCAGCCCTGCTTGAAATCTACGAAGGAAATAACCGCCTTATTATCGACCATGGCGCTTCAGGCGCACCCGTGTTCGACTGCGAGGGTCAGGTTGCCGCGGTCATCGTCACAGTCATTACGCAGATTTTTCGGACGCCGTTTGGCGAACAACGCATTTCAACGGCCTGGGGCACGCCCAATGTCATATCAGTGCCAGTTCAAGATTTGATGCAATAGGCTTTCCGGGCTCGAATGTTCGCTTTTGACCCAAAGCGGACATATTGCTTGTGGCGTTATTTTTGATCTAACTTCAAATATCGGCTCTCAAAAATTCAATGCCGTTCATTTCTGGATTCTATCGTTTTGTGTGGCATTCTTGGTGCGAAGATGAAGCAACATCGCTACAGCACGATCGCGATAGCAACAGTGCTTGTTTTCGCCATCGGTGAAGCCAAGGCGCAGAATCTTCCGTGGTGCGCCATCATGGACAATGATGGTACGACTCAATGCGCGTACTACACCCAACAGCAATGTTTGCAGACACTGAGCGGGATTGGCGGCGAGTGCATTCTCAACCCGGCCGGCACAACGACGCAATCGGCGCCCGCACCGTCGTCGGGAAATGAACCGGGGCTATTGCCTCTACAATTACAGAATCCAGGTCCACCACCGGGACTCGGTGCGTCGCCAAAAAACTGATCTGAGCGTTCAGCGTTCAGAACCGCGCAGTAATGCCGATGATTGGGCCGTGCATGGTCATGTCGTATTCATAGTGGTTGACACCAGAACCCTGCGAGTAGTCCACGAACAAGGCCTTGTAACCGACCATTCCGCTCCAAGTGACGTTGTTGCGGACGCAGAAATCGTAATTGAGGGCGGCAAGCGCTTGCCACGAGAACTTACTGCCGACGCCAAAGCCTCCGACGTCGCCACTCGCAACAAAATTCACCCCAGGTGCAAATTGATGGCGCAAACGTATTCCAACGAGTGGATCAAACCAACCCACGCTTTTGGTGGCCGTCAGCACACCTGCTCTCGAAAACGTAAGGTCGAAAATGTTTACGGTACCGACGGCGTTTATATCCAAGTCGGCGTGCTGCCACCACCCGCGCGCGCCGGCGAAAACATCGATGGCGGTACCGGAGCCTGGCGTACTGGTGGCTCCCCACCGCGCGACCTCGTAGGCTGCTGCCAGCTCGGCAATGAACATCTCGAACTTTAGACCTGCAGAGACTCCGATCGAGGCGTTGAGTGCATCGACGCCGCGCGAGCGCGTCATGCTGCCGTTCAATCCGACCTTCAGGTAGACCAGGTCGGAGAAAATCGAAAAGCGACCATTACGCGCCTCGAAATACCCCGCGAGTTCCAGGAGATCTTTTGGGATTTCTGAATGGCGTATAAGATCACCCAGTTGACTGTAGCCAACATCGACATCGGTCGTGCGGCCTTTGACCGTCGTCGAACCGTTCAGCAGCGGTACCCAACCATACAGCGTAGCGCTGTACGTCCACGGACTGAGAACCGGAGCCGGTGAGATAGGCGCTTTTGTCGGCATGGGCGCGATGTCGGCGGCCATTGCTGCGCCCGATAGACATGCGCCCAGCGTCAGCCCGGTGGTAAGCTGCAGCAATGATCGGTAGCAGCCCGATGTATGCATTGTCGGCCCTCTCTCACTATCGTTTAAGTATCTTCCCGATCGCTTGAGTATTAGTCCAGTACGTAGCTGTGCCAAGCAGTCAGGCCTGCGTGATCAAGAAGCAAAGCGGCCGTTGCAGGCCACCCAGCATATTCCATAAAAATTGCACTGAAGGTGTGTCCCCCGGCCACCACACAGCCCTCGATTGATTGGACCGACGTAATAATCATTGCGGTAGCCCCGAAAATAGGCAGGGGGATAGCCATACAGCGGATAGCAGCCGTCAAACGCACCGCGATGTACCCCAAGGCCACATCCGCTTGCCGCCAAGACAATCGAGGGGGCTTCCGTTGTTTCGGCATGCGCAGAAGCGCCGACAAAAACGAAAGCAGCGAGCAGAAAGTTCAGAAAAGAAAATACGCTCGCATTTTTTGATGCCTGTTGGCAGTGCGTGAACCGCGGCGCCTCTGTGGCAGAATCTGCGTTCTGAGTATCAAGATGTTGGTGGTGCATGACCTTCACTCAGCAAAATCGACAGTAAAAAAGATTGAAAGAGAAGGTAAAAGTAATTCGCTCACCCGCGGCGAGGACAGCTGCTTCCAGCGCTTCGTCGGAAATGTCCGCGATGAGTAATTCCTCTTCGGCCCGTTCCAGTTCAATAACACGCTCATTCATGAAACCGACCCTTCCGGACAAAGGACCAGCCCGAGCTAATTAAAGGGGAAGATACGTTTCCAGTCGTCCTTCATGCTGACCACGGTCCACTTGTCGAGCTGGGCCGCTTCAAGCGCCTTTTCGAGGTGGCCGACGTGAGAGTTGCGGTCATATGCGTACTCACGCTCGGCGTCGGTGTGATGCACGATCAGCCCGAAGCGTACGCCGCCGCCAGTCGTGGCCCATTGAAGCATCTGGAGATCGCCGTCGGAATTGCCGAATGCCGCGATGGGCCGGCGGCCGATATGCTCGTTGATGCCGACAGGTTTCCCCGGTCCGTCGTCGACAAAGTTGATTTCAGCAAGCCGGAATAGCTCCGGAATATCGTGCTGTCGCTGGAAGCGCGTCTTTATGCTTGAGCCGACGACTTGTTCAGGTGGCACGCCGTAAACTCGATCGCTCCATGGGCGCATAAATTCGATACCGCCACCCGATACGATGAACGTCTTGAATCCATTGGCTCGCAGATAGGCCAGTAGTTCGAGCATCGGCTGATAGACGAGCTCGGTATAAAGCCGCTTGAATCGCGGATGGCGTGCTGTCGCAAGCCATCCGGTGACGATCCCTTCAAACTCTTCAACGGTCATTCCCGCATGCGTGACCATGACCAGTTCGACAAGGCCGCGCTCGCCGGACTCCGCAAGCGCTTTCATGTCACCATCCAGCACAGCCTTGAACGGCTGCTTTTCTTTCCATTCCGGGTGCATCGGCGCGAGCGCTTTCACGCGATCGATCGCAAATGCGAATTGGGTGTACATCGGCTGCTCCACCCAAAGCGTGCCATCATTGTCGAACGTTGCGATGCGTTGCGGCACCGACACAAAGTTCGCCGACCCGTCGCGCGTCACCGCGGTGACGAAGTCAAGGATCGATTGTTTGGCTTTGCCATCGTTCCAGGAGGGCAGCGGATCGCCCTGCGCCATTGCCGGAGATCTGAGGAATGCGGCGCCTGCTGCCGAAGTCAGCAATGCTGCCAGGATCGCGCGCCTGCTGGCAAAAAGACCGCGCATGGCTGATCTCCCCCTGAGTGAGTTCAAGGCGCCAGCTGAAGTTTAAGCGTGGAAACGGCGCCTGCCTATGAGCCAAGCGGACAGTGATCCAGTTCTCAGGTATTGGAAAACCTGCCTTTTCGGCATGATTGGTATTCTGATCACGCGTTTGTCATGCCGTGATTACATTCAGCGGACTTAATCTTCCCACGCGCACAGCTGTAGTTTCAGCGCCAAGAAGAAAAAACTCCTCTGAAAAATTGAGACGAGAGAGTTCCGGGGCGATCCGCCTCCGGGCAAACGTCAAACGGAGTTGATCATGCGTAAGTTATGGCTCGCCTTGCTTGCGGCGGCGATCGCCCTTTCCGCCGTTGGCTCCCCAGCAAATGCACAGCAACAACAACGCAAGCCAAATATTGTCGTCATCATGGGCGACGATGTCGGTTGGTTCAATATCGGCGCCTATCATCAGGGCATCATGTCCGGCAAAACGCCGAACCTCGATAGGCTTGCAGCCGAGGGCATGCGTTTCACCGACTACTATGCCGAGGCCAGCTGCACGGCAGGCCGGGCAAACTTTATCACCGGTGAACTTCCGATACGCACCGGACTGACCACCGTAGGCCAGGCCGGCGCAGATGTTGGCATCCCCGCGCAGGCAGTGACGCTCGCCACTGCCCTGAAGGCTCAAGGTTATGCGACCGGGCAGTTCGGCAAGAACCATCTCGGCGATCTGAACAAGTTTCTCCCGACCGTGCACGGCTTCGACGAATTCTTCGGATACCTGTACCACCTCGACGCAATGTCCGATCCGTACTGGTATTCATTCCCGGTCGACGAGAAATATTACAACACCTACGGGCCACGCAGTCTGATCCACAGCTACGCGACCGATAAGGATGATCCGACCGAGATGCCGCGTTGGGGCAAGGTCGGCAAGCAGAGGATCGTCGATGAAGGTCCGCTGCAACCGTTCCCGAACATGTCCAACGTTCAGAACATGCACGACCTGCCTTTCCTGAAGGCAAAGTACGACATGACGACGTTCGACGAGGTGCTTGTCAAAGCGTCGAGCGATTTCATGGATAAAGCGAAACGCGACAACAAGCCGTTCTTCGTCTGGCACAACACGACGCGCATGCATGTCTGGACGTTCCTGTCCGACAAGTACAAGGCGATGCAGAACAGCCAGACCAACTACGGTCTTGAAGAAGCCGGCATGGCGCAGTTGGACGACAGCGTCGGCGCCCTGCTTAAGCACATCGATGACATGGGCGAAACCAATAACACCATTGTCATCTTCACGACTGATAACGGCGCCGAGGTATTCACATGGCCGGATGGCGGCATGACGCCATTCAGGAACACCAAAGGCACCGTCGGTGAAGGCGGCTTCCGCGTACCGGCCATCATCCGCTGGCCAGGACAGGTCAAGCCTGGCACGGTCGAGAATGGGCTTATGTCAGGACTCGATTGGTTTCCCACCCTCATGGCTGCTGCGGGAAATCCAAACATCACGGAGCAGTTGCTAAAGGGTGTGCAGCTCGGTGATCGTAATTACAAGAACCATCTCGACGGCTACAACCAGATGGATCTCATCACCGGGAAAGGCCCGACCAAGCGCCACGAAATCTTCTATTTCGGCGGCGCGAACCTGGGCGCGCTACGTCTCGATGACTTCAAGTTCACGTTCTTTGTGCAGCCCTATGGCTGGCCAGGCGAAAAGACCACGACCGACATGCCAGGGATGGTCAACATTCGCCAGGATCCGTTCGAGCGCACGCCGATGATTCGCGGCGAGTCGTCAAATACCGGCGCGTTCGGCTACGGCAACGACTTCTTCGCCCGCGAGTTCTGGCGCTTCGTCCTGGTTCAGCAGTATGTCGGCAAGCTTGCGCAGACGGCAATCGAGTATCCTCCGATGCAGGCTCCGGCTTCATTCAACCTCGAAGCGGTCAAAGCCAAGGTCGAGGAGATGATCAAGCATCGCGAAGGCCAGTAAAGTAAGTCTGACAGCAGAAGGCCCGGGCATCGCGGAGGTGCCCGGGCCTTCAACACATAGAACGCGCATGGCGCGATGAAATTCTTGGAGGTATGTCTTTTTTTAAATTCACTGCCCGAAAAAGAAAGTCTCTGAGACCAAAAAGTGCGGCCGCGCACGATGTGTTGAATTTATTACCGTTGGGACTCGGCATTATAATTTTTGCTCGGGGTCGCTTAGGCACGACTCTAACAAAACAATATGGGAGGAGTGCTATGCTAAAAATCGCGACAACTTTCTGTGCAGTCATTATCGCAGCGTCCGCTTTTTTCCACCTCCGCTGAAGCGCGCTGGGGTGGCGGCGGCGGAGGCGTCCACATGGGTGGCGGCGGTATGCGCATGGGCGGCGGTTTCGCTGGCCCACGTCTTGGTGCCGCTAATTTCGGTGGCGCCCGCATGGGCTTTACAGGTCCCGGACGAATGGGATTCGCAGGGCCTGGTAGAGCTGTCTGGGTCGGCAGAGGCGCCTGGGCCGGCAGAAGAGATGCTTGGGCAGGCAGATGGGCCGGCGGCAGATGGGCTGGCTGGCGCGGTCGAGGCTGGTGGCCGTGGTGGGGCGTAGGCGCTGGCGTCGCACTCGCCGCCGGTTGGCCGTACTACGGCGGCTACGGGTACGGCTACGATTCTTGTGTTCAGTGGATACCCGATTGGGGCTGGGTGAACGTTTGCAGCCCTCGATATGCGGGTTTCTACTACTGCGCGGACTAATACGCCGAAAGGAGCCGCGCCGATCGCATGAACCATGCGAACGACGCGGCTCGCGGGTTTGTAACTACTGGGCGCCGCGGCTGGCCATTTTTTTCTCCAGCTCCTGTTTCAAGGCTTCAAGATTGAAGCTCGTGCCCTTCTGCATAGGCGGAAATTCGAGCAAGCTCTGTGCCGCCTCCCCGATCTTGTCCTTCACGAAGACAAAGCGCCAGAACTCATAGGCATACCAGTTGTAGTAATTGATCGACTGGTTCAGGCCTGTGCGCTCGAACGGATCCAAGCGAAGATTAACGAGAATGGGCCAATCGGGCTTGACGGTGCCACCAAACCAACCATTCGGTTGATCGATGAACCGGTATTTGAAGTCATCGATACGAACGGCGCCAAGCGTCGTCTCTGCGAAGTAAAAGATTTCGTGACGCTTCGATGGTCCTTTTCCGGTGATCAGATCCGTCTGATCATAGCCGTCGAGGTGAACCTTGTAGGTCCGGTCCCCGATTTGTTTTCCTTTCTTGAGTTCATCAACAATATTCGGGTTGCCAGCCGCTGCCACGAACGTCGGGAACCAATCGAGACCCGATACGATAGAGTTGTCGACCTTGCCGGCCGGTATCCTGCCCGGCCACCGGAGGATCATCGGAGCACGGAAGCCGCCCTCCATAACCGTTCCCTTGGCTCCGGCGAACGGCGTTTGGCCGCCATCCGGCCAAGTGAAGTTCTCCGCACCATTATCGGTCGAAAACGCGAGGATGGTGTTGTTCTCAAGATTATTGTCGCGCAGGTACTTCATGACGGAGCCGACAATGTCATCGAGTTGTGCCATCCCGGCTTCGGAGATGGACCAGCCATTTTCTGGCGTGCGCATCTTCTCGTATTTTTCAGACAAGTGCGTCACGACATGCATACGCGTTGGATTCAGCCAAAGGAAGAAAGGCTTGTTATCCTGTCTTGCCTTGTCAAGGAACTTGAGCGCGTTCGCCAATATCTCGTCGTCAACGGTCTCCATCCGTTTTGGACAGAGTTCTCCAGCGTCTTCGACCTTTTGCTTTCCGACCTTGCCCCAGCGGGGCTGCACTGTGGGATCGTCCACATTGGTCGCGTAGCTGTGGACCATGTTACGCGGTCCTACCGTTGCTTTGAGTTGCGCCGGGTAATTGACGTGGCAGGGATCTTCCATCGCGTCGAGATGATAGAGATACCCGTAAAATTCATCGAACCCATGCACGGTTGGCAGGAACCGATTTAAATCGCCCAAGTGGTTCTTGCCGAACTGACCTGTCGCATAGCCCATGGACTTGAGCACAGTGGCGATCGTCGGTGCCTCATCCGGCATGCCTTGCGGCGAGCCTGCCTGACCGACGGTGGTCAGACCGGTGCGGAAAGGTATCTCTCCGGTAATGAAGTTTGCCCGGCCCGCCGTGCAGCTTGCCTCGGCATAATAGTCCGTGAACCTCATTCCTTGTGACGCAATCTGGTCAAGGTTTGGCGTCCGGCTAGCCATAAGGCCTTGGTGATAGGCACTGATGTTGGACCAGCCGATGTCATCTCCCATGATGAAGACGATGTTCGGCCTTTGCGCCTGTGCTTGCGTCGGGCCAACCGCACCGAATGTTGCCGCTGTGGCAACCAAAGCGGCGCCGATGCATAACTTGAGTTTCTCGGCAATTGACTGCTTCATGTCGCTCCTCCTTATTGCTCCTCAAAGATGCAGATCAATTTTCAGTCAGGCTTCATGTGCGTATCTGGTTCACGACGCAGGCTTCGCCTCGGGAAATTTCCATTTGCCCTCCAGAATTGCATCGCGCGGACGGTAAAGCCGTACGAGGTAGTTCCATCCGTTAGTGGTTGGCAGGCAGTTGGGAATCTTGCCGTCGCACCCGCCGAACTGCACGTCGACAGAACCGTCAGCGCCCGTCTTCGCGGTGATGTTGTTCAGGGTGTAGGCGCCATACGGGTTCTTCTCGAAATAACCCCCGGCGTTGTAGACGCTGATTGACCAGAACCCATCGACCGGGACGTTCTTGACGTT
>DASPUD010000097.1:0-20775 GCA_035623095.1 Pseudolabrys sp.
TCGAAGCGCGATTTTTTCTCGGCAGGGTAGTCGGGCATTGCCGCTGTCCCGACTGGGTGCAGCCAGATCGGCAGATCGAGCTCGGCCATCGTTGCAAAGATCGGCTCAAATTTCGGATCGTCGAGCGGCCTTCCGGCGACATTGGTGTAGAGCAGCACGCCGCGTGCGCCGAGATCCTTGACAGCGCGGCGTGCCTCGGCAACGGAGCCTTCAACGTCGGTCATGCATAAAGCAGCCGCAAACGCAGGGAAGCGCTGCGGATGTTTGCGGCACAGCTCGCCCATCGCGTCGTTGGCGATGCGCGCCAGGTTTAGGCCCACTTCGGGCGTTGCGATGTCTTCGATGGCCGGATTTGGCAGCGATATGATCTGGCGGTAGTCGCCAAAGTCATCCATTTCCTTGAAACGAGCGTCCAGATCGAAAAGCTTCGTCACCCCGCGCAGCCGCTTGCCTATGTTCTCGAGCTTGGGCGCCACCCGGGTCATTTCCTGGAAGAAGCGGTCAGGAAAGATGTGACAATAAATATCAATGATCGGGCTCACAGTTTTCCTCCCGTTTCTTTTCCGGTCACCAGTCGCCGGTGCAGGGGCAGCGCCTGCCAGCCGAGCCGTTCGGAGATCACGCCCCACAATCCCTTGGGGGCCCATAACATTACAACGATGGCGACCGCTCCCATCACCAACAAATACAGGCTGCCAAGGTCGGCCAGCGTTTGCCGCAGCACGAAAAAGATGATGGTGCCGATGATCGGCCCCTCGATTTTTCCGATGCCGCCGATGACAGTGATGAAAATAACAAATGCGGTCCAGTCATTCACGCTAAACGCCGTATCGGGCGAGATGCGCAGCTTCTGCAGGAAGATTAATGCGCCGATCATCGCCGTTCCGAACGCCGTCAGCACGTAGACGATAAATTTGATCCGCCACACGTCGATGCCGTTGCTCTGGGCCGTCAGCTCGTTGTCGCGGATTGCCGTCAGTGCAAGGCCGTGACGCGAGCGCAGCAAAGCGACGATAGCGCCCAAAATTGCGACTGTGAGCGCAAGCGCCAACCAGTAGATTTCGAACTCGCGCGCCTGCCGGGTCGGCGCCATCGCAATCACGACGGACGCAGGCAGGCTTATGCCCGAACCACCGCCGAGCGCGGAGATCTGCGAAGCGAGCAGGCGGAAGACCTCTGCGATAACCCAGGTCCCGATCGCAAAATAGGCCCCACGCAATCTGAACATCAGGGCGGCAACCGGGATTGCCACGAGTGCACCGATTGGCCCGGCAATCAGGATGGCGGCGACCGGATGCACATCCAAGAGCATAGCAAGGGCAAACAGCAGATAGCCACCGAGACCAACGAACGCCTGCTGGCCGACCGACACCAATCCGGCGTAGCCGGCCAGCAGATTCCACAGGCTGGCGAGCGCGACAAATGTCAGCATTTCGGCCAAAAGCCGCAAAGTCTGCCGGTCACCCCAGAATGGTGCGAGGGCGAGCACGATTAGTGAAGCGGCGACAACCACGACACCGATGCGGCTGGAGCGCGTGGCATGTTCGACGCGGCTCATCCCGAAATCCTCGGAAACAGGCCTTGCGGACGGACGGCAAGGATTGCCAGAAACACGATGTGCCCCGCGAGCAGTTGCCAGCCGGGATCAATCTGCGCGCCAATTGCCTGTGAAACGCCAAGAATAATGCCGCCTGCAAGCGTGCCCCACATGTTGCCGAGACCACCGATGATCACCGCCTCGAAGCCGAAGATCAGCCGTGCCGGACCGATGGCTGGATCAAAGTTGGTGCGTATGGCGAGAAATACGCCGGCAATGGCGATGACCGCGAGCGACAATGCCATGGCCATGGCGAAGACGTGCCGTGTATCGAGCCCCATCAACTGGGCCACGGATTGATCGTCGGATGTTGCGCGGAAAGCGCGGCCCAGCGCTGTCCTGTAAAACACGACTTGCAGGCCAGCGATCACCAAAATCGCAACGGCGAACTGGATGAGCGGCAGCGCTCCGACAAAGAGGCCTTGCGCGAGTCGGAACGTTTCGATCTCGATCGATCCGGCCTGCAGCCGGCGGCTGTCGGCGGTGAAAAACTCGAGCAGTCCGTTCTGGATGATGATCGAAAGCCCGAACGTAACCAACAGCGGCGGAAGCAGATCGTCGCCCAGTGTCCGGTTGAGCAGGCCGTGCTGCAAAGCGTAACCGAGGAGCGCCATTGCTGGCACAACAATCAACAGCGAGGTGAGGGGATCGATACCCACGCTTTGCGTCACCATAAGTGAGATGTAGGCCGCAAGCACAATGAGATCGCCGTGCGCGATGTTCACCAGCCGCATGACACCGAAGATCAGCGAGAGGCCGGCTGCGAACATTGCGTACAAGCCGCCGATCAGCACGCCTTGCAGGATGATGTTGAGCCACTGCATCGCCGTCAGACCCCGAAATAAGCGGCCGAGATCGACTCGCGGCTCAATTGGTTCGCTGAGCCTTGCAGGGCGATGCGGCCTTCCTGCAGGCAATAGACATGGTTCGATGCGCGCAATGCCTGCGCGATGTCCTGCTCGACAATGATCAATGACAGGCCCTCCGCCATGATCTGCGGCAGCCGTGCGTAGATGTCGCGCACCACGATCGGCGCGAGGCCGAGGCTGATTTCGTCGCACAAGAGCAGGCCGGGATTGGCCATCAGCGCGCGGCCGATGGCCGCCATTTGCTGCTGCCCGCCGGAAAGTGAAGGTGCAGGCAGGTTTCGCCGCTCCGCCAATACCGGAAACAGTTCGTACACGCGCGCAAGCGTCCACGGACCCGGACGGCCGGACTGACCGCCGATCAACAGATTTTCTTCCACCGTCAACGAGGGGAAAAGCCTTCGCCCTTCTGGGACCAGTGCGATGCCGCGCCTCAGCGCATCGAAGGCGGGTGCGCCCGCCGTTGGCCTTCCCTCAAAAAGGATTTCTCCGCGGTGCGGATGCATGAGCCCGGCGATGCTTTTTAGAAGCGTGCTTTTGCCGGCGCCGTTTGCGCCGATAACGGCGACCACCTGACGGGGCGCGATGCTCAATGAGACGTCAAACAGCGCCTGAAAGTCGCCGTAGAACGCGTCGATCGCCTTGACCTCGAGCAACGGAGTCTCAGGCATCGGCCGCGATCCCCATATAGATCTCCGCCACTTGCGGGCTGCGGATCACCGTGTGCGGGTCGCCTTGTGCGATGAGCTTGCCACCATGCAACACCAGCAGCCTATCGACCGTGGCAAGGAGCGCATGCACCACGTGCTCGATCCAGACAATCGACACGCCGCTTGCCCGCACATTTTTGATCAGCGCGACGAGAGCCGCACATTCATGTTCGGTGAGGCCGCCGGCGACCTCATCGAGCAGCAGGACGCGCGGCTTCGTGGCCAATGCGCGCGCCAATTCCAGCCGCTTGCGATCGAGCAATGTGAGGCCGCCAGCTTGCCGGTTAGCTTTGTTCAACAAACCACAACTGTCGAGCAATTCCGCGCAGCGGTCATAAACCGCATTTTCCGCCTCGTTGGCGCCGAATGCGGCGGCGACGACGACGTTTTCGAAAACGGTCATGCCGGAAAATGGCTGCGGGATCTGGAACGAGCGCACCAGCCCTTTGCGGCAGCGCCGTTCCGCGGGCAGGCGTGTTACATCCTCGCCTGCGAACAGCACGCGGCCGGTATCGGGGGCGATTGTGCCGGCGGCAATGCTGAACAGCGTCGTCTTGCCGGCACCATTCGGCCCGATGATGCCGAGCGCTTCGCCTTCACTCAGCTCAAAGCCGATCCTTTCGGCGACCACGACGGCGCCGAACCGTTTCGAGATTCCCTCGAGCACGAGGATGGGCATGGGGGCGCGGTCCACCACTTGTCATGCCCGGCCGTGTGCCGGGCATCCACGTCTTAGCTTCGCCAAACAGAAGGCGTGGATGGCCGGGACAAGCCCGGCCATGACGCTCAACATTAGTCAGCTGATCGGCTGCAGCTTGCCTCCGGTCGGAATATTGGGCGCGGTCTTGTTCTCGGTGATGACAAGCTCAAACTTGTCATTTTTCCGCTGCCATTGCCCGGCGACCAGCGGAGTCTTGGTGACGTTCTTCACCGGCGCGCCGGTCCACTGGATCGGACCGACGATCGACTGATAGTTGGTCGCCACGATCGACTCGAGGATCGATTTCGGATCGCTAAGGTTCTTCGCGCGCTTGAGCACGTCGATCGCCACCTCGAATAGGGCATGTTGGAAGCCGATCGGCTGCGTCCACGGCCGGTTTGAAGCTTTGGTATAGGCATCGGTGAGTTGCTGGCAGCTCTGGCCGGTCAATCCCGATTTGAACGGGTGATTTGGTGTCCACCAGATCTCGCTGGTAAGGCCGTTGCCACGCGCGCCAAGTGATTCAATCACCGAGGGGAACAGCAGCGCCTTGCCAATGGTGACGATCTTTGGCTTGAACCCCTGCTGTGCCGCCTGCGACCAGAACGTCGCAAAGTCCGGCGGGATCATGTTGCCGGTGACAATTTCAGCGCCCGCCGCCTTGAACGCCGAAATCTGCGACGTGAAGTCGTTATTCATGAGCTGATAGCGGCCGGGATCGTGCAGCTTGTAGCCGGCTTGCGCCAGCGCCGGCGGCAGCCCGAGTTTGGCATCGCCCCAGGCATTGCCGTCGGCATCGTTGGGAAAAAGACCGCCGACAATTTTGTTGGTCGGCAATTCGTCCCACAGCGCAAGGAACGAGGCGATCACGTCCTCGAGGCCCCAGAAGAAATGATAGGTCCAGGTAAAGCCCTTCTTCGGATCGCCCTTGCGGCCAAAGAAATAAGGCTGCCATGGGCAATTGGTGGTGATGCAGGGCACTTCGTTGACTTCGGCCTGGTCTGAAACCGGATTGGTCGTGTCCGGTGTGGCCGAGGCGACGATGAGGTTGACCTTCTCTCCGAGGATGAGTTCGGACGCCACTTCCGCGGCGCGGCTGCCGCTCGATTGACTGTCCTTGGTAATGATCTCGACCTTGTAGGTCTTGCCGCCATTAGCGAGGCCATTGCTCAAAATGCCGCGAACTTGTTCGAGGATAAAACTGTCGGCTTCACCAAAGCCCGCGAGTGGACCGGTCTTCGGACTGACGTGTCCGATCTTGATCACCTGCGATTGCGCTTCCGCCGGCAGGACCCGCAGAACGGCGGGAGCGGCCATGGCGCCGAGTCCGGTCTTGACCAGCGTACGGCGCGAAATTCTTTTGACGTCGGTCATGTCACCCTCCCTTGAGCTTCTGTTTCCCGAGACAAATCAGCCTGCTGTATAGCCGCCATCCGCGTAAAGGATGTGGCCGGTGTAGAAATCGGACGCCTTTGACGCCAGGAACAGCAGCGGTCCAGCGAGATCTTCCGGCTCGCCCAGGCGTCCCTTCGGCACGCGCGCCAGGAAACCCTTGCGCACAGTCTGCGCGCGCTCAGTGTCCTCGTACATCCACGCGGTGAGAGGCGAGCGGAAAACAGTGGGCCCGAGCGCATTCACGGTGATGCCGCTTTCGCCCCATTCGCAGCCGAGCGCCTTGGCAATGCCATCCACCGCAGACTTTGAGGCGCAGTAAGCGCTGTAGCCGGCCGGGTGGCCGAGCAAGCCGCGCGCGGATGATGTGAGGATGACCTTGCCGCCCTGGCCCTGCTTGAGCATCTGCCGGCCGGCAGCGCGCGCCATCAGCCAGGACTGATTGACGTTGGCGTCCATCACGTCGAGAAAATCCTCGACCTTCTGGTCGACGATCTTCGATACTTTGTTGAGCCCGGAAGCGACCACCAGGATGTCGACGCGGCCGAACTTGTCGACCGCTGCCTTGACGATCTTGTCGCAATTTCCTTCCGAGCTTGGACGCAGCGCGATAATTTCCGTCTTGCCGCCGAGCTTTTCACATTCGGCGGCAACTTTTTTCAGCTCATCGGCCTTGCTCGCCGCCAGCACAACATTTGCTCCGGCGCCGGCGAATGTTTTTGCCGCGAGTGCTCCGAAAGCGCCTGATGCGCCGGTGATGATTGCGGTCTTGCCCCTGATGTCGAACAGCGACGAGGGGTTCTTCAGGAAGTCGCTCATAGCGTCCTCATTTCGGTGCCGCGACCGCAACCAGAATGGTGCAAACATCCTTGCCGCGGTTGATGATTTCGCGGTTCTCATTCGGCGCAATGAAGCAGGTATCCCCCGCCTTGGCGACGATCTCCTTGCCGCCGGCGATCACCGTCAACTCGCCTTTGAGCACGTGATAAATTTTTTCCGGCGGCGATGCATCCGGTCCGGCGCCGCCGCCTGGCTGGAAATGCGAAATGCCAAAGATGAGCGCTTGTGAGCCGCCCATCTCCGCGCCGAAAAGCCGCAGAGACTCGTAGTTGCGATGGTTTGGCGCTTCGTAACGCTTTGCTTCGGAGAGTTTGCGAACAAGCATCAGAATTTCCTCCCGCGCTCGATTCGATATTTGCCTGAGGGGTCTGCAATGGCGACCAGGCGCACGATACAGCCGTCACCGCGGTCCCAGTTCCAGGGGAAATAAGCGAAAGTGCAGCGTTTACCGGTGACTTTATCGATATCACCGCCGACGTTTTCGATGCCGAGAATACCGTTCTTGAAGAGAATTCGGTGCACCGGCTCCCACTCCGGAAAATCGTCTTTCCAGTCGCGCCCGCCCGACCATTCGCGATATTCCTCGGCCAGGTGTGGATGTAACGGCCCGTTGCGTTGCGGGCCGATGGCGGTGGCGAGCGGATGATCGTTGGCCTGCGTATCGTGGCCGACCACCTTGACTTTTTTCTTCACGAACCATTCGCCCGCCGACGGCACGAATCCCGGCGCGCGGCAGAAATAGTCCTCGCTGTCTTCGTAAAATTTGTGCCAGCCGGTGTTGATGATCACCACATCGCGCGGACGGACGATCCTGCCGCAGGCTTTTTCCAGATCATCGCCGGTGATCGGCTCCCACTTGTTCTTCGGGATCGAAACGACGATGCCTGAACCAAAGAAGTGCGGGAGCGGCACTTCGTCGATGAATGGCGTGCCCTGTATGACATGCGCCGGCGCGTCGATGTGCGTCGTGTTGTGCATCGAGGTCGTGATGCGCTGGGACAACACGCCTGACTTCGCCATGTAATGGATGCGCTCGATCTTAACGTCTTCGAAGTAAGGCCAGTTCGGCGATTGATACCCGAAACGATGGGACAAGTTGTAAAACTCGAGTCCCATGCTGTTCTTAAGATTTTCTTCTAACGTTACGCCGCGAATTCGTTTGGCCACGGCACCCTCCCTTGTTTTTACGGTCTCTACTGCCGCCTCAGGCAGCAGCGGAATTCATATGGCTCTCCAAAGCTATTTTGGTCGCGACCAGGCGCTCGGCAATCAGCGACTGGCGATTGGGGAATCGCTGGCTTGGGACCGGCACCGAAATCGCCACCGCATTGCCGAGCGGATCGTGCAACGCGACGCCCACGGCGCAAATGCCGAGCGTGTGTTCTTCACGATCGTAGGCAACGCCGCTGCGGCGTGCAGCCTTCAGGTCGGCAAGCAAGGTATCGATACGGGTCAGCGTCTTCGGTGTGCGCGCTTCGTAGGCGCGGCCGATCAGGCCCTCGACCGCGGAATCAGAAAGCTGCGCGAGGTAGGCCTTGCCGTTGGCCGTGCAATAAAGTGGAAAAGTGTCACCGACCGCCGACACGGCGCGCAAACGCTGCGAGCCGATCACCTGATCGATGAAGACGAGATGATCTTTCTTGACGGTCGAAAGATCGACGGTCTCGTGCAGTTCTTCCGAAAGCCGTTCGAGGAACGGCCGCGCCAGCGTAACGAAATCGCTGCGCACGGAGGCGGCAAGCCGCAGGATCGTCGGGCCAAGCCGCACGCGGCCATTTGGCGTCGCCGCGATCACGAGTTTTTCTGTTTCGAGCGCTGCGACGATGCGCTGCACAGTGGAACGGGCAAGATTCACGCGCTGCGCGATCTGCCCGAGACTCAAGCCCGCATTTTCATCTTCCAAAGCCCGCAGAATCGTCGCGGCGCGCGCGATCACCTGCACCTGACTCTTGTCGTTGGTGACGAGCCGATTCATGACGCTTCCCACCCGCGCGCTGCCGGCGATCTTTGCCGCCTTGCATCGTGGGACAGGTTAGCTCAAAATGCGGTACAGAAAAAAGCGAAAAAGTTGGCGGCCGGTCGGGCGGTCTGCCGCAGCCTCGGGGGAGGTGTCATGGTCAAGAAGATCGCGCTCGAAGAGCATTTTCTCGATCCCGCTACGGAGCCGTATTGGCGGCAGACCATGGTTGACGTGGCGCCGGCCAAGACGGCGCAGCTTTATGGCGCGCTGACGGATTTTGGCGAACAGCGTTTGAAGATTATGGATCAAACCGGCATCGCGCATGCGGTGCTGGCGATCGCCGGGCCGGGCGTGCAGGCCGAACGCGATACGGCCACAGCAGTACGCGCCGCTCGTGCATCGAACGACTTCCTGGCAAAGGCGGTGCAGAAACGCACCGACCGCTATTCCGGCTTTGCCCATCTCGCGATGCAGGATGCAAAGGCCGCTGCCGATGAGCTCGAGCGTTGCATGCGCGATCTCAAATTCCGCGGCGCCATGATCAACGGGCACACCAACGGCAAATATCTCGACGACCGCTCCTATGATCCATTCTGGGAGCGCGCGGCGGCGCTAGACGCGCCAGTCTATCTGCATCCGGCGGATCCGGTTGCGCCGCTAACTGCGATTGACGGCTACAACGTGCTCGCACGGCCGATGTGGGGCTGGACCGTGGAGACCGGCTCGCACGCATTGCGCATCATCTGCAGCGGTGTCTTTGAGCGCTATCCCAAGGTCAAGCTCGTGCTCGGCCACCTTGGCGAGACTTTGCCGTTCCAGTTCTTTCGCTTTGACAGCCGCGCCGGTCCCTACGGCTGGAATTTACCCAAACCACCGTCGCACTACATCAAAAGGAATGTCTGGGTGACGGCTTCGGGCATGTACGATCTTCCGCCGCTGAGTTGCTCGATCGACGCGCTCGGGCGCGACCGGGTCATGTTCTCGGCCGATTATCCGTTTGACTGGACGGGTTGCGAATTCCTCGACACCGTGCCGATGGACGAAGGCCTGCGTGCCGATGTCGCCTACAATAACGCGGCGAAGTTGCTGAAGTTGGCGTAGCATCCATTGTCATGCGTGGGCTTGTCCCGCGCATCCCGCTTAGCGGGGCACGGCCGTGCCCTCCTGATTGTCATGGCCGGGGCAAGCCCGGCCATGACGCCTGCGGCGTCACTTCGCGTCGATCACCCTTACCGGCTTGCCGTCGAGCCAGGAGCGGATGTCTTCGACCACGTCGGGAAAGTATTTTCTGTAGTTCTGCTCGCTGACGTAGCCGAGGTGCGGCGTGATCACGGCGTTGTCCATCTTGCGGAGAGGATGATCGTGCGGCAGCGGCTCCACATCGAACACGTCGAGTCCGGCGCCGGCTATCGATTTGTTTTGCAGTGCTGCGATGAGCGCTTTCTCATCCACGATAGGCCCGCGCGACGTGTTGATCAGATAAGCGCTCTTCTTCATCAGGCCGAGCTCCTTTGCGCCGACCAGTCCGCGCGAGCGGTCGCTCAGCACCACGTGGATCGTCACGAAATCGGAGTTGCGGAATAGATCCTCCTTGGACACGAGATCGGCGCCCGTCGCTTTGGCCTTTTCCTCGGTCAGGTTCTGGCTCCATGCGATAATCTTCATGCCGAAGGCCTTGCCCACCGTGGCGGAACGCTGGCCGAGTTTGCCCAAGCCCAGAATTCCAAGCGTAAGACCTTCAAGGTCGCGGCCGATGGTGACCTGCCAGGCCGCCCCGGCCTTGAGCCGGGCGTTCTCGAAGCCGATCCGGCGGGTAAGCTCCAGCATCAGGCCGAAGGCGATACCGGTGGTCGGGCTGCCGGCCGCGCCGGTGCCGCACACGGTAATCCCGCGTTCGGCACAGGCCTTGACGTCGAACGAAGCGTTGCGGGCGCCGGTCGTGATCAGCAGCTTGAGGTCGGGCAGGGCCTCGATCACCTTGCGCGGAAACGGCGTGCGCTCGCGCATTCCGACGATAACGGCAAAGCCCTGCAGCGCCTTGATCGTCTCGTCCTGGCTGGCAAACGGCTTGTTGAAGACCTTGATCTCGACGTCTTTGGTAATCGAAGACCAGTCGGCGACCCCCATCGCCACGTTCTGGTAGTCATCCAGAATGGCTGCCCGAACCATGCAAAAACCCTTTCATTGCGCCCGAAAAACCTCTGGGCCGCGCCACCTTAGGCATCGAGGAACGAAAGGAAAGGGGGGGTCAGTCCTGGGAAAGGATGCCGTGCTTTGCGCGCCAGGCGGGGCCGGGACCGCGCATGTAGTGCAGCTCGGGGCGGTAAGGACGCAGCACGCCGCGGGTCATTTCCCGCCAGAAACCGCCGAAGAAGTTGCTGATAAACGCGAACGGGCGGGGCAGTAGCGCAATGGCGGAACCCGAGAAGGCCAGGATCGCTCGACCCATGATGCAGCTCCCACACCGACCGGCGGACCAGGAGCGGTCCGTCTGTCCCTTGGTCGCTCCATCCGGCGCCGAGGTTCATGGATCATGGCGCGGCAGCAGTTAAGAAGCCGTACACGAATGGACGCGCTCCGGCTTTTTTCAATCAGCCTTTCCAGAACTTTACTGCGGTCGAACACACCGCGGCGGGCGGTGTCCCGCTTGCTCTTTCGAGTTCCCGCCGCTACATCAGCCGCGCATTCCCGACATAACGTGCGGTAGCGCGAAGAGCGCGAGCGCGCGGATTCGGGCCAAAGTTCCAAGGATTGCAATGAACGGTCGCCAATTCATCTACCACATGCAGGGTCTGACCAAGACCTATCCGCCGGCCAAAAAGATCCTGGAGGACATCCATTTGTCCTTCTATCCGGACGCCAAGATCGGCGTGCTCGGCGTCAACGGCTCAGGCAAGTCCACGCTGTTGCGGATCATGGCCGGCATCGACAAGGACTTCACCGGCGAAGCCTGGGTCGCTGAAGGCGCGCGCGTTGGGTACCTCGAGCAGGAACCGCAGCTCGACCCCAAGAAGACTGTGCGCGAGAACGTCATGGAGGGCGTCGCCGCCAAGAAAGCGCTGCTCGACCGCTACAACGAGATCGCCTCCAACTATTCCGACGAGACCGCCGATGAGATGGCGAAGCTGCAGGACGAGATCGACTCTAAGAACCTGTGGGACCTCGACAGCAAAGTTGACCAGGCCATGGATGCGTTGCGCTGTCCGCCCGACGATGCCGACGTGACCAAGCTTTCCGGCGGCGAACGCCGCCGCGTCGCGCTTTGCCGGCTGTTGCTCGACCAGCCGGACCTTTTGCTGCTTGACGAGCCAACCAACCATCTCGACGCCGAGAGCGTGAATTGGCTGGAAGGCCATCTGCGCGAATATCCGGGCGCCATCCTGATCGTCACCCACGACCGCTACTTCCTCGACAATGTCACCGGCTGGATCCTCGAACTCGACCACGGCCGCGGCATTCCGTACCAGGGGAACTACACCTCCTGGCTCGGTCAGAAGCAGAAGCGCATGCAGCAGGAGCAGCGTGAGGACGAGGCCCGGCAGCGCACACTTGCGCGCGAGAGCGAATGGATCGCCTCTTCACCAAAGGCACGGCAGTCCAAGTCGAGGGCGCGCTATCAGCGCTACGAGGACCTGCTCAAGATTGCCAACGCCAAGGTCAACACCGTCGCGCAGATCACGATCCCGGTGGCCGAGCGGCTTGGTCAGAACGTTATCGATTTCGACCACCTGACCAAGGGTTTTGGAGACAACCTGCTGATCGACGATCTGACCTTCAAACTGCCGCCCGGCGGCATCATCGGCGTGATCGGCCCGAACGGCGCCGGCAAGACCACCCTGTTCCGCATGATCACCGGACAGGAAAAGCCGGACAAGGGCACCATCAAAATCGGCGAGTCGGTCCATCTCGGCTACGTCGACCAGTCGCGTGACAGCCTCGACGGCAAAAAGACCGTCTGGGAAGAAATCTCCAACGGCAACGACATGATCCTGCTCGGCAAGAAGGAGATGAACTCGCGCGCCTACTGCGCCTCGTTCAACTTCAAGGGCGCCGACCAGCAGAAGAAAGTTGGAACACTCTCGGGCGGAGAACGCAACCGCGTTCATCTCGCCAAGATGCTTCGCTCCGGTGCCAACCTGCTGTTGCTCGACGAGCCGACGAACGATCTCGATGTCGATACGCTGCGCGCGCTCGAGGAAGCGCTGGAGGATTTCGCCGGTTGCGCCGTGATCATCAGCCACGATCGCTGGTTTCTCGACCGCATCGCCACGCATATCCTTGCTTTCGAAGACGACAGCCACGTCGAATGGTTCGAGGGCAACTTCCAGGACTACGAAGCCGACAAGATGCGGCGGCTCGGTACGGACAGCATCATTCCGCACCGTTTGAAGTACAAGAAGTTCTCGCGGTAGGTTCCCAGTCATGGCACTTGATCGGGAAAACTTGCCGCGCCTTGCTCCGCCTCATCCTGAGGAGGGCGCGCAGCGCCCGTCTCGAAGGATGGGGCCGCTTTATGGTTCGAGACGCGTCGCTTCGCGACGCTCCTCACCATGAGGCCGATAAAATCCGAATCCGTGAAGCGTATGTTTGCTGCTGTGATCGTGGCAGTAGCGGCCTTTTGCCAAATCGCGCACGCCGATCCGGCCTTTGACGCCTTTCTGCGCTCCACCTGGCCCGACGCGCAGGCACTCGGCATTTCACGCACGACATTTGACACCGCCATCCGCGGGCTTGAGCCGGACCTTTCGCTGCCTGATCTCGACATTCCCGGCCGGGTTTCGCCGCCGCCCGCGCAGCCGGAATTCGTGCAGACGCCGGCGCAATACCTGCGCGAGTCGGCGTTCCAGCAGTATGCCGCGCAGGGGCAACAGCTCGCCGCGCAATACCGCGATACGCTTTCGCGCATCGAGCGCGAGATCGGCGTGCCGGGCAATATCTTGCTGGCGATCTGGGCGCGCGAGAGCGGTTACGCGCGTGAATTCCGCGGGCAGGACGCTATTCGCGTGCTGGCAACGCAGGCCTATACCGGCAAGCGCAAGGATTTCTTCCGCAACGAATTCCTCAATGCACTGAAGATGCTGCAGCAAGGTGTGCCGCGCTCCGACCTGCGCTCTTCCTGGGGCGGGGCGATGGGGCTCACGCAATTTCTTCCCTCGGAATATTTCAAATACGCAGTCGACTTCGACGGAGACGGGCGCCCCGATATCTGGCGTTCCGTCCCCGATGCGCTGGCCTCGGCGGCAAAGCAGCTCGCAGATAAAGGCTGGCAGCGAGGTGAGCCGTGGGCGATCGAGGTGCGCGCCCCGGCCGGCGCCGATTGCAGCATCGGCGTTCCCGAAGTGACCAAGCCGATCGGGGAATGGATCAAGCGCGGATTTGTCCCGGCCTACGGCCGCAAACTCTCCGCCGCCGAGCTGTCGTTGGAAGCCTCGCTGCTGCAGCCGGAAGGCAGCTACGGGCCATCGTTTCTCGCCCCGAAGGACTACTTCGTGATCAAGGATTACAATTTTTCGGATCTTTATGTGCTGTTCGTCGGCCATCTCAGCGACCGCATCGCCGGTGGCAAGCCATTCGAGACACCGTGGAGCAAAAATGCGCAGCTCAAGACGACGGACGTCGAGAGCATGCAAAAGCGGCTGATGGCGCTCGGCCTCTACAAGGACAAGATCGACGGCAAGGCGGGAATGCTGACGCGCGCCGCGCTTGGCGCTTATCAGAAAAAGAACGGAATGAAGGTCGACTGCTGGCCGACCGCCGCAGTGCTCGAGCATATGCGGCGGTGATTCATTTTGTCATCACCGGGCTTGTCCCGGTGATCTCGCTTAGGAGGGCAAGGCCGTGCATCCCTAAGCGAGATGGCCGGGACGAGCCCGGCCATGACGAAGTGCTAGTTGTGAGCCACTAGTTTGACTAATCGCAAACCTGAACGCGGCGCGTGCGGTAGGCGTAGCCATCCCAAATCTGCTGGCGCTCGGTATGGCAAACCGGGCCATCGCCGTAAGCCGGCGGTTCAGCATAGGCCGGGGGCGGCGGCGGATACGCGTAAACTGGGGCCGGCTCGACGTATGCCGGTGGCCGGCTGTTGGCGATGGCGCCGCCAATGATGGCGCCGGCGGCTAGTCCGCCGACCACGCCCGCCGCAACACCGCAGCCTTGGCAATAAGCTTGTGCTGAAGACGGCAACGCCGCGGCCAATGTAGCGGCCGCGGCGAGTGCAATGATGGTATTTTTCATGAGTGTCCTCTCGGGCCAATATGACTTTGGCGCCGATCATCCACCCAAGTCGTTAACGAACTTTAAGGGCAGATGAACCGCGGACGGCTCCAGCCGACGAAATTGCCGTAGGGGTCACGCAGCGGGCGACGGGCCCAATAGCCACCGGGGCATGCAGCCGGATACGGGGCGCCGTAGCCCTCATAGACGACATAACCTGGGGCCGGAGCGTAATAAGGCTGGCTGTTCGCAATGGCTCCGCCAATGATGGCGCCGCCGATCACGCCGGCGGCAACACCCGCGCCGACCGCACAACCATAGCAACGTGCATCGGCGGTGGTCGGGACGCTCAGGGTGCCGACTGCCAAAGTAGTGGCCGTCGCGAGCGCTAGAATCGTCTTCTTCATTGTTACCCTCCAGGGTCGGGCCGGTCCGTGCCGGCCGAGCGGTGATGATCGAAACATGTCCCCGAGCCGAATTAGAGACCGTTCCAATATGTCGGAAATTTGTTAGCGCCGGCTCGCTTCCTACCCTTGAAAAAGCCCGAACCCGTTAACCGAATCCGGGCTATTTCTTAACCTCATGCGCGTGTTCGTCTGATTTGGCTAGACTCTAACCGCAGACTCGCACGGGACGGACGCGCCAGCCCCATCCGTCCCAAACCCGCTGACGGGTCCAGTAACAGCCGCCGTAATAGCCGGGTCCATAATAAGCGGCGCCATAGTAGGGGCCGTGTGCAGCGGCGCCGATGAGCGCGCCGGCGGCTATTCCGCCGATGATGCCGGCGACAATTGCGCCGCCGCTGCCATGAGCTTCGGCGGGTTGAGGAGCGGCGACAGAGGCAAGTCCAAGCGTCGCTGCAGCCGCCACAGCAGTCAGGATTCTGGTTGTTTTGGTCATGGCGTATTTCCTTTGGTTTCGCTGGGTCTTACCCAATCAACGAGGGTGTTCCCCGTTTCCTGCGTAGTCGCTCAGCCAAACGTTGTTCCTGAGTGCGAGGTTCCCGTTTTTCGCGTGAACAGCCGGTGAATGTCCCATTTGGAATGGACCCAACGGGCTGTTTTGCCAGATTAAATTTTAGCAAGGCTTGCGGCGGCATCAGGGCAGCCGCGAAAGAAAGACGGACTAGTGCGACAGGCGCTTGAAGACGCGTTGCAGGATTGTCGACTGACGGCCATGGACGGTTGATCGTCCCGCCAGTTTGCGTGCGCGACTTCGCGGAGACGCGTGCGATCGCGCTTGGCCGCGCCCCTTGCCGCCGGCGCGACTTCGGTTACGCACTTTGCGATGCGGGCGCTGCTTGCGCCGCAGGACGTTCCGTCCAACGTTGCGCAGGAATAATTTTTCCAGCGGGTAACTCAGCCGTCGAATCGCCGCCCGCAGCGGCAGCCATTCGACCGCCATGATGTCCTTCATCAAATCGCGGCTCGGATTGACCTTCGCATGCATATGCCAGAACTGAACGATCTTTGGCCGTCCGCGCGCGCGATAGGTGATGGCGCCGAGAAATTCGCGCACACGAACCTGGTGGCCGGTCTCTTCCACGACTTCGCGTCGCGCGCCGGCGATCGCGCTTTCATTGACCTTGAGCTTGCCGCGCGGCAACACCCAGAGCTCGTCCTTCGCGCGCTGCACGACGGCGATCAGCGGGCGCGCGCCGTTGCGCACCACGATGCCGCCCGCCGCATGAATAGTCTTGCGCGCCATGCCCCGCTGATCCAGTCAGCCGTTTCGTTTAGCAAAATTGTTGCGGCACATGCAGCGAAATGCGCACAGGCAATGTGCGCCTGTGGGCAACTATCGGGGCCGTGGTGTCACAATTCTGTCGTGCTCCATTACCCCGCTCATGACCGCGGAAGCGGGCAGCCAGTTTTTGACGAAGAGCAGACTGACAAATAACCCGGTTGCGTAGGCCCGCGCGACGTGTCCTAGTTTCGCAAAACCATCACGGAGGACAACCATGGCGAGCTTCACCTGGGACCACGTTCACCTGCGTACTCCCGATCCGGAGGGCACCGCAAAATGGTTTGAGCGGATGTTCGGCGCCGAAGTGATCCGCACGATGCAGCAGGGCAAGCCGCGCATCGATATCAGGCTTGGCGGCGCCATGATCTTCACCGCACAGGTCAGCCCCGGCGATGGCGTCAATCCTCCGCCGGTCACGCCCTATCAGGGCCTCGATCATTTCGGATTCGCGGTGTCTGGCATCGACGCGATTGCCGCCGACCTCAAGAAGAAAGGCGTCGAATTCACCAAGGAACCGCACTCGCCGCGGCCGGGAATCAAGATCTGCTTCCTGCGTGGACCGCAGGGCATATCGATCGAGTTGCTCGACCGCGACCCGAAATACACCTGAGGCGACGCAAGAATCACCGGTAATTCGGGCCTGACGGCGTGCCTTCCTTTGGCCGGGATTGCAGGCCATGCGGGATGCCTGGGGCAAACAGCGGACAAAAAAGGGGTCTCCATGCGGCCATCTGGTTTGGCAATTGTGGCAGCGACCGTTACGGCGACCGCCGCGATTGCCAGCGAGCGAGTGGAGCGTTTCGAACGCAGCCTGCAGATGCTCGCGCCGGAAGAGCGGCTCGAGCAACTCTGCGACTACACCGCAATGACTCGCATCCGCGCCGAGAAGAAAGAGTTCCGCCCCGACCGCGCCGTGGCTAATGCCATGGCTGAACCAATTGCCAAGGCCGATACGCTGGAAGTCACCGGCGGCGCTTTCCGCAGCAAGAAAAAATGGTACGCGCTGTCCTATCGCTGCACGGCAACGCCCGACCATTTGAAGGTCGTCACCTTCAATTACACCATCGGCGAGGAAATCCCCGAATCCAAATGGGCGTCATTCGGCCTGTGGCAGTAACGGCGGTACCGTCTCGCTGTTGTCATGGCCGGGCCCGTCCCGGCCGTCTCGCTTAGGAAGGCAGTGCCTGACTACGCGGGATCACCGGGACAAGCCCGGTGATGACGTGTGGGCGCGCTAATTGTGCTGCACCACGACCTTGGTCCCAAGCGGCACACGCGAATAAAGATCGATCACGTCGTCGTTGACCAGCCGGAAGCAGCCGGACGACACCGCTTGCCCGATCGTCTCCGGCGCATTCGTGCCGTGGATGCGATACACGGTGGCGCCGAGATTCATCGCGCGCGCGCCGAGCGGATTGCCTGGGCCGCCGGCCATCCAGCGCGGCAGATAAGGCTGGCGCTCGATCATTTCCGGCGGCGGCACCCAGTCCGGCCACTCGCGTTTGAGCGAGATCTTTTGCGTGCCGCCCCACTGGAAGCCGTCGCGGCCGACGCCGATGCCGTAACGCATGGCGACGTTGTTGCCCATGATCAGGTAGAGGTAGCGGTCGGCGGTATTGACGATGATGGTGCCGGGCGGCTGTTCGGTGCGGTAGAGCACCGACTGCTTGCGCAATTCTTGCGGAAGGTCGACGTCACGGCCGGTGTGGTCGACCCCCGGGTCCACGTCCTGCATAGTCGGCGCCGAGGACGGCAGCAGATACTGCGCAAAGCCCGGCGTCGCCGGTGAAACAAAGAGTGCGACAGCAAGTAACCGCAACCAAATCATGTACTGATCCCCCGATCGTGGCGCCCGTCGCCCCGCTAAGTCTTGTCCTTGATGTAGGTATGTGGCCGGTCCGAGCCGCGTGCAGTTTCGGTGTGCCAGCGGCCCTTTTCGTCTTCGTACTCGATGGTCTCGGTATGGCCGGGAACGGTTTGCTCCTCGGCTGCCGCCTGCGCGGCGGCGAGCGCGTCGGCACGAGTCGGGTACGGCTCGGAAAATACGCCGTCGACTTTGTATGCCCAACCGCCGTCGTGCTCGACGATTTCGTAAGTGACGTCCACCATGGGGACCCCCGGGAACGAAAGACGTTGCGCTAACGTAGCGCCTTCGGGGTTGGTTGCGCCAGTCACAAGAAAAGGACCCCACTCAAACGTTACCGCATGCCTTCAGGCGGCCAATTTTGTGTGCCGACAGGCTTTTTTCGCGGGAAAATACGTGCCGCTAACCGCCCGTGCCGAATACAATGCGGCGGAGGACCTCACCCGACACAATCAGAAGCAGCAGCGCGCCCGTAGCGAACAATGCCATCTGGGCGCGTTGCATGCTCGGCTCGCTGCCGGACACGCCGCCTGACAACATAGTGAGTCCGAGCGGCAGCGCAGTGACGGTCGCTGCCGCAACAATGAGTATGTGAGACCAGTCGATGTTGCGAAACAGTGCGACGACGCTTGCAACCCAGAGCGCCAGCATCGTCGCGCCCGCGATCGCGTAGCGCGCGCGCAACTTCAGCGTGACGGTCACCGGAGGCGGCTTTGCCATGCCGGATTATGTCAGATCCGCTGCTGCCGTTTAAACCGGTCGAGGTAATCCTCGACGTCCGGGGGCAAGGCTTGCAGGCCGTGATTTCCGAGATCCGACAGCACCGGCCGCCATTTCGATCCATGCAGAAAAGCCGGCTCGCGGCTTGGCGGCATAAACCGGTCGAAAATAACGACGATCAGCACCGCCATCAGACCGACGCGAAATGCACCCAGCATTGCGCCGGCGATGCGGTCCGGAATGCTGACATTGGGGCTGACCATTTCGCTGACCAGGAGACGCAGTAACGCACTGAGCGTCGCGCCGGCCGCGACAAAGATGGCGACGACGACGATCCAGGTCTGCGGGGTCGGCATTTTCAGATAAGTAGTGAGCAGCGGGATCACGCGCGGTGTCGCAACGACGGCGACGCCCATGCCCGCGACATAGCCGAAGATCGTTGCCAGGCTGCGCAGCAGCCCGGTCATGAAGCCCATGACAACGGCGATGAACAGGCAAAGGTAGATTGCCACATCGAACAGGTTCATCGACAGGATGTTGGTCATCGATGGATAGCCGGGGAATGCCGTTTGCCCGTTTACAGCTAGCAAAGATCAACAAAAAAACCGTGAACGCCGAAAATTACGTCATGTCAGAGTCATGCATGGGCATTGCGCTTGGCCCGAACCGGGCTACGCTTCGCGCGTTGGGCGGGCGACGGGAGAAAGTCCATGGCGTTTACGGTGACGAGCAGCAGTTTCAAGGACGGCGACTATCTGGCGAAGGAATTCGTCCTGTCGGCCGATTTCGGATTTGGTTGCGCGGGCGGCAACAAGTCGCCGCATCTGAAATGGTCGGGCGCTCCGGCGGGCACGAAGAGCTTTGCCATCACCTGTTATGACCCCGACGCGCCAACCGGCTCCGGTTTCTGGCACTGGCTGGTCGTCAACATTCCGCCTGATGTGAGCGAGCTGCCGCTCGGCGCCGGCAGCGCGGGCGGCAGGTTGCCGGCGGGCGCTTTGCAGACGCGCACCGATTTCGGCGCGCCTGGCTACGGCGGCCCGTGTTCGCCCGAAGGCGACCATCCGCACCGCTATCTGTTCACGGTTTTCGCGGTGAAGGCGGACAAGCTCGACGTGAAGCCGGACACCTCAGCCGCCGTCGTCGGCTTCAATCTGCATTTCAACACGCTGGCCAAGGCGGAGATCATGGGGCTGTTCAAGCGGTAGGGACCGGTCATCCGCTCATTCCCGCGCAAGCGGGAATCCAGCCTGGGTCCCCGCTTTCGCGGGGACGAGCGGAAGAGAAGACGCCGAGCGCCTCTTTTCGGTCACTGCGTGCGCTTGTCTTGTGTTCCGCCAGATTTTCGGAATCTTGCAGCCATCGTGGCAACAAACGCGGTGGCGATCGCGCCCATGCCAAAGACGATGCGCGTCAGCGCAGCCTTGGCCGCCGTGGTGCCGGCGATTGTGGATGTGGACAGGAAAAAAGCGACACCACTTGAAATCGTCATGACTGCGCCTCCGGCATGATTCTTGTCGGTGAGGGCAGCGTCTTTAGGCCAATGGCGCGCGTAGCGCGTCATCCGATCGGAGGAAAAGCGCAAAATAAGAGCGGACCACGAAGTGTAAGAATGGTGTGTGCGTACCGGTGTCAAAGCGTCCTGTACCCGCCGTCCGCCATGACGATCGACCCGGTGACAAAGGCCGAAAGGTCGGAGGCGAGAAAAACCGCCGGCCCCGCGATGTCTTCCGGCTTGCCGGCGCGACCGAGCGGTGTGTGGTCGAGAAAGATCTTCACGATTTCAGGATTGCTGGCTCGCACCCTTTCGTTCAATGCCGTCTCGATGAATCCGGGACCGATAGCGTTGACGCGCACGCCATCCTTGCCAAGCTCAGCGGCGAGCGCGCGCGTAAAGCCGAGCACGGCGTGTTTCGAGGTGGTGTAGGCAACCGAGTTCGGCGTGCGCACATGTGTGAACGACTGGATCGACGCGATATTGACGATCCGCCCCTTGCTCGCGCGGAGCGCGCCAAGAAACGCATGCGTCACGTTGAAAACGCCGTTGAGATTGACGGCCATGGTTTCCTGCCAGCCCTTGATGACGGCGTCGGGATCGCCGGTAAAAGGATTGCGCCGGCTGATGCCCGCGTTGTTGACGAGGATCGAGACCGGGCCGACCTTGGCC
>DASPUD010000098.1:0-16281 GCA_035623095.1 Pseudolabrys sp.
TAGCCGAGTAGTCGATCAAAGCCGATGTGAGCGATCCAGATTAAGGCAAGTGGCATAAGATTGAAGGCCGGCAGCAGCAGACCGGCGCTTGCGAGCAGCAGCGGGCCGACCAGTGTATGCGCGGCGTTGTAAATGACAGCTGGCGCCCCCGAGGTAGCCGAGCAGGCTGACATCCGGCGCCAGAAAAAGGATCGCAAATAGCCACCACGATTCACCGACGTCTGCATGACGGCGACGACCAGCAGCGCAGCGCCTTCGGCGCGCAAAACGATCCGCGGTACGCCATCAACAGCAGGCGGGTTCACGCAGCGCTCTCCGGTTTCGTTTCGCCCGCCTCACGCTTTTTCGCCTCCAATTCGGTGGCCATGGCTTCCGCCGCCTTGGCCTCTTCTTCGCGGCCGAGCGACCGCAAAAGGCTGGCGCGCGCCTCGTGCATCTTCGCGAGATCTCCCTTGATCTCGATCGCCTTGTCGACGCTGGCAAGCGCTTCGTCAAACCGCGAAAGGTTTTTCAGTGACAGGGCGCGGCCAAGATAGGCTTCGGCCATCTGGGGTTCGAGTGCGATGGCACGGTCGAAGGAGACGAGCGCTTCGTCATGACGCCCGACGTCCGAAAGCGCGTGGGCGCGATTGCAATGTGTCACGCAGAAATCCGGATCCAGCGCAATCGATTTATCATAGCTTGCAATGGCCTCCTCAAACCGGCCCATGCCGTGCAGCGTCGAACCACGGTTGAGCCAGTCCCCAGGCGAGTTCTCGTTGAGTGCCAATGCACGATCGAAGCTCGACAAAGCCTCCGCGTGGCGGCCAAGTTCGCTTAGCATGTTGGCCCGATTGCCGTATGCGTCGGCGAAATTGACATCGCATTCAATTGCATTGTCGAAACTCTCGAGCGCGTCCGTGATCTTGTCCATCCGGCGCAGTGCCTGGCCAATCAGATTGTGCGCGCGTGCTTGTTTCGGCTGGTACGCCAGCGATCTGCGGGCAAGATCGATGCCCTGCTGGAACTGGCCCTCGTGGCAGGCCACCACCGCGACGTAGTACAGCGCATCGACGTTCTTAGGGTTGTTGCGCAGAACCTCGGTATAGCGGTCCATTGCCAGCGATAGCTGGCCCGCCCGATGATGGGTAAGGCCCTGCTGAATAAGCTCGGCGGCGGTCTGCGGCTGGTTCATGGGCGCTTGTAAGCAGGGATTTGTAACGCTGCCAAGCCTGTCTTGCTGTTTTCAATGTGCTATCCCTGCGGGTGGCAGGATTCCCGGCGGGCAGGGCAGCACGACCATGAAAGACATCCTCGACAAACTCGAGAAGCGGCGCGAGGAGGCCCGCCTCGGTGGCGGCAACGCCCGCATCGAGACCCAGCATAAACGCGGCAAACTGACCGCCCGCGAACGCATCGAGCTTCTGCTCGACAAGGGCTCGTTCGAGGAATTCGACATGTTCGTCGAACATCGCTCCAACGAATTTGGCATGGAGAAGGCCAAGATTCCCGGCGACGGCGTTGTCACCGGCTGGGGCACGGTCAATGGCCGCGCGGTCTACCTGTTCTCCAAGGACTTCACCGTGTTCGGGGGATCGCTTTCGGAAGCACACGCGCAAAAGATGATCAAGGTGCAGGACATGGCGATGCGGGCGCGATGCCCGATTATCGGCCTCTTCGATGCCGGCGGTGCGCGGATTCAGGAGGGCGTCGCCGCGCTCGGCGGCTATGGCGAAGTTTTCAAGCGTAACGTGCTTGCCTCAGGCGTCATTCCGCAGATAAGCGTGATCATGGGTCCTTGCGCGGGCGGCGACGTCTATTCGCCGGCGATGACCGATTTCATCTTCATGGTTCGCGACACATCCTACATGTTTGTCACCGGGCCGGACGTGGTGAAGACCGTAACCAATGAAGTCGTCACCGCCGAGGAACTGGGCGGCGCTTCGGTTCACACGACCAAGTCTGGCGTCTCCGACGGCGCGTTCGAGAACGATGTCGAGTGCCTGTTGCAGATGCGGCGGCTGATCGACTTTCTGCCATCGAACAATGAAAGCGGCGTGCCGGAATGGCCGGCCTATGATGAATCCGACCGCGTCGATGAATCGCTCGATACGCTCATTCCCGACAATCCGAACAAGCCTTATGACATCAAGGAACTGATCCTGAAGGTGGCGGACGAGGGCGATTTTTTCGAACTCTCGTCAGCCTATGCAAAGAATATCGTCACCGGTTTTGGACGCGTTGCCGGCCGCACGGTCGGCTTCGTTGCGAACCAGCCGATGGTGCTCGCCGGCGTGCTCGACAGCGATGCCTCTCGCAAGGCCGCGCGCTTTGTCCGCTTCTGCAATGCGTTCGGCATTCCAATCGTCACCTTCGTCGATGTACCAGGTTTTCTGCCCGGCACCGATCAGGAATATGGCGGGCTGATCAAGCATGGCGCCAAGCTGCTGTTCGCGTACAGCCAATGCACAGTGCCCCTGGTGACCGTCATTACGCGCAAGGCCTTTGGCGGCGCCTATGACGTTATGGCGAGCAAGCACATTGGTGGTGATGTGAACTATGCATGGCCGACCGCGCAGATCGCGGTAATGGGCGCGAAAGGGGCCGTTGAAATCATCTTCCGCGCCGACATGGATGACCCGAAGAAGATCGCCGCGCGCACCAAGGAATACGAGGAGCGGTTTCTCTCGCCGTTTGTCGCTGCCGAGCGCGGCTATATCGACGATGTGATCATGCCGCACTCGACGCGGCGCCGGATCGCCCGCGCGCTTGCAATGCTGCGCAACAAGCACGTCGAGATGCCGGCAAAGAAGCACGACAATTTGCCGTTGTGAGTAATGGAGGCCGTCATGCGCGAGCATGCCATTCGCGACGCGATCGACAATGTAGTCAAGTTTATCTCGGCAAATCCCGAAAAGGCGCGCGTCAAAAATGCCGCCGCTACCGCAGCACTGAAAAGCGACTTGAGTTTCGCGATCAACGGCCCGAATGGCGAGGCAGCTGTGACCGACATGCCAAAGGGCATTGGCGGAGGCGGTGGGGTGCCACAGCCGGGCTGGCTGCTCCGCGCCGCCCTTGCCTCGTGCACCGGCACGGTCATCGCCATGCGCGCCGCCAAGCTTGGCATCACGCTGGACAGGCTTGAAGTCAACGTCGACAGCCAGTCCGATAATCGCGGCTTGCTCGGATTGGATGACAATGTGTCTGCGGCTCTGATTGGCCTGCGCACCGTCGTGAGGGTTCGCGCATCCAATGCAGCCGATGCCGATCTTCAGGCGCTTGTGCAATGGGCCGACGCGCATTCGCCCGTCGCTTGCACTTTGCGCAACGCACTTGCCGCAAATATCGAAACAGTTATTGAGTGAGCGCAGGCTACGTCGAGCGCTGGCGCCCGGTCACTCCGTCTTCACCGAGGCATAGACCACGCGCATCCAGACCAGGCTGGCCTCGTCGTTCACCTTCAATTTGGCATCAAAATCGGCGAAGGGTTTCGCCGCATAGATTTCGCTTTCGCCTTTTCCTTGCTTGATCAATTCGGCCATCCGGTCGCGCGCGGTCGCGAGCATGTTCCGGTATTCGGCGAGCTGTTCCTTGGTGGCGAGTGGCCCATGGCCCGGCACGATCTTTGTCGTTTCATTGGCAAGCGACAGGTAGGTGTCGGCGGCAACGATCATGCCCTTGAGAGTACCGCCATTGGCGAAGTCGATATTCGGCCAGCGGTTCATGGACACGGTATCGCCGGTCGAAATCACATTGGCGTCTGCGAAGTAAACGAAAGTGTCGCCGTCCGTGTGCGCATTCTCCGGATGCCTAAGCTGAGCTGCGCGGCCTTTCACAGCAAGCGACATGCCCTTGCTGTGGGTAATGGCCGGCAGCGTCTCTTCCGCCGCAGGCGTGTACTTTACCGGAGGCACCGCCATCACCGTGCCTGCTGCAAGCCGGATACGGACGTTTTCGTGCGCGACCACGACCGCGCCATCTTTGCTGAAGGGGCCGTTCCCGCCCGTATGATCGCGATGATAGTGCGTATTGATGAGGAAGCGGATCGGCTGGGAGCTGACGGCTTCAATCGCGGCCTTGAGTTTGTCGTGCATTGGCGCGAACTGGCCATCGACCATGATCACGCCATCGTCGCCGGCAGCGACCGTGACGTTGCCGCCGAAACCTTCCAGCATGTAAGTGCGGTTGCCCAGATCGGTGGTTTTCACCTCGATCTTCGACCAGTCGGGTCCGACAGGCGGTCCGGCAGGCTGTTGCGCGAAGGAAGGCCCGACAACAAAAACCACCGCGGCCAATGCGGAGAACGTGATTTTTTTCATTACACTTCCTCCCGTATCGAACGGCCATATTCACGCCGCCGTATCCTTATTTCCAGCGATTTTATGCCTGCCATGCAACAAGGCGGCTTCGCATAGGCAATTGTCGCTGGTAGAGTGGGCCTATCCAGTACGGGGGGTTATGACCGTCATGAAACGCCATCGCTTATTGTTAGCTGCGTTCGCCCTGGCGACGATGTTTTCTGCGCCTGCCCAAATACAGGCTCAATCCACATCGTGGACCCAGGTCGGCGCGCTTAACTGCAATGTTGATCCGAACGTTGGTTTCATCATCGTCGGCCACCAGTCGATGAGGTGTATCTACCAACCGAGCGCGGGGCAGGGCCCGCCGCAAAGTTATGATGGTGCACTCAATACCGTGGGCGTCAGCATCGGTTTCAGTGCCGGCAGCGTAATCGGTTGGCTGGTGTTCGCGCCGACCGCCGGCGTCCCTGCCGGCGCGCTGGCCGGAGAATATGTCGGGGTGACTGGCACGGCCGCGATCGGCATCGGTGGCGGCGCCAACGTTCTGCTGGGCGGGTCTAACCGGACTATCGCGCTTCAGCCGGTGTCGCTGCAGGGTTCTGCAGCGCTTAACGTGGTCGCCGGCGCTTCAGCGCTTCAGCTGCGCTGGCGCTGAGCGCGACCGCTATCGTTGCATTGACGGCACGGCGTTTTCGCCGTGCCGTTTCGATTCAGGTGCTCGATTACCTTTTTCACCCGCTGCGACGAAATTGACTCAAAACGGCGACAAGACTCAAAGCACAAATTAGCCAGGAACCCGTTCATCTTTGTATTGATTTGAACGTGATCGCCCTGCGGCGCATTTCTTTTTCAGGTGGGCACCTAATGGAGGGTGAAACCATGTCCACGCGCCAACACAGGGTCCTGATCGCTGACGACTCAAATGCAGTTCATCAGTTAATCCGCGATACGCTGCCCGAAGATTATTCGGGAAACATCGTGCACGCATTCGACGGCGTTGAATGTCTGCAAGCCCTCGATCACGGAGCCGATCTTGCGTTCATTGACGTGCACATGCCGACCATGGGGGGCATGGATGCGCTATGGGCCGCAAGAATTGCCAGGAACAAGACTTTCGTCACGCTGATTTCCGGGCGTTCCAATCGGCGGTGCATCGAGCTCGCGCGTGAGCTTGAGGCGTATGAATTTCTCACCAAACCCTTTTTCAAAAAGGACATCGACGACATCCTGGTGACGTATCGGCGGATTTCCACACCGATGCAGGTGCTGCTTGTGGACGATTCACCGACCTCCCTGAAGGTCATGCACAAAGTGCTGTCGAATTCCGTCTTTCACCCGAATATTGTGGACGCAAGCGACGGGGCCGAAGCGAGCGTCTGTTGCAAAGCCGTGAATTTCGATGTGGTTTTTCTGGACGTCACTATGCCGGGGCTCAACGGTCATGCGACGCTCGCTCGCCTGAAAGCCATCAATTCCCAGACCAAGGTTGTCATGATATCCGGCGACCACGACGCGCTCCGCGAGCGCGAGGCGCTCATGCTCGGCGCCGCGGCGATCCTGCACAAGCCTTTCTTCCCGACCGAAATCGATGCCGTCCTGCATCGTATCTTCGGGCTCCAGTCGCCAAAACTTGCGACTGGTGGTTTCGTCCGCGATTTCGGCATCACTATCCACGGTCGAACGATTGCGGTCGAACATCCGGAATCCGGTCACGTGTACGAATACGTATGGTTTCGCGATCCCCCGCATCTCCGTTTGCCATTGGTGCGGCCAAATGAAACGGCGACAATCCCGGTCAACGAGCTCGTGGCAAACGCGAAACGAGCCGCCATGTTGGAACTGGAACACGCCAGGCTGTTGCCGACCCCACGTGCCGATCAGGTGATCACAGAGTTGCGGCGATGAGATTTTTACATAAAAGTTATTTGCGAACGCGGTCAAATCGCGACAACGACACGTGGGGCGACATTGAGGATTAGGGGAGTTGTTCATGCACAAGGGATTGTTGTTGCTGGCGACGATTGCCGCGGTGGTCACGTTTGTTGCATTTGGCGCGCAGGCGGTGCCGGCATCGAAACTTAAAGGCGCAACTTCCGGCTCGGGTCAGGTTACGTTGGTCGCCGGCGGTTGCGGCCGTGGATGGCATCGCGGGCCTCAAGGGCGCTGCCGCCGCTATCCATAATCGCGAACGAAACTGACAAAGGTTGGCGTTGGCCCGGATTTTCCGGGCCAAGCTTTTCGCGGCTTTCCACTGTGAATTGCAGAATGCAAAAGAAAGGCCCCGCCGAGGCGGAGCCTGAGCTGCGTGATATCGCTGTTTCAGGTCAGTTGCACACCCGCCAGCACCGATAGGGATTGCAGACGCGATGCGTGCCGCGTCCGCCGCAGGGGGCACCGGGCGCTACGACTACAGCGCCTGGTGCTACGACGACAGGGGCACCCCCGTAGTAGACGCCGCCGTAATAGCCGTTAGGACGACATGCGCCGCCGGGACCACGATGCCAGCCGGCGCCGCAGCCACCGGCGACAGGGATCGTTATTCCAGTTTGCGCCTGATCGAGAGGCGCCAGGGGCATGGCTTGGCCCGCTGCGACGCCGAAAACGCTGATGCCGATGACCAATGCGAGAGAGAGAATCCTGTTCACGCATGCCTCCTTTGGTTCTTTACGTGTCCTCTTTGCGCCCCCAGGCGCATTCTAATGCATTATTCGATTCTTTGTCCCGCGTCTTGCGATTGCAATTCTACTTGCCCGGACCTCTACCTGATTTTATTCCGATCCGTCCGAAAGTATGGCTATGACCCGAGACCAAGTCGGCGTTCTCGCCGCGGTGATATCGAGCGCTATTGGCGGCATCGCGGGCGGCACCACCCGTTTCGTTATCCATGCCACTGATCCTGTAACGCTGGGCGTTTTCCGTTTCGGCACCGGTTTTCTGATTCTTCTGCCCGTGGCCCTGCTTATGAAGAGCCGTTGGCCGCGCGGGCGCGACTGGATTGCGGTGGCATTGCTCGGGATTCTTTTCTTCTTTGCGTTCTCGGTACTGTTCAATCTCGCCTATAGCTACACCACGGCCGCGCGCGGCGCGCTCACGCTTTCGACCATGCCGTTGATCACCATGCTGGTCGGGGCGGCACTCGGCGTTGAAGAAATTACCGCGCGCAAGACAGCCGGCGTGTTCATCGCGATGGCCGGAGTATTTCTGGCACTGATGCTGGGCCTGTCAAAAGCGCCAGCGGGTGCCTGGCGTGGGGAGCTGGTGATGTTGGTCGCAACGCTCTGCATGTCCTTCTACAACGTGTGGTCTCGCCCGTTTATCGCGCGCTCCGATCCGCTGGCATTCCTGACCGCCGGAATGGGAGCAGCCGCCGTCTGTCTGCTGGTGTGGGCGCTTGCAATTCACGGTTTCGATGCGGCCAGCAGTTTCAGCGCGTCACAATGGTTTGCGATTGTCTATCTCGGTGTCATCGGCAGCGCGGTCGCGTTCATTCTCTGGGTCTTTGCGCTGGCGCGAACAAGCCCCACCAAAACCGCGGTGACGATCACGATCAATCCGGTATTTGCTTCGATCATCGGCGCGCTCGCGATCGGCGAGGGGATTGGGCTCAATCTGGTAGTCGGCCTTGCAGCTGTTGCGGCCGGCATTTGGGTTGCCACACGCTGAAAGTTCAGCGCCACCCACCGCCGCCGTTCACATAGATCGTGTCCGCTGTCATGAATTCGCAGGCGTCGGAACATACGAACAGCACCAATTCGCCAATCTCTTCGGGCTCCGCAAAGCGTTTCATCGGCACATCGTCGAGGAAGCGCTGCACCAGTTCCGGTGAGCTGCTGGCAGCCGCCTGAAACGGGGTTTTCACTGGGCCAGGCGAGATGGACAGAGCGCGGATCCCCTGCGTGGCGAATTCGCGGGCCACGCCCATGGTCATCGTTACGACGGCACCTTTCGCGGCCGCGTAATGCACCGAAGATCCGGGGCCGCCGCGCCGATGCGACATGCTGCCCATGTTCACGATCACGCCGAACTTGTTTTCGAGCATATGCGGGAGCACTGCTTGCATAGGATAGAGCGTGCCCTTCACATTGAGATTGAACGTCTTGTCGAAAAGCTGGTCATCAATTTCGAGGAATTTCGCGCGCCGGATCGCAGCGCCCGCCGAATTGAATAGAAAATGGATACGTCCAAAGCCGTCGAGGGCGAGCTGAACCATATCTTTTACCGCCCCGCGCTTGGTCACATCGATGGCGAGCGCCAGCGTCTGGCCGCCAGCCGCGTTGATTTTTTCTGCTGTCTCTTCGACCCCTTTTTCATTGATGTCGGCGCAAACCACGTTGGCGCCCTCGCGGGCGAAGATCAGCGCAGCGGCTCGTCCAATGCCGCTCGCCGCCCCTGTGATGATGATGGTCTTTCCGCGAAAATAATCGGGGGTTCTGGGCATGGCGATTGTCCTCTCCCGTCATCATGGATTGCCCGCTCAAGCCCGGCAATGACAATATCGGGGCAGCCAGTTGGAGGAGCTTCGATGTCTACACCCCCGCCGATCGAATATGCCGATGCTTCACCGCAGGTGCGTGCGGTCTTTGACGACATCAAGAAGGTCCGCAATATCCCGGACGTCAATAATTTCTGGAAGTACCTCGCGCGTGATCCGGTAACGCTCAAGCGCACCTGGGAGAGCGTCAAGGAGGTCATGACACCGGGCGCGCTCGATTCCCTCACGAAAGAGATGATTTATGTGGCGGTGTCAGTGACCAATGGCTGCGGCTATTGCATTGCGAGCCACTCGGCCGCAGCCCGCAAGGCCGGCATGACCGAGGCCATGTTCGGTGAACTGATGGCGGTCGTTGGCATGGCCAATGAAACCAACCGGCTCGCCAACGGCTATCGGGTTCCTATCGATGAAGCTTTGAAGGGCTGAATTTGCATCGTCACTGCTTGCCATGACACAATACAAAAAACCGGGGGGAGAGGGGTCATGTTCGACCAGGCTATCGTGAACAAGTTTCTATGCGTTGCGATCGTGGCGGCGGTCATGCTGCCGGCGGGTAGCGCGCTGTTTCCTTACGTCAGTCACGCCCTGACCGACATGGAATTCCAGGCGATCGAGGCGGTCGTAAGCGCGACCGTTGGGTTCGGCATTTATTCCATTTTCGGTTAGCGGCCGCCGGCCGCCCGGCGAAATCTATTTGTTCCCATCCAGAAATTACACGCGGATGTGAGCGTTTCTGCACGCGCGGGCCGCTTATCCGGCTGCGGCCGGTCAGCTATAGTGAGATCAGAGCAACAGGGAGGGCGGCAATGACATTGAAAAAGTTGGCAGTTGCATTCTTGATTGTGTGTCCCTTGGTAGCCTCAGATGTGGCGCTGGCACAGACAGCGGCGCCGGCTGGTGCCAAAGTCTACTTCATTAACTTGAAGGATGGTGCGCGGGTCAAAAGCCCGTTCCTGGTGCAATTTGGTCTTTCAGGAATTGGCGTCGCTCCGGCTGGCGTGGAGAAGCCCAACACCGGTCATCATCACCTGTTGATCGACACCAAGTTGACGCCTGAGCAAATGAAAACGGCAATTCCCGCCGATGACACGCACAAGCATTTTGGCGGTGGTCAGACTGAAGCAATGGTGACGCTGCCAAAAGGCAAGCACACACTGCAGCTTGTGCTTGGCGACTGGTCGCACATTCCGCACCAACCGCCGATCATGTCCGAAGTAATTACTGTAAGGGTACGATAGCGCCCCAAAAGATTCCGGCGCCCAATTGGGGCGCCGGAGCTTTTAAAGATCAGACTACTGGGATTTCGCAGGCGGTGCTGAGGGCGCCGGTGTCGACGGCGCCGGTGTGAATGGTTGCGGCGACGACGAGCCAGAGCCCGTGGTGCTCGGCGGAGTTGCCGTCCTGCTTGTCGCGGCCGGCGAAGGATTGTTACTTGCCGTCGTGCCCTTGTTGTCCCAACCGGCGACGATCAAAAAGCCGATGAGGACCACAACGGCCACACCGGCGATCCAACCCCACATTCCTCCTGTGCTTTCATCCCGGCGGATCACCGGGTCGCTCAGCTGTGGGTCGCTGTAGCGTTGGTCGGTAAAGCGCGGATCAGTCATGACATCCTCCTTGAGTTCGAAACGTGATTTTGCCCTCTCGAACGGAGGAAACCCGCTGGCCATGGCCCCGGTTCCGAAAGTAGACCTCTGTTTTCCGGGAACTTAAGCGGTTACGCGGATCGCGAGCCGCCACGCGGCCCAAAAAACAATGAAAAAGCAAGCAAGGAACACCGGTAAACTTGCCGAGGGCGACATTTGTTCAACCGATCGCCCAACCACGTAGGCAATACCTTCGCCAAGCAAAACAAAAACGATATAGGTCGCGATCAATCTCATGACAGCTATACCCCTTACTCAATGCTCCCCTTAGCGCGACGGTAGCATAGGACGGGCGGGGCAAACAGGGGAAACCTATTTCCGCTCAAGAACAAGCTGCGTTTGGGTTACCAACGCGCACAGTTTGCCGTCACTACGCGTGATCCGCGTCTGCCAGACCATGGTTGTGCGGCCGCGATGCAACGGGGTGCACTCGGCCTTCGCGGTGTCGCCGATCGGTACGGCTGCGAAGAAATTGGTCTTGCTCTCGATCGTGGTTGTCGACTGACCGGCTTTGAGATTGGCGGTGGTCGCGGTGCCTCCAAGATTGTCGGCGAGCGCCATGAGGGCGCCACCATGCATGATGCCGAAACGGTTATTGAGTTCGTCGCGCGCCACGAGTTCGGCGGTTACGCGCTCTGGCGACACATGGGTGATCTTGAGGCCGAGAAATTCGGCAAAGGGCGGTTGCGTATTGGCCGCTTCGTTCATTGTGTTGCTCCCCAGCCGCACAAAAAGAGAAGGGCGCGGACGTTATCGCCCGCACCCTTGCTGTGCAATCATTGACCCTGACTAACCGCGCGGTTGCGGCACAATGCGAATGTAAGGACGCGGAGCCTTGAAGCCCTGCGGCCAGATTTTCTTGGCTTCGTCGTCGCTGACAGAGCCGGCGATGATGACATCTTCGCCCTGTTTCCAGTTCGCCGGTGTCGATACGCGATGCTTAGCGGTGAGCTGGAGCGAATCGAGCACACGCAGGATTTCATCAAAGTTGCGGCCTGTGGTCATCGGATAGACCAGGATCAATTTGATCTTCTTGTCTGGACCGACGATGTAAACGTTGCGCACTGTCTGGTTATCAGCCGGCGTACGGCCTTGCGATGTGCCGGTAGTGCTCGCAGGCAGCATCCCGTAAGCCTTGGCAATTTTCAGGTCGGGATCGCCGATCATCGGATAGTTCGGCGCAAAACCAACGACCTCCTTGATGTCAGTCGCCCATCTCTTGTGGTCGTCGACCGGATCGACCGAGATGCCGATGATCTTGGTATTTCGTTTGTCGAATTCCGGTTTGAGCCGCGCCATGGTGCCGAGCTCTGTCGTGCAGACCGGGGTGAAATCCTTCGGGTGGGAAAACAAAATTCCCCAGGAGTTGCCAAGCCAATCGTGAAAGCGAATTTTTCCTTCCGTGGTATCGGCCTCAAAATCAGGTGCGGTATCGCCAATTGCTAACGCCATGATGTACCTCCACTCAAAAGCACGGTGTCCCGTATCCTCAATATAGTTGGCTGTGCCGTCGGGGAATAGGGAAGCGACCAAAGAGGACCGACGCGCCAAAAACCGCGCGCGCCGGAGAACAAAGCATTGGCAGCTAAAGGGCCGGATGGAAAAAGCTTTTTCCATCCGGGGAGGGGTTATCAGCGGCTGGCGGCCTTTCGCTCGTCCATCCCGACGGTGCGACCCGAAAAGCCTGCAGCGTCAAAATATCGCGTCTGGCCCACGCGTTGGCCGGCCAGGATGGTCGCCAGCCCGGTTTCGCTAGGTTCACTGCGCTCGACCCACCTCTGGACGGTAGGGTTCGCCCCGCCCGGCAGGGCTTCGCTCACCACGCGGCCCTGCAACGACCCTTTGAACGGGATCTTCAGACCGAGGATGTGAGCGATGGTTTTGCCGACATCGGCATTGCTGGCCGGCGTCTCGTCAACAAAACCTGTTTTGAAGCTGGGGCCAATCGCCGCCATAAAATTCATGGTGTCGGCGCGGCTGAAGCTGCCGTGCATACCCTGGCCCTGCTGCAGTGTTGTGTCGGCAACATTCACCGAACACATCACTGGTTGTCCACAATCCGTCGTGTAAGAGCGGAAATTGATAACGATCGCGGGACGCGGCGTGCGCGCCATCCCCTGCATGTTGATGGCGGAAAGCGGAAGCGTTCCGGGGAAGCTGCCAAGGTCGCTGTCAACGAACAGACCGCTCACATAATCTTGTGCGAGCAGCGCGGCGACAACTTTCCGAGTCAGCGCGGCGTCTTTGTTCGGCACATAGACCAGATCAGAGCCGCCATTCGACGCCACCACAACGTCGGGTTTTTCCGGGTCGGTGCCAATTAGCCCGTTGCCCCTGACGGAATGTTTGGTTGCTTCGACGGCTTTGTTCTTGTCATCGGGGTCGTACAGCGGCAGGTCAAGCGCCTTGGCAATATCAATGGCGACAAAACCGGGTGGCAGCAGACCGGCCGGCACGTCCGCATAAGTTGCCTGCGCCGCAGGGCTGGTCTTGCTTTCCTTGGAAATGGTCGAGAAGCCGTGGTCGGCGGCAATGACGATATCAGTGGTTGCGGTAAGCCCGAGTTCGTCGAGCGCGCGGCGCAAATCGGCGAGATTGTCGTCGGCGTTTTTGATTGAGGCGAGGGAAGTCGGTCCGTTGATCCCCGGCGAGACTTTCAGGTGGCTGTCGCCCTGATTGTGCTGTGTACCATCCGGGTCACGCGACCAGAACGCAAGCACGAACGGTTTGTTGCGGGCCTTGAACATGGGCAGAACGACCTTGGCCGCGACATCGGCAAAATATTTTTGCTGGACCACATTTGCGACCAGCGTGCCTGCCTTGGCGAAGTCACCGGCATTGGCGTTGTCGCCGGGAGTGTCCTTGCGCGAGGGAGCGACGAGCGGAAGCCCAGCTGCTTTGAGCGCGTCTTGCACCGCTTGCGACAGCGGGATGCCCTGTTTGCTGCCGGTTGAGTCGTCAACGGTGATCGTTGCTTCGCCCGTGCGTTCGGTGTGATCGAACATGAGCGTCGGACCAAGTTTGCCGATGGCCGCTGTGCTGAAGCCCTGGTTGCGCGCGGCAAACAGGAGAGAATCTTCATCGACAAAATTACCGGAGAAATGCGCGTCGATATCGCCGAGGATCGGGTCGTTCTCGATGAATGGCGTCATACTGCCGCCGGCGGTCGGCACCGGATATGCCGTATAAATGGTATTGCTGAAAGCGCCGGTGTCACCAAGAAAATGGCCAGTCGCCATGCCTGACGCATTGGCCATGGTGAAAGTCGGAAACAGAGAGTGCGGGTTGACAAAATTCACCCCTTTGTCGCGCACCGCGGCGAAGGTCGGCGCGGTCTCGGGCGTGACAGACAGCGGGCGAAGACCGTCGGGGACGAAGAGAATCAAGTTGCGTTGGTTTTGCGCAGCGGCTGAAGCAATTTGCAGAAAGATGGCGGCGCATGTGCCCAGCAGCAGGGCTTTTGACCGGAATGACATAGAGTTCTCCCGATTTTCTTTGATTCAACGCAAGGCTGGATACGCCTGCCGCAAGACAGTATTGTAACAACGACCGGTTATCCGCAGCCAATCTGGTGTGCATGGCGCGACAGTTGCTTAAAGGCCGCATGTTCAAGCGAATTTTGATTGCCAATCGCGGCGAAATCGCCTGCCGGATCATCAAGACCGCCCGCCGTATGGGAATCGAGACCGTCGCCGTCTATTCCGACGCCGACAAGGACGCCTTGCACGTCGAGATGGCGGACAGCGCGGTTGCGATAGGCCCACCGCCGGCAGCCGAAAGTTATCTGGTGATCGAAAAGATTGTCGCCGCCTGTAAGCAGAGCGGCGCCGAAGCTGTCCATCCGGGATACGGCTTTTTGTCCGAGCGCGAAGCCTTTCCGAAGGCGTTGGCGGCTGCCGGCATCGTCTTCATTGGGCCGAACCCAAAGGCCATCGCCGCCATGGGTGACAAGATCGAATCCAAAAAAGCGGCGGCGAAGGCCAAGGTCTCCACCGTGCCCGGTCATCTCGGCGTGGTCAAAAGCGAACTTGAGGCGATCGAGATTGCGGATGAGATCGGCTATCCGGTCATGATCAAGGCGAGCGCCGGCGGCGGCGGCAAGGGCATGCGGGTCGCGCGCAGCAAGACGGAAGTGGCGGAAGGATTTGCCCGGGCGCGTTCGGAAGCAAAGTCTTCATTCGGTGACGAGCGTGTCTTCATCGAAAAATTCATCACCGACCCCCGTCACATCGAGATCCAGGTGCTGGGCGACAAGCATGGTAACGTCATCTATCTCGGCGAGCGCGAATGCTCGATCCAGCGCCGGAATCAAAAAGTCATCGAAGAGGCGCCCAGTCCGCTGCTCGACGCCGCGACACGCAAGAAAATGGGGGAACAGGCGGTCGCTCTCGCGAAAGCGGTTGCCTACGACAGTGCGGGCACGGTGGAGTTCGTTGCCGGACAGGACAAGAGCTTTTATTTCCTTGAAATGAACACCCGCCTGCAAGTCGAACATCCCGTCACCGAACTGGTGACCGGCATCGATCTGGTAGAGCAAATGATCCGGGTTGCCGCAGGCGAGAAGCTTTCGATCAAGCAAAACGATATCAAACTCAACGGATGGTCCATCGAGAGCCGTGTCTATGCCGAGGACCCTTACCGCAATTTCCTTCCTTCGACTGGACGGCTGACACGCTATCGGCCGCCGCACGAGGGAACGGTCAACGGTGTCACCGTGCGCAACGATACCGGTGTTTATGAAGGCGGCGAGATTTCAATTTTCTACGATCCAATGATCGCCAAGTTGGTGACGCACGCCCCAAGTCGTGATGAGGCGATCGCGGCGCAAAGTGATGCGCTCGATGCGTTTGTCATAGATGGCATTCGTCATAATATTCCGTTTCTCGCCGCGCTGATGGCAAATTCGCGTTGGCGGACAGGCAAGCTTTCGACCAACTTCATCACCGAAGAATTTCCCGCAGGCTTTCGTGCGCATGCTCCCGAAGGAGAATCCGGAAATGTGCTCGCTGCCGTCGCTGCCGCGATCGATCATGTGCTTGGTGAAAGAAAGCGCAGTATTTCCGGACAGTTGCGTGGCAGGATAGTTACGCGCGAGAGCCAGCGCGCCGTTTGGCTCGGCGAGCGGGAGATGAGGCTCGAGGTCAAGCGCGACGGCGCCGTGATCGATGCGCGCCTCCATAATGGCAAAGCCGGCGCGTATCGTTTGCAGTCGGGATGGAAGCCCGGTGACTCGCTCTGGAACGGAACAGTCAATGGCAAGCCGGCAGCGGTTCAGGTAAGGCCAATCCCCAACGGCTTTGCGCTGAGTTACCGGGGCGTCGAGACGAAGGCCTACGTCTACACGGAACGTGAAGCCGGCTACGCGCGGCTTATGCCGCCGAAGAAAGTGGCCGACACCGGCAAGCAGGTGCTGTGTCCGATGCCGGGCCTGGTCGTCTCGATTGCCGTCAAAGAGGGCCAGGAGGTCAAGGCCGGAGAGACCGTGGCGGTGGTTGAGGCCATGAAGATGGAAAACGTCCTACGCGCGGAGATCGATGGCACTGTGAAAAAGATCAACGCCAAACCGGGCGACAGCCTGGCTGTGGATGCGGTGATCCTGGAATTCGATTGATCGTCCCCAGGCGGTGCGGTTGGCCTGCAGGAACCCCGAAGTGGGGCAGGCGTTGGTTCTCGACAATCAAATGGAGGGCTAGGCCATGCCCGACAAAGCACGAAAGCGGCGACGCGAACCTGATCTTGAGACAAATACTCCGCCAGACCTGCTGAACGATGATCTGCGCCGGCGCGATCAGCGGCGCACGCCACCCGATTCTCTGCCCCCACGCGACGAAGGCCGGACCGGCGAGGAGCCCGCCGGCGGCGG
>DASPUD010000099.1:0-47704 GCA_035623095.1 Pseudolabrys sp.
GGAGGGAACGACCGTGTTGTAGGCGCGGCCGAGACGGGTGATCGAGTCAAGCAGGATCACCACATCGCGCTGGTGTTCAACGAGGCGCTTGGCCTTCTCGATCACCATTTCCGCCACCTGCACGTGGCGCGAGGCGGGCTCGTCGAAAGTCGATGAGATGACTTCGCCTTTCACCGACCGTTGCATGTCGGTGACTTCTTCGGGCCGCTCGTCGATGAGCAGCACGATAAGGTAAGTCTCGGGGTGATTGGCCGTAATCGAGTGCGCAATGTTCTGCAGCAGCACGGTCTTGCCGGTGCGCGGCGGCGACACGATCAGTGCGCGTTGACCCTTGCCGATCGGCGCGACGATGTCGATCACGCGCGCCGACAGATCCTTTTTGGTCGGATCTTCGTATTCCATCTTCAGCCGTTCTTCGGGATAGAGCGGCGTCAGGTTGTCGAAGTTGACCTTGTGGCGCGCCTTCTCGGGGTCTTCGAAGTTGATCGTATTGACCTTGAGCAGGGCGAAGTATCGTTCGCCTTCCTTGGGAGAGCGGATATGACCTTCGACGGTGTCGCCGGTGCGCAGGCCGAAGCGGCGGATCTGGCTGGGTGAGACATAGATGTCATCGGGTCCGGACAGGTAATTGGATTCCGGCGAGCGCAAAAATCCGAAACCGTCGGAGAGCACTTCGACCACGCCTTCGCCGATGATGTCGACTTCCTGGGTCGCCAATTGCTTAAGGATCGCGAACATCAGCTCCTGCTTGCGCATGGTGCTGGCGTTCTCGACCTGGTGTTCTTCTGCGAAGGCTACAAGTTCGGCAGGCGTTTTGGACTTGAGGTCCTGGAGTTTCATTTCCCGCATTGGGGGTTTACGTCCTTGGGAGCGTTACGGCGAAGTCTTTGAAAAATGAATGACTTGCGCCGTGTCTTGAGAGAGATCGCAGGTCTTGGGTGACGAGGAAGCTGGGAAAGAAGCCCGGAACCCGATGCTGCACCGGCCCAAACTCTGGGAGCCAGAACGCGACTGCATCCGCCTGCGTTCGGTGGGATATATTCAAGATAAGTTGAGCCGGCGTTCCGCGCAAGTGCCGACGCGGGCGAGTGTGCAGATGTGTGACAGCTAAAACGGCTTTACTGTTGCCAATACCACAATAATGATTAGGAGGACCGTCGGTACCTCATTGATAATACGATAGAATTTTTGAGTATGCCGATTCTGGTCGGAGTTGAATTCGTTTACCCAATGCGAAAATAGTCCGTGCAGAATCGTCATGGCGAGCACGGCGGCAAGCTTGACATGAAACCATCTGGCTCCAAGCCACTGCCCCTGCACCAGCAATAAAATACCGACGACCCAAGTCGTCATCATCGCCGGCACCATGATGAAGTTGAGGAGCCGACGCTCCATTGTTTTGAAGGTCTCGGAGAGCTCGGAGCCCGGCGCGGCCACCGTGTGATAAACGAACAGGCGGGGCAGGTAGAGCAAACCCGCCATCCAGGCGATGACGGCAATGATGTGCAGGGCTTTGAGCCAGAGATACATGCTTTAGCCCCGCAGGCGCTTGAGCATGCGCTCCACATGCGCGATCGGTGTTTCGGGCAAGATTCCGTGACCGAGGTTGAAGATCAGTGGTCCATCGCCAAGTTGTTGCATGACATCGTCCACTTCACGGTCGAGCGCTGATCCGCCGGCCAGCAATGCCAGGGGATCGACATTGCCCTGGACCGGGACACGCGATTGAAGAGCACCGCGCGCAATCGCGCGTTCATACGTCCAGTCTATTCCGATCGCACTCACGCCCGTCATTTCCACGTAGGGCAATGCCATTGCCCCGGCGCCTCGCGGAAAACCAATAATCTTTGCCAGCGGTACTTGGGCGCGCACTCCTTCAACGATTTTTTGCGTTGGCGCGATGCACCAGCGCTCAAATTGACCGGCGCCGAGCACACCAGCCCAAGTATCAAATATCTGCACAACCTCAGCACCGGCTCTAAGCTGTCCGACCAGATACTCAACTGAGGTATCTACCAAACGGTCGATTAGACGCGCGAAACTGACTGGATCGCGATAGGCAAACAAACGCGCCGGAGCCTGGTCCGGTGTCGCCGCACCAGCCACCATGTACGTTGCAACCGTCCATGGCGCTCCGCAAAATCCAATCAGAGTGGTATCAGCACCCAACAGTGCCTTCACCCGACACACGGTGTCATAGACAGGCGCCACAATCTTCTCATCAACAGTCCCACGTAAGCGATCTATTCCAGCGGCATCAAGCGGATCCAATTTTGGTCCCTCACCGGCCAGGAACTCAACCTTTCGCCCAAGAGCCAGTGGTACAACCAGAATATCGGAAAACAGAATAGCGGCATCAAATCCGAAGCGCCGCACCGGCTGCAAGGTTACCTCAGCCGCCAACTCTGGATTAAGACAGAGATCGACAAAACCTCCGGCTTTCTCTCGAACCGAGCGATACTCCGGAAGGTAGCGTCCAGCTTGCCGCATCAGCCAGACCGGCGGCACCGCCTCGTGGTTACCAGCAAGCACGCGCAACAGCTTTTTCCCCATTGCACGTGTCGGTCCGCCATCTTGCATAAATAACTCTTCTAAGAATCTGTTGTAGTTGTTGGAGCGTTGATTGGACTCATGCCTGCCAGTCAACACTCTGTCCACCGGGTAGCCTGCGCCAATCCAGAATCGAGCCAAATCCAGCGGTATGCACTCCACAGCGAAAAGTGCCGATTTACAGGGCTTTTACAGGCCTGTCCCCACGCATCCCCAGCCGCCCGTCCACATCACCATGACGTAAGCTGATTACTGCTTGGCAGTCGTCCCGTTGTCAGTGGTGTGGATTGATATTGAACTCATGAGCGCTGACAGCTTGCTTGTCACATCAAGGCGTGGCCTCCTCCCGTTCTGTCCCCACGCTATCTGGCCGCTATACATGCCTGAGACCGGTTATTTCCACTTGCACTTGGTATCCGACGCTACCGGCGAGACCTTGATTACCGTCGCGCGCGCGGCGGCGGCGCAATACGCCAATGTATCGCCGGTCGAACACCTTTATCCTATGGTGCGCTCGAAGAAGCAGCTGGACCACGCGCTGGCGGAAATTACGGAGTCGCCGGGACTCGTCCTGTACACGCTGCTCGAAGAGGACCTGATCCAGCTGCTCGAGAAAAAATGCCGCGAGCTCGGCTTGCCTTGCATGTCGGTGCTCGGTCCCGTCCTGCGCCTGTTCCAGTCATATCTCCACGCCGAGACCATTCATCGCGCCGGCGCACAGCACGTGCTCAACGCCGAATACTTTCAGCGGATCGATGCGCTCAACTTCACGATGGTGCACGACGACGGCCAGCATGTTGAAGGGCTCGAGGAAGCCGATGTGGTACTGGTCGGAGTGTCGCGGACCTCAAAAACGCCAACGTCGATTTACCTGGCAAACCGCGGGGTCAAGACCGGCAATGTGCCGCTGGTGCCAAATGTGCCGCTGGCCCCGCAGGTTGAAGGCCTCGTGCGCCCCTTGGTGGTCGGCCTTTATGCCAGCCCGGAACGTATCGTTCAGATCCGCGAAAATCGCTTACTTGGTCTCAAAGCGCATCGCGATGACGACCAATACATCGACAAGACAGCGGTGGCGGAGGAAGTCTCCTTTTCGCGTCGCCTCTGTGCCAAACACAATTGGCCGACGATCGATGTGACGCGCCGTTCCATCGAGGAAACCGCCGCCGCGGTCATGCGGTTGTTGAGCGAACGGCGGCGGCAGCCGGCAACCTGATCCATGGCACTCTGGCTTTCTTCCCAGCCGCTGGTACTCGCGTCCAGGAGCGATATCCGTGGCAAGATTCTCGCGGCAGCCGGCCTTCGCTTTGAGATAAGACCGCCGCAGATCGACGAACGCGCTGTAGAAGCCCGGCTTGGCGAAACCGACGCGGCGGCGATAGCGCGTCATTTGGCCCGAGCCAAGGCTGACAAGATTGCCAGCACACTGCCAAGACGCATTGTCCTCGGCGCGGATCAGACGCTCGCTCGTGGCACGTTGCGATTTGGCAAGCCTGCCAGCCGCGAGCAGGCTGCCGAACAATTGCGCGCGTTGCGGGGCCGCACCCATGAGCTGCATTCCGCGCTCGCGCTTGTGCGTGACGGGGAAGCGCTATTCGCCTGTGTAAGCACGGCGCGTCTAACCATGCGCAATTTTTCCGACCAGTTTCTCGACGAGTATCTTGATTTGTCTGCCGACGCCGCACTCAGCAGCGTCGGTGGCTACCAGCTGGAGGGCATCGGCATTCATTTGTTCGAACGGGTTGAAGGCGACTATTTCACCATCCTCGGTCTGCCGCTCTTGCCGCTGCTCGCCTTCCTGCGGCAAAGTAAGCTCATCGACGGCTGACGCATGTTCGTTCTTGGTCTCACGGGCTCGCTTGGCATGGGCAAGTCGACCACGACCAAGTTTTTTGCAGAGGAGGGCGTGCCGGTGCATGACGCCGACGCCGCCGTGCATGCACTTTACGAGGGCGAGGCGGCCCCACTGATCGAGAAAGCATTCCCGGGCGTCACGGCCGGCGGTAAGGTCGATCGCAACAAGCTCGCGCAGCGGGTGCTTAACAATGCCACCGCGATTGCCAAGCTTGAGGCGATCGTGCATCCGCTCGTCCGCTCGGCTGAGAAACGCTTTCTCGCCGAGGCGGAACACGCCGGGGCGGCAGTCGCGGTGCTCGACATTCCGCTGTTGTTTGAAACCGGAGGCGATAAGCGCTGTGATGCGGTGGTCGTGGTCTCGGCGCCGGCCGATATCCAACGCACACGTGTTTTTGAGCGTCCAGGCATGAGCGAACAGAAATTCGCTGCCTTGCTTGCCAAGCAGATGCCCGACGCCGAAAAGCGAAAACGGGCCGATTTCGTGGTGGATACATCGAAGGACTTTGCTGCCGCACGTACTCAAGTGCGTGATATTCTTGCTCGCATTGGTACAATGCCGAAACGGCAGAAATGATTCTGTCGCCGGAAAGTCTATGCGCGAAATCGTCCTCGATACCGAAACCACTGGCCTCGATCCCACCCAAGGCCACCGTCTGGTCGAGCTCGGCTGCGTCGAGTTGCTCAACCGAATTCCGACCGGTGTAACCTTTCATACTTATCTCAATCCGGAACGCGATATGCCGGCTGAGGCCTTCGCGGTGCATGGCCTTTCTTCCGAGTTTCTGAGCGGACAAAAGCTGTTCGCCGAGGTCGCCGACGAATTCCTCGCCTTCATCGGTGACGCACCTTTGATCATCCATAACGCCGGTTTCGACCACGCGTTTCTCTGCGCCGAGCTAAAGCGCGCGGAACGCATGCTCATCGCACGCGAGCGGCTGATCGATACCCTGCTATTGGCACGCCGCAAGCATCCGGCGGGGCCTAACCGGCTCGACGATCTCTGTGCACGTTACGGGATCGACAACTCGCGCCGGACGAAACACGGCGCGCTGCTTGATGCCGAGATTCTCGCCGAGGTCTATGTCGAATTGATTGGCGCGCGCCAGGCGCAACTTGGTCTTGCTGAAAGCAGCGAGCAACGCCTGAACCGTTTGGATGGAGGCGTCTTGATACGCGAGCGGCCACAGCCGCTGGCGCCAAGGCTGAGCGATGCCGAGATTGCCGCACACCGCGAGTTCATAGCCGGGCTTGGAGAAAACGCCTTGTGGCACGCGTATCGCGCGGACGCAGCCTGACCGCCTAACTGTTTGCCACAGGCGCCGGCGCCGGCTGCATCTGCGCCATTTTCTGGCGGTAAAGCCCGGCAAAGTCGACAGGATCGAGAAGAAGCGGAGGGAAGCCGCCATTACGAACTGCAGTGGCAACAATCTCGCGCGCGAAAGGAAACAGCAGCCGCGGGCACTCGATCAGCACAACCGGATTGAGACTTTCTTGAGGAACGTTCCGGATTCGGAAAATACCGGCAAATTCCAGTTCGAAACGGAACAGCAGCGTGCCGCCGGTTTCCGCCTTGCCTTCAAGTTTGATGGCCACCTCAATGTCGGTATCCGACAGCGGTGTGGCGCCAACATTGATCTGAATACTGATCTGCGGCTGCTCTTGGCGCGCGTTAAACGATTGCGGGGCATTCGGATTTTCAAATGAAAAATCCTTGATGTACTGGGCCACCACGGTCAGTTGCGGCTGGTCCTGAGCCGTGCCTGGCGCGGCGCCTGGAACCGGCCCGCCGTTCGTCGTCGTCATTTACGTTTCCTCGCGTCACGTAACCGTTAGCGCGGCGGTTGGCTAACATAGGGTCGACAAGGGAACAAGGACGCTTTCGGCTGGCAGGCGCACGACATTATTTCCGGCCCGCTACGTGTTTGGTCTCAACACAAATCAGTGATCAGGCCGTTCGGGTTTTGCATCGTCGGTACTCCGAGAACGGTTTGCGCGGCCGGGCAAGGAAGGGTCGGGCACCTGATGCCACTGCCTGGGCGAAAGATCCACGACACTGTCGCCGCGAGACGGCGACCCCCTGCCTGCGCCGCTTAAGATTCGGCGCAGCGATTCCGCAAGACAAAGAGGGCGATGACGTCGGTAATAAAGCCCGGAATTAACAGCAGAATTCCCGCGAGCAGAACCAGGCTGCCGCTGCTGTCACTTTAGTAGGGCGGTAAAACTCCGTTCGCCCAAGACGACGCGCACGCGGCTCATATGTGTGCCGCCCGCGCTGCGCAGCATCAATGCACCGGCGAGCGATCCCGCGAGCACCAGACCTAAAGCCCAGGCAAAGCCGATTGCCGCAGCCATGGCAACAAACGCCCCCAGTTCCAGAAAAGTCAGCGCAAGCAGCGTTAATAGCAGCCATTTTGCCACATTCATCGGTGTTTCTCTGGTCAGGCGATGTTGGCCTCAGGGCCCTGATCGTCTAAGGTTCGGCCCAAGAAGCCTGAATTGCGCCGAGATGTGGGCACAAGGCTTGGCCCTGGATGCGGCCACGGTGGAGGCAAAAGCGTAGCCGGCCGTATCGCTGACTGGCCGAAACGCTGAGTCCGGCCAATATAAATGCTACGGTAGCTCGAAAGATGCGAGACGTGTTCGACATCTACACCATTATTTTCCTGGCGCTCGCAGTATTCATCTTTCTGCGGCTGCGGAGTGTGCTTGGTCAGCGCACGGGAAGGGAGCGCCCGCCCTACGATCCATATTCGGCGCGTGAGCCGGTCCGGCCGGCGCCGGATAAGGTTGTCGCATTACCAAATCGGACGGCGGAAGCCGCTCCGCCCAAACCGGCCGAACCGGTGGAAGCCTCAGCTGAACGCTGGAAAGGAATTGCCGAAGCCGGCACGCCGATTGCGACGGGCCTCGACGCTATCGTAGCGGCCGATGGCAATTTCGACGCCCCACATTTCCTGACCGGCGCTCGCGCCGCCTATGAAATGATCGTCAACGCCTTCGCCGAGGGCGATCGCCGTACATTGAAAAACCTGCTGGCGCGCGAAGTCTATGACGGATTCGAAGCCGCCATCGGCGAGCGCGAAAAGCGCGGTGAGACGGTGGAGAGCCGTTTCGTATCAATCGACAATGCGGACATCACTGCCGCCGAGCTGCGTGGACGCAACGCGCAGGTGACCGTGCGCTTCCAGTCCAAGCTTGTCTCCGTCACGCGTGACAAGAACGGCAACGTGATTGACGGTAACGCCGAGAAGGTGACCGATATTACCGACGTCTGGACATTCGCACGCGACGTCACGTCTCGGGATCCGAACTGGAAATTGCTCGCCACCGAAGCCGGGCAATGACCGCATGGATTTGCTTCGCCTTCGTTTCCTCTGCGGATTCGTTTTCGGCTTCTGGTTGATCGCAAGTGTGGGCATGCCCGCGCTTGCCAGAGGTGGTCTCAACCTTCGCAACGCACAGGTTGAACCGCTTGCGTTTGCCTCGCTCGATGGCTGGCGCGATGACGATCACGCGGCCGCCTTCGAAACATTCCTGAAAAGTTGCGGCCCCATCCTCAATGGCAGCAAATTCATGCGCATGGCGCGTCCTGTTTTCGGCGCGCTGTTCAAGGTCTGCGAACGTGCGGTGGCGGCGGGGCCACTCGATCGTGAACATGCAAGACTCTTTTTCGAGGACAATTTCAAACCGGTGCGTGTCATGCCGGCCGGCCGGACCGAAGGCTTCTTTACGGGCTATTACGAAACCGAGGTGGAGGGGTCGCGGTTCCCCAGCGACGAGTTCACCATACCGATCTACGCTCCACCCGCGGAGACCGTTCGAAAGAAGCAGAGCAAGGTCTTTTCCGATCTCGATCGCACCAAGATCGAAGACGGTGCGCTGGCCGGCAAGAATCTGGAAATTTGCTACATCAAGAATCCGATCGACGCATTCTTCGCGCAAATTCAGGGATCGACCCGCGTCAAGCTCGACAGTGGTCGGCTCCTGCGGCTCAACTATGTTGCCAGCAATGGCATGCCCTATACGCCGGTCGGGAAGTTCCTGATCGATCGCGGCATCGTTTCCCGCGAAGAGATGTCGATGGACAAGATCCGCGAGTACATGGAAGCTAACCCGGAAGAGGGTAAAGAGCTCCGCCGCAAGAACCGCTCATTCGTTTTCTTTGCGGAAACGCCGCTGGGCGCAAATGACGAGTGTGTTGGCGCGCAGGGCATTCCGCTCACGCCCGGACGTTCATTGGCGGTCGACAGGCGGGTTCATGTTTATGGAACGCCCATCTGGGTTGAGGCGGAACTGCCAATCGCGAGCGAAAGGCCGGACACACGGTTCCGCCGCCTTCTGTTTGCGCAGGATACCGGTTCCGCCATTGTCGGACCGGCGCGTGCCGACATCTATTTTGGACACGGTGAGGAAATCAGCCACGTCGCAGGCCGCATTAAGCAGTATGGACAATTCGTCATGCTGGTGCCGCAGAGCCTTGCCGTGAGCGGCACTGCGATCGCAGCGAGCGATATTCCGCTGCCGAAGCCACGGCCGCAGATCACCCTCAGCGCCGCTGCGCGGGCGAGCCTTGGAACAACAGGAAGCGTTCCAATTCCCAGGCCGCGTCCTTAATATCCATGACTTCCCGCGACGGTCAGCGGCGCCGCGTTCTTTCCCCTGAAGAACGTGTTCTTTGGACCACCGTAACCAACTCCATTGCACCATTGCGTGAAACGCCCGCGGCGAACGCGAAAGCTGAGACGCAGATAGCTGGCGCGCCGAGCACCGCGCCATCTGCGCGGAAACCGGCTCCTTCTCGCCCTTTATCGGCAGACCCAAAACCATCGCCGCCATTGGCGCGGCTGGGCCGCCGCATGAAGCAGCGTGTTGCGCGCGGCAAGGAAACGATCGATGGCCGCCTCGATCTCCATGGGCTGACGCAAAGTGAAGCGCACGCGACACTGCTGCGTTTCTTGCGCAGCGCGAGTTCGCGTGGGGCACGGCTGGTGCTGGTTATCACCGGCAAAGGCGTGCGCGGCGAAGGAGATCGTGGCGTCCTTAAACGGCAGGTGCCGCAATGGCTGGGCTTGCCGGAATTCCGCGCGTTCGCGCTCGGTTTTGAGGATGCGCACGTCGCCCATGGTGGTGAGGGCGCGCTCTATGTGCAGGTGCGGCGTGCGCGCGCCTAGTTAGTCCCAGGGATGCAGAACGATGCGGCCAATCAGGTCGTTACCGTTTTCCAGTATCCGGTGAGCTTCGGCTACCCGCGAGAGCGGCATCGTTGCGTGCACCGGCATCTCGAGCAGGCCTTTTTCCAGGAGCTCGATGACTATGCGTTGATCGTTGCGTGTCGACGCGCGCACGCCATGAATGTTGAGCTCCTTGCTGACCAGGTCGACCACCCGCACCGGCAATTCCTTCATCTCGCCGGCGACCGGACAGAATGTGCCGCCGAGCCGCATGCTATCGATGCAAAGCCGCATTAATTCAGGCGCCCCGGTATATTCGACTGCAGCATCGACGCCTTCGCCCTTGGTGAAATCACGGATTTGATGTGTGGCGTCCGGGCGTGTCGTGTCCACCACCAGGTCGGCGCCATGCTGTTTGAGCATGTCCGATTTTTGTGCGTGACGTGTGGTCGCGACAACCGATGCCCCGGCGAGCTTCGCCAGAACCATCGTCGCGGTGCCCATGCCCCCGGACGCACCGGTAACGAGAACGACGTCGTTTATGCTTAGGCCAAGCCGGCCCGCCACAACGTGATGCGCCGTGGCGCAGGCCCACATCGCGGCCGCGGCCTGGTCGAATCCAACCCGATCCGGCAGCTTGATCCAGAAATTTTCCGGGCGCGCCACGAATTGTGCATAGCCGCCGAACATGGTGTGACCGGGAAGATCGACACCGCTTGACAGATTGCCAAGCCCGCGAATGGTTGCGGTGGACTGCGGGTTGTCCGGATGCGGCAATCCGACGACACGATCGCCGATCTTGAAACCGGTCACGCCCGCACCGACCGCGACAACTTCGCCGGCGGCATCGCGGCCAAGCTGCATCGGCATCGGAAAGCTTCGCCTGCCGGCAATGCTGCCGGAATGTCCGGTCGCCTTGCCGTAAAACTCGTGCACCTCGCCGGTCCGGTATTTCAGGTCCCAGCGCGAGACCGAGGTGGCCCGCACTTTGACCATTACGTCGCCGGCACCATAGTCTGGAAGCGGGTAATCGCCGTACACGAGCTTGTCGGGCTCGCCAAACTCGAACAACCGAACGGCTTTCATAGTGCTCATGTCGGGGCGATCATCGACAATCGCCGCGCAGCGGGCAACAGCGCTACAGGATAAAGCGGCTCAAATCGGCATTCTTGGCGAGGTCGCCGATGTGCTTTTGCACATAGTCTGCGTCTATTTTGACGTTTTCGCCGGACCGGTCGGGTGCGGAGAATGAAACCTCATCAAGCACCCGTTCCATCACCGTCTGAAGCCGCCGCGCGCCGATGTTTTCAATGCTGGCGTTTACTGCGACCGCAATGTCGGCGATGGCGTCGATCGCATCTTCGGTGAATTCGAGAGCCACTCCCTCTGTATGCATCAGCGCTACATATTGCTTTATCAGTGAGGCTTCCGGTTCGGTAAGGATGCGACGGAAATCGTCACGGGTCAGCGCTTTTAGTTCGACGCGGATCGGCAAACGACCTTGCAATTCGGGCAGCAGGTCCGAGGGTTTTGAAATGTGAAAAGCGCCGGACGCTATGAAAAGAATGTGATCGGTTTTGACCGGGCCATGCTTGGTGTTGACGGTTGTGCCCTCGATCAGCGGCAGCAGATCGCGCTGCACGCCTTCGCGCGAGACATCAGCTCCGCGCAGGCCTTCGCGGCCGGCAATTTTGTCGATTTCGTCGAGAAAAACGATGCCGTTTTGCTCGACGGCCCGAATCGATTCCTGCACGAGTTGTTCGTTGTCGAGCAGCCTGTCGGATTCCTCGTTGACGAGAACATTGTGCGATTCCTCGACGGTCACCCGCCGCGTCTTGGTGCGGCCGCCGCCGAGCTTGCCGAAAATGTCGCCGATATTGATGGCGCCCATCTGGGCTCCCGGCATGCCGGGAATTTCAAACAGCGGCATGCCCGCCGCGCCGGCCTGGACTTCAATCTCGATTTCCTTGTCGTTGAGCTCTCCATTGCGAAGCTTCTTGCGGAAACTCTCGCGCGTGGCCGGGCTGGCGCCCGGGCCGACAAGCGCATTGAGCACACGCTCTTCAGCCGCCTGTTCGGCGCGCGCTTGTACATCTTTGCGCTTGCGCTCGCGCGTCAGCGTGATGCCGATCTCGACCAGATCGCGTACGATCTGCTCGACGTCGCGGCCGACGTATCCGACTTCGGTGAATTTGGTCGCTTCGACTTTTAGAAACGGCGCGCCAGCCAACCGGGCAAGACGCCGCGAGATCTCGGTCTTGCCGACGCCGGTCGGGCCGATCATCAGAATGTTTTTCGGAAGGACTTCCTCGCGCAGCTTTTCATCGAGCTGCAGACGCCGCCAGCGATTGCGCAGGGCGATGGCGACGGCGCGCTTGGCATCGCCTTGCCCGACGATAAAGCGATCAAGCTCGGAAACGATTTCGCGGGGAGAGAAGTCGGTCAAAGCCGGGACTCTTTACGATTTCAGGGATTCAATGGTGATGCTGCGGTTTGTGAAAACGCAAATCTCGGCCGCGATGTCTAACGACTTGCGCACGATCGCCTCAGCATCGAGCGGCCCGTCAAGCAGCGCGCGCGCGGCGGCAAGCGCGTAGTTGCCACCGGAGCCAATTCCCATAATGCCATTCTCCGGCTCAAGCACATCTCCGGTGCCGGTGAGCACCAACGACACCTTGGCATCGGCGACGATCATCATCGCTTCGAGGCGGCGCAGATAACGATCGGTGCGCCAGTCTTTGGCGAGCTCGACGGCGGCGCGGGTGAGCTGCCCCGGATACTGCTCGAGTTTGGCTTCCAGCCGCTCGAACAGTGTAAAGGCATCGGCTGTTGCTCCGGCAAAGCCACCAATCACGTCACCCTTGCCCAAACGGCGCACTTTCTTGGCGTTGGCCTTGACTATGGTCTGGCCGATCGACACCTGGCCGTCACCTCCGATAACCACCGTGCCGCCTTTGCGCACAGTCAGAATAGTCGTGCCGTGCCAAAGACGGTCAGTCGAGGACACTTCATTCATCGTTGGACCCGCCGATCGAAACCCCGGCAGATGTAGGGACTAAGAGGCGCTGTTGCAAACCACGCAAGTTAACGCTGCCTTGCTGGAGGCATTCCAATCAAGCTCGAACTACGTAACCTGTGGCGAATCCGCAAAACCCCTGATAAAAGGCGCGCGCATAAGGGTATTTGCATGCGCAAGGGCGCCGTAAAGCGAAAGACCAAGGAAACCGACGTCGAGGTCGCAGTCGATCTCGATGGGTCCGGTCGCGCCTCGATTGCAACCGGCATTGGTTTTCTCGACCACATGCTCGATCTGCTGGCGCGTCACTCGCGCATGGACATTACGGTCAAGGCCAAGGGTGATCTGCACATCGACCATCATCACACCACCGAGGATGTCGGCATCGCGCTCGGTCAGGCGGTGAAGCAGGCACTCGGCGATATGAAAGGCATTACCCGTTACGCCGACGTGCATGTGCCGATGGACGAAGCGTTGACCCGCGTTGCAATCGATATCTCCGGGCGGCCCTTCCTTGTGTTCAAAGCTGAGTTCGTGCGCGATAAGGTCGGCAGCTTCGACACCGAACTTGTGCAGGAATGGTTCCAGGCGTTTGCCATGAATGCGGGCATAACGCTGCATGCCGAATGCTTATACGGCAGCAACGATCATCACATCGCCGAGTCCTGCTTCAAAGGCCTGGCGCGGGCCTTGCGGGCGGCGGTGTCCATCGATCCGCGCGCCAGGGACGAAGTGCCGTCAACCAAAGGTTCGCTTGGCGGCTGAAAATGACGAGAGTTCTGTTGAGAGTAACGCAATGCCAACTTACACCATTCACGCACCGCCGCCGAAGAACGGCTCGAACGCCCGCGATCCGGAGCGTTTCGTCTTCGTGCGCGACGGATTCCATTTCTGGGCTTTTGTGTTTGGGCCGCTCTGGCTGTTGCTGCATCGGCTGTGGCTGGCTTTTGTACTCTACGTCATCGGCTATGGTCTGATCGGTGTCGGCCTTGCTCTGCTGCGCGGGCCCGCGAGTGTACAGTTTTTCGTCGGCCTGCTGATTGCCGGTCTGATCGGCCTGGAAGCGCCCAGCATTTGGCGCTGGACCTTGGCACGGCGCAGATGGACAACGCTCGGTTACGTGGTGGCTGACAACGGCGAAATGGCCGAACAGCGATTTTTTGCACAATGGGCCGAGCGCTCAGGCAATAGTTCGTCGCCACCGACTTCTTCGGAAGCCAGATATTCCGTGCCAACGCGGCGTGGACCGCCATCGGCTTCGCACGTCATCGGCTTGTTCCCCGAGCCGGGAGGTCAGCGGTGAGTGTTGCGATCGTCGACTATGGCTCCGGCAATTTGCATTCGGCTGCGAAGGCATTTGAACGCGCTGCCCGAGAGAGCGGCAATGACCAGCCGATTGTGGTGACCAGCAATCCGGAAGCGGTTTCACGCGCCGATCGTATCGTCCTGCCCGGTGTCGGCGCTTTCGCCGATTGCCGGCGCGGCCTCGACAAAATTCCAGGCATGGTCGACGCGCTCGAGCAGAGTGTGCGCAAGAAAGGCAAACCATTTTTCGGCATATGCGTGGGCATGCAACTGATGGCCGACCGTGGGCGGGAATATCAGGTTACGCCCGGCTTCGGCTGGATCGCGGGTGAGGTCGATCGTATCGCTCCGTCAAATCCCGAGCTGAAAATTCCGCACATGGGCTGGAACACGCTCAACATGCGACGGCCACATCCGCTGCTGGAAGACATTCCGCTTGGGCCGGATGGCCTGCACGCGTATTTCGTGCATTCCTATGAGCTAAAGCCGACACAGAGCAATGATCTGTTGGCGCAGGCCGACTATGGCGGCCCGCTGACGGCCATCGTTGCGCGCGACAACATGGTCGGTACGCAATTCCATCCCGAGAAAAGCCAGCGGCTCGGCCTTGCGCTGATCGCAAACTTTTTGAAGTGGGCACCGTGATCCTGTTTCCCGCCATCGACCTCAAGGACGGTCTTGTCGTGCGGCTGGAGCAGGGCGATATGGCCCGAGCGACTGTGTTTCACAGCGACCCTGCCGCGCAGGCCCGTGCGTTCGAGCAACAGGGTTTCGAGTATCTGCACATTGTGGATCTCGACGGCGCGTTTGCCGGCAAACCCGTCAATGCGTCTGCGGTCGATCGCATTCTGGAATCGATAACCATTCCCGTGCAGGTCGGTGGCGGCATACGTGATACGGCAACGGTCGAGGCTTGGCTCGAGAAAGGCGTGGCCCGCGTGATCATCGGTACCGCAGCGGTGCGCGACCCGCCGTTCGTCAAGCAGGCGGCCCGTGACTATCCCGGCCAAATCGCGGTTGGGCTTGATGCGCGTGACGGCATGGTCGCGGTCGAAGGCTGGGCGCAGACCTCGCAGTTGTCTGTGCTGGAAATTGCCCGGCGCTTTCAGGATGTTGGTGTTGCCGCAATCGTTTTTACCGATATCGCGCGTGATGGCATGCTCGGCGGACTTAATCTCGACGCGACCATCGCGTTCGCCGATGCAGTTTCCATCCCGGTGATCGCGTCCGGTGGCCTTGCTTCGATCGGAGACATCAGAGCGCTGCTGGAGCCGCGCGCGAAGAAACTCGCCGGCGCCATTGTCGGCCGTGCGCTTTACAACGGTCAATTGGATGCGGCCGAGGCGCTCAAGCTGATCCGAGCGTCGAGAACGGCGGCCTAAGCCATGTTCAAGGTTCGCGTCATCCCCTGCCTCGACGTCAAGGACGGCCGCGTGGTCAAGGGCGTCAATTTTGTCAATCTGCGTGATGCCGGCGATCCGGTGGAGGCTGCGATCGCTTACGATCTGGCTGGGGCCGATGAGCTTTGTTTCCTCGACATCACCGCCAGCCACGAGAACCGGGATACGATCTACGACGTGGTCACACGCACGGCGGAGGCCTGCTTCATGCCGCTGACGGTCGGTGGCGGCGTGCGGACGATCGAAGACATCCGCAAGCTGCTCGCTTGCGGTGCCGATAAAGTATCGATCAACACTGCGGTTGTAGGGCGGCGCGCTTTTGTCAAGGAAGCCGCGGAAAAATTTGGCGACCAATGCATTGTTGTGGCAATCGACGCAAAAAAGGTCTCGAAGCCGGGGGAGAAAGACCGCTGGGAGATATTCACCCACGGTGGCCGCAACCCGACCGGACTTGATGTGGTGGCCTACGCAAAGGAAGTGGTGGCGCTGGGCGCCGGAGAAATCCTGCTGACTTCGATGGATCGCGACGGAACCAAAAAGGGTTACGATATCCCGCTCACCCGCGCGATCGCCGACGCCATCACCGTGCCGGTGATCGCTTCGGGCGGCGTCGGCACGTTGGACCACATGGTCGAGGGCATCCGGGATGGTCACGCCACGGCGGTATTGGCGGCTTCAATCTTCCACTTCGGCGAGCACAGTGTACGCGAGGCCAAGGTCCATATGGCGAAAGCGGGCCTGCCGATGCGGCTCGATCCCTGAGCGCAACAATGCTATTGAGCCGCCCAAAGAGGCGTTCATGAGCAAATTCACCCTCGCTGATCTGGAAAGGCGGGTGCACGAGCGCGCCAAGGCGAGCGCCGCGGATTCCTATACCCGCGCACTGCTCGACAAGGGCGTCGCCCACTGCGCCAAGAAGCTGGGTGAGGAGGCCATCGAGGCGGGCCTCGCCGCGGTGCAGGAAGATAAAGGGCGGCTGATCGCCGAGACGGCCGATCTTCTCTATCATCTGCTGGTGCTGCTCGAAGCGCGCGGTGTTTCACTTGCCGAAGTTGAGGCCGCGCTCGAAAAGCGTACGGCACAAACTGGGCACGAGGAAAAAGCCTCGCGCTCGACTAAGGGATGAGCCGCCGATCGCGATGATGGAACAGCGGACCGAAGAAAATCTGTCGCCCTATCGCGCGTTCTCCCGCGCCGAATGGGCCGCACTGCGCGAAGACACTCCGATGACACTGTCGTCGGAGGAGATCACGCGCCTGCGCTCCCTGCACGACCGCCTCGACATAAAGGAAGTCGAGGAAATTTATCTGCCACTGTCGCGGCTGCTGTCGATGTACGTGGCTGCGACACAGCGTCTGTTCCGCGCACAGGAGCGCTTCCTCGGCACTGAAGACCAGAAGATGCCTTACATAATCGGCGTCGCGGGTTCGGTTGCGGTGGGCAAATCGACGACCGCTCGCGTGCTGCAGGCCTTGCTGGCGCGATGGCCGAATGTGCCAAAGGTCGACCTCATAACCACCGACGGATTTCTTTTTCCCAACGCGGTCCTGGAACGCGAAGGCCTGATGGAAAAGAAGGGTTTTCCTGAAAGCTACGATCTGCCGGCGTTGCTGCGGTTTCTCTCCGACGTCAAGGCCGGACGCCGCCCGGCGCGCGCGCCGATTTATTCGCATCTCATCTACGACGTCATGCCGAACCAGTCGATTGAGGTCGACAGGCCGGACATCCTCATCGTTGAGGGATTGAACGTTCTTCAGACCGGCCGCCTGCCGAAAGACGGCAAGGCGATTCCGTTCGTCTCCGACTTTTTCGATTTCTCGGTCTATCTTGATGCCGACGAAGACGTTCTCAAGTCTTGGTACGTGGACCGGTTTTTGACTTTGCGCGGAACGGCATTCCGTGATCCGAAATCATATTTTCATCGCTATTCGAGTTTGTCGGACAAGGAAGCGGTTGCAACGGCGTCGTCAATCTGGTCGCGTATCAATCTGGTGAACTTGCACGAAAATATTTTACCCACGCGCCTGCGCGCGGATCTCATTTTGAAAAAAAGCGAAAGTCACCTGGTAGAAGAAGTATCGCTGCGCAAGCTTTAGCGCGCGCTTTACATCACGCCGCGCGGCGGCTCACATCAAAATGCTCAAGATAGCGTTGCTTGATTGCTGAAACGGGCAGCACGATCAGCACGTCGGTCGTGCCGAATTCATAATCGATCACCGCGCCATCCCCGATATACGCGCCGAGACGCAAGTAACCCTTGATGAGCGGGGGCAGAGCGCGCAGCGCTTCTTTCGGATCAATCGACTCTTTCGACATCCGGTTCATCTCGACGTAACGCCGGGGCAACGCGCGGGCCTGCCATGGTTCCGGCGCCGGCGCGTAGTGGCGGAGGAAAGACAGCGGCAGCGCAAGTCGCTTGGGATCGGTGCCATCAAGGCTCGCGCACCCGAACATGACGTCGCAACCGTTCTGGAGGATATAGGCATGGATGCCATACCAGAGCAGTTCGACGGTACGCTTATTGCGGTAGGGCGCGAGCACACACGAACGGCCAAGCTCAAGAAATTGCAGTTGGCCGTGCCGCGCAATCAACGCGCTGATGTCGAATTCGCCAGCAGTGTAGAAGCCGCCATATTCTTCGGCTAAGGGCTGCCGCAGCAGACGGTATGTGCCGACCACACTCGGCCGGTTCAATGCGCTGCGATCGGGCGTAGCATGGTCGACGACCAGAAGGTGATCGCAAATCGCATCGTAGGCATCGATGTCGCGGCGCGCGAACAACCGGCCAGGATTGGGAATAGCCGAACCTTCCTGGTAAAACACGCGATAGCGAAGTTTCTGCGCTTGCCGCACTTCGGCAGCAGTTTGCGCCAGCCGCACTTCGAGCGTACCGATGCGGCCGAGACTTTGCGAGGGCCGGTGTGCGCGCGCCGCCCAGGCTTGCAACCCGCCATAGGCCTGTAGCGATGAAATCAGACCGGGTAGCCCAGGCGCGGCAGGCGCCGGGCGGAACCGCTCGAACAAGCTGCGCGGTGTCTGGAGTGCGGCGCGGCTGGTCATCAAGGTCCTTTTCGTCCGAACGCAATCCGGTTGTGCGGGTTTCTAGGCCGCCGAATCAGCACCTATTTGTTTTGCGGTCATCCCCTACAGAGGGCCGACCACACAATTATGACAATCTGGGTAACCTTGCGTTAGGCCGCAAGCGGGTCGGTCAATGCTCGGGAAGCAGCATCCAACACTTCACGGAGCCGTTCGCGGTCGAGCGGTTTTACCAGCAAACCGTCTAGGCCTGCGGCAAGTGCGGCCTCGCGGTCTTCGCTTTGGGCATTGGCGGTAAGGGCGAGCATCGGTGTGCGTTTGCCGTCCGCTTGGTCTTCGGCGGCACGAATGCGGCGCGCGGCTTCCAGCCCATCCATGCCCGGCATCTGCAAATCCATCAGGACAAGATCATAAGGGCTGCCAGCGGCGCGTGCCGCCAGCCAGGATTCGACGGCTGCTTCGCCGTTCGTGGCGATGGTTGGACGATGACCGAGACGAGAAAGCAGCGCGCGCGCCAGCAAAGCGTTTATCTCGTTGTCTTCGGCCACCAGGATTGAGAGTCCTTTGTCGTTGAGTGACGATGATTCCACCATTTCGGCGGCCACCTCCGTCGGCGAATGCTCGAAAGCATCGTCCGATGTGAGCCGCGCCGCGAGCGATGCGGCGCGTACCGGTTTGACAAGGTAGCCGGTGAATCCGGCCGCTTTAAGCGCCGGCAATTCGTGCCGTTCAGTTGGCCGGATCAATGCAATGCGGTGCCGCACGCCGAGTTTGGCGAAATCGACGTTCTTGGTGATCGCTGACGTGAGCGGGTAGTCGATCAGCAGCGCGTCCCATGGCCGCTCGGGCAGCAGCGCCAGGGCAATCCGTTCATCGATGGCGGTGCAGGTTTTTGCGCCCCAGCGGCCGAGCCGTCGCGCCACGAGCGTTGCCTCAACTTCCGCTGCCGCGACAACCATGACGGCAGTGTGCTTAAGATCTGGCGCGACAAAGTTTGTGTCGCATGCATCCGGCGCTACTGGTAACGGCAAGCTGAAGCTGAAGGTCGAGCCGACACCCTCGCTGCTCGTCACTGCAATGCGTCCATCCATGCGTTCGACGATGCGTCTGGAAATCGCGAGTCCCAAACCGGTGCCGGCAAATTTCCGCGTGGAAGAACCGTCGGCCTGCTCGAAGTCCAGAAAGATGCGCGCCCGATCTTCGGGTTTCAATCCAATGCCGGTGTCACGCACTTCGAAATAAATTTCATCGGCGTGCCCGTCAGGTTCGACGATGACTGCGACCCCACCCTTCTCGGTGAATTTGATGGCGTTGCCGACGAGATTGAGCAGAACCTGCCGTAATCGTGCAACATCGCCCACCACCTGCGCAGGCAGGCGCTCATCGACGTAAGAGGCGATCTCGATTTCTTTTGCCTGTGCGCGCGGCGCCATCAGCTCGACTGTCTCCTCGACCATCGCCGCGAGCACGAACGGTCGTGCTTCAAGATCCAGTTTGCCGGCTTCGATCTTGGAAAAATCAAGAATCTCCTCGATCAGCGACAATAACGTCTCGCCGGAGGTTTTCGCCGCCTTAGCGTACGTGAGTTGCTCAGGTGTCAGTGGAGTGTCGAGCAACAGACTGGCCATGCCGAGCATGCCATTGAGCGGCGTGCGAATTTCATGGCTGACCGTCGCCAGAAACCGCGACTTGGCACGGTTGGCGGTTTCCGCCTGATCGCGCGCGGCGCTGAGGGCATGTTCGGCTTCGACGCGGCTGGTGACATCACGGCCGACGCTCTGCACCTCGGTGACGTTTTCTCCACGCACAGCGACTTCCCGCCAGGCGATCCAGCGTGCACCATCGCCGCAGGTGATCTTCTGGTCATGCACGCGGGTGCCATCCGCCTGCACCATCACTTCGCCACGCTCGACAACGGGGAGCTCGATCATGCTGCCGACCAGCGCCTCGCGCGGTTTGCCCGCAAGTTTGCAGAAGGCGTCGTTTGCATAAGTGATGAGTCCGGAATTATCGCGGCGGACGATGATGTCACCGTGTGCTGCCAGCAGACTGCGTGCCCGCTCTTCCGCCTCACGAAGCTCCCAGTTGCGGTCGGATAGCTCTTCAATGCGCGTTTCCATTGCACGCATGGTCGCAGTTGTGCGCCGCTGAGTTGCGAAGAATGCGGTGCCGGCCCAAATCGCAATGAGCAAAGCGCCGGCGCCGACGGCGTAACTTACGGGATCAGCAGTCGCACTTTGTATTCGCACGCCGGCGATAAAACCGGCGGCCACTGCGATGGCCGCGCCGGCCAAAGGAGCCGTGAAGCGCAGTATCGCCGCCAGACCGCGTCGCTCTGTTTTGGCAGGTTCGCCCGACGATTGTGAGTTGGCTTGCATGGGATCCAGGGTCGTCTGGCCCGACGTGGCCGCACGCGCCGGTGCCCTCGATAATGGCCATTTGGCGCCCCGAATCTTGCAACTTTATTCCGGCTTGGCTGTTCGGCGGCCGTTCGCGCGAACATGGTAAATGCGAAGTTAACGAGCGGGATTCAGCGCTCACGCCGCGCACGTCGTCAGCAAGAGCGCGATAAGACAAAGCTTCCGCAAGATGCACGCGGCCGATGCGCTCCGCAGCGTCGAGGTCGGCGAGCGTGCGCGCGACACGCAATACGCGATGGTAGCCGCGTGCCGACAGGCGCATCGAGGCATTTATTGACAGTCAACGTGGTTGAAAGCGGGCAAGCCCGGCGCGACCTGCACCTGCACGTCGACTGCGCGGGCCTCAATACCCTCGAAGGCCACCGTGGCTACGCGCTGGACCATGCGGTTGGTCTATTCATCACCTTGAACCTAGATTGCTAGATTGCGGGGCTGCGTCCTCTAAATAGGGGATTGCGCCGACAGCAACAGATACAAAGGGCCTGAATGATTTTCACAATGCCCCCCAAGCGTTTTTTCGCCTCCACACTTGTGCTGACCATGCTGGCGGTGGCCGCCTCGGCGCAGGAACTCAAGCCGTGGAAGCATGGAGTGATCGAGCCGAAGGGCGATGCCGGTTTCATGCTGATGGTCGGTCAGAGCGACTTCGCCTCCAAACGCGGCCTGAAGCTGGAGATTGTGCCATTGAAGAATGGCGCGACCGCGCACAAGGCATTGCTGGCGGGCGAACTCGACAGCATTGAATCAAGTCCGGGCGCGACCATTCTTGCCGGGGCGCGCGGCGCCGACGTCAGGATCATCGGATGCGATTGGCCCGGTGTGCCGCACGGGCTGATGGTGAAATCGACCATCAGCAAAGTGGAAGACCTCAAGGGCAAGACCATTGCGGTCGCCGCGCCCGGTTCGCTGCCCAATCTGCTGATCAACGCGATCCTCGAGCAGCACAAGATTGCGGCGTCCGAAGTGCGATTTGCGAATCTTGGCGGCGATCTTGATCGTTTCAAAGCGTTGACGGCGGGTGTGGCCGATGCCGGCATTGTCGCCAGCGAATTCATGGCGGTAGCGCCGAAAGACCTGAAAATGCTGGTCACGGGCCACGAAGCGTTGCCGAACTATGTGCGGCTATGCCTGACGATCACAGGCAAGACAATTTCAGAGCGGCGCGCCGACGCGATCAATTTTGTCGCTGCTGAGGTTGATGCATTGAGATTCGCCGTTACTCATCGTGACGACACAATCAGACTGACGCAGGACAGCATCCACGCCAAACCGGACGATCCGCGGCCGGCTTATGCTTTTGACGATACCCTCAAGCAACGCGCAATCGATCCGGAAATCACTTTGCCGCTCGTCAAGCTGGACTGGCTGCAAAATGAGCTGGTGAAGGCCGGCAATCTGAAGACACCGGTCGATCTTGGCAAAATCACCGCACCGGAAATTCGTGCCGAAGCGCTCAAGCTGGCAAAATAGTCAAACTTTCACCGATGCCATGATGCCAGTCGGAAAAATCTCCTCGGGCTTTGCGAGGCGGTGCGCAATGCCTTGTTCGTGCGCGTAGCGCAAAAACAGTTCGAGTGTCGGTCGATTTGCCTCGATGCCATAGGGAAATGGATCAGCACCGAAAATCTGCTGCATGCGCACGGCGTAGTTGGTCAGCCACGGGATCGGATAACGCGATACCGCAGGATCAAGAATGCGCTCAAGGCTGCGGCGTTTCGATTCCTCGAAGGCGTTTAACAGATTGCGCGCGATCCAGGACTGGCCTTCGAGGAGTGACTTGCGCAGCGCCATCACGTGCATAATCGGGTAGACGCGCGTCTGCTCGTAGTAACGTTGTTCTATGGCCTCGTAGTCGGGGAAAAGGCGCACCACATCCGGATGCTCCTCGCGAAATGAGTTCGGTGCACGGGCGATGATGACGCAATCAAGCTCGCCCGCCGCAATCATGCCGCTCAGCGTTTTTTCCGGCATGCTGGTAAGCCGCACGCCTTTTGGCAGCGACAGCTCGACCTTTTCGATACGGCCCGCCTCGTTGGTGCCAGCCTGCACCCAATCGATCTCGGAAAGCGGCACACCGCCCTCATGCATCAGCCAGCCGCGCATATAGACAGCAGCGGTGTGCGCCCATTCCGGTACGCCGATACGTTTGCCGTGCAGATCCTTGGCGGTTTTGATGCCCGCCTTGCGGTTCACATAGAAAGACGCAAAGCGAAACAGGCGCGAAGCATAAACCGGCAGGCCGATGATGTCGGAATCCTTGCGCGTGACCTGTGCGGCAAATTTAGCGAAGGACAGCTCGGAAACATCCCACTCTCGATTAAAGGTGAAGCGCGAGAAAATCTCGTGATGCCCGAGGGTGAGCCAATTTGCCTCGATGCCTTCCGCGCGCACCAGCCCGAGCCGGAAATCGCGAAAGTGATCATAGTCGGTAGTGGCGATCGTAAGAGAAACGGTCATATTATTACCGTGTCTTCCGCTTCGCCTCGATCTTGTCCCAGATCATCGCCGCAATATCGGGACCGCCAAGGTCCTTGATCGCGCGAATTCCGGTAGGCGACGTGACGTTGATCTCGGTGAGATAGCCGTCGATCACGTCGATGCCGACAAATAACAGACCACGCCCGCGCAGCGCCGGACCGATGCGCTTGCAGATTTCAGCTTCGCGGTTTGTCAGCTCCGTTGCCGCCGGCACTCCGCCACGCACCATATTGGACCGCAAATCATCCGCTGCAGGAATCCGGTTGATCGCGCCGGCATATTCGCCGTCAACCAGAATGATCCGCTTGTCGCCTTGCTTTATGTTTGGCAGGAATTTCTGCACCACCCATTGCTCACGGAACGTGGTCGCGAACAGATCGTACAAAGAGCCAAAATTGAGGTCCTCGCGGGCGAGGCGAAATACGGCTTCGCCGCCTTTGCCGTAGAGCGGCTTCATCACGATATCGCCGTGTTCGCTGCGGAATGCCTTGATCTCGGCGAGATCGCGCGAGACCAGCGTGGGCGGCATCAGATCGGGAAACTCCGTGACGAAAACTTTCTCCGGCGCATTACGCACCTGCGCTGGATCGTTAACGACCAGGGTCCCGGGGTGTATGCGTTCGAGCAGATGCGTCGTGGTGACATAGGCAAGATCGAAAGGCGGGTCCTGCCGCAGGAGCACCACATCAAATTCAGATACCTCCACACGCTTCGGCGCACCCAAAGTAAAGTGATCACCGGCCTTGTCACGGACACTCAGATTTTCAACGTGTGCAAACACCCGGCCGTTGAGCAGAGCCAGCCGGTCAGGGGTGTAATATGAGAGGTGATGGCCGCGTTTTTGGGCCTCCAGAAGTAGTGCGAAAGTTGAGTCACCCTTGATATTGATCCGCTGGATCGGATCCATTTGCACCGCGATTTTGAGGCTCATGACTACCTATAGGCGAATAAAGCGTTAACAAATTATCAGCACTATACCCGCTTCCAGACCTTTGTTGCACGGGCGGGGGCCCCTACTGGTGAATTTGCCAAAGCTTTCGATAGCCGCCAGGCTCTACGCGATTTTCGCATTGATGGCCGCCGCTACCATAGCCCTGTCAATGGCTGCGGTGTCGAACGCGCGCTACCATGCGGCGCTCACCGACGATTTTGAATCCGCAAATGCCGGCAGCTGGAATGTCGAACGCATAAATGGGCTGATCTACGCCTCGGTCATGGATTTGCGCGGCATCTTTATGTCGGAGGACAATGCCCAAGCCGCCAAGTATGCCGACTCGCTTACCAAGGTCACGGATCAGATCAGCGGGGTGATCGGTGATTGGCAGCGCAGCGTGCGCAACAGCGATGCACTTGCATTCAGCAATTTCGCGGTTCGCATCAACGGCTACCAGGATTCCCTGTACGCGCTCGCACCCATTGCAAAGAAGTCAGGCGCGCAGGCCGCGCGCGAGTGGGCGGACAAGAACAAACCTGAACAGGTGCGGACCGAGCTGAGCAAGGATCTGGCGACCCTGAGCCAGCACTACAGCGATACAGCCAGCCAGATTTACACCCGGATAGACGAAGGCATCGACAGCACCGCCCTGATGTTGAGTGTGCTCGCTTGCCTTGCGTTGGCCCTTGCCGTTGCTGGCGCGGCCATCATCGCGCGCAGCGTTGCCAAACCGATCACCGCCATCACAAACGTCACCCAGGCGGTTGCCGGCGGCAATGCGTCGATTGCCATTCCGTTCAGCGATCGCAGCGATGAAATCGGCGCATTGGCGCGTTCGATCACCGTATTCCAGAACGCGATGCGGACCAATGAAGATCTCAATCGTACAGTGCTCAACGACGCCAACCTGCGAGCGCGGCGCCAGGAGCAGATGTCGAATGAGATCTCGGACTTCTCCGCCAAAGTAGAAGCGACGCTCGCCGAGCTCGGACGCATTTCCGATGAGATGCTGTCTGCATCAACGCAACTCGCTGCCGCGGCCGACAACGCCTCGAGCAAAACGTCGCGTGCGGAAGAGGCCTCGGCGGAAGCATCTTCCAACGTGCGCGATATTGCCTCGGCGGCGGACGAACTGTCGGCCTCCGTCAACGAGATTGATCGACAGGTCGCGCAGTCCAATGCGATTGCGACCAAGGCGGTGAACGAGGTCGAGTCGACGAATATCGCGGTCAAGGAACTTGACGAGGCCGCCGCCCGAATCGGCGATGTCGTCAAACTCATCACCGACATTGCCGAGCAAACCAATCTGCTGGCGCTCAACGCCACCATCGAAGCCGCGCGCGCCGGCGAGGCCGGCCGTGGATTTGCCGTGGTCGCCGGCGAAGTGAAGGCGCTCGCCGGGCAGACCAGCCGCGCCACGGAGGAAATCGGCGCGCAGATTGCCGGCATGCAACGCGCAACCCAGCGGTCGATCGAGGCGATTACCGGCATTGAGCACACGATCCGCGAGATCGGAAACATCAGCGGCGCCATCGCTGCCGCGGTTACCGAGCAGGGGGCTGCCACTCAGGAAATCGCCCGTGGTGTGGAAATCGCCGCCAAACGCACCGTTGAAACTGCAAATGAAGTCAATCTGATGGGCGCGGCCACCCAGGACACACGCGCGAGCGCAGCCACGGTAAAAGTGGTCGCCGACGATCTCGGCAGTGTCGCAAATCGCATCCGCTCCCAGGTCGACCACTTCTTCCAGCGGCTGAGCGCCTGATTTTCAAATTTCGAATGCAGCCGGAATGTGCCGCGGCATTTTCCCGGAGCCACCAGGATTGCATCGAAGCGGATGTCGCGGATCGTTGCGTCCGGATTTGCCGCCAGCCAGACATCCGCAGCGGCCGCAATTCGCCGGCGCTACCGTTCATTGACGGATTCCGCAGCTTCATCGAGGCTGGCGCGCGCCTTAACTTCTGCGAACACCAGAAGCTGACGACGCCGCGCGACGATATCGATCTCGCCGAGTGGACTTCGCCAGCGCCGCGCAAGAATGCGGAATTCTTTGGCGACCAAAAGAATGGCGGCACGGCTCTCGGCCGATAGACCGGCACGAAACGCCGCTTGCCGCTCGGGCTTCGGCGCAGGTTTCAGCGGGCGCGGACGGCGATCATTTATCGTCATCATCATTGGCTGCTTTCGCGAGACTAAGAGCTCGCTGGTAGATCTCGCGGCGCGGGCGGCCCGTGGCGTGAGCGACTTCCGCGACGGCATCCTTGACCGAAGCCCGCGTGAATGCGTGGCGGAGCAACTCGTCAAGATCGTCCGATCCTTTTTCATTGTCGTTGTTGGGTGGGCCGACCACGATCACAAACTCCCCGCGTCTTTCCGCGCCGCCGGCATATTCCTGCGCCAGCGAGGCGAGATCGGCGCGCTTTGTCTCTTCGTGCAGTTTGGTGAGTTCGCGGCAGACTGCCGCCATGCGCGGTCCCAAGGCAGCAGCAAGATCGGACAGCGTTGCCGCGACGCGCGGTCCGCTCTCGAAAAATACCAGCGTCGCCGGAATTCCTGCGAGAGCAGCAATGCGCTTTTGCCGAGCGACCTGTTTCGGCGGCAGGAAGCCCTCGAAAAAGAAACGATCAGTCGGCAGCGCCGCAACCGACAGTCCGGCCAACACGGCTGACGCGCCTGGTATCGCGGTTACTGCGTGACCAGCCGCGCAAGCGGCGCGCACCAATTTGTACCCGGGGTCGGAAATCAGCGGCGTACCCGCGTCTGAAACAAGCGCCACGGCTTGGCCATCGGCGAGGCGGGCAAGCAGCTTAGGCCGTGCCTCGGCGGCGTTGTGCTCGTGATAAGGCGTCATCGGCGTCGCAATGCCGTAACGCTCGGTCAGCTTGCGAGTAATGCGGGTATCTTCGCAGGCGATCACGTCAACGCCCGCCAAAAGTTCCAGTGCGCGCAAGGTGACGTCACCCAGGTTCCCGATTGGAGTCGCGACGAGATAGAGTCCGGGCGCGGCGTTGGCGGCCTCGATCGTATTGCCGAACGGCGAGTAACGGCGCGGCCGATCTTTGTTATCGTCTGCCATAATTCACACTCTAGACGGCGACTCGCGGAACGTCATTGGTCATAGATTCCGGCGTTTTTTCATTACCTTAACTTTTGCGCGACAAATCTGCCGATACCGGTTACGACTGACACAAAGCTGTCGCATGGGGAGCGACCATGTCGGATCGGTTGCGTGAGGAGGGGGCATCGGTGCGCGCTTGGAATCATGCGCGCATCCTCCTGTCCGTTGGCGCAACAGCGATGGCGCTTGCGGCCTGTGCCGGCGGTCAGTTTGCTGGAAATGATATCCCTCTGCAGTCAACAACTCAGGCGGCCGTCGAGCCCGTCGGCGAGGGCCAGGTTCGCGTCGCTCTGGTCTTGCCAATATCCGCACAAGGTAACGCGGGAGTTGCGGCGCAATCAATGCGCAACGCCGCCGAAATGGCGCTCGCGGAATTCAAGAATCCCAACGTGCAGCTGCTGGTAAAGGATGACGGCGGCACGCCGCAAGGCGCGCAAGCGGCCGCCCAGCAGGCAATGTCCGAAGGCGCGGAAATCATTGTCGGTCCACTATTCGCGCAGTCGGTTAGTGCAGTCGGGCAGGTGGCCCGCGCTCGCAACATTCCGGTGATTGCGTTTTCCACGGACGCCAGCGTAGCGGCGCGCGGGGTCTATCTGCTCAGCTTCCTGCCGGAAACCGACGTAAGACGAATCGTCGAATTCGCCGCGTCCCGCGGCAAGCGCTCGTATGCTGCATTGCTGCCGGACAACGCCTACGGCGCGGTCGTGGAAGCCGCCTTTCAGCAGGAAGTCGCCCGCCGCGGCGGCCGTGTGGTAGCGCTGGAAAAATACCCGATCGATGCAAACCAGATGAACGAGGCGGTGCGCCGTGTGGCGCAGGCGGCAAATCAGGCCGACAGTATCTTCATTCCAGACGGCGCCGACGCGGTGCCGCAAGTGGTGCAGGCGCTCTCCGCCAGTGGCGTGAACCTCAAGCGGGTGCAGTTGCTCGGCACCGGCCTCTGGGATGACCCGCGCATCTTCTCGACGCCAGCACTCGATGGAGGCTGGTACGCGGCGCCCGAGTCAGCCGGCTTCCGCAATTTTTCCGCGCGCTATCGTAGCCGTTACGGGCAGGACCCAGTGCGCACGGCGACGCTCGCCTATGATGCGGTGGCGCTGGTCGCTGCGCTTGTGAAAACACAAGGGCTACAGCGCTTCAGCGAAACGGTACTGACCAATCCATCCGGGTTTGCCGGAATCGACGGCGTTTTCCGCTTCCGTCCCGAGGGCACGAACGAACGCGGGCTCGCCGTGTTGCGCGTCGCGCCCGCCGGCGGACAAGTGATCAGTCCTGCTCCGCGTTCGTTCCAGTCGGGCACCTGACGTCAGGCGGCAAGATCCGCAACCACTGCGTCGAGCAGCGGGAAACCGCTTTGCGTCACGCGCAACCGGCCATCGGCGGTGGTTTCCACTGCGCCTTCCTCACGCAAGATCGCAATGCGTCCGGCATCAAGGGTGCGGCCGGAGATGGCGCTATAGCGCTCAAGGTCGATGCCTTCCGCAAGCCGCAGGCCCATCAGCAGATATTCGTCGGCAGTTTCGCCTGGCGTGAGCTTTTCTGTAACGGTCAGTCCGGTGCCGTTTTCTTCCACGCGCATCAACCAGGCTTCGGGGCGTTTATCGGTTTCCGTGGCGAGGCGGCGGTCATCGATGGTGAGGCGTCCGTGCGCGCCGGGACCTATGCCGGCGTAATCGTGGCCGCGCCAGTAGACCAGATTGTGCCGGCACTCCGCGCCGGGCCGGGCGTGATTTGAAATCTCATAAGCGGGCAACCCGGCATCGTTGCAAATCGCTTGCGTGATGTCATAGAGATCGCGCGCAAGATCATCATCCGGAATCTTCAGCTTGCCGGCTTTGTGCAGACCGAAGAACGGCGTGTCCGGTTCTATGGTCAATTGATAGAGCGACAGATGCTCAGCAGCCTCTGCAATGGCGCGCCTGAGCTCAGTTGCCCAGGCGTCTGTCGTTTGACGCGGCCGTGCATAGATCAGATCGAACGAATAACGGTCGAAAATGGAGCGCGCAACGGCGACAGCAGCGAGCGCTTCTTGCGCGGTGTGTAGTCGGCCAAGCTCTTTCAACGCGGAGTCATGGAGTGATTGCACGCCAAGCGATACGCGGTTGACGCCGGCAGAGCGATATCCGCGAAAACGCGTCGCCTCCACGCTGGTGGGATTCGCCTCCAGGGTTACTTCGACGTCCGGTGCGATAGTCCAGTGCTTTCCGATGCTGTCGAGGATGGCCTGCACCGACGAGGGCTGCATCAAGGATGGCGTGCCGCCACCGAAGAAAATGCTCGACACGGTACGACCAAGCACCCGCGCGGCGGTGGCGGCGATTTCCGTTTGATATGCGCGCACGAAGCGCGCCTCGTCGATGCCGCCCTGGCGCACGTGGCTGTTGAAATCGCAGTAGGGGCACTTCGACAGGCAGAACGGCCAGTGCACATAAACGGCGAAGGGCGTCGTTAAGCTCATGTTAAGCATCTTAGAGCGCGCAGTATGCGGCAGCCAGCGCATAAACGCGATCGGCGCGACAGTTGATTAAAATTGTAACGATCGGGAACAAACTCAGCGTTTGGACAGACACGCTTCCGCCAGTTTCACGAACGCGCGGGCGCGATGCGAAAGTCCCCGGCCTTGCGGGGGCAGACCGTGTTTTTCCTCGGCGCTCATTTCTCCGAACGTGCGGTCAAATCCGTCAGGCTGGAAAAGCGGGTCATACCCGAAACCTTTGTCACCGCGCGGCGGCCAGACGGCAACGCCATCCACGCGGCCTTCGAATTCTTCGAAGTGGCCGTCGGGCCAGCCGAGGCACAACGCCGCAATGAAATGTGCACGCCTTTGGTCCGGCGTCCTTGCCTCGCGCTCGACCAGCAGGGACTGAATGCGATTCATCGCCGCGCGAAAGTCCTTGTCCGGCCCCGCCCAGCGCGCGGAGTTAACGCCCGGCTCACCGCCGAGCGCCTCGACGACAAGGCCGGAATCGTCGGCAAATGCCGTCTTGCCGCTTGCGCGCGCCGCAGCGAGCGCTTTGATGCGGGCGTTCCCGGCAAACGTCTTTCCGGTCTCGGGCGGCTCCGGCAGACCGAGCTCACCAGCCGACGACGTGGCAATTTCATACGGCGCGAGCAGTTCGCGCATTTCCCTGAGCTTGCCCGCGTTATGGGTGGCGATGACCACCGGCCCGGTGAGTTTTCTGCTCACATCACCGCCATCTTTTGCAGACCCACCAGCTTCTCGATTCCCTTGCGCGCGAGCGCGAGCAGAACGACGAATTGATCTTCGCTAAACGGGATTTTTTCGGCGGTGGCCTGGATTTCCACTATGTTGCCGGAGCCGGTCATGACGAAATTCGCATCGGTGTCGGCTTCGGAATCCTCCGCGTAGTCGAGGTCGAGCACCGCCGTGCCCTTGCACACGCCGCAGGAGACGGCGGCGATGTGGTCGCGCAGGACATTGGCCTTGATCATGTCGCGGCCTTTCATCCAGTTGAGGCAATCGGCGAGCGCGACCCATGCGCCGGTGATGGACGCCGTGCGCGTGCCGCCGTCCGCCTGGATGACGTCGCAGTCGATGGTGATCTGCCGTTCGCCAAGCGCCGGCAGGTCAACAACCGAACGCAAGCTGCGCCCGATCAGCCGCTGGATCTCTACGGTGCGTCCGCCTTGCTTGCCCGCGCTTGCTTCGCGGCGTGTGCGCTCCGACGTTGCCCGCGGCAGCATGCCATACTCGGCGGTAACCCAGCCGCGCCCCTGGCCCTTGAGCCAGGGTGGCAGCCGCTCTTCAAGGCTGGCGGTTACCAGCACGTGGGTATCGCCGAATTTCACAAAACAGGAGCCCTCGGCATATTTAACCACACCGCGTTCGAGCGATATGGCGCGCAGTTCATCAGGCTGTCGGCGGCTAGGCCGCATAAGGCTTGCTCCCTGGATATTGGGCGCACACCATAACCATACGCCCGGCTTGAACAAGACCGCCCGAATGGTCAATTGTTGGCCGGGTTTCGAGGAGTTACGTCTTGGCCTCACACGATATCCCGATTGGTGCGACACAGGTCAGTCTGGCGGCGCTCAATGAGCGTTCGCGCGAGATCTTTCGACAAATCGTGGAGAGTTATCTTGCCACCGGCGAACCGGTCGGTTCGCGCAACTTGTCGAAATTGTTGCCGATTACATTGTCGCCGGCCTCGGTTCGCAATGTGATGTCGGACCTGGAACAGCTCGGCTTGATTTATGCACCGCATACTTCGGCCGGCCGCCTGCCGACCGAAATCGGCCTGCGTTTTTTTGTCGATGCGTTGATGCAGGTCGGTGACCTGACCGAACAGGATCGCCGCTCGATCGAGGCGCAAGTTGCGGGTGGCCACACGGCAAAATCGATGGAGACCTTGCTGACTGAAGCCTCGCAAACACTGTCAGGGCTGACACGTTCGGCGGGCGTCGTGCTTACTGCCAAGAATAATGTGCGGCTCAAGCACGTTGAGTTCGTCCGGTTGGAGCCAGAACGCGCGCTCGCGGTCATGGTTGCGGAGGACGGGCAGGTCGAGAACCGGGTGCTCAACGTCCCGCCTGGGTTGCCGACCTCTTCACTCACGGAAGCGGCAAATTTCCTCAATGCCCGCATTCGCGGCAAAACGCTGGCCGATTTGCGTGGCGAGATAGAAAAAGCCGTAGCGGCTGGCCAGGCCGAACTCGACCAGTTGACCCAGAAAGTGATTGCCGCCGGTCTCGCCAGCTGGTCGGGAGGCGAGAGCGATGATCGCCAGCTGATCGTCCGCGGTCACGCCAACCTCCTGGAAGACCTTCGCGCGGTTGAGGATCTCGAACGCGTGCGGTCGCTCTTTGACGCCCTTGAAACCAAGCGCGGAGTGATCGATCTGCTTGGCCGCGCAGAGCGCGCCGACGGCGTGCGAATTTTCATCGGTTCCGAGAACAAGCTGTTCTCGCTTTCCGGTTCCTCTACCATTGTTGCGCCCTATCGTGACAGCAAAGGCCGCATCGTCGGGGTGATTGGCGTTATTGGGCCCACCCGGCTTAACTATGCCCGGGTTATTCCAATGGTAGATTACACAGCGCGCGTGATCAGCCGCCTGCTGACGCCGTAAAAGCTTGATTTTTGCCGCCGCAGCCCTGATATGCCGGGGATCCGGATATTGCCGAGGATGGATTGAGCACGATGACGGACCCCACCGCCGACCGGGCCGAAACAGCAGTCGATGAGACCGATAATGCCTCGGCTCCCGAGGCGGCTGACCCTGTAGCCGAAGCCAGGCGCGAGGCCGCTGAATTCAAGGACAAGCTGTTGCGCACGCTCGCCGAGATGGAAAATCTGCGCAAGCGTACCGAACGCGAGATTGTCGACACACGTGTCTATGGCACTGCGGGTTTTGCCCGTGACGTGTTGGCGGTGGCGGACAATATGCATCGCGCGCTGGAAACGATCGGGCCTGAATTGCGTGACGCCGCCGATGCCAAAGTGAAGGCTTTTATCGAGGGTGTCGAACTTACCGAGCGCGAACTCCTGAAGATGCTGGAAAAGAACGGGGTCAAAAAATTCTCGCCCCAGGGTGAAAAGTTTGATCCAAACGTGCATCAGGCCATGTACGAAGTGCCGACGTCCGATCAGCCGCCTGGGCACGTCGCACAGGTCATCCAGGCAGGCTACATGATCGGTGATCGGGTCTTGCGGCCGGCACTGGTGGCGGTCAGCAAGGCTTTGCCCAAAACAGCAGTTTCGGCCAACGACAATCCAACCCCGAACGGTTGAACGCCTCAGCGTGTGGCGATGCCGTCGCGGAGCGAGCGAAAGCGCGCGAACGCCTCGTTCCATTTTTCTGTCGGACTAACACCGATCACACGCAAAAAGCCGCCGCCACCAAACCGCAACCATTGCACCACCGATACCGAAGCGCCGGTCGGGTCTTTGCCCTGCGCCCTGATTTCGTAACCGGGCAGGCCATTGATCCGCATGGGTTCAGCCGATTGCAAAGTGAGATCGCGCACGGGCGCAGTCGCGAGCAAATCGCGAGCGAAGGTTGCGCGGTCGCCGGCTTCAGCCGGTCCGCCGCGTTCGAGAGAAATGATCATGAATGGCTGGCCGCTGCTGTTGTCGGCCGTATCTTCGGCGAGAATGACGCTACCCGTCGGCAATACCTGCATCACGCGAAAGCCGGCCAGTTCACCAAGTTTGAATGGCAGCAAGCTGAGCTGTTCCTGGATCGGAGCCTGCCGGAACGTAACACTTGCCAGCATCTTGCGAATCACTTCGTCCGAATAAACCGGCTGCGCGCTGTCTGGCACCTCGACATTGATCAGCATGGTGAGGTTTTGAACGGCGCTGCCGACCGCCTGCGCCAGCAACGACCAGCGATGCACCGGGACGCCATTTTGCTGGCCGCTCCCGCTGATCAGGAAGCCGATGCCGCTGCCGAACGGGAAACTTTCTCGCTTCACGTTCCCGAGGTCACGCTGGCTGTTGTTGAAGGCTGCGTTTTCGAGTTCGTGATAAGCGCTCGATGGCAGATCAAGGATGGCGACGATGACATGGCGATCGCTATCCTCGAAACCGGGATACTGGCGGCTGAGCTTGAGGTCGCCGGCCGGCTCGAGACCGATCCGTAATCCCGGAGGAAAGACCAGCTCCCCGGCAACTGCCGGGGTGAAGCCAAGCAGGCCCGTCCAGGCCGCAAGAAAGTAAGCATACAAACGATTGCGCATGGATAGCCGGCTTTCCTGAAGGGTTTCCTGGGGGTCACCTAACCGGCCTGCCCCGCTGCGGCAATGGGCCGATAACCATTTATGGAAACTGACGGTTGGGGCCTCGCGATTTCGTGACCGGCTGTCTTGCAGGCCCCCGGGGCCCTCCTATATGAGCCAGTAAGCCGCAGAAATGCGGCGAATCGCTTATCCAGGGGGCTGGATAGGGGGGTCCGCGGATGAGCCGCTGACGTCCCCATTCGGGCGCCAAGAGGCCCGGCCGGCCTGCCGCAATTGAGAGGAACAACCATGGGCAAGGTCATCGGTATCGACCTCGGCACCACCAATTCGTGCGTCGCCGTCATGGAAGGCAAGACGCCGAAAGTCATCGAGAACGCCGAAGGCATGCGTACAACGCCTTCGATTGTCGCCTTCAGCGACGACGGCGAGCGTCTCGTAGGCCAGCCGGCCAAGCGCCAGGCGGTCACCAATCCGGAAAAAACCATTTTCGCGGTCAAGCGCCTGATCGGCCGGCGCTACGACGACCCGATGGTCGACAAGGACAAGAAGCTTGTCCCTTACAAGATTACCAAGGCCTCGAACGGCGACGCATGGGTCGAGGTCGACAGCAAGACCTATTCGCCATCGCAGATCTCCGCCTTCATCCTGCAGAAGATGAAGGAGACGGCTGAGGCCTATCTCGGTCAGAAGGTCGAGCAGGCCGTCATCACCGTTCCGGCCTATTTCAACGACGCGCAACGTCAGGCCACCAAGGATGCCGGCAAGATCGCCGGCCTTGAAGTGCTGCGCATCATCAACGAGCCGACCGCAGCCGCGCTGGCTTACGGTCTCGACAAGCAGAAGACCGGCACCATCGCGGTCTACGACCTTGGCGGCGGCACGTTCGACATTTCAATTCTCGAAATCGGCGACGGCGTGTTTGAAGTGAAGTCCACGAACGGTGACACGTTCCTGGGCGGTGAAGACTTCGACATGCGGCTCGTCAATTATCTGGCCGATGAATTCCAGAAGGAACAGGGCATCGATCTGCGCCGCGACAAACTCGCGCTGCAGCGGCTCAAGGAATCGGCCGAGAAGGCTAAGATCGAACTGTCGTCAACGACGCAAACTGAAATAAACCTGCCATTCATCACGGCGGACGCTTCCGGACCCAAGCACCTGACGATGAAGCTTACCCGCGCCAAGTTTGAGGCGCTGGTTGATGATCTCATCCAGAAGACAATTCAACCCTGCAAGCAGGCGCTCAAGGACGCCGGTATCTCGGCCGCGCAGATCAACGAGGTCGTGCTGGTCGGCGGCATGACGCGCATGCCAAAGGTGCAGGAAGTCGTGAAGCAGTTGTTCGGCAAAGAGCCGCACAAGGGCGTCAACCCTGACGAAGTGGTTGCTGTCGGCGCCGCCATTCAGGCGGGCGTTCTGCAGGGCGACGTCAAGGACGTGCTGTTGCTCGACGTCACGCCACTGTCGCTCGGCATCGAAACGCTGGGCGGTGTGTTCACCCGCATCATCGATCGCAACACCACGATCCCGACCAAGAAGTCGCAGGTGTTCTCGACTGCCGAGGACAATCAGAACGCGGTCACCATCCGCGTCTTCCAGGGCGAGCGCGAGATGGCGGCCGACAACAAGATGCTCGGCCAGTTCGATCTCGTCGGTATTCCACCGGCACCGCGCGGCGTACCGCAAATCGAGGTTACGTTCGACATTGACGCCAACGGCATCGTCAACGTCCAGGCCAAGGACAAGGCGACCGGTAAGGAACAGCAGATCCGTATTCAGGCCTCGGGCGGCCTCTCCGAGGCTGACATCGAAAAGATGGTCAAGGATGCGGAATCGCACGCCGAAGAGGACAAGAAGCGCAAGGCCGCTGTCGAAGCCAAGAACCATGCCGAGGCTTTGGTGCACTCCACCGAGAAGGCACTGTCGGAGCATGGATCAAAGGTCGGCGACGGCGAGCGTACCGCGATCGAGAACGCCATTGCCGATCTGAAGGAAGCGCTTAAGGGCGATGACGCTTCGGCGATTCAGGCGAAGACAAATGTCTTGGCGCAAGCTTCGATGAAGCTGGGCGAAGCCATGTACAAGCAGCAACAGGAGGCGCAGGGCGCTCCCGGTGCTGGCGGTGACGGCGCAGCTCCCGGCGAGAAAAAGGAAGACGTGGTCGACGCGGAGTTCACCGAGGTCGACGACGACAAGAAGAAATCCGCCTGAGCGCAGGGCGAAAAGCCGTGCGCAGGCCAACCGTGAACGACGTCACCCCCGGGCAGTCGCCCGGGGGTGTATCTTTGCAGGGACCACAGCTGGCCGAATCAAGTACGGCTGTCGCAGCGCGGCGAATATAGGCAAGGCTGAATGTCCAAGCGCGATTACTATGAAGTTCTGGGGGTCGGTCGCAGCTGTACCGAAGTCGAGCTCAAGGCGGCGTTTCGCAAGCTCGCCATGCAGCACCATCCGGATCGGAATCCGGGTGACAAGGACTGCGAGCACAAATTCAAGGAAATCAACGAGGCTTACGACGTCCTCAAGGACGGCGACAAGCGAGCAGCCTATGACCGCTTCGGCCATGCCGCCTTCGAGCACGGCGGGATGGGCGGCATGCACGGCTTCGGCGCCGATTTCGGTTCGACCTTCGCCGATATTTTTGAAGGCATCTTCGGCATGGGCACCGGCCGTGGCCGGAGTTCGGGGCGCGAGCGCGGGTCCGACCTGCGCTACAATATGGAAATCACGCTTGAAGAAGCTTTCACCGGCAAGACCGCGCAAATACGCATTCCAACCTCGGTGACGTGCGATGCCTGCTCGGGAAGCGGCGCAAAGGCCGGAACCAAGCCGAAGGCCTGCGCGACCTGCGGCGGGGCTGGGAAAATCCGCCATGCGCAGGGCTTTTTCACGCTCGAGCGCACGTGCCCGACCTGCCATGGCCGCGGTCAGGTGATTGACGATCCTTGCAAGGTTTGCAGCGGCGGCGGTCGCGTCATGCGCGAACGTACGCTTTCAGTGAATATCCCGACCGGCGTCGAGGACGGCACCCGCATAAGGCTTGCCGGCGAAGGTGAGGCCGGACTGCGCGGCGGCCCTACTGGAGACCTCTATATCTTTCTAGAAGTGGCGCCGCATGAATTTTTCCAGCGCGATGGCGCTGACCTGCATTGCCGGGTGCCGATTTCAATGGCCAGCGCCGCGCTCGGCGGGGAATTCGAGGTGCCGGCCATCGACGGTAGCAAAGTGAGGGTCAAGGTTCCGGGCGGCACGCAAACGGGCCGCCGTTTCCGCCTCACTGGAAAAGGTATGCCGGTGCTTCGTGCGAAACAAACCGGGGACATGTACGTTCAAGTAGCGGTGGAAACGCCGCAAAACCTCACAAAACGCCAGCGCGAATTGCTGGCGGAGTTCGAAAAGCTATCGTCTGACGCTACCCAGCCGGAGTCAGTCAGTTTCTTTAGTCGAGTCAAAGAGTTTCTAGACGGTCTTGCTAGCCGGGGCAGCCAATCGGGGTAGGCCATCTTGACCCCCTGCCTTGGTCCCTATACCCGTAAACGTTGCGGCGAGGCCCGCCGCGTGTAGGCGTGACCTCACATAATGCCCTCACAGTCATTCGCCCGGGTCGAAAAAAAGAGTCTGCGTCTCGATGACGAGATGCAGTTCATTCGTTCCTGGATCGAGAAGCCGCTGTCAACCGGCGCGGTCATGCCGTCCAGCCGCGTGCTCGCGCGTGCGATGGCACGGTATGTCGATCCTCGGTCGAACGGACCGGTCATTGAGCTTGGTCCCGGCACCGGCCCGGTCACTCAAGCGCTTGTCCGCCAGGGTGTCGATCCGGCGCGCCTGATCCTCGTTGAATTCAATCCAGACTTCTGCCGGCTGCTGCGCGCCCGCTATCCGTCGGCGACTGTCGTGCAGGGCGATGCATACCGGTTGAAGCGTGTGCTGGAGACCTATGTGGATGAACCGGCTGCGGCGGTGGTCTCAGGGCTTCCGTTGGTGACTAAGCCGCTGCGCACCCGCCTGCGTTTGATTTCCGATGCTATGACGTTACTCGCGGAGGGAGCGCCCTTCGTACAATTCACTTACGCAATGCTGCCGCCGATTCCGAAGGAATTATCCGGTGTACGGGCGGAAGCCTCCGAATTGATCTGGATGAACCTGCCGCCGGCACGCGTGTGGGTCTATCGCGGCCGCTGATGGTGTGGTGTCATCGCCCGCGTACGCGGAGCTGTTGATGCCCACCCCCAAAATCCTCGTCCTTCCCGGCTCGACCCGCACCGGTTCGCACAATGTAAAATTGGCGGCACTGGCAGCCAAAGAACTGACGCTGCTGGATGTCGATGTCACGCGAATTTCGCTCGCCGACTATCCGTTGCCGATCTACGACGCCGATGTTGATGCGCGTGCAGGCCAGCCGGCCAACGCGATAAAGCTGAAGCAAATGATCATGGCGCATCACGGCGTGTTCATCGCCAGCCCCGAATACAGCGCGTCGGTGACGCCCATGCTCAAGAACGCCATCGATTGGGTCTCGCGCGTGCGCGAACGCGGCGATCCGACATACGCCGCCTTCAAAAATCGTGTCTTTGCCATCAGCTCGGCTTCGCCGGGGCGCGCCGGCGGCCTGCACTCACTGATGGCGTTGCGGCAGATTCTCGAGCTCGGCTGCGGGGCGCTGGTCATCCCCGAACAGGTGGCGATCCAGCGCGCGGATACTGCCTTCGATGAGATGGATAACATCGCAGACGTCAATACCGCTAATATCTTTCGCGCGCAGCTCGAACGGCTGGTTGAAATGGCGCGCCTGCTGGCGCAGGGAGGATGATTGTGTCGTTGGACGCGCGCGAACGATTGATCGTTGCTCTCGACGTGCCGTCGGTAAAAGCCGCCGAAGGAATGGTCGGTCGGCTCGGCGACTCGGTGTGGTTCTACAAGATCGGCTATCAGCTGGCTTTTGCCGGCGGGTTGCCGCTGGCCCAGCAGTTGATCGCGGCCGGCAAACAGGTTTTTCTCGACCTCAAGTTGCACGACATCGGCAACACAGTTGCCAAAGGCGTCGAAAGCGTCGCGCAGCTTGGCGCGACTTTCCTGACCGTGCACGCCTATCCGCAGACCATGAAAGCGGCGGTGGAAGGCAAGCAAGGCTCGAAATTGCGCATTCTCGCCGTGACGGTGCTTACGTCCTACGATGACGCAGATCTGGCCGCTGCGGGTTACGAGTTGAACGTCAAGGAGCTTGCCGCTGCACGCGCGGCGCAGGCGCGCGATATCGGAATCGATGGACTGGTCTGTTCCGCTGAGGAGGTCGCGGCATTGCGCAATATCGCCGGTCCCGGGATGGTGCTTGTTACTCCTGGAATTCGGCCATCCGGCAGCAGCACCGGCGACCAGAAGCGGATTATGACGCCGGCACGCGCTGTTGAGGCTGGCGCCGACTATTTGGTGGTTGGCCGGCCGGTGCTCGAAGCTGGCGATCCGAAGGCGGCAGCTGATGCAATCGTCGCCGAAATTGAAAGAGCGAAGGGTCAGTGAGGAGACAGAGATGCCTAAAGGCTACTGGATCGGCCGCGTCGAGGTGAGAAGCGATGAGGGCTACAAGCCCTATGCGCTCGGCAATCAGGCGGTCTTCAAGAAATTCGGCGGACGTTACGTGATCCGCGCCGGCAAATTCGAATGCGTCGAAGGCTCGGCGCGGTCGCGCAACGTGGTTATCGAATTTCCCGACTATGCGACCGCGCTCGCCTGCTACCGGTCCCCTGAATATCAGGAGAACATGAAGTTGCGGCTGCCGCATTCGACGGCAGATATAGTGGTTATCGAGGGCTATGACGGCCCGCAGCCGTGAAGGCTCTAGTGCTTTTCACGGGCCAGCACGCTATACCCACGCCACGTTTGCGGAGTTGGACCCATGGGCGAGATGCGGCTCGTGGTCGCCGGCGCCGGCGGGCGAATGGGCCGCACGCTGGTCAAGGCGATCGCTGACAGCAAGGAATTTGCGCTTGCGAGCGCCCTGGAAGACGCGCGCTCGCCGGTGATCGGCTGGGATTCCGGTACACTTGCCGGACTACCCGAGAACGGCATTAAGCTGGTTGGCGACGCCACGCCGCTACTGGCGAAGGCCGACGGGATCATCGATTTCACTGCACCGGTGGCGACTACCGCCTTCGCGTCGCTCGCGGCCAAGGCTGGCAAGGTGCATATCATCGGCACGACAGGATTGACTGCGGCCGACGAAGCAAAGATCAAGGACGCCGCCAAGACTGCCGTCATCGTCAAGTCCGGCAATATGAGTCTCGGGGTCAATCTCTTGACGGCGCTCACCAAGCGCGTCGCCAAAACACTCGACAAGTCCTTCGATATTGAAATTCTGGAAATGCATCATAACCAGAAGGTCGATGCGCCGTCCGGCACCGCCCTCATGCTTGGCCGTGCCGCCGCTGAAGGCCGCGGCATCGAGCTTGACAAAAATTCGGTGCGTAGCCGCGACGGCAATACCGGCACTCGTCATCCTGGCGATATCGGTTTTGCGGCGCTGCGAGGTGGGAGCGTGGTCGGTGAGCACAGTGTGATCTTCGCCGGCCCCGCCGAACGCCTCGAGCTGACGCACAAGGCGGAAGATCGCATGATCTTCGCGCGTGGCGCGCTGCACGCGGCGCTCTGGGCGCGCAACCAGAAGCCGGGACTTTATTCGATGATGGATGTTCTAGGATTAAAGGACTTCTGAGGCTTGCAATGACCGATCGACTTCTCGTGCTGGTTCGTCACGGCCAAAGTGACTGGAACCTGAAAAATCTGTTCACCGGCTGGCGCGATGTCGATTTGACCGACAAAGGCGTCGCGGAAGCGCGTGAGGCCGGCCGTAAGCTCAAGGCGCAGGGAATCAAATTCGACATTGCCTTCACCTCCGCACTCAAGCGTGCGCAGCGCACGCTTGACCTGATGCTAACGGAACTTGGACAGACTAAGATCCCGGTGGTCAAGGACCAGGCGCTCAATGAGCGCGACTATGGCGATCTCGTCGGCCTCAATAAGGACGAGGCGCGCAAGAAATGGGGTGAGGAGCAGGTGCACATCTGGCGCCGCTCCTACGACGTCGCGCCACCCGGCGGCGAGAGCCTGAAGGATACGCTGGCGCGGGCTTTGCCGTATTACGTGACGGAAATCCTGCCACGTGTATTGCGCGGCGAGCATGTGCTTGTTTCGGCGCACGGCAATTCACTGCGCGCGCTGGCGATGGTGCTCGACAAGCATACGCCGGACAGCATCACCAAGCTCAATCTGGATACTGGCGTGCCGATGATCTACCGGCTCAACGCCGATTCAACGGTGGCGTCGAAGCTCGATCTCGCGGCCTAGGCCGCCGTGGCCATGCCGGCTTCCCAGCCGAGCATCGCCCGCTTGCGGGTGATGCCCCAGTGATACCCGGTAATATCGCCGTCCTTGCCGATGACGCGGTGACAAGGCACCACGAAGCAAATCGGATTTTTTCCCACTGCGGCGCCGACGGCCCGTGCGGCCTTGGGCGAACCGGCTTTGGCGGCCAGATCTGAGTATGTTGTGAGATTGCCCATCGGAATATCGAGCAGCTTTTCCCACACGCGTACTTCAAAGTCGGTACCAATCAACACGACGCGCAGCGGCTGATCCTTACGCCATAAGGCCGGGTCGAAAATCCGCCGCGCCGTTGCGGCGGTGGCGGTGAAATCCTCGACATAGCGCGCATTCGGCCAGCGTGAGCGCATGTCGCGAAGCGCCGCGCGTTCCTTTCCGGCATCCGCCAGCGCAAGACCGGCGAGCCCACGCGGCGTGGTCATAACCAGCGCCATGCCGAACGGGCAGGGATGGAATCCATAAGTAATGGTAAGACCTTCGCCGCCGGCTTTCCATTCGCCCGGCGACATTGCCTCATGCGTCACGAACAGATCGTGCAGGCGGCCGGGCCCTGACAGGCCGACTTCGTAAGCTGTGTCGAGCACGCTTGCCGAGGAACGCAGCAATTCACGCGCGTAGTTGAGCGTGAGCGCCTGCAGGAAGGCCTTCGGCGTCAGACCGCACCAACGGCGGAACAGATGATGCAGATCGGTCGGCGTGACGCCCGCCGCGTCAGCGATGGCTTCGATTTCGGGCTGCGCGCGCCAATTCCCGCGTATATGCGCGATGGCGCGGCGGACGATGTCGTAGTCGGCAGCCGCAGTCGAAAGCGGTGCGAACTCGCTGAAGCGGTCGATCACTGTTGATTTTGCCAGGCTCATTGTCATGTCCGCTATCTAGAGCGTGGCGGAGCGCCAAACCACCCGATTCCTGTCTATTCAAATACCGTGCGTGTGGGACCGCGTTTTGCCTCGTTGAGCGCTCGCCCGAGTTCCTTGGCAAAGCTCGCCTTTTCGTCCGGACCCAGGAAAGCTGCAACAGAAAGCTTCCTGCCGCGTGAGACCAAAAATAACCGATCAATGCCGAAGTCTTCTATCTCGATCTTATCCAGCTTGACCCAGAGCGGGTTGAGCACCCATTCGCGCGAGCGTCCGAGATGGCTCACTTTACGCACCCTGAGCTCTGATGACGTTACGGTCACCTGTTCGTATGCGTTGGCGTGGCGATAGTTCAACCGAAACGCCCAATACAGCAGCAACAGGTCGAGACCGAAAAACCCGAGGACCGGCCAGGCACCGATCACCAGAAACAACATGCCGGTGATAAAGCTCACGGCGCCGAACAGCAGCATCAAAAGGAAAAAACCTACGCGGCCGAGTGAGCGATGCGGCGTCAATGTTGCCGAAAAGATGGTAGGTTCGAGATCGTCGGCGTTGTCGGCGGTCATTGCGCTCAGTATACCAAAATCATGGCGAAAAAACCGGGCAGTGGATCGTCGGCGAAGGGGCGCAAGAAAAGAGCGCTCAGACCGAAGCGCGCCAAGGTGAAACCTGCGCGCAAGCGCGCCGCGGCGGACACCAAAGCCGCGGCGGGGGCGGTGCCGCAATGGACACCTGCAGAAATCGAGGAAGCGTTCCGTCGGTTCAAGGAAGCGAATCCGGATCCGAAAGGTGAGTTGCACCACATCAATCCATTCACGCTTTTGGTTGCCGTCGTTCTATCGGCGCAGGCGACCGACGCCGGCGTCAACAAGGCGACTCCGGCACTCTTCGCGCTTGCCGACACGCCGGAGAAAATGGCCGCGCTCGGCGAGGTACGCGTACGAGAATTGATCAAGACGATCGGTTTGTTCCGAACGAAAGCCAAAAATGTCGTTGCCCTGTCGCAGAAGCTTTTGGCCGAACACGGCGGTCAGGTTCCGCGCTCGCGCGAAGCCCTGGAGGCGCTGCCCGGGGTTGGCCGCAAGACCGCCAATGTGGTGCTCAATATTGCATTCGGGGAACCGACAATCGCAGTCGACACGCACATTTTCCGCGTCGGAAATCGAACCGGCCTCGCCACCGGTAAAACGCCGTTCGAGGTCGAAATGAAGCTGGAGGAGGTAGTACCGGCGCAATACAAGCGCCATGCGCACCATTGGCTTATTCTCCACGGACGCTACACTTGTGTCGCCCGCAAGCCCTTGTGCGAAAAGTGCATCATCAACGATCTTTGCCGCTGGCCGGGCAAGACTGTCATAAAATAAAAGCGCGTCGGGAGAGTGCGTATGGAAGGCAGCAGTCACGGCAAGGCCAAGCTCGCCGGTCACGCTGATTCAAATAGCTATCTTGAACGCGCCGGCCTTTCTCCCAAGTCAGTGACGGCGTGGCAAAAAGCCAGCTTCCGCGCCAGCGGCAATTTCAAGCGCGACGTTGCGGCCGCCACGAAATATTGGCGCGCCGGTGCAGACCTGCTGACAAAGCTGCCGGGCAAGCCGAAACGCAGCGCCGAACAGAAGCAGGCTGCCGAAGCGATCCTTCGCGGCTGCCGCGCTGCCCGAGAGGATTTTCTCAAATCGCATGCGGAAACCGTCTATCGCAAACTCACCAAAAATCTCTGCGATTTCCGGCGCGTTGACGATCTTGTCTACGCCGCCGCCAAGCTTGTTCCCGGCCTGACGCCGACTCGCAAAGAGCTGGATGCCGAAAGCACGCTCATGCAAAGCGAGAAAGACGGCGTCGAAATCGACCAGGGGATTTTTCTCGCGCAGGCGCTCGCCGTTCCCGATGCCGGCATGCACCTATGTCAGTCAATGCTGCTGCCACGGCCGGAAGCCGTCGAACGGGCCGGCGAATTCCTCAGAAGCGGCGCAATAAATTTCGGGCCGGCGAAGGTCGAGCGGCAGGGCAAGGCCGCGATCGTCACCGTAAGCAATCCGCGTTTTCTCAATGCCGAAGACGATGACACACTGGGCGACACGGAAATTGCCACCGATATCGCCATCCTCGATCCGGCGAGCGAAATTTGCGTGCTGCGCGGTGATTTCGTCGATCACCCGAAATATAAAGGCCGCAGGATTTTTTCGGCCGGAATCAATCTTACCCATCTCTATCGTGGCAAGATTCCGTTTCTCTGGTACATCCGCCGCGATATGGGCGTCGTGAACAAGATGTTTCGCGGCGTTGCAACGGGCCGTGCAAGTCCCGACGAAATCTATGGTGGGACGCACGAGAAGCCGTGGATTGCCGGCCTTGACGTTTTTGCGATTGGCGGTGGCTGCCAGTATTTGCTGGCGATGGACTATGTCGTCGCGGGCAATGACGCCTTCATGACGCTGCCTGCGCGTAAGGAAGGCATCATTCCGGGCGCTGCAAACCTGCGTTTGACGCGATTTGTAGGCGCTCGCGTTGCGCGGCAGGCGATCATGATGGGCCGGCGATTTGAGTGCGATAGCCCGGAAGGACGCCGAATCTGCGATCTGATCGTACCGCCGGATCAGATGGAGCAGACTATTGCGCAGGTGGTTGAGAAGTTCACCAGCTCAGGCCAGGTCAGCGCGGCCGGCAATCGGCGGGCGTTTCGAGCCTGGGAAGAACCGCTCGACACTTTTCGCCGTTACATGGCGGTGTATTGCCGCGAGCAGGCCTACTGCCATTTCAGTCCGGCGCTCATTGCAAACCTGGAAAGACACTGGAACGCCGCGCAAAGAAAAATCTAGCGTTGCTTCAGACTGCGTGTGGCGGGCTCGACCAGCTCGCGGTGCGCGCCCGACAGTCTCTTGTGTATATGCACCATGAAAGCCATGGCAAATATCGGCGTCGCCAGGTTGACGACAGGGATCGACACAAACAGCGCGATAAACAGGCCCGCTAGGAAAACGTACATCGCGTTGCTCTTGCGCATGGCTTTTGCTTCGTACGGCGGGCGGAACCGCATGGCGGCCAGCTCGAAATATTCGCGGCTTAGCAGATAGGCATTCGCCAGGAATAAAATGACCACGCCAAGCCCGGCGAAAAGCACGAACGGCAAGGCGAACAGGTAGACCAGCAATGCCAGCGCGGCGACCTTGATGCCTTCGGTCAGCGCGAGGAAAAACGGCAAGGCCCGGCCGGGCGGATCGATCGGATAGTGCTCGTGCTCCACCGCATCTGCGATCTCGTCGACAAAGAAGCTGCCGATGAAAGCAGTTACCACCGGCATCAGAAAAACGGCGCCGGTGATGATGCCGAGGCTAGCCATGATCGACAGGATCCAGGCAAGCGCGGCCCACACCGCGTGCGGCGCAAAGCCGGACGTTTGTTCGGCCCAATTGGCACCGGTTTCCGCCCAGCCGGCCAGCACGCGCTGGATTAGGATGCCGATGAAGACGATCAGAATCAGCGCAAGCCCGACCGCCTTGAACAGCACACGCCGCAAGGCGGGTGCGAAGATCTGCGCGAGGGCATTGAAGGCGGCTTCGAACATGGCGGGACAGGTAAGCCCGCCGGCGCCGCAGGGCAAGGCCGGCGTCTACGCCACCGGTGAAAGCGTGTCGTCGTCCGCCGGAACGAGTGTCACGATCTCGTCGGCATCGGACGCCGGCAGATGGGCCCAGGCCATGGCCTTGTAGTCGAAGCCGCGCACAATGGTCGGCTTTACCACCTCGAAGTAGGGGGAAATATCAAAATCGCGCGGCGCATAGAGGGAAGAGTGCCGGATCTCCAGGATTTCCTGGCGCGCCGCCTCGCTTTCGATCCGCGTTATTTTCGGCAAAATCGGATAGCACACGGCTTCGAAGGCCTGCGCGATGAGTGCAGAGCAGATGATGCGCGTGGGATGACCGGAGCCCAGTGCGATCATTCGGCGGCGCCAGCGTTGCGGCACCGGCATTGGAAACAGATACCGCATCAGATCGATGACGTTTTTGAGATCGTAGTCGAAGCCGATGCGCTCCGTCGCATAAGCGCAGACGCGCGCGCGGTCCTCGTTATCGAGTCGCGTTGGCCGGCAGATCCGCGTGTGGAAGCGGGCATATTTCGACAGCGGCACGGCCACGACGCCGAGGCCTATGTTGGCTTCCACCAGAACCAATGGTTCGCCGTCGGCGGTGATGCGGTCGCCGATCGGGCCGACATAAAGCGCGGCGTGCGACCACGTTGATTGGGTCAGATATTTGATGATGCCGGAGATGTGGTTGTTGCCTTCGACCAGCAGCACGTCGCCCGGCTGCAATGTCGCCCGCAGAGCTTCGGGATCGGTCGGCGTAAAGGGCTCGTACCCTTGCACCGGCTTTTCCAGATAGTGGGCGAGAAAGCGCCCAACCCCGTCGAACATCCAGCTCATGACCGGTTCTCGGCGCCAGTTTCTGGCGCGTAAGACATTCCCCTTTGCGGGCTGCTCGTTCCCCGCCCCACGCCAACAACGCTAGTAAGAAGTCATTGCAATTTAGTTCACCGCGCGCGCTCGTTGGCGGTTGCGGTGCGAGATTACTGATCGTTAGCCATAAGGTTCGCACCGCGCCGCCGAGTGGTGCACAATCGAATGCCCGATTCGGCAAGCTTTTGGATACCATGTTGGGGCTTAGACGATCTGCGGGTTAAGCCCGCAACACGCCACCGGTACGCTTCGAGACCTCGGCGACAATCTTTCCGGAAAGCGCTTCGATCTCGGCATCGGTCATGGTTTTCTCGCGCGGCTGAATGGTGACCGCGATTGCGATCGACTTCTTGCCGGGCTCGATGCCTTTGCCTTCATAGACGTCAAACACAGTCACGTTGCTGATGAGTTTCCTGTCGACGTTCTGTGCTACCCGCACGATATCGGCGGCTTTCACCGCGCTGTCGACTACGAACGCAAAATCGCGCTCGACCGGCTGGAAAGGCGACATCTCGAGCAAGGGCTTCGCGCGGGTTGGCCGCGCCTTCGGTTCGGGAATCCTCTCCAAGATGACCTCGAGGCCGACCAGCGGCCCCTCGGCTTTCAGCCCGGCCAAGGCCCGCGGATGCAATTCGCCAAAGTGGCCCAGAATATTCTGCGGGCCGATCTGGATGGTGCCGCTGCGGCCAGGATGAAACCAGGCCGGTCCACCCGGCACGACCTGCAACGCCTGCATCGGCGCGCCCGCTGCCGCCAGCACGGCAAAAGCGTCTGCCTTGGCGTCGAAGGCATCGACGGGTTGCGCCTTTTCCGACCAGTGACGGCCGCTGCCGGTCGGCCTCGCAAGCGCGCGACGCAACCCGCCTGCGGCGGTGAGCTGTTCTTCCGCACTGTCACCCGCAAAAATTTGTCCGACCTCGAACAATGCTGTGTCGGGAAAGCCGCGGTCGGCGTTGCGTTGCGCCGCCATTACGAGGCCGGGAATGAGGCTTGGCCGCATATCGGATAATTCAGCCGCGATCGGATTGGC